>CAWGTF010000014.1:0-31369 GCA_963825425.1 uncultured Actinomycetes bacterium
TGCCGTTGGGCCAGTCACAAGCACGGCATCACGCAGTCGTGGCACACCACGAGCTACGACCAGGCCCGGCAGGCGGCGGTCGACGTCGTCCCAATGGGGTCGACTGTCGAGGCGAGCGACGACTCGCACCGCAGCTGGTCGATCGCGACCAGGTGATGCTGCTCGACGCGACACCGCACGATGCGCCGTGGGTGGTGTTCGACGCGGGCATACATCGAGTTTCCGATGACGCCCGAGGCGCAGGCCACTCGCAGCAGTCGTGGCTGCTGTCGCACGGGTACCAGCAGGTGTTCTCGCGCGACTCGATCGTGGTGTACCACCGAGTCGCGGCGGCCGGCGCCGCTACGTCGGAAGGCGACGTGACCCTCGACGATCCGTTGGCCACTGACGAGCCGGACGATTTCGACGCGGACGAGATAGCTCCGATCGAGACCGCGTCGCGGAGCGCGGTCCGACGCGCGGTCGACGGCGCACGGTCGGAGACGTCGCGCCGCCTTCCTGGCCGAATCCTCGCGCTCGCCTCGGTGTTGCCGGCGGTGATCGCGGCCGCGTGGGTGGCCGGTGCCTTGCCGCTTCTCGCGCTGCACATCTACACGCCGGTGACCGGCACGATCCTCGGCTCTTGCGATCGCCGTGGTTCTCGCTCGTCCGGTGCTGCGGGTCACGCTGGCGGCCGCCGACCGATTCGGCGACGTGCCGTGGTGGGCACTGATCGCCGTCCTCGCTGTCGTTGTTCTGGCCGGTGGTTCGCGTTCGCGCACAGCGCCGAAGACGTCTTGGTTCGTCGCGATCCGGGCTCGTATGCGATGAGCGCGACCTGGTTGGCGAGCCACGGCACGATCCAGATGCCGTCGCACCCACAGCTGTTCGGTCCACCGAACTCCGATCTGGTGCTGGCTTCCCAGGGGTTCTACCAGCAGGGCTCGCACATCATCCCGCAGTTCATGACCGGAGTTCCGGTACTCCTGTCGATCGGCGGCTGGCTGGCCGGCGTGAGTGGCGTGCTGCACGGGAACGCCGTCATCGGCGCGTTCGCCCTGCTGGCGTTCGCCGGCCTGGCCACTCGGCTCGTCGGCGCGCGTTGGGCTCCGCTCGCAGTGCTTGCGCTGGCGTTCGTGCAGCCCGAGCTCGACGTGATGCGTGCCACTTACAGCGAACCCGCCGGCCAGTTGATCCTGCTCGGCGGCATGGCGATCGTCGTCGATGCGTTCGTCGCGGGTGAGCTCATCCCGCACCTGTGGCCGCGTCGCGCGAGCGCGCAGAAGCAACGCTCCTGCGGTGGCACCACGCTGCCGCCGCTTGGGGACTCTTCGTGGGCGGCCTTGTTCTTGGCCTCGTCTTCGTGGTGCGCATCGATGCGGTCGCCGACCTGTTCCCGCTGGTGCCACTGTTCGGCTGGCTCGCCTTCCATCGCGTCGTCGGCTGGCGACACTTCGCCGGCGGGCTACTGCTCGGGCTCGCATTCGGCGGGTTCGACTGCCTGGTCCTTACCTATCCGTACGCGCAGCACGTCGGGCCCGACCTCAGGGCGGTCGGGCTACGGCTTCGCCGCACTGGTGCCGGTGACATTTGCGTTCTTCGTCGTGGCGCGGCGTCGGCAATTGCGTGAGAGTGGCGTAGCTACAGCCCGCGAGCGGCGCGCAAATGTGATCGCGCTGGTGGTCACAACGTTGGTGTCTGTGGTCACCGTCGGGCTGGCCTTTCCGCTCGTCTGGGCCGCTCGCAAGTTTCGCCGGGTCTTGCCAGCGCTTGCCGCGGCCGGCGTGTTCGTGATCGGCCTGTTCTTCTTCCTTCGGCCGCACCTCATGACGATGCGCGCCAATCCGGCGTCCGGCGGTGCGAACTACGTCGAGCAAGTGCAGCGGTTCCTGCAAATGCCCGTCGACGCGACCAGGTCGTACTACGAGCAAGCGACGCGATGGCTGTCGTGGTACCTCGGGTGGGGGACGCTGGCGCTCGCACTGCTCGGTGCGTGCTGGCTCGCCTACGAGCAGATCGCCGGACGCCGACGGGTATGGGCGCCCGCGTTCCTGGTGTTCTTCGGCACGACGACAGCAGTCTTGTTGCGCCCGAGCATCACTCCTGACCACCCATGGGCGGACCGCCGCTTTGTTCCCGTGGTGCTCCCAGGCCTGGTGCTGTTCGCGATCATGGCGGTCGCCTCGGTGGTCCAGTTCATCGCGAGCCGGTCGTCACGCGCGTGGTCGACTGATTCGGGGGGTGTGCGGGTCGCGATGCTCGGAGCGCTTCAGGGTGCGGTCGCCGCGATTGCGGTGCTCGTCGTCGTCGTGCCGGTCTGGACGGGCAGCCGCGAGGTGATCTACACCAAGACTGAGGTCGGCGAACCGACGTTGGTGCATCAGGTGTGCTCGCAGCTGCGGCCGGGTGACGTCGTCATCGCCATCGGCGGCCGAGCAAGGACCGAGTGGCCGGGAACGATGAAGGTCATGTGCGGGGCGAACGTCGGCTACCTCGACAACGACGGCGACCTGACCGAGTTGGCACAAATCGACACGCAAGTGCAGGCTGACGGTGGCCGGCTGATGCTGCTCGCCGAGAGCACGAACGACAAGAACGCCGCGGACTTCGAGGCAGCCTGGCCCGACAAGCCCACGGCGTCGCTGATCACCAGCGAGGCCACCCACACGCTGGTGACGCGGCCGGGAAAGCCGACGAGGTTCCTGACCGAGATGTGGCTGGGCGAGTACAAGCTCGGCGGTTCCTGACCGGCACAACTTCCTGACCCGACAGAATGTTGCTGACCGCCAGAATGGTCCGGACCGACACAATGAGGCAATCGCGACTACCGACATCGCCGCCATCGGCGGGCATCCGCTTCGAGGGAAGAGTTGAGCATGCGAGTACTGGTCACCGGCGCGGCCGGGTTCATCGGTTCGCACTACGTGCGCAGCATGCTCTCGGGCGGCTACCCGGGTTTCGAGGACGCCGAGGTCACGGTCTTCGACAAGCTGACGTACGCCGGCAATCTCGAGAACCTCGCGCCGGTCGCCGACAGCCCGCGCTATCGATTCGTGCAAGGCGACATCTGCGATCCGGCACAGATCGCCGACGCCGTCGCTGGGTCACGACATCGTGGTCAACTTCGCCGCTGAATCGCACGTCGACCGCTCGATCTACGGTGCCGCCGAGTTCGTCGTGACCAACGTGCTTGGTGCCCAGACGCTGTTCGACGCCTGCGTGCGGGCCGGCACCGAGCGGGTCGTGCATGTCTCAACGGACGAGGTCTACGGCACGATCCCCGAAGGCTCGTGGACCGAAGATCACATCCTCGAGCCGAACTCTCCTTATTCCGCAAGCAAAGCCGGCGCAGATCTGCTTGCGCGTGCATACGCCGGCACCTACGGGCTGAACATCTCGGTCACGCGGTGCACGAACAACTACGGGCACTACCAGTTCCCGGAGAAGGTCATTCCGCTGTTCGTCACGAATCTCATCGACGGTCTGTCGGTACCGCTGTACGGCAACGGCGAGAACATCCGTGACTGGCTGCACGTCGACGACCACTGCCGCGGCATCCAGCTCGTTGTCGAGAAGGGCGCCGCGGGGGAGTTCTACAACATCGGCGGCGGCATCGAGCTGTCCAACAAGGAGCTCACGCAGCGGCTGCTCGATGCCTGCGGCGCGACCTGGGATTCGGTGGTCTACGTCGAGGACCGCAAGAACCACGATCTTCGCTATTCATTGGACGACGCGAAGTTGCGCGCGATGGGCTACGTGCCGCAAACGTCCTTCGACGACGGCCTCGCGAAGACCGTGCAGTGGTACCGCGACAACCAAGCGTGGTGGCGTGCGCTGAAGGCGAAGGCGGCACTCGCGAAGTGACGCAGCGGTGGTTGGTCGTCGGCGCGGGAGGACAGCTCGGCACTGATCTGATGCGCGTGCTCGACGGTCAATACGTCATTGGCCTGACCCGCCGCGAGCTCGACATCACCGATGCCGACGCCGTGGCACGGGCGGTTGCTGCCGTCGTCCCGTCAGTGATTGTGAACGCCGCCGCTTACACGGCGGTCGATGCGGCGGAGACCGACGAAGCAACCGCCTTCACCGCCAACGTGACCGCGCCCGCAGCGCTTGCCGCGGCCGCCGCTGTCGCGCGCGCAAAGTTCGTGCACGTCTCGACCGACTACGTGTTCGCCGGCGACGCGACGGTCGCCGTACGACGAAGCTGCGGCGACCGATCCGAAGTCGGCGTATGGGCGGACCAAGCTGGCAGGCGAGCAGGCCGTTCTCGCTGAGCTTCCCGACGCCTACGTCGTGCGCACCGCGTGGGTCTACGGCGCGAGCGGCGCCAACTTCGTCAAGACGATGGCAAGGCTCGAGCGTGAACGCGAAACCGTGTCGGTCGTCGATGACCAGCGCGGGTCGCCGACCTGGTCGCGCGACCTCGCTCGCGGCCTGGTGGCGCTCGGCTCGCTCCGGTGCCGACGGCGGCATCTACCACTGCACGAACACTGGTGAGACGACGTGGTTCGGCTTCACCAGAGCCATCTTCGAGGAGCTCGGCGCCGACCCCGAGCGGGTCTTGCCGACCACGACCGCTGCGTTCCCGCGCCCGGCGCCGCGCCCTGCGTATTCGGTGCTCGGAAACCGACGGTGGATCGAGGCGGGCCTCGACCCGTTGCCGCACTGGCGTGCTGCGTTGCACGACGCCTTCGCGAGTGCACCCGATGAGTTGCGAGGCGCGGCGAGGTGACGGACGGCGGCGCAGCGGACGGCGATGTCGCAGCAGGTTCGGTCGGCCGGCATCTGCGGTCTCACGGATCCGCCGCTACCTCGCGAGCTCCGCGGATCGGTCTGGTTGTCGGCCTCGCGACGGCGATGTTCTACGGGATCATGATGATCTGGGCGTGTGTGACGCCCGACTTTCGTGCGCCCGACGAGCCGCAACAGGTATCGACGACGCTGCGGCTCGCGTACGTGCACAGCTACCCGGCTCCGGGTACGGCTCGCATCTACCCGCCGGTGAAGGCGTCGTATGCCGACGTCGGATTCGGTGGGATCGGGTTGAACACCATCGTCGGCCTGGTGCCGCTGCACCGGCCGACGTCCACGCAGTTGTCGTCAGAGACGATGAGCCAGCTCGGTGCCGCGCTGGCTAGGGAGAAGCAGCCGCTGAGTCCGTACGACTACGACCAGATGACGCAGCACCCGCCGGGATACTTCGCCGTCATGGCGGTCGCGGCGCGCGCATTCGACGTCATCGACAAGACGCCGCACACTGCGTTGCTGATCCTTCGGTTGTGTTCGGCTCTGTTGCTCGCACCGCTGCCGTTCCTGGCGTTCCGCATCGGAAAGGCGTTGGGTGCAACGTCGTCCGTCGCCGCGGCTGCGTCGTTCTTGCCCGCGGGACTTCCGCAACTCACCCACCTCGGCGGGGCGGTCAACAACGACGCACTGGCCATCACTCTCGGTGCGGCGGTGACGTGGCTCGCACTCGAGGTCGCGACGCGACCTGCCGTGCGCGGGTGGGCTATCGGGCTGGGCATCACGATGACGGCAATGCTGTGGACGAAGGGCACTGCGCTGCCGATGCTCTTGGTCGTTGCGGCCGCCTTCTTGTTGCGGGCGCGGCGCTTCGGCGTTCGGCAGACGAGCGGCGATGCGTTCGTTGCTGCGCTGTGCATCCTGCCCGGACTCGCGTGGTGGGTCGCAAACGTCGTCCGCTTCGGTGCGTTGCAGCCCGACGGGTATCCGAAGTCGTACCTGAATCTGTTGCCGAAAGGCCACATCACTGTCGGCCACTGGCTGCACGGGTTCTTTCCGGGCCTGACGCGGTCGTTCTTTGCTGACTTCGGCTGGCTCGAGGCGCCACCGCCCGCGCTGGTCACCGTGTTCCTCAGCGTCGCCGTCCTCGTCTTGGTCCTGGTCGGCATCGTGCGATGCGGACCCCGGTGGGCCACTGCGCTTCTCGCGCAGCTCAGCTGGCTGATGCCGTTGATTGCGATCATGGACACGTCCTACGCGGCGTCGAATCGCATCGGCGCCCTGCAAGGGGTGCAAGGTCGCTACCTGTTCGTCGGTGTCGCCGCGATAGCCGCCACGATCGGCCTTGCACTCGGCGGCCCCGGGGTCAGCGCGGACGCCGCAAGCCAAGACTCAGCGAGCCAGAACTCAGCGAGCGCGCCCGTCGATCGCGGGTACGCGCTGCTGCCGGTGCTCGTCCTCATCACCGCCGGCCTTGGACTCGCCGCCGGCATCTCACACTTCTACGTGGGCAACGGATTCACCGGCGAGGTCGGGACGCTGTCAGCGTGGAGCCCGCTTCGGCTGCGAGTACTGGTACCGATCAGCGTGCTGTGTGCCGCCGCGGCGGTCGCCGGCACGTGGATGACCTTCCGCGCACCGCGCGGGTCCACCAGCCTTGGCAACGCGCCGAGTCTCCTCGCCGAGTGAAGGAATTTGGCGCCCTTTCCGCGTGAGATAGCACCCAATTTCCTTCAGTCGACAACGAACCGACCCCACTGGCGCGTCTGGGGCAGCGAATAGCTCAGGTCGGCCTCGACCGCGCCCGATGCAGATAGCTCCGGCCAGCCAAACCGAGCATCCAGCCCGGCCGGGTGGAGCAGTTGCGTGAATTGCCCATGATCAAGGGCGAATCATGCTTGAGTGGCATAGAACCGTCTTTTACCACTTCGGCCCCAGGGGTGACATCGGTGCGGCGACGCCTCCTCACGCTCTCGATGCTCGCCGTGGTCGTTCCCGGGGTCGTCGTCGCGCTGCCCGTGGTCTCGGCCCCAGCAGCGGCTCCTCGCCCGGTCGCATCGAACACTCACTCGATCGCGATCACCCCGGCGGTGTTCGAGCTCGCGTCACCCACCCAGCCGATGACCGTCGTGGCCCGCCAATCGACGTCCGGCTTTCGAGCTCTTGGGCTTAGCTGGCGCACCGACAGCGGTGTCATCACCCTGAAGGCGCAGGTGCAGGTCAGGTACCGCGGCACGTGGAGCGGGTGGCAAGAAGTCGACTCCAGCGACCCGGGCACCGATGCCTCGGCTGACGGACCCAACGCACCGAGCGCCAGTGGCGCGCGTGACGGTACCGATCCGATGTGGGTCGATCACGGCGACGGCATCGCGGTGCGGCTGATCTCGGTGTCCGGCGGTGAGCCGCGGGACCTGCGCCTCGACCTGATCGATCCGGGAACCTCACCCGCCGATTCGACCGTCGGCACGCGCTTGCCCGCAGGTACCGCGCAGGCAGCGGGCACGCAGCCGCCGATCCTGATGCGCGCCGACTGGGGCGCCGACGAATCGGTGCGCTTGAGATCGTGCCCGAGCGGGCCGCAGTACACCGGCATGCCAAAGGTCGCGATTCTGCACCACACCGATACCACGAACAGCTACGCGCCGCAGGACGTGCCGGCGATCATCCGCTCGATCTACGCGTTCCACGTCGAGGCCGAAGACTGGTGTGACGTCGGTTACAACTTCCTGGTCGACCGCTTCGGGCGGATCTGGGAAGGCCGCTTCGGTGGCATCGACAAGCCGGTACTCGGCGCACATGCCGGCGGGTTCAATACGAACACCTTCGGTGTCGGGCTGATCGGCACGTTCACCAGCGTGCAACCTACGCAGCCGATGATCGACGCGACAGCGCAGCTGATGGCGTGGAAACTCGCGCTGTCGTATGCCAACCCGGTCGGGACGGCGACACTGACCGCAGCACCTTTCAGTCAGGTGCGTTATCGCGCCGGGACGAAGGTGTCGTTCAACGTCATCTCCGGCCATCGCGACGCTGACCAGACGAGTTGTCCAGGAAATGCCGCGTACGCGATGCTTCCGCAACTGCGGCAAGAGGTCTTGACCGACATGGGCGCCGGCCTGGTGAATCCCGCCGTCACCGTCCCGACCCCGCGCACGGTCGCCGGAAATGGAAGCGTGCACGTTGTCGCCGGCATGATTGCCGCAGGTTCGTGGCAGATCCTCGTGCAAGACTCGAGCGGCAACGAGGTCGCGACGTTGACCGGCTCGGGTTCGGCGATCGACACGACGTGGAACATGACCAACGATGCGGGCGCCGCGGTACCGGCCGGCGCGTACACCATCACGTTGAGCAGCACCGAGAATGATCAAACGGCATTGCCATGGACCACGTCACTCGTCGTTGGTGGCGTGTTCGGATCGCTCGACACTGCCACCACTGCCATCGGGCAGGTGTCGATGACAGGTTGGGCGGCGCGTGGCGCGGACACCAACGCCGGCGCAACTCGAGGTCACCATCGACGGCGCTATTGCCGGTTCGGTCACCCCGTCGTTGCCGCGTCCGGACGTTGCCGCGGTGTACCCGGCGTACGGCGCGCAACGTCGGTTTCACCGCCAGCGAACCGGCCACACCCGGCTACCACTATCTGTGCGTGGTCGGCGACAACTCCGATCTCGGCATCCCGAACGCCCCGATTGGCGGCTGTCGCGGAGTTGTCGTGCCCGGCGTTGTCGCAGGGCACGCGGTGCCGACCGGCAACCTCGAGATCGCCTGGCCCGCGCCGGGCGCGATCCAGATCGGCGGCTGGGCACTGGACGCCGATACTCCCGATCCGATTCCGGTGCACGTCTACGTCGACGGGACCTTCCGCGGCGCTTACGTCGCCTCGGGTAACCGCCCCGATGTCGGCGCCGCGTACCCGGGGATGGGCGAGCGCGCACGGCTTCAGCGCCTTGGTCGGCCAGTTCTACGGCGGCGTGCACAGGGTCTGCGTGTACGCGATCAATGCGGGCGGCGGAGTCAATCCAGCCCTCGGTTGCGCCAACGTCACGTTGCCGGCGGGCAATCCCAAGGGCTCGCTCAATATCGTGCAAGCTTCGCCGGGCGCGGTGCGCGTCGTGGGTTGGGCACTCGACCCTGACACCTCGACGCCGATCGCGACACACGTCTATGTCGACGGGCGCTGGAGCGGTGCGGTCACCGCGAACCTCGGGCGTCCCGACGTTGCGGCCGCCTTCCCCGGCTACGGCGCCGCACCACGGCTTCGATCTCACGGTGCCGGTTTCCGGTGGCGGCGCACACCAGGTCTGCACGTACGCCATCAACGTCGGTAGAGGCAGTGCGAATCCGGTCTTCGGTTGTGCCACGGTCAGTTTGCCGACCGGCGCGCCGTACGGTGCCGTCGACCTCGCGGAGGGTCAGGCGGGCGGGGTGCACATCGCCGGTTGGAGCATCGACCCCGACACCAGCGGTCCCGTGCAGGTGCACGTCTACGTCGACGGCATGTGGACGGCGGCGGTGACCGCCGACGCGAACCGTCCCGATGTCGGCGCGACGCATCCCGGCTACGGCGACGCGCACGGCTTCGACGCCACGCTTCCGTTGCGAGCGGGCAAGCACACGGTCTGCGTCTACGGCATCAACGTCGGGCCGGTTGCGGCGAATCACAGTCTGGGCTGTCGGCCGTCACGACGTCGTAATCGCTCGCCGGTAGGCGGCCAGCGTCTGCGTCGCGCAGCGCTCCCAGGTGAAGGTCGCGGCCCAGGCTCGCCGCTCGTCGCGATTGGCGTCGTCGGTCGTCGCGAGCGTGCGGCGCAGCGTCGTCGGCCAGCGCGTCGATGTCGCCGACCGGCACGTACTCGCGCCAAGGCCACCGGTCACCTCTCGCAAGACCGGAATGTCGCTGACGACAACGGGGACTCCGCACGCGAGTGCCTCCAGCGCCGGCAGCCCGAAACCCTCGTAACGCGAGGGCAAGACCAGCGCGGCGGCACCTGCAGTCAGTCGGCGAAGGTCGGCTTGGGGTAGGTAACCGGGCCACACCACGTCGTCCGGGTTGAAGGCGACAGCGCTCCACGCAGCGCGGCACCGGCAAGCACGAGCGGCGGCGTGGTCGGGTCGTCGCGACGCAACAATCGCGTGCGCCGCGATGAGGACAGGCACGTTCTTGCGCGGCTCGAGCGTGCCGACGAACAGCAGGTAGCGCGGCGGGATCCCATGTGCCTCAAGCCATTGCGGGGACGGCGGGGTGGTGGCCGCCCATGCCGGATCGACCCCGAGCGGGGTCACGACGATGCGATCGCGGTCGGTTTGGTACACCTCGACGAGGTCGTCGGCGGCGGCATGCGATGGCGTCAGGATGATCCGCGCGCGTTCGAGCGCCCGCGGCACCAATCGCTGGTAGGCCAGCGACGTGCGGTCGACCGTCTCTGCGTGCAAGACGAATCCGAGGTCGTGGATCGTGACGACGCCGGCCGCCCGGCGGGTGGGCGGCAGCACGAAGTTCGTGCCGTGGAACACATCGACATTGCCACTGAACATTTCGACGGGCGGCAGGCTGCCGCGACTCCAGGCCAGCCGCAGGAGTCGTGCCGGGGCGCGTCTCGACTGCACCTCGTGATGCGGGCCGCGCCGGCCTCGCTAGCCTCGCCGATGTCGAGTTGCATGCCCCTCAGTTCGGACTGGCCGCGCCAGGTAAAGGCAGTCAGGACGACGTCGAGCTCGGGCTCCTTGGCAAGGGCCGCCGCCAGGTGCGCGACGTAGTGGCCGATGCCAGTGCGGGTGCCGAGCAACGGGGTGGCGTCCAGCGCGACTCGCACCCGGGCATGTTCGCACAGGTCGCGTCCGGCGCTCGCGCGTGAGTCGGCGCTGCGCAGGGGTGCCGTAACATGGGGCGTCGCCGAACGCCGACGCCGCAGGTGTTGAAGCCGCGCTCGAGAACGAGCGCTCGACTTCAACGGTCGAGCGAGGCGTCCTATCCGGAAGCGAGTCACCTGCCGTGACCCAGATGGCGGAGATGTGGCGCTATCGCGGGCTCATCGGCAACTTCGCCAGTCGCGAGCTGAAGTCGAAGTACAAGCACAGCGTGCTCGGCTGGACCTGGTCGCTCATCAACCCGGCCGCCACCCTCGCGTGTACACGCTCGTGTTCTCGACGATCTTCCGCGCGACGCCGCCGAAGGCGCACAACGGCATGACGACCTACGTCATCTACCTCTTCATCGCGCTCGTCGCCTGGAACTTCTTCAGCAACGTGGTGAACGGCAGCATGGCGGCACTCATCGGCGCCGGGCCGCTGCTGAAGAAGATCTACTTCCCGCCTTATGCGCCGGTGATCGGCAACTCGGTCTCGGCGCTGGTGCAGACCTTCATCGAGGCTGGCGTATTGCTCGTCGTGCTGTTCGGTGTCGGCAACATCGTCGTGGTCGATGTTGTTGACGCCAGTGATCCTGTTGCTCTTGCTCGTGTTCGCGTCGGGTATCGGTCTGATGTTCGCGCTCTTCAACGTGTACTACCGCGACGTCAGCTATCTCGTCAGCATCGTCATGCAACTGCTGTTCTACTCGACGCCGGTCATCTGGGCGCCGGCTCAGTTGCTCGTCAGGAACCATGGGCACTTCGCGATCGAGGTACTCTCGAAGAACCCGATGTACCAGTACGTCGAGGGGTTCCGCGACGCACTGTGGGACGGGCACCATGCCCGGTGCTGTCTCGATGGTTGTGGATGGTTGCGTCGGCGGTCGTCAGCATTTCCGTCGGCTTGTTCGTCTTCAATCGCGGGTCGCGCGACGTCGGCGAGGAACTGTGACCACCTTGCCGTCCGACGGTCGCCCACCGGCGGTCGTCGTCGACCATGTCACGAAGCAGTTCAAGCTCTACAAGGATCGACGCACCAGTTTGAAAGAGCGTTTCACCAAGCGGCGCCCGAGCCGATTCGACATGTTCACGGCGCTCGACGACATCAACCTGAACGTGCCTGCCGGCAGCACGTACGGCCTGATCGGTTCGAACGGCTCGGGTAAGTCGACGCTGCTGAAGCTGATGGCGAACATCCACCGACCGACCAGCGGCACGATCACGCACACCGGCCGGATCTCGGCGCTGCTCGAACTCGGAGCCGGTTTCCACCCCGAACTTTCCGGTCGCGACAACGTCTACCTGAACGGCTCGATCCTCGGCATGACCCGCAAGCAAGTCGACGCCGCGATGGACGCGATCATCGACTTCAGCGGCATCGAGGAGTTCATCGATACGCCGGTGAAGGTCTACTCCAGTGGCATGTATGTGCGGCTCGGATTCTCGATCGCGGTCAATCTCGACCCCGAGATTCTCATCATCGACGAGATCATCGCGGTCGGTGACGAGGAGTTCCAGCGGCGCTGTTTCGACTACCTGTACGAGCTTCGCAAGCGCGGCGTCACCATCATCTTCGTCTCGCACAGCTTGCCGCTCGTGCAGACGCTGTGCGACCGAGCGGCCTGGATCGAGAAGGGCGTGCTGCGCGCCGAGGGATCTGCACTCGAGGTCGTCGACGAGTACATCGCGACGGTCAACAAGGCCGAGCGAGTGCGACTCGATTCCGAGGGGCACGGCCGGGCCGACGGCGATCTCGAGCGACGCGGCGGCGGCGAAGCTACCGTCACGGCGCGTCACGTTCATCGGCTCCGACGGCGAACCGACATTGGCGGCCACGGCTGGCGAGCGGCTGACGCTGCGCATCGCCTACCTTGCCAGCACTCCACTCGACGACGCGGTCTTCGGGTTGGCGTTCCACACCGAATCGGGCGTTCTGGTCAGCGGCCCGAACTCGGAGTTCGGCGGTATTCACAGCGGCCGGATCCACGGCCCCGGCTACATCGACTACACCGTCGATTCGCTGGCACTGACGCCAGCCACCTACCTGATTTCGGCTGCCATTACTGACATCACGCTTGTTGCACGTGTTCGACTATCGCGACCGCGCTTTCACCCTCGCCGTCCAGCCGGGCAAGTCGCCCGACCGAAACGGTGTGGTTACCCTCGACGGTCACTGGGCGCCGCCGATTTCAGGAACCGGAACGGAGTTCTCGCAGTGAGAGTCAATCTCGGGTGTGGCCAGGCCTACATGGAGGGCTGGACGAACGTCGACGCCAGCCCCGACGTCAAGGCTGACATCCACCTTGACGCCGCGGAGTTCGTGCGTCAGTACGGCGACCAGGTCGACGAGGTCTACATGGGCCACGTCTTCGAGCACCTGATGCCCGGCTACGCGTCGTCGTTGCTCCGCCTGCTCAACGAGCGGTTGCGCCCTGGCACCGTCATCTCGGTCGTCACTCCTGACATGCGGGCGATCTTCGAGGCCTACCTCGCCGGCGAGATCGACAACGACAAGCTCAACGCGTCGTTCATCTACTCCTACGTGCAGCCGTCACATCACGTGTGGTGCTACGACGAGGCGACACTGCTCGAGCTGTTCCGCCGCGCGGGTCTGTCCGACGCCGAGCCGATCGCCGACGTCACCTCCTACCCGCCGGTGTTTCACAAGGTCGGTCCCGAATCGCAGTGGCAGTGCGGAGTCCGCGCACTTGCGCTGGTCGCGAGGTCTCACCGATCGACGTCGCGGTCAATCACCTCGACGGCGTCGATCGTTCCGTCGTACATCGCGAGCAACGTCGAGGCGGTATCCACCGAGCACGAGCTGCTCAACCGGGTCGAGGGTTTGCGCAACGCGCTGATCCGCGAATACAAGCGCCGGCAAGCCCTCGAGGCCAGAGTCGCCGACCTGCTCCCGGATGAGGCGCAGACTGACGCACCCGCCACGCCCGCGCAGCCAGCGCCGGTGCCGGTCTCGACAGTAGGCGGACGCCGGGCCGAGCCCGCGCCTGCGACGGTGGCCCAACCGAGGAGGCGCCAGACCTGCCGTCCGGGCCGTCGTTGCTGAGTGCGGCCGGGGCAAAAGAGCGCGCGTTCGACCTCGTCAAGCGCAGGCTGCCGGCCGGATCTCGAGTCGCGCAACATCGTGCGCGGCGGTCTGCTCGCGTATCGCGAGAGTCGTCGGGTCTCTCGCGACGTCCGCGCATTGCTCGCCGAAAGCGGCGTGATCGAGCCGCACGAGCCGACGTACCACGGGTGGTACCGGCGCAACCGCGCCACGCCCGCGGAGCTGAAGGCCCAACGCGACGCGTCGATCGCGGCGTCCCATCCGCTGCAGCGTTCTCGTCGTCGTGTTCACCGGGCCCGAAGAGAACGGCAACGCCAGCGCGACCGTCGAGAGCGTGCGCCGGCAGTCCTGGCAGCACTGGAAAGTCGAGGTGTGCGCCGACGCCGGGCACGCACCCAACATCAGCGGCGACAACGTCCGAGTCCGCGAGGGCGACACCCGCGTCACGGCCGCCCACTACGCCATCGCCGAATCCGACGCCGATTTCGTCATCCTGCTCGACGCTGGCGACCGGCTGGTCAAGGACTGCCTCTACCAGGTGGCTCGCGCCGCGTGGCAAGACCCGTTGGTCGATCTCGTGACATGGGACGACGATCTGCTGGGCCGCGACGGCCGCCGCCACGACCCGCGATTCCGGCCGTCGTGGTCGCCGGAGATCGATGCTCGGCGCGGGATACCTCGGTCAGTCGTTTGCGATCAGGCGGCGCCGCGCGATGTTCGCCGGCAACCTGCGCAACACCTACGGCGGCGCGACTCGCTGGGATCTGCTGTTGCGTTCCGATCTCAACGCCGAGCGTGTCGTCCGGGTGCCGCGTGTGCTCGCGCACCTGCGGCAGCGGCGGCAGGGCCTCAACGCCGACGGCGTGCGGGTCGTGCAGGAAGCGCTCGAGAGCCGTGGCGTTCCCGCGGTCGCCGAACTTGCCGAGCACTCGCGTGCGACTGCGCTGGCAACTCGAGAGCTGGCCGCACGTCACGATCGTGATTCCGACCCGGCACAACCGCTCGATGCTGTCGAAGGTGCTGCCTGGTCTCGCGGCGACCGACTACCCGTCGTTCGACGTCCGCATCATCGACAACGGCGGCCAGTCCGAGGCCAACGACGCGTGGTACGCGCGAGCACGCCGCCGGGCTCGATCTGCACGTGCAATGGTGGACCGAGACGCCGTTCAACTACTCGCGGGTGAACAACGCGGCCGCCGCCGGTGCGCGCGGCGAGGTGCTCGTCTTCCTCAACGACGACATCGAGTTGCCCGACCCGTCATGGCTGCGCGAGATCGTCGGCTGGGCGACGCCGCCCTGAGATCGGCGTCGCCGGGCCTTCAGCTGACCCGTGCCGACGGCAAGATCCAGCACGCCGGCGTGATCCTCGGCATGGGCGGATTCGCCGACCACGTGTTCGAGGGCATGGCGCCAGGTTCCGATTCGTTGATGGGCCCGACCGACTGGTACCGCAACGTGCTCGCGGTCACCGGTGCATGCTTGGCGATCCGGCGGGAAACCTTCGACCGCGTCGGCGGATTCGACGAGCGGTTCATCCTGTGCGGCAGCGACGTCGCGATCGGCCTCGACACCACGCAGCTCGGGTTGCGCAACGTCTGCTCGCCGTTCGGCGGCGTGCGGCACCTCGAATCGGCGACGCGTGGTACGCAGATCCCGACCGAGGATTTCTTCGCCAGCTACTGGCGCTACAACACGTGGCTGTTCGGCGACGGCGATCCGTACTTCTCACCGAACCTGTCGTTGTCGAGCCGCAAGCCGAAGCTGCGCGGTCTGCAAGAGCCGACTCCGGCGAGCCGGCTGGCCGGCCCGTTGGGCCGCGATTTCCAGGTGTTCCGGCAGCGCAGCGACGCCGCCGAGTCGACGATGCTGGCCGACACATGTCGGATCAGTGACATCGACGTCGCCGCGATCGCGAACCTGCACGCGGCTAACGCTGGGCATCTCGACGTCGCGCACGATCAACTGGTTCATCCCCGACATCGACTCGCCGTTCTACGGCGGCATCAACACCGCACTTCGGTTGGCCGACTACTTGCACCGCAACCACGGCGTGCAGAACCGTTTCGTCGTCTGGGGGAGCGGGCCCGACTTCTTCGTGCGGTCGGCGATCACCGCTGCGTTCCCGTCTCTTGCCGACAGTGAGATCAGCTTCTTCGACGGACCCGACAGTGCGAGCCTCGAACTCGTGCCGCCGGCCGACGCGTCGATCGCGACGCTCTGGCTCACGGCGTACGCGGTTGCGCGGGCGCAGAACACGAAACGCAAGTTCTACCTGGTGCAAGACTTCGAGCCGATGTTCTACCCGGCAAGCACGTCTTACGCGTTGGCAGAAGAGACGTATCGACTCGGCCTCTACGCACTGTGCAACACCGAGAACCTGCGGCAGATCTACGCCGACGAGTACGGCGGCAAGGGCATGAGCTTCATGCCGGCGATCGACCCGTCGGTGTTCCACGCTCACAACCGGCCGTTCCGTTCCGACGACGCGCCAACCACCGTGTTCGTGTACGCACGGCCTGGCCACTGGCGCAACTGCTGGGAGCTCGCGTCCCTTGCGCTTCGGGAACTGAAGGAACGCCTCGGCGACGGCGTCCGCGTCGTGACCGCTGGCTCATGGGCCACCGATCCTGACGCCGCCGACGCCATCAAGCAGCTCGGCCTACTTCCGTACAAGGCGACCGGCGAGCTCTACCGGCACTGCGACGTCGGTCTCGCGCTCACCGTGTCGAAGCACCCGTCGTACCTGCCGCTCGAGCTGATGGCATGCGGCGTGCCCGTCGTCGCGTTCGACAATTCTTGGGGCCATTGGATTCTCAAGGACGGCGAGAATTCGCTGCTTGCACGTCGCACGGTCACGGGTCTGGTCGACGCGATGGAACGCATGGTGGTGAACCCCGAGCTACGTCACAGGTTGGCCGCCAACGCTGTTGCTGACATTGCTGCTCACCACGGGAGTTGGGACGCTGCGTTTCGCGGTATCTACGACTACCTGTGCGATCCCGAGAATCACTGACACCGGTGGAGGTCGTGCGGCGCCGGGTTGCGGTCGTCACGACCGAACCGTTGAGTGCGGAGCTCGCCGGTCCGGCGATCCGTGCGGTCGAACTCGGGCGCGTTCTCGCGACCGAGCATGACGTTGAGGTCGCCTCGACCGCGTCGTGCAGCGGGCCCGGCCCCGACGGGAACTGGTCGTTCCTCGACGCTGCCGCGTTGCGAGCACTCGCGGCACGATGCGACGTCATGGTTCTCGGCGGCGACGTACTCGCCGCGAACACGTGGTTGGCCGAAGCGGGGCCGGCAATCGTCGTCGACCTCTACGACCCGTTCCACCTGGAGCAACTCGAGCAGGCCCGCGACCTCGGCGAAGACGAACGTCGGCGCGTGGTGTTCGGCACGATCGATGTGCTGAACGCGCAGGCGGTGCTCGGCGACACCTTTCTTTGCGCGTCGGGACGCCAGCGCGACATGTGGCTCGGTCACCTTGCCGCGTGCGGGCGAGTCAACCCGGCGACCTACGACGCCGACCCGACACTTCGTTCGTTGCTTCGGGTAGTGCCGTTCGGTGTTGCCGACGAGCCGCTACCCGCAGGTGCGCACGCACTGCGCGGCGTGGTCGACGGCATCGGCGTCGATGACGAGATCTTGCTGTGGGGCGGCGGCATCTACAACTGGTTCGACCCGAAGACGCTGATCAGGGCCGTCGACAAGTTGCGGGCTGGCCGACCAAAGCTGCGGTTGGTGTTCATGGGCGTGCAGCACCCGAATCCCGTGGTCAAGACAATGCGCGCCGCGGTTGAGGCGTGGGAACTGTCGAACGAACTCGAGCTGACCGACGTCCACGTCTTCTTCTCTGATTCGTTTTCGTCAGGCTGGATTCCGTACGCCGAACGTGGCCGCTACCTCGCCGACGCGACGATCGGCGTCAGCACGCATCACAACCACGTCGAGACGGCGTTCTCGTTCCGCACCCGAATCCTCGACTATTTCTGGGCCGGTTTGCCCGTAGTGACGACGCGTGGCGATGCGCTCGCCGATGTGATCGAGCGCGCCGGCGCGGGTCGCACTGTCGACCCAGAGGACGTCGATGGGCTCGCGTCGGCGATCGCCGAATTGCTGGACGACGAGGCAGCGCGCAAATCGGCCGCCGCGGCCAGCGCCCGACTCGCCGACAACTACCGGTGGTCGGCCGTCGCCCAGCCGTTGCTGGACTTCTGCGCGCAACCCCTACCGGGCGCCCGACCTTGCCGACCCTGCGTTGCGCGCAGCGATCCTCGCCCGTGCGCGTCTCGCCCCGAAAAGGAGCCTGCGCGCGCGGATCGCCTCAAGGCTCCGCCCTCGACTTGACGCCGACTGAAGGAATTTGGCGGTAATTCCGGCGCTGGATACCGCCAAATTCCTTCACTCGGCGACTGCCAGGGTGCCCGCGAGCTGCCCAAAGCCGTAACGCTCAGGTCGAGGGCGAGGGTCCTTCCGAAGGCCGTAAGGCGAAGCAGGCCAAGGAAGCACCCTGGCTCGAAGGCCCACCACTAACCGTGTCTTGCGAGGCAGTTGGGAACTCTGCGGTTAGTGTGACAAGGCTGACATCGTTGTGGGGCTCGCCGTCGCCGTGCCCACGAGCCTCCGGGAGTGCCGCGTGTTTTTTGCCGCTACGTCTGCAGGTGGGCATCGATCGCACCGGATCGGGCGAGCCGTGGCGAGCGTCGCGGTGGCGATTGCCGGCCTCACGACCGGCCTCGTTGCACAGGCACCCACCGCGCTCGCCGACGACTTCGTGCCGCTGCCCGCGAACGGCGTCTTCTCGGTCACCGGCCACGGCTTCGGGCACGGCATCGGCATGAGCCAGTACGGCGCGTTCGGAGCTGCGCAGCAAGGGCTGACTGCGTCTCAGATCCTCAGCTTCTATTACCCCGGCACGACGCAGCAGCAGGTGGGCAACCCGCCGATTCGGGTGCACCTCACTCCGTACGACTCGAGTGGCATCACGATGGTCGCCCCGCCCGGACAGCCGATGACGGTCACCGACCAGGCGACCGGCACCAGCGCCAATGGCCCGACGTCGATGTACAAGGTCCAGATCGACGCGTCCGCGATGCACATCCTGTTCCTCGATCCCAACGACCAGACCTGGAAGCCGTTCATGGTCGGTGCCACCGCCGACACCGCAGGCCCAGTCACGTTCACCACGCCAGGTGGCGTGCGCATGTACAACAACGACGGCACGTCGCGCCAGTACCGCGGCTCGATTCGGGTCGTGCGTCTGAGTGCGACAACGGCGGCCGCAGTCAACGTGCTCGACATGCAGTCGTACCTGTACGGCGTCGTGCCGAGGGAGATGCCCGACAGCTGGGCGTTGCCGGCCGCGTTGCAGTCACAAGCGGTTGCCGCCCGGTCGTACGCGTTGTCGGTCGCGACGCCGACTGCAGCGTGGGACATCTGCGACACGACTGCCTGTCAGGTCTACGGCGGTCAGGCGATAGTCGCCGCCAACGGCACCGTCAACACCATCGAGGGCGTGAACGCGTCACCCGCCGTCGATGCCACGAACGGCATCGCGCTGTATTTCCAAGGCGCGCCGGCCTTCACCCAGTTCTCGTCGAGCAACGGCGGGCAGGTTGCGCCGGGCTCTCGCCCCTATCTGGTCGCTGAAGCTGATCCCTATGACACGGCAGCCATCGATCCCAACCACGACTGGACCGCGCAGATCACCGCTTCCGCGCTGCAAGCGGCGTACCCGGCGATCGGCACCGTGCAAGGACTCCAGGTCACCTCGCGCGACGGTGCAGGCGACTTCGGCGGCCGCATCGTCGCCGTCCAAGTCGTTGGCAGTAGCGGCACTGTGAACACGAACACCTACCTCGGGCTCAGATCCAACTATTGGACGGCGGGGGGTGGCCCGAGCCAGGTGCCGGTGATCCTCAATCGCGGGGCAGCGATCGGCCATCTCGAAGGTGCCGCTAGTGCCGGGCCCGGAATCTTGAGTGTGCAGTGGCTGGTCGTTCAACAGCATCAGCAAGCAGGTGCCCGACTTCGTCGACGTCTACATCGACAACGTGTTGGCGGGCCGGCTGCCGGCTAACCTCTCGCGGCCCAGACGTCGGCGCCGCGTACGGCAACACGAGTCCGTACCACGGGTTCAGCGGCACGTTCCAGACCACCGGTGGCACGCACTCGGTGTGCGTCAAGGGCATCGACGGTGTCACGAACCCAACGCTGAATTGCATGAACGCGACGCTGCCGAGCGGCAACCCGTTCGGCAACCTCGAGTCGGTCACCGACATCGGTACCGGCGTGCAGTTGACCGGTTGGACGATCGACCCTGACACGGCGAGCCCGGCCACTGTGCACGTCTACGTCGACGGCGTGTGGTCGGGCATGACAACGGCGAACGTCGAACGCGACGACGTCGGCAACGCGTATCCCGGATACAGCGCCAACCACGGCTTCAGCATCGTCGTGAAGCCCGGACAGGGGACGCACTCGATCTGCGCGTACGCGATCAACATCGGTATCGGCACCACGAATCCGTTGTTGAAGTGCGCGACGATCACGCTCAATCGCAACCCGCGCGGTGGCGTCTCACTCGCGAGCATGACGGACGGCGTCGCGACGGTCTCTGGCTGGGCGCTCGACCCTGACACGACCGACCCGATCGCCGTGCACCTCTACGTCGACGGCGTGTGGGCGGGCATGACGACCGCGAACCTGGACGGCGCCACGCAGGCCGCCGCGATCAACCCGGTCTACGGCACGCTGCACGGGTTCAGCATCTCCGCGAAACTCGGGCCCGGCATCCACACCCTGTGCGCCTACGGCATCAATGTGGGCGCGGGGTCGACCAATCCGGTGCTCGGCTGCGTGCAGATCACCGGCGACGGCAATCCCATCGGCCACCTTGATCAAGTGACGAAGCAGGCGACTGGCTGGGTGGCCGCCGGCTGGTCAATCGACCCGGATAGCAACGATCCGATCCCCGTCGACGTCTATGTCGACGGAAAGCTGGTCATCCGGACCACCGCCGACGCCGGGCGGGCTGACATCGCGGCGGTCTACGCAGGCTGGGGCGCCGCTCACGGTTTCGACGCGCCGCTCACGCTTAGCGCCGGAAAGCACCAAATCTGTGCGTATGGCATCAATACTGGATCAGGCACCACGAATCCATCGTTAGGCTGCGTCACCGTTCACGCGTGACCGACCGGCCTTCCCCCCGGTCGCAGGCTCGGCTAGGAGATCTTGCTGTGACTGTCCTTCCCCGCCGTCCTGTCGTGTTCGGTCTCGCGGTTGCGCTGGCCTTCGGCGGCATCGTCACAGCCGCCGCCACGGTCGCCGCACCGGTCGCTCACGCAACGACCCCGCAGCGGCAGGTCTCGGGCTGGATCACCTACTACCAGCTCGCCAACGGCACCTCCGACGCTGCGCTCAACCCCGACCTGTTCTCCGACGTGTCGGAGTTCTGGTTCCACGCGGTCAGCGCGACCAGCATCGTGGCGTCCGGCACCACGCCTGACGCGCAGCTGACGTCGTCGGTTGCGAGCATCCGCAGCCACGCCGTCCCGGTGACGATCACCGTCACCGATGGCACCGGTGGTGGAGTGATGGCGGGCATCTTGTCGAACCCCAAGACGCGGCTGCAGCAAGAGCAGGCACTCATCGCCATTGCGCAGCGCTATCACGCCAGTGGCATCGATCTCGACTACGAGAACATGGCGTTCTTCGCGAACGGCAACCCGTCGTTGGTCGGGCCGACCCGCGCTGGTTTCGACGCGATGGTGCAAGAACTCTCCGGCGCGTTGCACGCGCGCGGCATGATCCTCGCGGTCGACGTCATCACGAAGCTGAGCGAGCCCGGCGGTTCCGCGGCCCAGCAGGTCTACGACTACCCGACGATCGGTCGCTACGCAGACCGCGTGCGGATCATGACGTACGACGAGCATGCGCAGGGCAGCGGCTACCCCGGTGGACCGGTTAGTGGCATCAGCTGGGTCGACCCGATCATCGCGTTCGCGTCGAGCGTGATCCCACCCGCGAAGTTGTACATGGGCGTGCCGTTGTACGGCTACGACTGGTCGAGCAAGACCAACCGCGGGACGGCGGTGTCCTTCACGCAGGCTGCCAATCTGATGGCGCAGTACCACGCGACGCGGCAATGGTCGGTGCAAGACGGTTCGCCGTTCTTCACCTACACCGACGCAGCCGGCGCACGCCACACGGTCTGGTACAACGACGCGGAGTCACTTCAGGCGCGGTTGCCGTTGGTCGGCAAGTACGGCCTCGGTGGCATTGCCATGTGGTCGTTCGGCAACGAGGACCCAGCGATCTGGGGCGTGCTGCGCGCAGCGACGTACGGCCCGAACCCGTTCGGCAGCGTCGGTAGCGCACTGTTGTGGCCCGGCGGAGTTCGCGTGACGGGCTGGTCGATCGACCCGAACTCGACCGCGCCGATCAACGTCGACCTGTACGCCGACGGCAAGTTCCTCACCCGCACGTTGGCCGGCGTCGACCGGCCCGACGTCGGCAACATCTACTTCGCCTACGGCACGACGCACGGGTTCGACACCACCGTCGACTTGCCCGCGGGCCAGCACCAGATCTGTGCCTACGGCATCAACGTCGGCACCGGCACGACCAACCCCAAGCTCGGCTGCATCGGTGCGACCGTGCCGACGAACAACCCGATCGGCAGTCTCAACACCGCCTCAGGTAAGGCCGGCGTGCTGACGGTTACTGGCTGGACGCTCGACCCAGACACCGCCGCGCCGCTGACGGTCGCACGTCTACGTCGACGGCAAGCTCACCGGCGAGACGATCGCGAACGTGGCGAGGCCGGATGTCGCCAACGTCTACCCGGCGTGGGGTGCTACACACGGCTTCTCGACCTCGGTCAACGTGTCGGGTGGCACGCATCAGGTCTGCGTGTACGCGATCAACCAGCGTCTCGGCACGACGAATCCGAGCCTGGGCTGCACGACGCGTCAAGGTCAGCTCGGGTAGTCCGATCGGCGGTCTCGAGAGCGCGAAGCCGTCGTCAGGTGCGGTGACAGTCACGGGCTGGACCATCGACCCGAACACGGCCAGCCCGATCGGCGTCGCGGTCTACGTCAACGGCAAGCTCGCGTCCGACGGTGTCGCCAACATCTCCCGGCCGGACGTCGCTGCAGACTTACCCGCCGTTCGGAGACCAACACGGGTACTCGCTGACGGTCAATGCGCCCGCGGGCAAGGATCAGGTGTGCGTCTACGGGCTCAACACCGGGCCGGGCGACGGCAACCCGAAGCTCGGCTGTGCGACGGTCACCGTGCCGAGCGGCAACCCGATCGGACATCTCGAGTCGGTGGTTGGCGCGCAAGGGTTCGCTGACGGCGAGCGGTTGGGCACTCGACCCCAACACCCCGTCGTCCATCGAAGTGGCGCTCTATGTCGACGGCGCGTTCGCGCTGCAGCAGACCGCATCTGGTGATCGAGGCCCGACATCGCGGCGGCGTATCCCGGGGTTCGGTGACGCGCACGGGTTCGCGTTGCCGGTGACAGTGAAGGCCGGCAAGCACACGGTGTGCGCGTTCGGCATCAACGTCAGCCGCGGCGACACCAACACTCGCCTCGGCTGCAAGGCGGTCAACACCACGTAGGCCACCGTACTTGGCGTCGCGGTTCCTGACAGATGCACCTGCACTCTCAGAGAGGCAGCCTTGGCGCGCCGAATGACCTGTATGTGCGGAGTCCCGGCCGGAGGTGGGGCCGAACCTGAATACGTGAGGAAACTGCGCTGGCCGGGCCTAGCTGAGTTCGCGGGCCACTTCTGCGCGCGGTCGTCGGCAGATCCTCGCGACTGCGCGGCGCCGCGCAAGCACCGAGGGCACCATGCGCGTGAACGATGCGAGCACGCGCCCGCGTCGCTAACCGGAACTGATGGCCCTTCGGGATGTCGACCCGCATCAGTCGACGGATCGGCAACACCAACGTGATGCCGGTGAATCGCAGCACCTCCCTCACCGCAAGCGACCGGGGCGCGCACTTCGCCAACATGAGCAGCCGGTTGCGCTCGTTGTAGAAGGCGAACGCAGCAGATGACACGTCGGACGACGCAGCGTGCACGTGCCGCACCACCGCGTCGGGTGCGTAGCGCACTCGCCAACCACCCAGCTGAAGGCGCCACGAGAGATCGGTGTCTTCGTAGTACAGAAAGAACGAGGGATCGAACGATCCGACGTCGCGAGCGGCCACCACCCGTAACGCGGCCGCGGTGCCCGAGAAGCCGAACACGTCTTCGGGCTCGGCGAACCGGCCGTCGTCCGGCTGGCCAAACCCGCGGTCGCGACCGTAACCGTCGTGACCCACGATCACGCCGGTGTTGTTCAGCTGGCCATCCGCGGCGAAGATCACCTTGCTCGTGACTGCGGCGATCCGGTGTGCGTCCGGGCCGGTCAGTGGGGTGAGCAGCGCAGCCAGCCAGCCCGGTTCGGGGCGGGCGTCTTGATTAAGGACGACGACAAAGGGCGTGGTTGCCTCACGAACGGCGATGTCGGCGGCGCCCGCGAAGCCGAGGTTGGAATCCAGCGTCACCAGCCGAGCACCGACGGGGTGCCGACCAACTACCGCCGCGGTCGAATCGGTCGAGGCGTTGTCGATCACCCACGTCACGAAGCCGTCGGCGAGCTGTTGTTCAGACAGCGCGTCGAGGCACGGACCGATCAGGCCCGCGCCGTTCCAGGCGACAACGACGACAGTTGCGACGACAGATCTGTCCGTCGCGGCCGACCCGACCACTCCCACCATCCTTCTGCGGCTTGCTAGCGTGCTCCCGGCGTAAGCTTGCGCCGACGACCTGTCAGGGGCCTGACGGTCCGAAGCAACCGATCCGACGAGAACGTTCGAGGTGGACTGCATCGTGGCGCCACGGGTTCTCATCGACGCCACTGCTGTTCCCGCTGACCGGGGTGGCCTTGGGAGATACGTCGACGGTCTGCTCGCGGCACTCGCGGAGATGGACACCGACCTCGCAGTGGTGTGTCAGCGGGTCGACGCCGAGCGGTACGGCCGGCTGGTGCCTGCCGCGCAGATCGTAGCCGGGCCGGCGTCGCTGACGAACCGCACCGCGCGGATCGCCTGGGAGCAGACCGGGCTGCCGCTGGTGGCCGAACACGTGGCTGCCAAGGTCATTCACGCACCGAATTATTCGGTACCGATGCGGCCGGGCCGCCCGGTGGTCACGACGATCCACGACGCGACGTTCTTCAGCGAGCCGGATCTGTACCCCGCGACGCGCGGCGCGTTCTACCGGGCGGCGATTCGCTCGGCGGTGAAGCGCTCGACGCGGTGCATCGTGCCGTCGAAGGCCACCCGCGACGAGCTGGTCCGCCTCGTCGACGCCGACTCGACCCGCATCGACGTCGCCTATCACGGTGTCGACCACGACGTGTTCCGGCCGCCGACAGAGGGCGAGGCGGCGCGCATCTCGGCGCGTCTTGGCCTGCGCGGCCAGCAGTACATCGCTTTCCTCGGCGCTTTCGAGCCGCGCAAGAACGTGCCGAGCCTGATTCGGGGCTGGGTGAGCGCGGTTGGTGAGTTCGGCCGAGCCGCCTGCGCTGGTCATCGCCGGCGGTGCGGGTTGGGACGACGAGATCGAGGCGGCCGTCGCTGAGGTGCCTTCGCACCTGCGGGTGATCAGGCCCGGATATCTGCGGATGGCCGACCTCTCGGCGTTCCTCGGTGGCGCACTTGTGGTCGCGTATCCCAGTCACGGCGAGGGTTTCGGGTTGCCGGTGCTCGAGGCGATGGCGTGTGGTGCCGCCGTGTTGACGACGCACCGGCTGTCGCTGCCGGAGGTCGGCGGCGATGCGGTCGCCTACACGGAGCCTGACTCCGCTTCGATCGGGACGGCGCTGTCGGGGTTGCTCGCCGATGAGCCACGCCGTCGTGCGTTGGGTGCCGCAGCACACGCTCGCTCGCTCGAATTCACTTGGGAAGCAAGCGCTCAAGCGCATTTGCAGGCCTACACCAGGGCCGTATCCGGCGACTGACCCTTAAGGACGCGGCGCGGAACCTTAACCCGGCGCCGACCCACACGCCAGTACTCGGACATTCCGTGCCCTGACCGTTACGCTACGAGCGTGCGCGTGCTTCATCTGACCTCGTCGTTCCCGCGCGATGCGCGGGACCACGTCGCGCCATTTCTTCTTGACCTTGCACACGCAGAACAAGAAGCAGGCATGGACGTCGGGGTGCTCGCGCCCCACGACAAGGGACTCGCGACCGTCGACACAGTCGCAGGCGTCGAGGTGCACCGCTTCCGGTACGGCCTGCAATCCATGGAGAAGCTGTCGTATCGCGGCGGCTTGCTCGGTAGCTCGCGTCGGTTCAGCGGCGTCATGCTGCCGGCCTATCTCGCGTCGTTCTCGAGGGCAGCCGAGAAGGCGGCCCGCGATTTCCGGCCAGACGTCATCCACGCGCACTGGTGGTTGCCGGCCGGATTGTGCGCGTTGCCCGCTGCCCGGCGCCTCGACGTCCCGCTCATCATCACGGTGCACGGCTCCGACGTGCACCTGCTGCGCTACCGGGCGCTGCGCCGAGCTCGCGTCGCACGTCATGCATCGCGCGTCGCTGGTCGCGACCGTGTCCGAGGACCTGCAGCGGCAGATTCTGGAGTTCGATCCGCGCCTGCACACAACGGTCTTGCGACTACCGGTGCCTGCTGGGCCGCCTGCGGCCCCGATGCCGGAGGATCCGCCGCTTCGGTTGCTCGCTGCCGGTCGGCTGTCGCACGAGAAGGGCTTCGACGTCCTCATCGAGGCGATGCGGATCGCGGTGGGCAGCGGGCTCGACGTCCGGCTCGACATCGTCGGCTCGGGTCCCGAACGCCGGCGCCTCGCGCTGCTCGCAGCCCCGCTCGGCGATCGGATCCAGCTCATCCCGGCGCTGCCGCACGCCGAGCTCATGCACCGGCTCGAGGGCGTTCACGCGCTGGTCGCCCCGTCGCGCCGAGAGGGCCTCGGAATGGTGGCTTTGGAGGCGTTCACGCGCGGTCGGCCGGTGGTCGCTAGCCGGGTCGGTGGGCTGGCCGAGAGCGTCGAGGACGGTGTCGATGGCTATCTGGTCGAGCCCGAGGATCCGATCGCGCTCGCCGCCGCGCTGGCACGGCTCCCGTTCGGCCCGCCTAAGGGTGTGGCAACGTTAAGACACTCTTCAATTGAGGTTGGGAGAACCCACCTCGAGGCTTATGCCTCCCTTGTCTCGCCCATGGTCAAGAGCCGGTAAGTTCAGAGAACTAGATCGGACGAATGTCCGGTTTGGCAACCAAAACCACGACACGACGTACGTCGTGGGTGGGGCGTCTGGCTTCCGTCAGCGCGAGACCTGTAGGGTCCCGGAATCGAGCAAGTTTGCTCGGGTATCGGCGGGGCTTTCAGGACTGCGCTTATGGGCTGAGCCACCTCGCCACCACCACTTCTCTGATGGAGGCAAGAGTGACAACAGCAACCAGACGGTTGCGTCGAGTCAGCAGTCGCTGGTCTCGCAACAATCGCGACGGCGAGCATCGCCATCGCCGGAACGGCCGGAGTAGCGTCGGCAAACATCGCTGGTGGTGTGCTGGCACTGTCTGGCAGCACCGCGACTGTGTTCCCGGGTACCGCCTCGCAGGCGCTCCCCAACGTCACCGTCACGATTCCTGACGCCAGCGGCGAGGGCTGGTCGAACGGTGACTTCATCAAGTTCCAGCTCTCGTCGAACCCGGCGGCCCTCGCGGCGCTTTGCAACACGGGTGCGAAGCTTGAACCAGACTGCATCCCTCGCAAAGCCTTCAGCTGGCGGGCCTTGACGGCGGCTCGAACGGCACGTCACGCGCGACTTCTCGGTGACGCAGGCTGCCAGTGGCACGTGCTCCGGGCAATGACACGTTCCAGATCACGTTCACCGGATCTGCTCCGTCTGACACCAACAGCACCGTGTTCACGATCTCTGGTCTCTGGCCACGCTCGCCGTGCGGTCGCCGACTGGCGCCCTGCAGTGCACGCAACGCCGTTAACGGGACGAGTGTTGGCGCTCGCTCCAGTTGGCAACACCACTCGCGACCATCGGCAGCCTTCACTAGCTTTCGGCGTCGTCGACACGGTGCTGAGCACGCTGATGCGACCGAGGTTACGATCGCTCGGGTCGTTCTACCGACGTGGTAGGTGACAACATCGGTACCAGCTCGCCGGTCAGCGTCCACGGGCACTGTTCGTTCACCACCGTTGTCACGGTGACGGCGCCTGTCCGGCTTCTCAGTCGGCTCACGCAGGCCGCAGGTCACGCGATCACGATCCCGGTTATCGACTACTGGTCCGACGGGTTGCAGGTACACCGTCACCGGTGCCCAGCTGACTGTGAACGCCTTGCGAGTGCGCACAGGTGGCTTCTTTCTCGACGGCCAGTACGTACTCCGGTCCGGCGCTCACGGCCCAGTACGCGTTCGTTGGTGTGACGACTCGTGAGGGTGGTGCGGACCGTTATGGCACCGCAGCGCTTCTCTTCAACAACGAGTTCGGTGCTGGCGTCGTTGCGCCGCAGACTCCGGCAACCAGTGCGGTTATCGCGTCTGGCGTGAACTTCCCGGACGCCCTTTCAGCGAACTACCTCGCTGGCATCAACAGCACGGGCGTTCTGCTGACGGACCCGAACGTGCTTCCGTCGCAGACGCAGCAGATTCTGACCAACGGCAAGGTCGCCACGGTCTACATCGTCGGTGGCACCGCCGCTGTCAGCCAGAATGTGCAGAACGCGATCATGGCACTGAAGAACCCGACGTCTGGCCTTAACCTCTCGGTGATCCGTATTTCGGGCGCCGACCGGTACCAGACGAACGAGCAGGTCGACCTCTCGACGGGTGTCACGAGCACCACGGCCACCACGGCCATCGTCGTGACCGGCGAGAAGTTCGCCGACGCGTTGTCGGTTGGTCCGATCGTCGCTAACAACCACTACCCGTTGGTGCTGACGCCGACTGCCGCTTTGGGCAGCGCCGCATCAACGACGCTGACCGCACTCGGCATCACACACGCCGACATCGCGGGTGGCACCAGCGCAGTGTCGACTTCGGTCGAGACTGCCGTGAAGGGCCTCGGAATCACGATCGACAACCGCCTTGCGGGTGCCGACCGGACCGAGACCGCGTCGCAGGTTGCCGACTGGGCTACAACTGCAACGGCAACAACCTTTGCCGAGAGTGGCTACAGCGGTACTAAGGGTCTTGGTTTCACCACCGCGACTGCAAACCTCGCGCGTGGCGACAACTACCCTGACGCTCTCGCGGCGGGCGCTTCGCTCGGCGGCATCAAGGCAGCGGGTCCGGTAGCGGCACGCAGGTCCTTTTGCTGACCGCTGACGCGAACACGCTGGGTGCGGGCATCGGCGAATACCTGTCGGCGATCCCCGGTGGCGCGCACGTTACCACCGTCAACGCAATCGGTCTTGCCAGCGCAATCAGTGGCAAGACGCTAGCTGCGGCACTTGGCACTGCTAGCTAATCGCACCACCTGAACCACAGATCGGGCCGGGGCGAAAGCCCCGGCCCGATCTGCGTTTCCGCGACCACTGATCGGGACGGGCTGCGCTTAGCTATTCAACAACCATTCAGCCTTGAGTCCAGCACTGGTCCGCTCTCATAACATCCGACTATGGTGTGAGACGGTCTGATCGGCGCTACTCAGTGGAGCATCAGTGAATACTTCTCGTCACCGCACGGGGCGTTCGATTCTCGGCGTAGCGGTACTTGCTGCGGGCACGCTGGTTGTGACCACATCGCAGGCCTTGGCGTTTAGCGTGTCGGGCGTTGCTGCGCTGTCCAGTGGCACCCAGGTACGCTCTCTGCCGGTGCCACCAGCCAGCCGCTGAATCCTGTGTCCTTATCCTTCTCGGACACGACCTCCCAGCCTGTCTTCTCGTCCGGCGACTTCGTCACGTTCCAGCTCTGGGACGCCACCGCGAACGCGCCCCTTTCGAACACCTTTGCCAATACGTTCGAGTCCGCGGCTTTCAACACGACGCCGACAGTCGGTGCTGGCAACGGTCTCACCAGCAGTGCGTACTCGGTGAGCCTAGCCAAGGGTGCCCTGTCGTCAGTCAACGATCAGTTCACGTTGGCCTTCAACCAGAACGCACCTTTGGACACCAACGCGACTGTCTTCACCATCTCGGGCCTATACGTCAACCTGGGTGCGAACATTCTGCTCGGCCACGTGGTAGCGATCAAGGCTACGGCGAGTAACGGCACGCCATTTGCGGCCGCCATGCTCCACGATGACCGTGAATGTCGGCTCTATTCCGAGTATCACCGTGACGAACAGCAAAATGGCGACTGGTGCGCCGTCGTTCACCGGTGTGCTGCTGGGCAACGTGGTAGTCACTGACGTCGCAGGCGGCGCTGTGATTAGCGGTCATGAGATCGACCTCACACTGGCGTACGGAGCCCGATTCACCACTGCTGGCACGATCGGAGGAACGCTGGCGGCCGCGGGCACTCCCACACTTAAGACGGTCGCGACACCCAATGACACGGTGAAGGTGACTGCGACGAAGACCTCAGCGACCAGTGACACCCTCACACTCAGCGGCGCTGCAATCACTTTGCCGGCGGCCCCCGGTGAGGTCTACATCGCGATCGAGGATGCGACTACGGCTACATTCCTGGGGGCCGTGGGCGTCGCAACGGTGGTCAACCAGGCCCGGCTCGGAGGCACCGACCGCTACGCGACCGCGAGCTTGCTATACGACTCGGTATCGTCCGGCGACCTCAGTCGTGCTGACGTCCGGCGCGCATTACCCCGACGCGCTGTCCGCAAGTTACCTCGCCAGGCAGCTATTTGCCGGTGTTCTCACGACGGACCCGGGATCGTTGCCGAGCGCGACCAAACAAGAGTTGCTGGCGCATGCCATAAACACCGTCTACATCGTTGGCGGTACGGCCGCCGTGAGCCAGAACGTGCTGAATGAGGTTGCCGCTCTGCACGTCGGAAACAGTTCGACGAATCCCCTCATCAACGTCGTGCGGATTGCAGGCAGCGACCGGTTCGCGACCAACAACCTCGTGGATATCTACCACACCTACCGGCCGTGACGACGACGGCAGTGATCGCGACCGGCCTTAACTTCGCGGATGCTCTCGCGGTTGGCCCAGCGATCACGGCGACCGGCGACCCGCTGATCCTGACATCCGGGTCGTCGTTGTCGACTTCGGCCATGTCCACGATCGGCAACCTCGGCATCAAACACGCCATCATCATTGGCGGCACGAGCGCGGTTTCGAGCGCTCTGGAGTCGGCGCTCACTGCGGCCGGCGTCACCGTCAGCTACCGAATTGCCGGTGCGGATCGCACGCAGACGGCCGCCTCCGTCGCGACCTGGGAGACCGCCGGCTTGCCTGGGTCGGCGCTGATCCAGCATTGCCCGGGCTCGGGTTCAGCACCACCACGCTGATCAATGTCGCCCGAGGCGATTCGTTCGCCGACGCCCTCGTGGCAGGCCCGGTAGCCGGCGAGTCGGATAACGTGATCATGCTTACGGCCGACACGCAACACGCTCGGCGCCGGCATTCCGGGGTTCTTCACGGGCAAAGCAGGTTTGACGACATCGCGCGCTCTGGGCCTGACCAGCGCAGTCAGCGCGGCGACCCTCAGCGCGGCCGCTGAAGCCTTAACGAAGCCCCTGATCATCTGAGCCACGCGGCTTTTGGGGCCGGCATTGCATTTGTTAGGTCCA
>CAWGTF010000015.1:0-443755 GCA_963825425.1 uncultured Actinomycetes bacterium
AAGCGTTGCGAAGGTCGGCGACACGATCGTCGCCAAGATGGCGTCGCCCGCCGGCGTCGGGAACAGCTGGAGCTGGACCGATCTGCCCGGGCTGACCGCGCAAGCCTGCGCGCCGAGCACCATCACGTGCAACTACCGGGCTACCTCGCTGACCGGCACGCCGGGCGCCCGCTACGTCCTCCGCCACGATCCAAGGCGGCTCCGTCCAGGGACCCTGGACGTCGCCCAGGCCTACGCCGTTGCGGACGCCAGCGACATCAAGGGCGGCGGGAGTAGCAAGTTCCTCGACGTGCGCGGGCTGTGGGACGGCTACTACATCCAGCCCGGCGGCGCGAAGTACCACAACCCGGTCGACATCCTTACCGAGAACTTCACCACCGGCGCCCTCACCGGCACCGACAACGGCACCGACGGCGCGGCGACCGTCACCCTCGCTCCATCTCGGGCCGCAGCATCAGCGGGACCATCGACCAGCCATCGTCGAACTACCACGACAAGGTCAGCTGGACGTTGTCAGACGACGGCACGAAGCTGATCGCCGGTGGCATCACGGACCCCGACTGCGCCGAACGCGTTCGTGCTGTTCCGCCACGGAGCACCGGTCGGGGCAAGGGCGAGTCTTGCGTTAACGAGCGGCGCTATTTTTTCAGGCCCCGCACCCATCAACGCGTTGCCCACGCCGGCGGAGGCGTTCTCGTCCCCCGGCCGCATCATCGCCAGCGCCGCGATCAGCATCGCCGCGCTGCTGCTCATCACGTTCCCGGCGAACCTGTTCAACAAGACGTTCGAAGAGAACTACGACGTCATCGTCGCCTGGTGGGAGCCGCGGTTGCGCCGGTTCCGGCGCAAGCCTTACCAGAGCGGCACGGCGGACGCCGGGGAGCCGGCCGCCGATAACGCCGCGACGGCCGCGGATGGCGCCGCGACCGCCTCTGGAGCCATGCAGAAGGACGACCGGGTCAAGTTTGCTTTGGTCGAGATCGCGGGTGCGATATTCGGTGGACTGCTCAATCCGAAGTTCGGCGCGAACAGCGCATCGGTCAACAGCTTTGTCGCGACCTTGCTGGCGGTAATCCTCGGCACGGCGGTCGGGACTGCGGTCAGATTCTCTACCGGAGACGCAAGAAGTACGACGTCACCCGGCACTTCGAGGCGCTACCCGCTGGCCTCGCGATTGCGGCACTGTGCGTCGTCCTGTCTCGCCTGTCGAACTTCCAACCCGGCTACTTGTACGGCGTGGTGTGCGGTGTCGCGTTCGCCGGCACCCTGGCCAAGAACAACGGGCACCTCGTCGCGCTCGGCCACCTCGCGACGATTGCGGTCGCGGTCGTCGCCTGGTTCGTGTCGGTCCGGTCGACCACGCGGCATTCCACCACCCGGGCGTGTTCCCGCTGGTCATCCTCGATCACCTGCTCGCCTCGTTGTTCGTCGGTGGGCTGGTCGGCAGCGTCATCAACCTGATCCCGGTGCGCTTCATGCCGGGTCACACACTGGCCAGTTGGCATCGCGGGGCGTGGATGGCGGTGTTCGGCGTCGCTGCGTTTGGCATGACCGAGATCGTGCTGTTCCATCCCGCCACAACCACGCTGGCCACGCACCGATCGTCACGATCATCGTGCTGTTCGTGGTGTTCGGCGGCGGGTCGTTGGCGTTCCGCGAATACTTCTCGCGCCGCGAGCGCAGGCTCGAGCCGGCCAAGCCGGTGGATATCCCAGCGCCGCGACCGGAGCCCGCTGAGCAGAATGCGGAGCCATCGGCCGAAATACACCGTATCTAGGCCGGTCGCTAGGCCGCTTCAAAGCAACTGTTCACCCTGCCCAACAAACTCGATATTCCAACATCGCTCGTGTGCCCCTATCTTTGTGGCGCGCGCTATCGATGTGGGCGATGGTGCAACGGGGTTCTTGAGGGGATTGCCATGCGGGGACATCGTCGGGTCTGGGCTGCTGTCGGATCGACACTGGCCGGCTTTTTCGTTCTCGTCGGCACTGCGGTGCAGCCCGCCTTGCCCTCGGCTCGCCGCTAGTGAACGAGCCGTTCACCGGGACGTCGACGTCGTCGCCGAACTGGGTGCTTCCCGACGCGAGCGGCGCCACCAATGACGCGTGTCTTACGGCTGGCGACTGGCAGGGGGTCCAGAGGGTGGTGCGCGCCACCGCCGGCTCGCAGCCGGGCCTGCAGCTCACGACCGGTGACGACACGTCAGGAGGGCGGTCTAGTTGTACAGCTCGAGCGTACCGTCCTCGCTCGGCCTCGATGTCACGTTCGACAGCTACCAGTATCGCCGACACCGGCGCCGACGGCGTCTTGTTCTTCCTCGCCGCCTCCGATCCCACCAATGCCAGCGCCTCGCCGGTCACCCTCGGACCCATGGGCGGCCACCTCGGGTACTCCGCGCATCAGGGCGGCGGCGACGCGGGCTTGACCCACGGCTACCTCGGCTTCGGCCTCGATGCGTACGGCAACTACGCCAACGCGGCCGACGCAGCGTTCCACGTGCACAGGGCATTGCCAGCAACCCCTGAGACGGTCACGGTGCGCGGTCCCGGTAACGGCACCTGGGGTTACTGCCTCTTGCAGTCGCAGCACGTCAGCGGGGGCACGCTCGCAATACGGAGCCGACGACCGTACCGGTCGAGATTGCGGTCAACCCGACCGATTCGGCGCTGGACGGAGTAGGGGTTTCCGTTCCTGCGCATAGCTACGTGGTTCGGGTCACCCCGGTCGGTGGCGAGGACGTCGACCAGACTCCGCTCGCTGCCACCCGCGTCGTCCCTGCCACACCGGCTGGGTCGACAGCAACGGCGTGCCGAACCAGCTCACGTTCGGCTGGGCCGCATCGACGGCGCCGGCACCGACTACCACACGATCTCGAACGTGAACGTCCAGACGCTGAACGGGACGCCGCCGACGCTCGGGGTCTCCCTCACCGACAACAGCGGCGGTACGGCCCACAGCGGCCAGACCGTGAACTACATAGCGACCACCACGCTCAGCGGCTCGAGCGAGACACGGCCGATCACGCTGACCGACACGTTCCCGACTGGCCTGGTTCCGCAGACGACGGGGCTGGGCGGCACTGGTTGGGTGTGTGGCGTGAGCGCGCAGACGGTGACCTGCACGCACGCGCCCCCAACATCGCAGGGCCAGCTCGACCCGGTCACGATGCCGGTGCTGGTGTCTGTGCCGGCCGGCCCGCCGGCCACGCTCTGCGGACACCGCAACCGCAGGCGCTCCTGACGCCACGCAGGGGAGCGACACCGACACGCAGACCTATTCGGCGGCACCAAGCGCGACGGTGCTGAGCTTCGTCACCCAACCGGTCGACGCACAGGTCAACACCGCCATGAAGAATGCCGACTCGACGACGACCCACATTCAGGTCGCCGCCGACGTCACAGCAGGCGGTGCAGTCGATACCACCTACACGGGCAACGTGACGTTGACGTTTGCGAACAACCCAGGCTCGGCCCAGTTCGTGGTGGGCGGCAACCCGACGTCGTCCATGACCGTCGCTGCGGTCAACGGCGTCGCAGACTTCTCGCCCATCATTGTCAATGCGGTGGGGTTCAACTACACGCTGGCGGCAGCGGCCACGGGGCTGACGTCAGCGACGTCCAACTCGTTCAACGTCGCGGGTGCCGCAACCAGCTGCCCCTCGGGCACAACGTGCACGGTCACGACGACGAGCCCGACGACTGGCATCGCCGCCTCGATCGTGGCGCAGTCGGGTTCGGGCAACTCCATCGTCACGGCAACCTTCGGCGGCAACGTTGCACCGATCCACCCCTGCACCGGGGCCACGGCGGGCATCTTGACCTTCAGCGGTAACCGGCAGAAGACCATCACCCTGAAGATTCCGATCAAGCAAGGGTCGCTGTTCTTCTGTTACGGCCAACCCACACCGTTCCTCGACATCCTGCACCACAAGACCACGTACTTCAGCCAGGCGAATCAGGAATACGAAGGGCTGCTCCCGCTCTGCCTGCCGAAGTTCACCGGCCCATGCGTGAAGTCGATCGCCTTCACGAAGACGACGGAGACAGTGGTCATTCTCAGCAGCACGGCAGATCCGCGCATTATGCGGTGACAGCTGCTGGCAACCTCGACTGCTGAGCAGGGACGGGCGACGTATCTGTCGATCCCTGATCAGCTGTTTCGAGGGCAGTGAGGTCGAGCATGAGACCGAGTCGGCGCTGCAGCGGCCGCACCTCGGCGAGCAATGCCTCGTCGACGGGCAGCCCGGCGCTGCGCCGGCGCTCCGCCATCGCGGCGACCGTGAACGCGATCTCGTGGGCCGCAGCGCGCTGGCGGGCTACCGTCAGCGCGCGCTCGTAGGCCAGATCGGCGCCCGGCCCGTTGCCAAGCGCGTCGTGACACGCTCCGATCACCCGGTGCAACAGTGGAGCCTGCGCCGGTTGTTCTGAGAGCCGGCCGGCTGCCAGCAAGGACGCCTCGGCCAAGTCGAGTGCCGCGGCGTGCTCTCCGCGCAACAGCAGGCATTCGGCCCGGAACACGTCGGCGTCGATGACATCGATCTTTGCGCCCTGCTCGGCAAAGCTGTCGCGGGCTTGCTGCAATTGGGCGTCGGCGTCGTCGTAACGGCCCTGCCGAGCGAGCACCCGCCCAAGTAGCGCGCGGCCGAACGCGACGTCGTTTTCCGAACCCGACGCCCGCCACACCCGGATCGCTTCGCGCAGCGCCACCTCAGCTTCCTGGACGCGGCCTTGATCGAGCAGGATTTCCGCGATGTTGCCGTTCGCCACCGCAACGTTCGACTGGTCACCCAACCGCTGAACGAGTTCCCTGGCCTCGGTATAGAAGGCAACCGCGTCGTCCCAGCGTCCGTCGAAGTACGCGCGATATCCAATCTGCGTAAGCACTCGGGCCTGGCCCGCCAGGTCACCGCGACGCTCGTGCAACCGAAGGGCCCTGCGTGCTCGGCGTCCGTCAACGCGATGCCCGAGGCTCACATCGACCACATCGAGAATCGCAAGCGCGTCTGCAACGACGTCAGGTGTACGCCGGGCCTGGCCGTGGTCGACGACGTACTGGCAGCTCACCCGGGCGGCGGCGAGTCGGCCCTGCTGGAACTGCGTAAACGCGGTGCTCATCGCCATCTCGACCCGTAGGTCCTCAGCTGCCAGTCCCGCCACGCCGTCCAACGCCTCTGCGACGCGCCTCAGCCGGCGCAGCGAGACGCCATACGCGCCGGTACGCGCGGCGCTGCGAGCCCGCTTCAGCGCGATCCTGGCGACCACTAGTGGGTCATGGCGTAGCAACCGTGCCGCGGTGGCATACGTGACGTCACCACGGTCGTACTCACCGAGCCGCACCTGCACGTCGCCCAGCCGTTCGAAGAGCTCCGCACGGACGGCGACATCGACAGCACGCAGCCGGTCAGCAGCCATGATCGCCCTGCGGTACAGCGCCGCAGCTTCGGTATTCGCGTAGGCCTCACCAGCGCGATCAGCAGCCGCTCGGCTCGTACGCAACGCCGCCTCGTTCTCGCCCGCCTCGAAGTAGTGCAGCGACAGGACGGCGTCGATCGACTCCGAATCGTCGCGGTAGCGGTCGGTCAACAGCCGTGCTAGGCGGCCGTGCAGCACCGCCCGGCGCCGAAACGCGAGCCCTTCGTATGCGGTGTCTCGGATCACCGCCTGCCGAAACCTCAGCTCCCCGCCGTCCGATGAAAGAAACTCACCGAGGTACTCGATACCAGTTCTCGCCTGGCCGGCGTCGTGATCGAGCAACTCACCGAGGATGTCGGGGTCAACCGACATGCCGACGACGGCAGCAGCGCGCAGCACCTCGCGGGCCGCAGGAGCGAGCCGATCGATGCGCGCGGCGACGACTGTCTCGATGGTGTCAGGGAGGTCGAGCGTGCCGCGAGCCGTGCGTGCGGTGGCGGCGAGGTGGCGGAGGAACAGGGGATTGCCGCCGCCGCGAGCGACGACGGCCTCCGCGATGTGCGGGGCGAGCGGCGCGTCGTCGGTGTCGGCGTAGGTGAAGATCTCCGCGTCGACTGCGTCGAGAGGACCGATCACCATCGTGGTCGCCCCGTCGGAGTCAAGCTCGGGAGCATCCCCTCGACCCGCCAACACAATGAGCCAGGGCTGCCGGGCCGCATGCTGGGCAACGTGGCGCAGCAACGCGTCGGACGCTTCGTCGGCGAACTGCATGTCATCGACGATGAGCAGCGTCGGGCCCGGCATCGCGACTCTTAGCAGGTCGAACACCAGGGCGTGCAGCCTGTCGACGCGAAACTCCGGCGCCAAGTCGCGAGTCTGCGCGGTGTCGGCCACCGAGATTCCGAGCATCGGGCCAAGCAACGGCAGCCAGTTGGTCAGGTCAGGCGCGTGTTGTGAACACCACTGGTCAAGCCAGTCGGGCAGCGCGGCGGCTGCGACGTCGGGGGCACCGATCGCGTCGAGCAGCAGCGGCGTGGCGAGAGCGTACGGAGAAGACGCGCGGTACGGCTCGGCGGCCGCAGCAACGACCCGCATGTCCCACGCCATGCGCTTGAGTTCCGCGAGCAAGCGAGTCTTCCCGATGCCCGGGGCGCCGAGGAGATCTAGGTGCTCACCCGCGCCCTCGCGGGCCCGCACCAACGCCGCGTCGAGGGTGTTCATCTCGTCGGCCCGTCCGATCAGCGGCAGTTCGCCGCGCACGTCGATGCGCGCGAGCGGCAGCCCGACGGACCGCACAACGACCGGGGACACCTTGCCCTTGACCGAGAAGCTCGGCACCTCACCGAGATCGAACTGGGTGCGCGATGACTCCGCGACCACCGGTAACGCCCAGATTTGACTGATCGGTGTCTTGCCCATGATGCGCGCCGCGAGGTTCACGACGTCACCCTTCACCGAGTACGACCGTCGGCGGGCAGGTCCGACGCAGCCGGTGAACGCGCGCCCCGCCGTCACACCGGCGCGAACGGACAGCGGACCAGGGTCCTCGAAGATCTGCCGCAGTGCGCAGAGCATCGCTTCCGCCGGATCCTCGAGACCCCTCGGTGCGCCGGCCACCAGCATGATCTTGCCGCCGTCGGCGGAGATATCGGTCTCGTGGAACGAGACGATGTTGCGGTGGCACGACTCTTGCGCAACATCGACCAGGTGCCTCAGCGCGTCGTCGACCGCGGCATCGCCTGCATCCGCCCGCAGTTTCGACAAGCCGGAGAACTCCAGGAACGCGACCGTCACCTGGCGGTGCTCGCCGATTCCGCCGCCACTGACGAGATGGTCGAGCACCAACTCGGGGATCAGCCCGGTGACTTCGCCGGACGGCGACGGCTCGAGGCCATCGATTACCTCGCAGCGCGGCGGGTGGCAAGCAGGATCCCAGGGCCTTTGGCATCGCCGAGGCACGCCTGCGGCAGGAGCTCTGCCGTCGTTGGACTGACCAGGATGTCGCCGGCTTCAGCAGCGGCCTCTAGGGCTGCGGTCACCGTTGCCGCGTCGCCGGTGATGAGCAGTTCGCGATGACGCTGGCCGAGGAAGTGGAACGAGAACATGCCGGTGTGAATGCCGATCGACATCCTCAAGCGGACCCGGCCAACTGACGTCTCTAGCGTGCCGACGCGGCGCATCCGCGACTGCATCGCCGCGGCCGCATCGCACGCGCGCAGCGCGTGATCGGCACCGTCGAACATCAGCAGCAACGCGTCGCCGCCCCATTTGACGAGCCAACCCCCGTGGTCGTAGGCGGCCGTCAGCAACTCGCTGAGCACCACGTCGAGGTGATCTGACATCTCCTCCGCCCCGAAGCGACCCTTGGCAGCGAGCCGCTCGGTGAGCCGGGTAAAGCCGGAAATGTCAGCGAAGACCAGCGTGCCAACGAGCTCGCGCGCGCTCAGATCGGGGGAGTCCCGCACCCATCTCCGCGCAAGTTCTGACACGAACGGCTCGAGATCGATCGAGCGGTTCGGCGAGCTGTCAGCGTTGCTGCTTGACAAGGCCTGCGTCCTCAAGATGGCGGGTCTTCATGGTCGCATGCCCGAGCGCCCGCGAACCAAGTTTTGGGACTCTTCAAGCGAGCAACCGGGCCTGCTCTGCGGCATCCAATCGACTCACGGCGAGGCGCGCTGCGACGCTGTCGAGCAGGCTCGGCGAAGGCGGCAACTGAGCGAACGCCTCAAGGAATGCCTCGCCGCCGATCCGGTAGAGGACGCTCGGCACGACGGTTCGCACGGTCGCCGTCCGCGGCACTCCCTCAAGGAGCCCGATCTCGCCGAACCAGTCGCCTGGGTGCAGGTCGTTCACGTGACGATCACCGACGAATACCTCGAGTTCACCGGCCCGCACCACGTAGAACGCGTCGGCGGCATCGTGCTCGCGGATGATCGTCGTCCCGGCTGCAATGCCGAGCTCGCTGATGTCGGCGGCAAGGCGCTCGAGAACCGGACGGGACGTCGCCTGCAGCAGTCCGAGGTGTTCGAGCACGACGATCCGCGGTTCGAGCTCCTCGAAGCGGCTCGTCGACGCGCTGTCGGATCGGCGCAGCACCGGGTAGACACCGATCACGACGATCGGCGGGAAGACGCCCAAGAGAGTCAGGGTCCCCGTTGTCCCGAACGCGTGCAGGCTGAGCGGGGTCGCGAGCGCACCGATGGCGACCGCGCCGAACACGACGGAGGTCAGCCGTGCCGTGAGCAGTGGCAACCCCTGTGGGAGCACGAACCTTTGCAGCTCGGTCAGGGCAACTACGTCGACAGCCAGCGCGCCAGCTCCTCGCAGCGCCTCGAGCACCACGACGGACGCCGCGTTGTGGCTGTGCGCGATCAGCACCGAGGGCAGGCAATACACAGCCATGCAAAGCGCCAACCAGCCCGCGAGTCGGTGCTGCCGGACGATCCGATTGACGACGGGCGCAGCCAGCAGGCCGCCGGTGCCCAAGCCGGCGAACAACTCGCCGTAGCCAGCATCACCAAGATGCAGGCGCGTGGTGGCAAGAACTGCAAGCAGCACCGTGTCGGTCCCATACACAAGGCCTGATAGACCCATGAGGGCTACGAAAATGCTGATGCCCGACGTCGTGTGAGCGCGCATCGTCCGTCGAGTGCCCGCGGCTGGATCCGAGCGCCCTGGACGCAGCTGCCCGGCTGCGGGAAGCCCAAGGCTCACCATCGCAGCGAGCGCAACGAGCACGGCGAGCGCGAGCATTTCCACTGCCGGACTGATCACGAGCAACAGCAGTCCGCCGACAGCCGGGCCGGCAAGCAGCAACAGCTTGTCGGTGGCCGCCTGCCTCGACGCGACGCGCGAAAGGTCCCCGCCGCCCGCCACGATCGGGAGCAGCGAGGCCGCCGCGGGAGCCTGCCCACTCGCCGCGATGCGCACCACTGCGGCAAGCGCGATCGCTACGGCCGGCGACGCGTTCAGCAAGATGGCAGTGGCCATCGCAGCAATAGCCACGGCGCAACAGATGTCAGAGCCGACGAGTTGCCGGCGGGGTGGAAAGCGGTCGAGTAGCGGCGCGGCGAAGACGCTCGTCACGATCCCGGGCAGGTAGCGGGCGGCGGCAGCAGCAGCAACCCAGGCCGACGAATGCGTCGCGTTGTACACGTAAACGACGAGCGCCACGCTGTAAGCCCGGTTGGCAATCGCCGCCAGCGCGAGCGCGACATCGAGACGCAGACGTCGAGGGCTAGTCCTCAGGCCAGCCTCCGCTGCGATGTGCGCCCCCGACCACCTCGCGACGGTAACCCGTCCGCGACGTGTCGCGGTGAACGGATGGTGACTGCTGGGTGAACGACCGGTCCAACGAAACCGTCAGCGAACGCCGTCCATTACTGTTTCCTGCTACCGACGAACGGTGTGCTCACGGAGGTCGAGATGTCAGCCCTGAACCCAAGCGACCTGTCGCGCATCGCGCTGTTCGCGGGCCTAGACGAACCAGATCAGCGCGTGGTCGCCAGCTGGCTGGACGTCGGAGAGTTCGACCCCGGCTACAAGCTGACGCACGAGGGTGCTTCGGGTTACGCCTTCTTCGTGCTGCACACCGGTGCCGCGGACGTGATTGCGGGCGGCAAAGTCGTGCGCACCCTGGGCGCGGGTGACTTCTTCGGCGAACTGTCGATGCTCGGCGATGGTCGGCAAACCGCGACTGTCACGATCACGACGCCGTCGACCGTCTGGACGATGTTCGGTACCCGGTTCCGCGAACTCCAGCAGCAGCACCCCGAGATCGCCGCCGCCATCGAGAAAGTCGCCGCAGAGCGGCTCGGGCCGCAGTAGCGGCAGAGCGGGTCGGCCCGCAGTAGCCCCTCGGACGCAGCGCTCCGGTAGTCTCCGGCCATCGGACCCCGATGGGACGCCGAGAGGAGCGCGCGCGTGGACGCCACCGCTGACACCCTTCAGAAGGCGCTGCGGATCAACCTCGACCCGCGCTGGTACGGCACGATCGCCGAGATCGGCGCCGGCCAGGAAGTCGCTCGGTGGTTCTTCCGCGCCGGCGGCGCCGCGGGCACCGTGGCGAAGTCAATCTCCGCGTACGACATGGCCGTCAGCGATGCCGTCTACGGCAAGTCCGGCAGGTACGTCTCGATGGCCCGCCTGCAGGCCATGCTCGACCTCGAGTTTCAGCTGAACCTGGAGCGGCTCGACGCCGAGCGCGGCGACGCGAATGCCTTCTTCGCGTTTGCCGACACCGTCACCGCGCGCAGCTTCGTCGGTGGCAACGAGTGTCACGGCTGGATGGGCGTGAAGTTCCAGGCGCATCCCCGCGACGAGGCCAGCCAGATCATCATGCATGTCCGGATGCTCGACGTCGAAGCAGCGCTCCAGCAGGAGGCGCTCGGCATCGTCGGCGTCAACTTGCTGCACGCCGCCTTCTTCCAACACCACGAGCCGGAACTGCTCGTCGAGAGCCTGCTCGACCGGTTGACCACGGGCCGGATCGAGATCGACATGATCGAGTTGAAGGGCATCGAATTCCGCTCGGTCGACAACCGGCTGATGGCGCTCAAGCTGGTGCAGGTCGGGTTGAGCGGCGCTGCGATGTTCGGCCCCGACCGCGAGGTTCTTCAGCCGAGCGAAGTCTTGCGGAAGAAGGCAATCCTCGTCGAGCGCGGTAGTTTCCGACCGCCCACCGTGGTGAACATCGACATGCTCGAGTCAGCATTGGCGAAATTCATCTCCGATCCCGACGTCGCGAACCGCGAGATCTTGATGCTCACCGAGTTGACGATGGCAAACCTGCTCGCCGGCGGCGGCGACGTCGACCGGCGCGACTTCTTGGCCCGGGCAGATCTGCTAGCGGCGTGCGGCATGACGGTGCTGATCTCCGACTACGTCGAGTACCACCGGCTGGCCGCCTACCTCGCGTGGCGTACCGACGGGCACATCGGCATGGTGATGGGCGTGCCGAGCCTGATGGACCTGTTCAACGAGAGCAACCACGCAGCGCTGCCGGGCGGCATCCTCGAGAGCTTCGGCCGGCTGTTCAAGAACGACCTCAAACTCTTCGTCTATCCGATGCTGCGCGACGACCGCATCACCACGGTCGACGACCTCTCGGTGAGCGAGGACCTGCAGCCCCTCTACGACTACCTGGCCAGGCGCGGCAGTTTCGTCGGCCTCGACAACTACAAGCCGGACTACCTGCCGATCCTCAGTCGCGACGTGTTGCGGCGGATTGCAAGTGGCGACGCCAGCTGGGAGACCATGGTGCCGCCCGAGGTGGGCGAACTCATCAAGAAGCGCGGCTTCTTCGGCTATCACCGGACGGGCGAATAGGCCGGATCAGAAGAGCCACCATTTGCCCGCTGTTCCCCCACTGTTTCACCGACGTAGGAACGCTGTACGAGCTGCGTGACTACCTTGACGTCGGGATCTCTAGGTGGGGGCGAATGTCATGACCGAAATGCTGTCGACGCGCGACATGACGGTGCGAAGCGTCATCGGATCGCGCGGCCAGACGTTTGCGTTAGAGCGTCCGGTACCCGTGCGCGCCGGCCAGCGCGTCTATTACGGCATCCGGGTCGACGGCCGGCCGCTAGTGTCGGTCGCGAGCGACACTCCGATCTTCGACCGGGTAGAGATCGACCAGCTCAATCCGGACGCCGACGTCATTGGCGTCTCAGCCGCAGAAGACGCCCCGCGCCCTATGCAGAACCGGTACATCGGCGTCATGGCAGACGGCGATGCCTACCTGAACGGCACCGCGAACGGCTGGTCGAGCAACGGCAATCGCGACTACCGCCTTGTCGACGCCATTGCAGACGTTGCCGACCTGATCTACCGGGCGCTTGAGTCCAACGGCCGGCAGCTCGATCTCACCAGGCAGCCGTCGAACAGCAACCTGCTGATCCCGCTGCCACGAGGCATCTGACCGCAGCCGCCAACAGGCGCCGACGTCAGGGACCGATGAAGGCGGTCGACAACGACTCGACAGCTAGGTTGTCGAAGTTGCCGGTGCCAACCCACGTCGCGCTCGCCGCTGAACCGATCGACACCTGCGTGATGTTCGCGGTGCCGGTGTTACCCGTGGTCGTCGAGAACGCCGGATCGACCGGTGTCGTCGAACTGCCGGGGTAGTAGGCGGCCTTGATCGTCGCCGTCGACGCCGACACCGAGATCGTGATCTCGATGCGATACCACGTGTTGGCCTGCAGTGCGTGCGAGAACGTCGTCACGGTCGTTCCAGCGGCGTTCTGGATGAAGATCTGGTTGGCCGTCGACAACTCCACTCGCGCGGCGGTAGCCGTTGAGTTTCGGATGTCAGCCAGTCGCAGCAATGCGTTCGGCAACGTCGGCCCTGGGTTGTAGTAGAAGCGCACCGCCATTGAGGTCGCGCTGTAGCCGTTCCAGCCCATGTACGTCGCGGTGCCCGAGGTACCCGTCAGCGCGTACCCCAACGAGCCGTTTGAAGCGGCAGCGTTTGAGTAGACCAGCGTCGCGCCGGTGCCCTTCGTCACGACGCCGAACGCGTTGCCGGAGGCACCGCCCGAGTTGGCGACCGTCACCGACGTGCCCGCTGTGCCGCCCTCGGCCGAGTTCGAGACAAACGTCCCGGACGTGGGAGTCACGATGTTGGACGCGGCCGATGCCGGCCCGGTGCCGACGCTGTTGGTTGCGGTGACGGTGAACGTGTACGTCGTACCGTTGGTCAGCCCGATTACGGCCGCCGAAGTCGCACCGGCAGTTGTCGCGGGGAAGTTGCCCGGCGACGACGTCACCGTGTAGCCGGTGATCGCGCTGCCGCCGTTGGACGCCGGAGCGCTCCAACTCACCGTGGCTTGACCGTTACCGACGACCGCAGTGACACCGGTCGGCGCACCGGGAACCGTCGCGGACGACGACCGGCGTTACAGGGGACGACGCGGCGGACGACGGCCCGGGGCCGATGCTGTTGGTCGCAGTCACGGTGAACGTGTACGCCGTGCCGTTAGTCAGGCCGGACACGAGCACCGAGGTGCCGCTGGCCGGCGTGTCGCGCCACCCGGCAGCGTCGTCACCGTGTAGCCGGTGATCGCGCTGCCGTTCGAGTTCGGCGCGGTCCACGACACGGTCGCTTGGCCATCGCCGGCGAACCGCGCCGACACCTGTCGGCGCATCGGGCACCGTCGCAGACGTGGGTGTCACCGGCGACGACGCGGCAGACGCCGGTCCGGTGCCGACAGCTGTTGGTCGCGGCGACGGTGAACGTGTAAGACGTGCCGTCGGTCAGGCCGGTCACGAGCACCGAGGTGCCGCTGGCCGGCGTCGTGGCGCCACCCGGCGAGCGTCGTCACTGTGTAGCCGGTGATCGCGCTGCCGTTAGCCGCCGGCGCGGTCCACGACACCGTGGCTTGGCCATCGCCGGCGACTGCGCTCGACACCTGTCGGCGCATCGGGCACCGTCGGATTCGGAGTAGCGGACGTCGACGGGTCGGACGCCGGTCCGGTGCCGACGCTGTTCGTCGCAGTGACGGTGAACGTGTAGGACGTGTCCGTCCGTCAGGCCGACGACGGTTGCCGACGTCGCGCCGGCCGTTGTGGTGGTGATGCCGTCCGGTGAGGACGTGACCGTGTACATGGTGATCGCAGCGCCACCATCGGACGCCGGAGCAGTCCACGAGATGGTCGCTTGCGTTTCACCCGCGACTGCGGTCACGCCCGTCGGCGCGCCAGGGACGACCGGAGCTGGAACAGGAGTCACAGCGGACGACGGCGATGACGCGGGGCTGTCGCCGACGGTGTTGGTTGCAACGACCGTGAACGTGTAAGGCGTGCCATCAGTCAGGCCCGTCACTAGCGCCGACGTCGCGCCTGCCGTGCTCGCCGTGAAACTGCCCGGTGACGATGTCACCGTGTAGGCCGTGATCGGGCTGCCACCGTTGGACACTGGCGCAGTCCACGACACTTGCGCTTGCCCATCACCGGGGACTGCGCTCACGCCGGTCGGCGCACCAGGTGCGGTCGCCGCTGCGAGCGGCGTCACCGGCGTCGAAGCCGAAGACGCCGGACCCGTGCCGACGCCGTTAGTGGCGGTCACTGTGAACGTGTACGGGGTGCCATCGGTCAGCCCGGTCACCGTCGCCGGGCTACCGGCCGTCGTTGCGGTGATGTTCCCTGGCGACGACGTCACCTTGTAGCTGGTGATCGCGCTGCCACCATCGGACGCCGGAGCGGTCCACGACACGGTTGCCTGTCCGTCACCCGGGACTGCGCTGACAGCTGTCGGCGCGCCAGGTGCGGTCGGCGCAGCGGTGGGGATCACGGCCGACGAAGGCGACGACGCTGCCCCGGTGCCGACGCCGTTAGTGGCAGTGACGGTGAACGTGTACGACGTGCCATTGATCAGGCCGGTGACGGTCGCGGGGCTACCGGCAGACGGTCGCGGTGAAGCTGCCCGGTGTCGACGTCACGGTGTAGCTGGTGATCGCACTTCCACCGTTGGAAGGCGCGGTCCACGACACGGTCGCTTGCCCGTCACCCGGGGTCGCGTTCACGCCCGTCGGAGCACCGGGCACCGTCGCCGCAGGCACCGGAGTTACCGCGGTCGAAGGCAATGACGCTGCTCCAGTGCCCACACCATTGGTGGCGGTGACGGTGAACGTGTACGGGGTGCCGTTGGTCAGGCCGGTCACGTTCGCCGAGGTACCGGCGCTCGTTGCGGTGAACCCGCCCGGTGACGACGTCACCGTGTAGCTGGTGATCGCACTGCCGCCATTGGACGACGGCGCGGTCCACGACACGGACGCTTGCCCGTCACCGGGGGTCGCAGACACCGCGGTCGGTGCACCCGGCGCCGTCGGGCTTGCGCCGACCGGACCGATGAGGGCGGTGGACGGCGATTGCGACGCGATGTCGTCGAAGAAGCCGGTCCCGGTCCAGGTCGCGCTTGCTGTTGAGCCGACCGTCACCTGGGTGATGTTCGCCGTACCGGTGTTGCCGGTCGTCGTCGAGAAGGCCGGATCGACGGGTGTGGTCGAGTCGAGCTGGTAGTACGCCGCGTTGATGGTCGCTGCGGATGACGACACCGAGATCGCCAGTTCGATCCGGTACCAGGTGTTCGCCTGCAGCGCATGGCTGAACGTGGTGACCGTGGAGCCGGCGCTGTTCTGGATGAAGATCTGGTTGGCCGCCGACAGCTGAACTCGCGCTGCGGTACCCGAAGCGTTGCGGATATCGGCCAACCGCAACGACGGTCGATGGCAGCGTGGAGCCTGGGTTGTAGTAGAACCGCAGCGCCATCGAAGTCGCGCTGTAGCCGTTCCAGCCAATGCTCGTGGCGGTTCCGGACGCGCCAGTCAGGGCGTAGGCCTGCGCTCCGTGCGCGTGCGCGGCCGTCGAGTACACCAATGCGGCGCCACTGCCCTTGGTGAATACCGTGAACGCAGTGCCCGACGCGCCCCCCGAGTTCGCGGCAGTCACCGAAGTGCCCGCGGTGCCTCCCTCAGCGGAGTTGGCGGTCGCGATGCCGCTGATTGGCGTGACTGCCGTCGAAGGCGCGGACGCCGGACCGGTGCCGATCGCGTTGGCCGCGGTCACCGTGAACGTGTACGGGGTGCCGTTCGTCAGGCCCGTCACAGGCACCGAAGTACCGGCGGTCGTCGCCGTGAACCCACCGGGTGACGACGTCACGGTGTAACTGGTGATCGGGCTGCCGCCATTCGAGGCAGGCGCGGTCCAGCTGACGGTGGCCTGGGTGATACCCGGGCTTGCGCTTACCGCGGTCGGCGCGCCGGGCACTCCTGCCGGCGTCACTGGCGAGGAAGCCGCAGAAGCGGGGCCGGTGCCGATGGCGTTGGTTGCGGTAACCGTGAACGTGTACGGGGTGTTGTTGGTGAGACCGATGACGACCGCAGACGTCGTACCAGCGGTCGTGGCCGTGAGGCCACCAGGCGACGACGTGACGGTATAGCCGGTAATCGCGCTGCCGCCGTTGGAGACCGGTGCGGTCCACGACACGGTCGCTTGTCCGTTACCGGGAGCCGCACTTACGCCAATGGGCGCGCCCGGCACTGTCGCGGGCGTCACCGGCGACGAAGGTGCGGACGCCGCTCCGGTACCGATCGCATTAGTTGCCGTCACGGTGAATGTGTAGGGGGTGCCGTCGGTGAGACCGGTCACGACCGCCGAGGTGGGGCCGGTGGTGGTCGCCGTGAAGCCGCCGGGCGACGACGTCACCGTGTAGCCGGTGATCGCAGTTCCGCCATTGGATAGCGGAGCAGTCCACGACACCGTCGCCTGCCCGTCACCAGCAACTGCACCGACAGCCGTCGGCGCATCGGGTGCCGTCGATCCCGGTGGCACGTACACGCCGATGAACGAGGTCGCCGACGGTTGCACGGCGAGATCGTCCAAGTAGCTCGTTCCGGTCCAGGTTGCATTTGCCGCGGAACCGATGAACACCTGCGTGAGGTTCGCCGTCCCGGTATTGCCACTGGTCGTCGAGAAGGCCGGATCGACCGGAGTGGTCGAGTCGAGCGGGTAGTAGGCAGCGTTGATCGTCGCGACTGTCGACGACACCGAGATCGCTAGCTCGATCCGGTACCAGGTGTTCGCGGTCAAGGCGTGTGCGAACGTGGTCACCGTCGAGGCCGCGGTGTTGAGGATCGAGAGCTGGTTGGTCGCGGTCAGCATGATCCGCGCAGCGGTACCCGATGCGTTGCGGATGTCGACCAGACGCAACGCCGTCGAGGGCAGCGTCGGGCCTGGGTTGTAGTAGAAGCGCACCGCCATCGACGTCGTGTTGAACCCGGTCCAGCCCACGTCAGTCGCAGTGCCTGACGAGCCCGTCATGGAGTACCCCAACACGCCGTGCGCGTCGGCGGCCGTCGAGTACACCAGCGCCGCACCAGCACCCTTGTTGACGACGCTGAAGGCGTTGCCCGAGCCAGCACCGGAGTTCGCAGCGGTCACGGACGTACCCACCGTGCCACCCTCGGCAGTGTTGGACGACCCGCCGCCGCTCGCGGGCGTCACTGGAGTGGACGGAGTGGAGGGCGCCGAGGTACCAACAGTGTTCGTAGCAGTGACGCTGAAGGTGTACGCGATTCCGTTCGTCAGGCCCGAGACTGTCACGGGCGTAGCAGTCGGCGCCGTCGCAGTGAACCCGCCTGGCGACGACTTCACGGTGTAGCCACTGATCGGGCTCCCGCCATTCGAGACCGGCGCGGTGAACGAAACATACGCATTCCCATTGCCCGCGGCTGCGGTGACGCCAGTCGGTGAACCGGGAACCGTGGCCGTCGACGGCGTGTACGAAAAGGCGATCAAGGATGCGTGCGTCAGGCCCGTGGTGCCGTTCCAGTGCAAGAACGCCCCGCCGAAGAAGACGATGTCGTTGACGGGATCGACGTATATCGCCTGCACGCCGTTGTTGCCGCCGTCCGCGTTGCCCTGGGTGCCGTTGATCGCCGGGTCCCACGTCGTCGGGGTGGCGTTGCTGCCCTCCAGCTGAATGCCGAAGTAGTTCGCGGACGTCGGGCTCGCGGCCGTGCTGTTGTGATACCCCGAGACGACGGTGTCCCCGACGGTGCCAATCGCCTGTGAGTCGCCGGTGGTGCCGTAGCGCCAAATGCGCTGGCCGGTGGTGATGTTGAAGAGGATCGTCTCGTTCGACGAAAGGCCGGCCGGAGCGTGGCCTCCAACGCCTACGAGAATCTGGGTCGTGCTGTTGGGGGCGACCGAGAGGGCAAGGGTGTCTTCGCCGTCGTACTGGCCGTACTGGGTGGCGGCACCAGTGTCGGCTCGCAAATCGGAGTGAAAGGCGGTGATCACCGAGCCATCGGCGGTCGACACCTTCACCAAACCGTGCTGGGTGTACCCGTTGTACGTCTCGAACAAGCCGCCCACGAACAGCGCGCCTTGGTCCAGCAAGACTGCGTGCACGGCGCCACCGGTAACCGGGTACGACCAGATCGTGGCTCCAGTCGTCGAGTTGACGGCGGTAACGAATCCGCTGTCGCCGCCCATGTAGACGGCGTTGCTGTCGACTGCCAGGCCGCGAATGACTCCATCGGGCGACGGATGCCAGCTCGCAGTCACCGCCCAGGCCGCCGGGGCGGGATTGCCAGTGGGCGACAGCATGGCGACGCGGGTACGAGCAACGCCGTCCCAGCCGTCGAAGTCGCCGCCGACGTAGATGACGCCGTTCAGGCTGGTGATCGCGCGGACATAGTTATCACTGGGGGTCACGCTGTTCGACGGGTTGCCCGCGTAGATGATGGCGCCGCTTGTCTCGTCGACGACCGCGAAGTTGACGGCGGGGTGCGACACGCCGTCCGGGGTGTAGACGAGGGTGAAGTTGCCGCCGATGGCGATGTCGTTGGTGCCGCTCGATCTTGGTGATCGCGAGGAGGTCACCGTTCGTGCGGTCGAAGGCGCAGCGGAGTCGCGCTGATCGGCGAGGTCGCCTGAACTGGGGTGACCAGGGGCGCAAGGTTGGAGTGCAGAGCGGCGCCCGGCGTCGGGCAGTCGGCAGATGCCGGCATGTCGTTCATCGACTTGGGAGCGTCGATGGCGTTGCAGGTCGATCCCGCTGTGGTCGTCGCGGCCGACGCGGCAATCACGGTCGTCGACAGGAGCGCAAGCGACGTCACGCCGACCAGAACAGACGAAAGCACCTTGCGCATTACATTTCCCCCCAGGGAATGAACCCGTAACTGACACGAGTCGCCCACCGAAACGCTGGCGTCCCATCCGGCGCGAGTGACAGCACCACCCGCACGGTGGATCAAGCGAACATAGCAAGCCACCGAAGGGCCGGGGCGGGTTTTGACAAACCTTGGAAGCTTGCTGGGGATCGCCGCGGATTTCGGGTGGCTGGTAGGCTGCTCAGAGACGGCACAGCTCATGAACCTGGCCCGATAAAGGCGGTCGACGCCGGCTGGGCAGCCAGATCGTCGAAGTAGCTCGTGCCGGTCCACGTCGCACTCGCCGCCGAACCGATCGATACCGCGGTGATGTTCGCCGTCCCGGTATTGCCGGTAGTGGTCGAATACGCCGGATCGACCGGTGTGGTCGAATCCGCCGGATAGTACGCAGCGTTGATCGTCGCCGCTCGAGGCTGAAATCGAGATCGTGAGCTCGATCCGGTACCAGGTGTTCGCCTGCAGTGGGTCCGCGAAGGTGGTCAGCGTCGTCCCGGCCGCGTTCTGGATGAACAACTGGTTGGACGCCGACAGCTCGACCCGTGCCGCGGTGGCCGTCGAGTTGCGGATGTCAGCGAGCCGGATCACCTTGCTCGGCAAGGTGGGACCTGGGTTGTAGTAGAAGCGGATCGCCATCGAGGTCGCGCTGTAGCCGTTCCAGCCCATCAGGGTTGCGGTACCGGACGAACCGTGCAACGAGTAACCCAACGTGCCGTGTGCGGCGGCCGACGTGGCGTACACGATGCGTCGCCCCGCTGCCCTTGCTGACGACCGTGAACGCGTTCCCCGATGCGCCGCCCGAGTTGGCCGTCGTCACCGAGACACCCGCCGCACCACCCTCGGCCGAGTTTGAGTTGCACGATGCCTGCGGTCGGAGCGACGGAGTTCGACGGCAGACGATGCATCGGACGGGCCCGACCGCGTTGCTCGCGACCACGCTGAACGTGTACGCCGTGCCGTTCGTCAGCCCGGTCACCGTCGTCGACGTCGCGCCGAGGGTGCTGGCGGTCCCGCCGTCCGGGTCCGACGTCACGGTGTAGCCGGTGATCGGACTCCCACCGTTGAACGGCGCGGTCCAGCGACACGGTCGCTTGCGCGTCACCTGCTGTCGCGGTCGCGCCGGTCGGCGGATCCGGCACCGTCGGTGCGTCCGGGGTCACCGAATTCGACGGCGACGACGCGGTTAGACGGCCCGACCGCGTTGGTCGCGACCACGCTGAACGTGTACGACACGCCATCGGTCAGCCCGGTCACGGTCGTCGATGTCGCGCCCAGGGTGGACGCGGTCCCGCCCGACGGGGTCCGACGTCACGGTGTAGCCGGTGATCGCACTCCCCCGCGTTGAACGGCGCCGTCCAGGACACGGTCGCTTGCGCGTCACCCGCTGTCGCGGTCGCGCCGGTCGGCGGATCCGGCACCGTCGGTGCCGCCGGGGTCACCGGATTCGACGGCGACGACGGGTCAGACGGCACCTACCGCGTTGGTCGCGACCACGCTGAACGTGTACGACACGCCATCGGTCAGCCCGGTCACCGTCGTCGATGTCGGCGCCCAGGGTGGACGCGGTTCCGCCCGCCGGGTCCGACGTCACGGTGTAGCCGGTGATCGGACTCCCACCGTCGTTCGAACGGCGCGGTCCACGACACGGTCGCGGTGGTGTCGCCAGCACTCGCGGATACGCCGGTCGGCGCGCTGGGGACGGTCGGACTCCCAGTCGCGAAGGAGAACGCAATCAACGACTGGTGGTTGAGAACCCGTCGTACCGTTCCAATGCAGGAAAGCGCCCCCGAGGTAGAGCGTTTGGGTGCCCTGGTCGACGTACATCGCCTGAATACCGTTGTTGCCGCCGTCCGCATTGCCCTGATTGCCGTTGACGCGCGGATCCCACGTCGTCGGAGTGCCGTTGTGTGTTCTCGAGTTGGATGCCGAAGTAGTTCGCCGACGCGGGTTGCCCGCGCTCGCGGTGTTGTTGTGGTACCCGGCGACGATGGTGTCTCCGACCGCCCCGATCGCCTGGCAGTCGCCGAGCGTCGAGTAACGCATCAGCCGGGCACCGGTGTTGAAGTCGAGCAGGAACGCTTCGTTGGACGACAGAGCCGGCGGGCGCGTGGCCGGCGACGCCGACCAGGAGCTGAGCCGGCGTTGGGCCCAGGCGCCATCGATGATAACTTCCTCGCCGTCGTAGGCGCCGTACTGACCCACTCCGGTGTTCGGCGCGCAGGTGGGCATTGAAGGCCGTGACGAGCGAGCCGTCGCTCGGATTGACCTTGACGAGGCCGGGGTGCGCAACCCCGTCGTAGTTGTCGAACAAGCCACCGACGAAGACGGCGCCCTGGTCTAAGAAGACGACTGGCAACGTCGCCGCCGCGAGACGCTCTTCGACCAGATGGTCGCGCCCGTCGTCGGGTTCACCGCACGTACCGAGCTGCCGCCGATTCCGAGGTAGACCGCGCTGCTGTCGACCGCGAAGCCGCGCACCTTGTCGCCGGGCGCGGGGTTCCACGACGTCACCGCGTACGGCGACGCGGGATTGCCGGTGGGGGCGAGGCTCACCGCGTGCGATCGGGACGACGCCAGCCCACGAGGTGAAGTCGCCACCGATGTAGATGACGCCGTTCAGGCTGCCGATCGACCGCACGTACTTGTCGGGTGCCACCGCCGGCAGGCTCCCGCCGTACGAGAACCGTTCCCGTCGCTTCGTCAACGACCGCGAAGTTCGTCGCGGCGTGCGAAACGCCGTCCGGGGTGTAGACCAGGCTGAAGTTGCCGCCGAACGCGAGATCGTTGGTGCCGTCGATCTTGGTGATCGCGAGAAGGTCGCCGTTGGTGCGGTCGAAGGACAACGGCGTCATGCTGATCGGTGTCGTTGCGGCTTGCGGCGTGACAAGTTTGGTTACGGTCGGCCGGGCGCCAGGCGTGGGACAGTCGGCCGACGCCGGCAGGTCGTTCATCGCCTTCGGCGCATCGATCGCGGCGCACGTAGCCGTGGCGGCAGGAGCTGCAGCGGCGTACGCGCTCGCCGCACTGGTCGCCAGAAAAGTGACAGTCGCAAGCCCCACGACAGCCGGGCACATAATGCGCCGCATCGGATTCCCCCCTCAGGAATGTGCGACATGCTACGGGCAGTCGCGCGTGGGATCCCATAGCGCGAGGGCCAAATCGCGCACGAGTTGCGCCGTCTCGTAAACCGCTGGTAACAGAACTAGGGCACGATCAGCGCGTGCGCATCCTGGTGGCCTCGGATCTGCACTATCGATTGCCCCACTATGACTGGCTGGTCGGAGCCGCTGCAGATGTCGACGTCGTGGCGCTGGCCGGAGATCTTGCGGACGTCGTGAGTCCGGTGCCGTTCGCTGTGCAGGTCGTCGTCCTCGAGCGCTACCTCGTCTCGATGGCCGCGCGCGCCACGGTGTTGGCCGCCTCAGGCAACCACGACCTCGACGGGCCGGGTGACCTCGGCGAGCAGGTGGCGAGTTGGTTACGAGACCTGCGACAGGACACGCTGTTGTGCGACGGCAACTCGGTCGACCTTGACGAAATCCGCTTCACGATCTGCCCGTGGTGGGACGGCCCGGCGACCCGCGACGGCGTGGGCGCCCAACTGGCGGCCGCCAGCGTCGACCGTCCGGCAACCTGGGTCTGGCTTTACCACGCCCCGCCCGCCAACACCGTGCTCTGCAACGACGGCCGGCGGGTCTTCCCCGACCATGAACTGGCGGGCTGGATCGAGCAATACCAACCCGAGCTGGTCATGTGCGGCCACATCCATCAAGCGCCCTGGGTTGATGGCGGCTCCTGGCACGCGCAACTCGGTCACACGTGGGTGTTCAACGCGGGCAAGCAGATCGGTCCGATTCCGCCGCACATCACCATCGATACCGAGAGCGGGACGGCGGAGTGGTACGGGGTCTTCAGCTCAGAGACAGTGAACTGGCGCTAGCCAGCTCTGTGTAGTGAACTGGCGCTAGCCAGCTTCGGGATCGCGCGCCGACCCGGTGCGCGGCTGCTTCGGGTGATGGTGCACGAGCACATCGAGAATGCCGTCGACCATGCCGAGGTGGTCGTCGCGGTCGGCGTACTGCTGCTTGACGTCGACGAGGTACTGCGTGAGGCCGTCGAGCCGAGCGGCGGTCACCCGCAAGACCGCCAGCGCCGCACCCGGCTTGTCGCGCAGGAAGTCGAGCGGCTCCGCGATTGCGTACACCTCGACGTCCGAACTCGCTCGTACTGTCGCGGTCGCGACCTTGTCGAGCACCACAGACATCTCCCCGAACACTGCCCCTGGGGTGTCGACCCGCGCGAACGGGACGCCGTCGCGCTCGACGTTCACGGATCCGGAGACCAGCACCAACATGCCGTCGTGGCGCACGCCCTCTTCGATGAGGACATCGCCAGCCGGCACCGAGCGCAACGGCAGGCCGTCGCAATAGTCGAGCAGTTCGGTCACCGGCCCATGATCGGGCCACGAATCGTTCCCAGGGAAGGGCTGACGGCCGTTCAGTCCGTCGTGCTTCCCGCAGTCAGACCTGCCGCGACGTACCGCTGGGAGACGAGGAAGACGAGCAGCACCGGCAGGATCGAGATGAGAACTCCCAGGGCCAGCACCGGACTGTTCCTGGGCAGCAGGATCAACCCGAGCTGCAACGGGTACTCGGTGCTGTTCGGCAGCATCGCCAGCGGCAGGAAGTAGTTGTTCCAGTTGGCCACGAAGCTGAAGAAGGCGATCAGCGCGACGACGGGTTTCGCCAGCGGCAGCGCGATCCGCAGGAACACCTGCAGCTCCGAGCAGCCGTCGATCCGACCCGCGGCCAGCAGGTCCTGCCGCGTCGCGGTGGAGAAGTGCAGGTAGGCAAGGTAGACCCCGAAGGGGAAGAACGAGAACGGCAGGATCAGCGAGAACGGGTTGCCGAGCAGGTGCACGTCGTTGAGCTCCAGGAAGACCGGCAGCACGAGCGCGAAGCCGGGGATGAGCATGACGACCAGGGTGAGGAGCAGCAGCGGGCGTCGCACCCGTGCGCCGCTGATGGCCAAGCCGTAGCCGGCCGGGATGTCGACGAGCAGCACGATGACCAGGGCAGTGCCGGCGTACTCCACCGTGTTGCCGAACCAGCCGGCGTACGCGTCGCCCTCGAACCCAGTGAGTCGGTGCCAGTTGCCGATGAGCTGGTGAATGCTCCCCCACCCGAGCGGCGCACGGGTCTCGAGTTGCTGACCGCCCTTCGTCGTCGCCAGCACGCAGCCAGAGGAGGGGGACGGCAAAGAAGACGCCGAAGAGCACCAAGATGCCGGTTCGGAGGCTGCGGCGGGCGATCGTCGCTGGGTCGCGACGGCCTCGTGTCACGATGCTCAGCCCGGCCTCCATCTCAGGTCATCAACGTCGACCTTGACCCCGAATAGTGGACCACTCTTGTGACAATTTGGCCCTGACCAGCAGGAGCCATCATGCCAAGGCACTATCCCGCCGAGCTTCGGCGTCAGACCTGCGAGCGGATGCTCGCCGGCGAGGCGGTCAAGGACCTGTCGCCGAGCTCGGCATCGCCGGAGTCACCCTCTACAAGTGGCGCCGCCAGGCGCTGATCGACGCCGGCCAGCGGCCGGGCCCAAGAGCTACGAGGCCGATCCGCTGTTGGCGGCTCGTCGGCGCATCAAAGAGCTCGAGGCCGAGCTGAAGGTGGTGAAAGCGGCGAGCGCCCTCTTCGAGGAGGGTGGCGCTGACCCAAAAGGAAGTTCCAGGTTGTCCGAGGGCTGAACAACCTGGGCTACTCCGAACGCTTCGCCTGTCAGGTGGTCGGCCTCGACCGCTCGACCTACTACGACATCAAGTTCCGCAAGCCCAACGACCGCGAGATCCGTCGTCTGATGCTCGCCGATGCGATCGCCGACATCCACGCCCGCTCCCGAGGCACCTACGGGATCTTGCGGATCAGGGCCGCACTCGAGATCGAACAGGGCCTCATCGTCAACACGAAGCTGGTCGAAACGGATCATGCGCGAGCTCGGCATTCAGGGGCTTGCCAGGACCGCAGGCAAGGGCTTGAAGAACCTGAAGAACGCCCCGACGTGTGAGGACCTCGTCCAGCGCGAGTTCCACCGCCACGCGCCCGAACGAGCTGTGGCTCACCGACATCACCGAGCACCCGACCGGTGAGGGCAAGCTCTATTGCTGCGTCGTGCTCGACCTCTTACTCGCGCAAGGTCGTCGGCTGGGCCATCGATCGTCGCTGTGAATCCGCGCTCGTCAACGACGCCCTCACCAAGGCCGGCGCCTCGAGAACGACCTCGACCCGGCACACGTGATCCACTCCGATCACGGCAGCCAGTTCACTCGTGGGCCTTCACCGAGAACGTCCGACGCCTCGGACTCATCAGCTCCATGGGCACCGTCGGCGACTGCTACGACAACGCCCCCGATGGAGTCGTTCTGGGGCTCGATGCAGATCGAGCTGCTTCAACCGGCAGACGTGGCGGACCAACGTCGAGCTGGCCATCGCCATCGCCGACTACATCGAGCACTTCTACAACTCCAGCCGCGACACAGCTCGCTCGGCTATCTCACCCCGAACGAATTCGAAGACTCTACACTCGACACCACCCAGCAGGCCACGTTGTCTAAACCGTGGTCCACTGAATGGGGTCAAGGCCTACGCGCGGAGGGCGAAGGGATTCGAACCCTTGATGAGCTTGCACTCATAGCGGTTTTCAAGACCGCCGCCATCGGCCTCTAGGCGAGCCCTCCAGTCGATGAACTTACGGCACGCTCCCCGCACCGCGATGTCGGTGTCGGGTGGGCGATGCAGAGTTGTCCGCCGTCTCGAAGCGCTTCGGCTCTGGTCGACTGAAGGAATTCTGCGGTGTTTCCCGCGAAAAATCCGACCGAATTCCTTCACTCGACCGCGCGGAGTGAGTACTTCGGCGCACGTTGGGGTCTGGTCCTTGGCGCCAGCGTGTGTCTGGTCGCGGCCGCCTTCGGGGCGTTGGTGTTACGGCGAATCGCCAGGCCGGACGACGAGGGCAACCGCCGTCCGCCTGCTCAGACCCATCCCGCGCAGGCACCCACCGGCACCTTCGCCGTTCGCTAGAAAGTGGGTCTTGACGACCCGAATTGATCGCTGCTCAACTCGGTGCCATCGCCCTGCTCGGAAGCAGCCGTTTCAGGGCACCCGAGGAGGAGCCATGGTTGGAGTTCTCGTCACGTTCGCCTACGCCGGCGACTTCGATCGCGAGCGCATCGCCAACGTCGCAGCCCACGCGCGCGACACGTTTGTCGGCATGCCGGGGCTACGGTCGAAGACCTTCACCATCGACGAATCGAGTCGGCGGGCACTGAACTTCTACGTATGGGACGACGAAGACGCGGCGCGCGCATTTTTCAACGACGCGCTCGTCGAACGAGTCACCGGCTTGTATGGGGTGAAGCCCTCGGTGGACTTCCTCGAGGTCGCGGCTCTCGTCGAAAACGCCGTCAGCGTCTAGCCTGCGCTAGACAGCCAAGGGCAAGGGCTCGGGTCGCGCGATGTGGAAACCCTGAACCCACTGCGCGCCAAGCCGTTCTAGGGTCTGCAACTCGTCGGCGGTCTCGACCCCTTCGGCGATGAGGTCGGAGCCGATGTCCTTGGCGAACGAGACCAGGGACGACGCGAGCGCGCGACGCGCCGGATCGTGATCGACGCCATGGGTCAACGACTGGTCGAGCTTGATGATCTCGGGCTGCAACAACAGGATGTGCCGCATGCTCGAGAAGCCCGCGCCGGTGTCATCGATCGCGATCCGCGCACCCCGGTCGCGAAATCGCGCAATCCGGCTGCGGATCGGCCCGTAGTCGTCGACGACCACGTGCTCGGTGAGTTCGAAGACCAGGCGCGGGCAGATGGGGTCGTCGACGAGGTAGTCGAGCTTGCCCGAGAGCAGTAGTTCCGGTGACACGTTGACCGCGAGAAACGCCTCCTCGGGAAGCCTCGCGGCTTGTGCCAGCGCCGCGGAGATCGCCTTCATCTCCAGCATTGGCCCGAGACCCACGGACGCCGCTTCTTCGAACCACAGGTCTGGAGACCGCAGTGGTTTGCCGGCGAATCGCGACAGGGCTTCGACCCCGACGATCGAGCTGTCGGTCAAGTCGACGATCGGCTGGAAGACCATGGCCAGCGCGGAGTCGTGCGCGAGCACCTGCTCGATCCGCGCGAGGTGGCCGTGCTGTTCGCGCAGCATCCGCTCGTCGTCCTCCTTCAGCTCCTCGAGCTCGTCGCTCAACGCGGCGTTCTGTACCTGCAGCGCGCTGTGCAAGAAGCGGTTCTCGAGCATGTTGCGAACGCGCAACACGACCTCGATCGGATCGAGCGGGGTCGCGACGAAGTCGCGCGCTCCCAGCGACAACGCTCGGTGCAAGGTGTCGGGAGTCGTGTCGCCCATCACGACGACGACCGGAAAATGTCCGTTGCCACCGCTGGTCGCGGCGAGCTCCTCGAGCACGCCGTAACCGTCGAGCCCAGGCATGTGCAGGTCGAGCAGGATCACGTCGGGATCGGTCACGCTTGCCAAGTCGAGGCCAGCTCGCGGGTTCGTGGCGCACGCGATGTTGCGCAGACCGGCGTGCCCCAGCACCGATACAAGCGCCGCGACGTTTCTCGGGTTGTCGTCGACAACGAGCACGCGGGCGTCAGCGAAGCGTTGTAGCACACCTTCGAGCATGTGCCTGTGCCTCATGGGCAAACAAGAGTCTTATGGCTGGTTTAGGACGATTTGCGGTAGCTGCCAGCCGCCGGTCGGGGGAGCCTAGGGTGGCGTTCGTGCACGCGATCACGATGGCCGGCCCCGGTGCGGCCGATGTCTTGGACTGGACCGAGGTGCCAGATCCCACGCCCGACCCGGCCGAGGTGGTCGTGGCGGTCCGCGCTGCTGGGGTCAATCGGGCCGACCTGTCGCAACGGGCCGGACACTATCCGCCGCCACCCGGAGCCTCGCCGATCCTCGGCCTCGAATGCTCCGGGCGCATCGTCGCCGTGGGGTCCGACGTGCAGGGCTGGCACGCTGGCGACGCAGTGTGCGCACTGCTGGCCGGTGGCGGCTACGGGGAGCAGGTCGCGGTACCGGCCGGTCAGCTCTTGCCGATTCCGGCCGGCCTGCCGCTCATCCACGCAGCGGGACTGCCCGAGGCCGCCTGCACGGTGTGGTCGACCGTCTTTCAAGCCGCGGCTGCGCGAGCCGGGGAGACGCTGCTCGTGCACGGCGGCACAAGTGGCATCGGCACGTTCGCCATCCAGCTGGCGCACGCTCTCGGCGTCCGCGTTCTCACAACGGCGGGGACGCCGGACAAATGCGCGCGGGCGATCGCGCTTGGCGCCGAGCTGGCGATCGACTACCGGCGCGACGACTTCGTCGCCGCGGTCCGCTCTCATACGGACGGCGTAGGGGTCGACGTGATCCTCGACGTCGTCGGCGGCGAGTACCTCGGCCGCAATCTGGAGGCACTCGCGCCCGACGGACGACTCGTGATCCTCGCGATGCAACGCGGCCGCCGAGCCGAACTCGATCTCGGCCTGCTCATGGCCAAGCGCGCGACCGTGTACTCGGCTGGCTTGCGCGCCCGGCCGCTTGCTCAGAAGGCGGCGATCGTGGCCGCGGTCCGCTCGGCAGTCTGGCCGCTCGTCGAATCGGGCGCGATCGGCGTCGTCGTGCAGGCGGAGGTGCCGATGCCCAATGCTGCGCAGGCGCACCGCATCATGGAAGCTGGCCACCACGTGGGCAAGATCCTGCTCACCCTTCCTGAGACAATCACTGCATGAGCATCGGCAGTACGGCAGATAACAGCGACGATCGCCCGCCCGTAGACCCGGAGGTCGTGATCGTCGGCGCCGACGACGATGACTCCAGCGGCACAGTCGCGGATCTGGTGAACCAGCCGGCCAAGGTCATGCGGATCGGCAACATGATCCGCCAGCTCCTCGAGGAGGTGCGGTCTGCGCCGCTCGATGAGGCCGGCCGCGCGCGGCTGAAGGAGATCCACGCGGCGTCCGTCAGGGAGCTCGAGAGCGGCCTGTCACCTGAACTGGTCGACGAGCTCGACCGCATCACGCTGCCGTTCAGCGAGTCCGAGGTTCCGAGCGAATCGGAGCTGCGTATTGCACAAGCGCAGCTGGTCGGCTGGCTCGAGGGTCTCTTCCACGGAATCCAGACCGCGCTCGTCGCCCAGCAGATGGCGGCACATGCCCAACTCGAGCAAATGCGGCGTGCCCTCCCGCCTGGCACGACCCCGGACGGGCAGCGCCCGAACCAGGGGATGTACCTCTAGCCGAAGAGCTGCTCAAGCACCAACGCCACGCCGTCCTCGTCGTTGCTTGAGGTCGTGAGGTCGACGGCGGCGAGCACGTCGGGGTGCGCGTTCGCCACCGCGTAGCCGGTGCCGGCCCACACGAGCATCGGCAGATCGTTGGGCATGTCACCGAACGCGACCACATCCTCGCGGTCGATGCCACGCTCCGCAGCGAGCTGCGCCAACGCGGTGCCTTTGGTGACGCCGACCGGCCCCATCTCGATGAGTCCGCGCCCGTTCGAATGCGTCGGTTCGACCAAGTCGCCGACCAGCCCGCGGGCGATGATCAGCAGCTCGTCGGCCGCGATTTGGGGATGCGACGCCAGCAACTTGGCGGCCGGGTGCGAGGTCACTACGTCGAGATCGTGCACCGGCAAGGCGACTTCGAAGGTGATGGTCCAGCCGCCCCGGTAGGCGGGTGTTCGGTAAGCGTCGAACCCGTTCTCGACCGCAAATCCGAGGTCTGGAAGGGCGGTCGAGAGGACCTCGACAACCTTGGCCACGGTCTCGACCGGAATCAGTGTCGATTCGAGAATCTGCTCGGCGGGCAGGTCGTAGACGATGGCCCCGTTGGAGCAGATCACGATGCCGTGGTGATCCGTCTGCTCCGCGATGGTGGCGAGCCAGCGCGGCGGGCGACCGGTGACCAGGACCACGGTGGCGCCGGCCCTTTCGGCCGCTAACAGCGCGTGCACTGTGCGCGTCGAAATCGTGCCGTCCGACCTGACGATGGTGCCGTCGAGATCGGTCGCGACCATTCTCGGCACCCGGGACCGGTAAGCGCGCGAAGGCTGTTGCGACATCTCGCGCCTAGGCAATCGGCTCGAGCACGTCGCGGCCGAGGTAGGGCCGCAGCGCGGTCGGTACCACGACGGATCCGTCCGCCCGCTGGTGGTTCTCCAGAATCGCCACGATCGTGCGAGGGATCGCGACCAACGTTCCGTTGAGCGTCGCAGCAGATCGGACGCCGTCGGCATCGCGCATGCGGATGTTGAGTCGCCGGGCCTGGAACTCCGTGCAGTTCGACGTCGACGTGACCTCGCGATACTTGCCCTGCGTCGGTACCCAGGCTTCGCAGTCGTACTTGCGCGCCGCGCTCGAGCCGAGGTCACCCGACGCGACGTCGATGACGCGGTACGGGATCTCGAGGGCATCGAGAAACTGTCGCTCCCACCCGAGCAGCCGCTGATGTTCGGCGACCGCGTCCTCGGGTGCGCAGAACGTGAACATCTCGACCTTGTCGAACTGGTGAACGCGAATGATGCCCTTGGTGTCCTTGCCGTAGGTCCCGGCCTCACGCCGAAAGCACGGCGAGAACCCGACGTAGCGCAACGGCAAATCGTCGACCGCCAACGTCTCGTCCATGCGGTACGCCGCGAGCGGCACCTCCGCCGTCCCGACGAGGTAGTAGTCATCGGCCTCGAGGCGAAAGACGTTCTCCGCCGCCTGACCGAGGAACCCGGTGCCCTCCATCGCCCGCGACCGCACGAGCGCCGGCGGCAACATCGCGGTGAAGCCAGCCGCGACCGCCTGCATCATGGCCATATTGACCAGCGCGAGCTCGAGCAGCGCGCCGACGCCGGTCAGGTAGTAGAAGCGTGAACCCGAGACCTTGGCAGCGCGCTCGACGTCGATCGCACCGAGGATCTTGCCGAGTTCGACGTGATCGCGCGGCGTGAAGTCGAAGGACGGCGGGGTGCCGACGGTCGCGACGAGCGCGAAATCGTCCTCGCCACCTTCAGGCACTCCAGGCTCGATGACGTTCGACAACGCCAGTGCCGCATCTCGCAGCGCCTCGTCGGCGGTGGCGAGTTCGGCCTCGGCTTCGCGAACCTCGGCCGCAAGATCCTTGGCGTGGACCAACAACGCATGCTTCTCGGCGTCCGGCCCTTTCGCAGCAGCGGCGACTTCTTTGCCCAGCGATTTCTGCGACGCGCGCACAGTGTCGAAGCGCAGCACCGCGGCGCGGCGCCGTTCGTCCGCCGCGAGCAGCATGTCGACGAGCGCGGGATCCTCACCTCGTACCCGCTGAGACGTGCGCACCCGGTCGGGGTCGTCGCGCACCAACTTGATGTCGATCACCCGACGAGGCTATCCGAGCGGCTACCTAGCCTTCGCCAGCCGTCACTCTCGCCAGCCAGGCGGCCGCGTCGCGGAACTCGGTGTCCGACGTCCCGCGCCTCATCGTCGGCGGCAGGCCGTCGGCGCGCGGGTAGCTGCCAAGGAAGCGGACGTCGCTGCAGATGCGCCGTAGCCCCATCAACGCCTCGCTGACCCGAGCGTCGACGATGTGGCCCTCGCAGTCGATCGAGAAGCAGTACCGACCGAGCCCGACGCCGGTGGGCCGGGATTCGATCCAGGTCAAGTTGATGCCGCGAACCGCGAACTCGGTGAGGATCTCGAGCAGCGCGCCCGGGTGGTCCTCGCCAATGAACGCCACAAGCGACGTCTTGTCGGTGCCGGTCGGAGCGGCGGGCTGCGTCGGCGGCCCGACCAGCACGAAGCGCGTCACCGCACCCGCATGATCGTGAATGTCGTCCTCGACGACCTCAAGTCCGTACCGCTGCGCTGCCAAGGCAGAGGTGATGGCGCCGTCGAGGCTCGACGCCGGTGACGCCACCGACGCAGCTGCCTCAGCGTTGGACGCCGAGGTCACGATCTCGACGTCGCTTAAGTTGTCGGCAATCCAACGCCGGCATTGCGCTTCGGCCTGCGGGTGCGCCGCGACTCTTTTCAGCGCCGACCGCGACGTCCCAGGCCGGACGGCGAGGGCGAACCCGACGTCGAGCAGCACCTCGCGCGTGATGTGCAGGAGCTCGCCGGTCGACAACTCGTCGATGGTCGAAGCCACCCCGCCGCCGACCGAATTCTCCAGCGGCACCAACGCGGCACTGACCTCACCACGCCGGACCGCGTCGAGCGCGGCTGAGACGCTGCGGTGCGGCAGCAGTTCGGCGTCCGCGGCTTCGGGAACCGTACGCAGCGCGGCCTCAGTGAAGGTGCCCTCAGGGCCCAAGTAGGCATAGCGAGACGACGCGGGCATGGGCCGAACTTTAGCGTGGCGGTTCAGGACTCGATCGGATCGACAGCCGGCAGTTCGACCTCGTCATCGTCGAACAGCGCAACCTCGGCAGGTTCAGCCGGCCGAACCAGAACCGCAGGCGAATCCTTCTGGACGGCGGTTGGCTGGCGACCGCTCGGACCCGCGCCACCTCTGGTGGCAAAGGCGATCGCCTGCCTTTCTTCCGGGGAGAGCTGCTGGTCGCTGGTGCCGCCCTTGACGCCCTTCGCATACGACCGCGTTTCGGTCCGGCCGTGAATCGCGCTGATCACCAGGCCATCACCGGAGTCATCGAGCAGCGCCGCCGAGAATGACATGCGCCCACCCATGTCTCGAAAGGCGTCGTAGCGCACTACTGCGACATGGCGAAGTGCGTCTGCGACGTCGAGCCGCAGCTCGTGCATGCGGCCTTCGACCGATGACAACTCAGCGCGCAAGCGGGCGACCAGCTCGACCTGTTTGGCGGCCGAGGACAGGAACGATTCCTCGTCGTCGCCGGCCTGCAGGATGGTCAGGTTGCGGCGCAGCTTGCGCAGCCGCAGGTGGGCGAACAGCGCGATCAGCAGGCCGACCCCACCGGCCGACGTCCCGATCACGGCAAGCAGGGCGGCAGTCGAACTGGAGAGTGACACGGCGCTCAGCCTAACCGCCCACCAGCCAGTATCGTCCGGCCATGGCACTGCTCCGGATCCTTGCGCTCGTCGGCGGTTTCGCCGTCCTGGGCGGCACCGCATCAAGCGTGCTGCGCACCCTCGTCGTCCCGCGCGCTGTGCTGTCCAAGGTTTCCGAGGTGGTGCTCGACTCGACGGTGCGGGTGTCTCGCCTGGTGGCCGACCGCATCGCCGACTACGAGCGCCGCGACAACATCTTGGCGTGGGCAGCGCCGCTGTCCTTGATGACGCTGCTCTTCACCTGGATCGCCTGTTTCTGGATGGGGTTCAGCCTGCTCGACTTCGGCTTCACCCACTTCACCTTCAGCGCGGCGATGCGCCAGGCCGGCTCGTCGATCGCGACGCTCGGTTTCGCGGCATCCCCGACGGCGTCGCTGACCACCCTCGACATCGTTACCGGGATCACCGGCATGGTCGTGGTCGCCTTGCAGATCGCCTACTTGCCGACCCTCTACTCCGCCTACAACAGGCGCGAGTCGCTGATCACCGTTCTGTCGGCGCGCGGCGGCGAACCCGCGTGGGGTCCAGAAATCCTCGCCCGGCACGTCTGGCTTGATCTCGAAGGCAATCTCCCAGACCTCTACAGCAGCTGGGAAAGCTGGGCGGCCACGGTTTCTGAGAGCCACACCAGCTACCCGGTACTGATCCACTTCAGGTCGCCGCAACCGCTCCGCTCGTGGCTGATCGCCCTGCTGGGTGTCATGGACGCCGCCGCCTTGCAGACCGCGCTCGCGCCGACAACCGCGCCGGTCGAGGCCCGACTGCTGCTCCAGATGGGATACCTGACGTTGCGCGACCTCGCAGCGATCGAGTCCATCCCGACCCGCCGCGACGTGTCGCCAGACGATCCGATCCAGCTGCCGTATGCGGAGTTCGAGGAAGCCGTCGACATGCTGAGCTCGATCGGACTGAAGGTCGAGCGCACTGCCGCGCAGGCGTGGCCGCATTTTCGGGGTTGGCGGGTGAACTACGAGGACGCCGCCTACGGACTCGCAAAGCACATCGATGCCGTGCCTGCCCGGTGGTCGGGTCCCCGGCGCCGCCAGGAGCAGCCGATTCCGCCGGTCCGACCGGTCAACAAGAAGCCGACAACGACGGGTTTAGCGGATGCCGCGCTGTCAGTGGGCCGCGAGCTGGCCGAAGAAGGTCAGTGAGCCGATAACTGTGCCGTCGTCGGCGTGCAGCGCGGTCGCAATGGCGTCAAGGGTGAGCGTCCTGCCGTCCGACGTGCGAAGTCGGAGCAGACCGCGGTTCAACATGCCGGTGGCAATCGCCTGCGTCGGCGGCACGAGCGTTTCGTCGGGCATGGGTTCTGCCGCGCTGCTGAAGTCGACGAGGGTGAAGACGTCGCCAACCAACCGGCGTCCGACCAGTTCGACAGGGGCTTCCGCGAAGAAAGCCGCGGCCGAGGCAGAGACCCCGGCGATCCGACCATCGCGGTTCAACACGATGCACGGATCGGCCGACGTGGCCACCACGGTGACCCACGCTCGCAACGTTTCGCGCAGCGGAGCAAGCTCTGGTGATGGCCGCTGAATGAGCGGAATCAGTAGGTACGACATGCCGTCGTGTTTGGCCCCGGGCACGACGGCTACCCCAACGTCAGTCACCCGATTACCCACATCCCCCCGAGATTTGCTGATCATCAGCGTGACACACGGGCGGCCGTATCAACACCCGGCATAGGTATCGACCGCACGAGTCCATTCGGCGCAGCGCATATTCAGCAAATAGCCGCATACCCCCGCAGTTTGTCCGGCGAGCCGCACGCTTCACGACCGCGGCGGTGGCGTTCTGTCGGTCATCGAGAAACGCAAGCGGGCCATGGCATTTTCCGGTCCGCTCGCAATTCCCGACGTCTCGAACAGCTCCATGACCCGATCCGCCAGTTGATCGACGTCCCATCGCCGTTTGCCGTTTTCGATGACCGCGGCCGACGTCCATGGGCGGTAGATCTCCACCGCGTCGCCCTGCACTCCGAAGACCTTGCCGCTGATGTGCGCGGACGCCGAGCTACACAGGAACGCCACCATCGGCGCGACATTGTCGGGGTGCCAGAAGTCGAACTCGCCGCTGTCTGCCGCAATGTCACCGTAGGCACCTTCGGTCATCCGGGTGCGGGCGGCGGGTGCGATGGCGTTGCACGTCACCCCGTAGCGCGCCATTTCCTGAGCAACGATCGTCGAGAAAGCAGCGATGCCGGCCTTCGCGGCTCCGTAGTTTGATTGGCCGAAGTTGCCCAAGAGTCCTGAGGTGCTCGACGTGCACACGATGCGGCCCGGGCCGCCGTGCTCCTTCCAGTAGGCGCAGGCAGCGTGCGTCAGTGCGTAGTGCCCACGTAGGTGGACCGCGATGACCGCGTCCCATTCCTCGGCGGTCATCTTGGCCAGCGTGCGATCGCGCACGATGCCCGCGTTGTTCACGACCGCATCGAGCCGACCGAAGACGTGGATGGCCTGATTGACCAGGGAGGTCGCAACGTCGACCGCACTGCAGTCGCCGACGTGCGCGCTGGCGACACCGCCGCTGGTGCTGATCTCGGCGACCACTGCCGACGCCGCCTCCGCGTCGACATCGTTCACGACGACCCGCGCGCCACCCCGGGCCAGCTCGATCGCCTCGCCGCGGCCGATGCCCCGGCCTGCGCCGGAGATGACCACTACCACGTCGGACAGGAGTGCCATGACGCGACGCTAGCTGGTCAACTCGCGGTCGACCACTCGCGGTTGGTCAAGGGGACAACCGCCCACACGGTCGTCGACGAATCGTGCTGCTCGACGCCCCAGCGGGCGGCCAGCGTCGCGACGATCGAGAGGCCGCGCCCGCTCGTGTCGGTCGATCCCGGGTCGGCCACGACCGGACGCGTCGGCGCGCCGCCGTCAGTAACTGCGACCTCGACACCGTATTCGCCGACTCCCCAGGCGATCGACAAGCTGTCCGTCGTCGAGAGCACGCGCATGGAGAACCGCATTGCAGAGCAGCTCGGAGGCAACCAACGCGACCTCTTCGCGGACCGGCTCTGGCAAGACGGCAAGATCATCGCGAAGGACAGCCCGGACGTACCCAACGCTCGCGGGCGTGGGCGTCACGCGAAGAGAGCTCACTGGTCGTACGTTCCCCGGCAAATAGGGTCAAAACCTCACACATATTTCGCCTCGTGGCGGGCCGGGCCCAGAGTGCGGGCTGACGGGCGTTCTGCGCGTTCGACACCTACCCGCGGGAGCAGTCCAGTGACTTCGAAACAGGTACCGCCGCCGTCCCGCGGTCGGGCCCGAACAGCGCCGCCGTGCGCCTCGACCAGCCGCTGCACGATGTAGAGGCCGAGACCCACGCCGCCGAATCGTCGCCGCTCGCCGCCGACTTGGTAGAAGCGCTCGAATACCTGCGAATGCTCACCTGCCGGGATCCCGAGGCCTCGGTCGCACACCTGCGCGATGATCGTCTCCCCCTCCGCACGAACCGACACGGTGATGGCGCCCCCGTCGGGGGAGTACTTGATCGCGTTTTCGAGCAGCTGGCCAAAGACGATCTCGATCGAGCTCGGGTCGCCGATCGCGGGCGGCACGTCGGGCGCGATGTCGAGCACGAACTCGTGCTCTTGCGCGACATTCTCGAACCCGGCAACCGTGGTGCGCAGCAAGCCGCCGAGGTCGAACACGACGTGGGTCGGCGCCGGCGCGGCAAGACCGGCACGCGAGCCCAACAGCAGCTGCTCAACTAGTGCCGCGAGCGCGCGGGTGCGTTCGGCGATGCGCTCTACCGATCCACGGCGCTCCTCGTCGGTGATGTTCTCCCAGTGAGTAAGCAACGTCGAGGCATATCCCTGGACGACGGTGATCGGCGTCCGCAGTTCATGACTGGTCACCGCCAGGAACAGGTCCTTGCTCTCCTCGATCGACTTGGATCGGCTGACATCGCGGAAGTCGACGACGGTCTCGCCGGTATCCGCGATCGGTGCGCACAGCACCTCCAACCAGCGACCGGAGCCGAGCTGGTACTCGGAGACGACACCGGGGTCTGGCGCCGGGAACGGCAACGGATACCCCAGCACGTCGGCCTGTGACAGCCCGGTCAGCTCGTGCGCGGCCGGGTTCCATTGCCGGACGAGTCCCTGCGCGTCGACCACCGCCATCCCGTCAAGGGTGGCCTCGATGACGGCGCGTTCGTGCTCGCGTTGCCGTCGGGTCAGGTCATACGCGCGCGCGTTCGCGAGTGCGGCGCCGGCCGCCTCGGCGAGGAGTTCGAGCACGCTGAGCTCGGCCTTGCCCAGGGCACGGCCCTGTGCGGCGAAGAACACATACAGCGCACCGGACGGCTGCCCGTCGAGTCGGGTAAGGCCGATGGCGAGCCGCGGCAGTCGCGCACTCGTGGCTGCAACGAGTGTCGAGGTGTTGGGGTAATCGTCGTTGTTCAGGGCCATCGACGTGCGCCCCGACTCCAGCACGGTTGCCACCGCCGACTCGGCGAGCGGAATCCGTTCACCGGCCAGCTCAGACTCGAGGCCGGAGACTGCTGCGATCACCAGGTCGTCGCCGTCGAGCATCACGTAAGCAGCACCATCGGCGGTGAGCAGCTCACGGCCAGACTCGCTGATCCGCTGCAGCACGGTGTGCAGGTCGAGATCGGAGTTCAGGCTTGCAATGACGGATGCGAGCCGGCCCACCAGCTCGACGCGGCGGCGCAGCGCGCGTTGGACGGCTCGCTGCTGCGTCGCATCGCGGATCACGGCTAGCCACCCATCGATCGGGCCGTCGAGCCACGCCCGCAGCGGACTGAAGACGATCCACACGTCGACGAGGGTGCCGTCGGCTCGGTGCCTCTTCGTGGCAAGTGACACGTCTTCGCCGGTCATCACCCTCGCGAGGGCTTCATCGCGCTCCTGCTGGGCGTGCTCGTCGGGGATGCCCGGGAAATTGGCTACCCACAACACTCTTCGCGCTCCAGCCGAAGAGCCGCTCGGCTCCCAGATTCCACAACCGGATCCGCCCATCGCGATCGCCCGCCACCACGGCGTCGACCATCGCGTCGAGGGCACGGGCCGCGAGCAGGTTGTCGGACATTCCGTCATCGTGTCACCGCAGCGGCCCGGGAACCGCGACTGACCCGAGAACGTGCCCTAGGCTGGCCGACATGCTGATCGTGACCACGAACGACATTCCCGGATATCGCGTCGACGAGGTCCTCGGTGAGGTATTCGGACTCACTGTCCGGTCGCGCAACGCCTTCAGTCAGATGGGCGCCGGCCTGAAATCGATCCTCGGTGGAGAGCTGCGCGGCATGACCACGGCGCTCACCGAGAGCCGCAACCAGGTCATGCAGCGGCTCATCGACGAGGCGACCGCCCGCGGCGCGAACGCGATCCTCGCGATGCGGTTCGACACCTCGGAGATGGGCGGGGTCTGGACCGAGATCTGCGCCTACGGCACGGCCGTGCGGGTCACGAAGCTCTAGACGCTGGACGCCGGGCGGCGGTCGGTGAGCCGCACCGCGAGCGTCAGCACCGCTGCGGCCACGAACGAGAGCAGCGATGCGCTCATCCAGGTCTGCGGCGTGAAGTGAATGTCGCGCGCGACATCGCCCCAAAACCCTGCCCAGCGTGGGATAACGCCAGGGTTGATGAGCTGGTAGACGCAAAAGCCCGCGATCCACGGGAACAACATCGACCATCGGGACGGCGCGTGCTCGGCGACGTCCCAGCGCCGATGTCCGTGCAGCACGAAGTAGTCGACGATGAGGACGCCGAAGAGCGGCACGAACACCGAGCCGATCAGGTACAAGAAGTTCTGGTAGTTGCCGATGTGGAACAGCAGCGCGAGCAGTGTCGCGGCGGTGCCGATGACAAGCGCGAGGATGCGCCGATCCCAATGCGGTCGCAGGTTCTGCGTGCTCACCGCAGTCGAGTACACATCGCAGAAGGACTGGTCGATCTCGCGGATCGCGAGCACCGCGAAGGCTGCCTTGCCCAGGAATACCGCGATGAACGCACCCCAGACGCCGTGGTTGGAGCCATCGCTCGCCGCCGGCACGCTCAGGATCGCGACGATGCCGAGTGCGTAGCAGGCCGTCTGGGTGACCGTGTAGCCAACGAACGCGGCACTGAACGCCGTCCGACCTGATCTTGAATGGCGCGAGTAGTCGGCCGCGACCGGTACCCACGAAATGGCGACCGCGAGTGCCGTGTCGACTGCTGGCCAGAACTCGCGCCACGAACTGTGCGCAACTGCCGGAAGCGGGCGCCGCAGCAGCTGCACGAACAGGTAGACGACGACGATCGCGACCGCAACCGTCACGTACTTGCGAAGCACCCGGACGACGCCGAGTGGCCGAAGTGCGAGTGCGGTGGTGATGACACCGGCGATAAGCACGTAGCCGTTTTGCGGCACCGATGGCCAGAGCTGGTGCGCGGCCGATGCGATGATCACGATCTCGAAGGTGGCCCAGCCCAGGAGCTGCAAGATATTCAGACCGGTTGGCAGGTACGAAAGGCGAGCGCCGAAAAGTCCTCTGAGTAGGACCATGGCCGGCGACCCGGTGCGCGCGCCCGGGATCGCCGCGAGACCGACGGCGGCGGCACCCAGTGCGGTGCCAACGAACGTTGCCAGCAGGGCTGCGGTCAGCGGGAGGCCGGGGCTGCCAGCCCTCGGCTGCAGCACAAAAAGCGCCGCAGTGAAACCGAGCAGGCTGACCCCGAGATTGCCCCAGAGGCCGACCTGATCGAAGAATCCCAGCGCTTTGGCGGCCGGCTGGTCGAGGGTGATGGGTGCCTCGACGTGCGCCGGTACGGTTGCGGTCACTTGCCACTCCCTACGCCGGCATTACCCGGTCAGGTTCGAGCGGTCGGCGGCCCATATTCGGCCGGTGATCCCGGCCAGCCGCCCTCTCAGCCCGGTTTCGCCCGAGCTCCCGCGGTGTGCGGCGCCCAGCGTACGCGCTCACAGTAGGGTCGATGACCATGGCTACTGCGGTCAGCGCGTGCTTCGTGCGGGCCGGCAGAGTCGGGGGTGCCGAGCACGCGTTGTACAACCTGCTCGACGGCCTGCGCGCGGTGACTGCTGCAGCGCCTTGGTCGGTCGTCACCGCCGAGCCGCTCCAGGCCGGGTTCGACCTCGCGCCCCTGGTTACCCGGCCGGTGCATGTTCCGGGGCTGCGTAACCGGGTGGCGATCGAGACGCTCGCGCTGCCTGCACTTCGCGGGGTCGACCGCTGGCTGTTGCCGAACTACTACACGCCACTCGGATTGCGCGGCCACGTGGTCACCGTGATTCATGACGCGCAACACGAGCATCTCCCGGAGAACTTTTCGGCCCGCAAGCGCGAGTGGCTGCGCGCCGCTCATCGCTACACCATGCGACGCGCGGACGTCGTGGTCGCGATCTCCGACCACGTCGCCGCCGATCTCATCGCCCGCCATGGCGACCGCTACGCGTCGAAGGTTCGGGTCATTCCGAACGCGGTGTCTTTCGATCGGCTTGAGCCGGGGGTTCTGCCGAGCACGGTTCCGCGCGACCGCGAGATCGTCCTGTGCGTATCGGGGGGTTACCGGCACAAGAACCTCGAGACCCTCGTACGGGCTTTTGCCGAGGTGGCCGCCCGGCGACCGGACTCGCAGCTGGTCATGGTCGGCCAGGCTCCGGAGTTGCTGCTCGGCGCGCGTCCGGGTGCCGGTGTGGGCAGCATGGTTCGCGCGCTCTCGCTCACCGACCGCGTGACCGTCCTCGGCTATGTCACGGACGCCGAACTCGGCGCCCTCTACCGCGCGGCATCGGTGCTCGCGATGCCGTCGCTCTTCGAGGGATTCGGGTTGCCGGTCGTCGAAGCGCTAGGGCTCGGCGTCCCGGTCGTCAGTACACGCGCCGGGTCCCTCGCGGACGTCTCGCTCGGGCTGGCCCGCTACGTCGACGACCCGACGAACGCGGCCGAGATGGCCGGCGCCTTGATCGATGTCTTGGGTGCGGGCGTGCCGGCACGCCCTTCGGCAGCGGACGTCGAACGGGTGCGGGTGCGTTATGACCCGCGGCAAGTCGCGAGCCTATTCAAGGCAACGCTCAGTGAATGACTGCCATCGGCCGCGGCTCGTCGCTCGCTGAAGACACGTCGGTTAGCTCCTCCGCCGTTGAAACCGCCGGGCCGCGCGACACTGCGCGTCGCAAGCGCCTTTCCATTGGCTGCTCTACGAAAGTGGAGAAGATGCCGGCAATCACGACCGCCAAGACGAGAAATGCCGGATAGGCGATGAACTGAGGTATGGACTCCAGCCGGTATCGGCCGTAGTCCGCGACCAACGTACGAAGCAGCAACTGGTGAGTCATGTACAGAGCGAACGACCAAACACCGAGCCGGACCAGCGCTCTGTGCATCAGGAAGCGCACGGGTGCGCCGTTGAGCTCACGCGTTGCACACGACCCGATCACCAGCACGATCCCCGGCAGGGCGAAGAGGCCGCCGACATACGACGGCAACGCGTGGCCGGGGATGCTGACGCCGACCACGCCAGCGATCAGCACGAAGAAGGCCACTATCGGCGAGAGAGCAAGCCGCCAGCCTCGCCGCACCGCGAGTGCTAGCGCAATACCAATGGTGAACTCGTACAGACGCAGGAGCGGGTTGACGTAGAGGTAGTTGTCGCGCAACGGGCCAGCGCTCATGACGGCATGCGCAACTGCGAGCATTGATATCTGCACGACCACCACGACCACGACGATCAGCTGAAGCTGACGAACGGTGTACCGACTCAACCTTGCGCGGATCGCGGGGAACAGTGAATAGAAGAACGCCTCGCACGACAGCGACCATGCAGGGCTGTTGCCGAAGTAGAACACAGCGAGGCTCGGCACAAAAGCTTGAACAAAGAACAAAGACGGGATGCCGTGCGACAGGTGCAGCCCGGTCCGCTCCAGTTCGATGACGCCAAGTGACAGGACCAGGGTCACTGCGTACAGCGGCCCGATCCGGGCAAAGCGGCGCCAGTAGAAGCCCCCGGCCGTGTCGTCGGGCCGGTGCGACCAGGTCAACACGAAGCCACTGAGGACGAAGAAGAACGAAACGCCGAGATAGTAGCCGCCCAGCGCCTCTCGCACGCGTGAGAACGGGTGGATGACGCTGCCCCAGTGGCCGGCCGCAACGAGGGCAGCCGCAAAGAACCGCAGGCTCGTGAGCGAGTCGAGCCTGCGCGTCGGGGATGCGCTCACGAAACCGCCCTCCGCTCTCGGTCTGTCGGCCGCACGGTGTTCCTATCGGCGTCGGCGGGCGGTGCCCTGACCGAAATCTGGCTACCGCTTCGGCAGGCTCGAGTTCGAAGGGCCATCCGACCGAGATCTGAGACCATGAGCCTTATGCCACGCGTGACGGTCGTCACCCCGACGCTGAACGCCGCTCGGTATCTCGACGACTGTCTGAGGTCGATCGAGCTACAACGTGCCGACCTCGATGTCGAGCACATCGTCGTCGACGACGGCAGCACCGATGGCACCGTCGAGCGGGCCATCGAAAGCGGTGCGAAAGTGATTGAGGGCCTCCGCGCGGGCTTGTACGCCGCCATGAATCAAGGACTCGCCCTCGCGACGGGTGAGTATGTCGGCGTCCTGAACGGCGACGACTACCTCTACCCGCACGCGATCACGACGTTGGTCGCGGCCATGCAACGAAGCCACCGGCCGTGGGCCATCGGCCGCCTGCGCTGGGTCGACGGCGCCGGTACATCGCTCGGCGAAATGGCACCGCCGCCCTCCCGAGCATCGTCCCAAGTCTTGGCAAGCCTCGGTTGGAATTGGATGTACCACCAGACCACCTACATGCGAGCTGACTTTTGGAACGGCCTTGGTGGCTTCGATACGCACTACCGAATCAACGCAGACTTCGAACTGTTGCTCAGAGCGCGTCAACGAAGTGCGTTTGCCTCTGTGAACGAGCTCACCGCATCGTTTCGGCGACACGGCGCGAACCTGAGCATCACCGGGCCGAGTTCCGACACGGAGAACGATGAGATTCGGCTGGCCTACGGGCCACACTCGATAGCTCTCGGCAAGGCCGCGCGGCTCGCCGCGCGCTGCTACATCAACGCACGCAACCCTCGGTGGGCTCTCACCAAGCGGCTGCCGGCGCGGCGGGACCCCGCATGACGCGAGCAACGGCAGCGCCAATAGGTGGCGCACCGGAACAGGTAAGAACGGTGACGGCGATCACGCCCGTCCGCAACGCAGCGTCGCTCGTGGGTCGCACTGTGTCGTCGATCGTTGCGCAAAGCGCGGTTCGATCGGGTCGCATTCGGCTGCAGTACCTGTTGTGCGACGGCGCCTCGACCGACGACACGGTCGGCGTCGCGACGGCTGCTGCAGCGGACGTGACAGCTCGAAGCCGTATCGGAACCAGACAACGGCATGTACGACGCGCTAGCAAAAGGTCTGCGACGGGCCGAGGGCGACTTGATCTTCTACCTCAACGCGGGCGACGTGCTCTTTCCTGGCGCCCTCGACGTGGTGTTGGACGTCGTGGAACGAGCGCAGGTCAATTGGCTAACCGGGTATGGCGCGATCGTCAACGCCGACGGCGTCGTGGTCAGCATGAGCCTGCCCTTTCGCTACCGCCGGTCACTTCTACGAACGAATGCGTACGGGTCGATACTCCCGACCCTGCAGCAGGAGTCAACGTTCTGGCGCGCCGAGATGATGGCGACCGTCGACCTCGACATGCTTGCCAGTTATCGGCTCGCAGGTGACCACTACCTGTGGAACACCTTCGCGACGGTGGCCGAACCCACGATCGTCAAGGCACTGCTAGGCGGGTTCACCCAACACGGAACCCACCTGTCGGACGACGAAGCCGGCTATCGCGCGGAGGTGGCGCGCCATGCGTCGCGCGTTGGCGCGTCGAGGTTGCCGCTCGCACTCATCGACGGCGTTCTGTGGCGAAGCCCCGACCGCGTCAAGAAACTGCTCAACAATGACGCACCTCGTTGTGTACGACCAAGCGAGTGCGTCATGGACATAGCAAATCCGGCTCTGCCGGGGGCGCGCGACGAGGGAATCCTGCGATGGCGTCGCGCCGTTCGAGGCGGGATCGCCGGGCAGTGCCGGGCCGCGGGCTCGCCCTGTTGTTGTCGCTCGTCGTGACTCCAGTGGCGATCAACCGGGCGGGCTCTACGACCTACGGTCTCTTTGCGTCTCTCACGGCATTCGCGACCCTCCTGGCGTTTGCCGACTTTGGCATCGGCAACGGAGTCATCCGCGAGCTGGTCGCAGTCCGTGCGAAGGCAGCGAGCGCGCCAGGGACAGCGGTCCTTGATGCTGACGTGGCCGAAGGGCCAATCACTGCGACAGCGCTTCTCATGCTGATCATGCTCGGCATCTCCGTCGCCGCTGTCGGCGTCGTGGCGGCATTCGTCCTGCCTTGGCGAACACTGTTGAACGCGCCGGCGGGTGCCACGAACTCACTGCGCTACGCGGTCGTGGCGGTGGCCGTGTGCACCGGTTGCGCAGTCCCCGGCGCCCTCGCGCAGAAGATCTACCTAGCCCGACAGCGGTCCGCCCAGGCCGGTCTGTGGGCAGCGGCCGCCGGAGTAGCCGCGTCAGTCGCGCTTTTCGCCGTGGTTCTCGGCAGCCACCGGCTGCCTCTCATGGTCGTCGCTGTGCTCGGTGCGCCAGCTGCCGTTGGGGTAGCCGCCTTGACTTGGTTGGCTCACACCCGCGACGTGTCCTTGAAGATGGACCAGATCTCGCTTGCGATTGCGAAGACGCTGATCAAGAGCGGGCGACTCTTCGCGGTCTCTGCAGTTCGTTGCGATCATCAATTTCGAGGTTGACAACCTCATCGTCGCTCGCGTTCTCGGCCCGACCCGGGTCACGCAGTTCGCAGCGACGTCCGGATTGTTCGCGATCCCGCTCGCCCTGTCAGCGATGTTCTTCACGCCGCTGTGGGGTGCGTTTGGCGATGCCGTTGCACTCAACGATATCGAGTGGGTTCGGCGCGCCTATCGGCGTTCGACCGTGACGGCACTACGCATTCTCATGCCCACTGCTGCGCTGTTGGTCATCCTCGGACGGCCAGCCGTGCACGCCTGGACCCGTGGAGCAGTCCATGCGCCGTTGTCGCTCATTGTCGCGCTCGCGCTGTGGCTCGTGGTCTACGGCGTCAACCAGCCGCAAGCCATGCTGCTCAACGCACTACACGTCGAGCGCTTTCAAATCTGGACGGCGTCCGCCAATCTCGCCGTCAATCTTTCGCTGTCGATTCTGTTCACGATCGAGCTCGGTGTGGCGGGCCCGATCTGGGGCACCCTAGCTGCGCAGCTCTGCGTTGTGGGTGCAACCACGCTCTACCTGCGACGATTGAATGCCGGCCGGCTAGCAGTGCGCTGATACAGTGCGCACGTGCAGTGCCGATCACTGGTCACGCATCGCACCAGCAGCCCCGGCGCCGTCGTGACCAAGCATGTCGCCGCCGACGCGACGGTAGTCGGCATCCCCGCGCGACCGCTGAATCGCGGTCCCGAGCAGTGACGGCAATCCCGCTGGCCCGCCCCGATCTGTCGGAGCGAGAGTCTACGTACGTCAACGAGGCGATCTCCACATCATGGATCGCGTCGACCGGCGCCTTTCTCGAGCGCTTCGAGGAGGAGTTCGCGTCGGTCTGCGGCACGCGGCACGCGCTGGCAGTGGCGAACGGCACCGTCGCTTTGCACCTCGCGCTACTCGCACTCGGTGTTGGCCCCGACGACGAGGTGATCGTCCCGTCCTTGACCTACATCGCGTCCGTCAACGCCGTCACCTACGTCGGTGCGCATCCGGTATTTGTCGATGTCGATCCGGTGACGTGGTGCATCGATCCGGCCGCAGTGGCGGCAGCCGTAACGTCCCGCACCAAGGCAATCATGGCGGTGCACCTGTACGGGCAGCCCGCAGACATGGACTCACTGATGTCGATTGCGCAGGAGCACTCCCTGCACGTCGTCGAGGACGCCGCAGAAGCTCCGCTGGCGACGTACCGCGATCGTCCAACGGGGAGCCTCGGACACGTCGCAACCTTCTCGTTCTACGGCAACAAGATTTTGACCAGCGGAGAAGGCGGTGCCCTCACGTCGGACGACGATGAGCTCGTCGCGCGCATGAAACTGTTCCGGGGCCAAGGGATGGATCTGAGCCGCCGCTATTTCTTTCCCGTCATCGGCTACAACTACCGGTTGACGAATATCGCGGCAGCCTTTCTGTGTGCCCAGATGGATCGTCGCAGCGAGCTCGTCGCACGGCGCTTGGCGATCTTTGCGCGATACACGCAGGCCCTTGCGAACGTGCCGGGGATCGAACTGCAGGCAAGCCTGCCGGACCGCACCCGCGCACCGTGGTTGTACTCGGTCCTTGTGGGCGAAGAGTTCGGCTGCACCCGCGACGAGCTTGCCGCGAGCCTTGCGGCGCGCGATATCGAAACACGTCCGTTCTTCATCCCCGTGCATACGTTGCCGCCGTATGCCTCGGCGGCCAGGGATCGTGATTTGCCGGTCACGATGCGGCTGGGTAGCCAAGGCATCAATCTGCCGACGTACTCGCAAATGACCGATGCCCAAGTCGACACGGTCTGCGCCGCGATCGCCGCCACCCGAAGATGACCGGACCCATCCGGGTGGCCGTCGATGCCCGGCTGTTCTCCGGTACGAGCGGTGGCGTCGAGACGGTTGTCGTCGGTCTCGCCGACGGCCTGTCGAACGTTCCCCACCCTGACGTCGACATCACGTTTGTGGCATACGCGGGACATACGGACTGGATCGTCAACCACATCGGAAGCTCGATTCACCTCGATCGAGGTGCCGACCACCTGGCAGATCAATGGCGCGGCTCGGCCACTTGCTCGGACCCTTGCGAGAACCCGTGCGACGAATCCGCAATGTGATCACCCGAGTGCACACCCGCGTCCCTCGAGACCACCAGCTCGACTCGCTCAACGCAGACGTTGTGCATTTTCCACACCAGGAAGCTGGGTTCGTCTCCGCGCCATTCATCTACCAGCCCCACGACCTCCAGCATCTACACATGCCGGAGTTCTTCTCAAAGGAAGTGCTGACCCGACGCGCGACCTTTTATGGTCCGCTATGTCGCGCTGCGGCAAGGGTCGTCGTTGGCACCTCATGGGTCAAAGACGACGTCGTCGACAAGTTCGGTGTCGCGGAATCGAACGTGCTGGTCATTCCACTCGCGCCCGTCGCAACGGTGACGCCATCACCGAACGGTCCGCCGGAACTGCCCGACGAGTACCTGCTCTATCCGGCCGCGGCCTGGCCGCACAAGAATCATGCGCGTCTACTTGAAGCGCTTCGGCTCGTCGTCGATCAGCATCCCGATGTGCACCTCGTTCTTACTGGGGCCCGAACGGGGGTCGACATTTCGGCCATGGTTGCGAGGCTCGCACTCAGCGATCATGTACACATCCTCGGCTTTCTGCCCGAACAAGACCTCGCTGCCGTGTATCAACGCGCGCGCGGCGTGGTGGTGCCGACCCTCTTTGAATCGGCGAGCTTTCCCATTTGGGAGGCGTTCGAACGTGGTGTTCCGGTCGCCTGCTCATCGGTCACCGCACTGCCGCGCCAAGTGGGCGACGCGGCGATCGTGTTCGACCCTTACGACATCGGCGCGATCGCGGCCGCAATCACCCAGCTTTGGACTGACATCGACTTGCGCGAAACACTGATAGCCAGGGGAAGAAGTCGCGTAGCGAAGTTGTCGTGGGAAGAGACCGCCCGTCGCTTTGTCGCCCTTTACCGCGAGTTGGCCGGAGCCGCTACCGCAGACGACCGCGAACTGCTGGCGCAGGAGCCACCAATCTAAGTCGAGGCGGGCGCCGAAGTACGCCGAGCACGAACGCGGGGTTGGTTCGCAGATACCGCCGCCACAACCGCCGGGGCTCGCGGCGCAGCCGGTACACCCACTCGAGTCCGTGTCTTTGCATCCATAGCGGCGCTTGCTTCACGACGCCGGCATGAAAGTCGAAAGCCGCACCGACACCGATCAGTGCAGTCGCCTGCAACATCTCACGGTGTGTCGCCATCCAGTACTCCTGCTTCACCGCACCAAGGCCGACCCACACGACGTCCGCCTCGCTGTCGTTGATGAGTCGCACGACCTCCGCGTCTTCAACTGGTGTCAACGGACGGAACGGCGGTGCGTAGCTTCCGGCAATGCGCAACCCAGGGAACTGTGACGTCAGTCGCGCGGAGAGCAAGTCCAAAGTTCGCGGCGTCGTGCCATAGAGAAAGACAGAGCGACGTTCGTCTGCTAGTGGTTTCGACAATGCCAGCATCAAATCGGGTCCATAGACTCTGGTGACGCCCAACGCCCCAGCTCGTTTTAGGCACCAGACGATAGGCATCCCATCAGGTGTCGTCAGACCAGACGCGTTGTGGATGCGGCGCAGCTCCTCGTCGTGCTGGCATTCCATCACGGTGTGCACGTTCGTCACGCAGACGTAGTGCCGTTCACCGTCATGGATCCAGCGCATGATCTCGTCGACGGCACCGTCGAGTGAAACTGCGCTGATGCCAACACCGAGCACGTCGACACGTTCCGATTGCAGGGCGAGGTCAGTAGGCACCGCTACCTCGCAATACAGCTCGCGCGGTCTTCCACAAAATCATCAGATCGAACGCCGGTGACCAGTTCTCGACGTAGTAGAGGTCAAGACGAATCGACTCATCGAACGGCAGGTCCGAGCGGCCGCTGACCTGCCACAGTCCCGTCATCCCAGGCCGAACCAACATCCGGCGGCTGACGTCGTGTCCAACTTGCTGGGCGGACGCCGGCAGTGGTCGCGGACCGACGAGCGACATCTGTCCCAACAACACGTTGAAGAGCTGCGGCAACTCATCAAGGGAGCGGCGCCGCAAGAAGCTGCCGACCGCTGTCACCCGGTCATCGACTGCGTCCTTGACGAACATGCCGCCCGGCTTGTCGGCATGCGCGGCAACCAGTGCGTCAAAAGACTCTTCCGCATCCTCACGCATGGTGCGGAATTTGTAGATCGTGAACAGCGCGCCGCCGCGACCTGACCGTTGCTGGCGAAAGATTGCCGGCCCCGAACTGGTCAGCCGTATCGCTACCGCGATGCCTAACAACACCGGCGACGCCGCGATAAGCAGCACTAGCGCCGCTACCCGGTCTAAAGCCGACTTCGCGAGTTGCTTGCCGCCGTCCAGGGTCGGCTCTTCGACGTGCAGCAGCGGCAATCCGTCGACCGGCCGCATATGAATCCGCGGGCCTGCGACGTCGGTCAACGCCGGTGAAACCAGGAGGTCGACACCACTGCCCTCGAGTTGCCAAGCGAGTTCGCGCAGCGCGGCAGGGCTAAATCCCGATGACGCCACTGCGACCGTGTCGGCTTGGGTACGCGCCAGCACCTCGAGTACCCGCCCGCGCTCACGAACAGTGCGCTCGGCGCCGGCAAAGTCGTTAGCTGCCGGGAACCAGGTACCAGCGACGTGGTAACCGGTGTAGACCGAGCGACCCAGGCCTTCAGCGAGTTTGGCGGCAGCGAGCGGCGTGCCGACGACCAGCACTCGATGCAGGCAATGCGACTTGCGCCGCAGTCGATGTAAGACCCGCCGAGCGCCGTAGCGGCCGGCAAGAGTGGAGAGCAGCCCGATCGGGAGCGCCATCGCGACGAACCCGCGCGACAACGGCAGCTTGCCGACGAAGGTCACGAACGCAACCAGTGCCGTGACCCGGATCGCGGCGTCGGCGACCCGGCGGAATTCATCCGACCCGATGCCGAGGTAGCGCGGGTCGTAGGCGTGCGTGCTCGCGAGCAACGCCAGCCAAACCGCGGCGACCAACGCGGCGATCGCGTAGTAGTCCAGCCCCCCGACCTTGATGCTCCCCGCCGGCGCGCCCCAACGCAGCACCGCCGCGATGGTCGTGCCGCCGAAGAGCAGCACGGCATCGAGAAGCACCAAAACGATGGTGTACCTGCGCTGCCAGGACGCCCTCGCCGCCGGCCCGGAAGACACCGGTCGCAACGGTCGCGGCGGTGCGATAGGTGCGGTTGTCGCGGCGGCCGCGGTAAAGAGCGGGTGGGCACTCACCCTTCCTGTGTCGGCGCACAGAGGCGTCAGCATGAGGCCCGGACGGCGCGGTGTTGCGCCATTTGGCCCAACGACCGGCGACAGCTACTTGAGCAGCCGTGACAGCCGCCGGTCGGCCAAGGGCTTCCCGCCCGTCTGGCAGGTCGGGCAATACTGCAACGACGAGTCGGCGAACGAGACCTCGCGCACGGTGTCACCGCAGACCGGGCAGGGCAGGCCAGCCCTGCCGTGCACTCGCAGGTTGGCCTTCTTCTCTGCTTTCAACTCGCCGGCATCGAGGTCGGCGGCCCGCCCCACGGCGTCCCGCAATGTCGTTTGCATGGCGGCGTACAGAACGGCCACTTCGTCAGCAGTCAGGCTGTCGGCAATCTTGAACGGCGACATCTTGGCAACGTGCAGGATCTCGTCGCTGTAGGCATTGCCGATTCCGGCGATCACCGACTGGTCGCGCAGCAGCCCCTTGATCTGCATGCGTCGGCCACGCAGCAGCGTAGCCAGGGCGTCGACATCGAACGTGGGGTCGAGCGGTTCTGGGCCCAATCTGGCGACGCCCTCGATAGTCGCGGGGTCGAGAACCACATACGCAGCAAGGCGTTTCTGGGTACCAGCCTCGGTGAGATCGAAGCCCGACCCGTCATCGAGTTTCACCCGCAGCGCAATCGGACTCTTCCCCGGCCGAATCGGTGTCGCCGCCAGCTCGACCCGCCATCGCAGCCACCCAGCACGAGCAAGGTGGACGACGAGGTGCGGGCCAGTCGTCGCGATGTCGAGGAACTTCCCCCGCCGGCTGGCGCCGGTGATCGTGGCGCCGACCAGCGCCGACACGGGCGGATCGAAAGTCTTCATCACCTGGAACGAGCCGACGTCGACCCGGTCGATGCGACGGCCGACCACGTGCGTGGTGAGGAACGTCGCCAGCGCCTCGACTTCGGGTAGCTCGGGCACCGCATCACTTCGTCGGGGTAGCGGACGGCGAGGACTTAGTCGGGGTAGCGGACGGCGAGGACTTAGTCGGGGTAGCGGACGGCGAGATCTTGGTCTTCGTCGGGGTAGCAGAGGGGGACGGCGAAACCCCTGCGAGGTTCTGCAAGAACGCGAGCGCCACCGGCGCGGCGACAGTGCCACCGCTATGACCGTCCTGGACGTAGACGGCGAACGCGATATCGCCCTGGTAGCCCACGAACCAGGCGTGTGTCTTGGGTGTTGCGCCGGGTCCGTACTCCGCCGTTCCCGTCTTCCCCATGACGGGGCCGCCCGGCGCGTTGGCAAGCACGGTTCCGGTGCCGACGGTTACGACCTCGCGCATCAAGGAATGCAGCTGCGTGATGACGTAGCTCGGGAACGGCGGACCTGGCGTAGGCGCGGCGGCCGGTGCGACCGCGTGGGAGCAGCCGCCGATGCCCCCGCTGAAGCGGACGCGGCACTACCCGAGGCGCAGCTGGCGGGCTTGCCGGTCACCACCAGCTGCGGCGGGATGTAATGCCCACGGGCCACCGTGGCGACGGCCACCGCGAGACTCACCGGGCTGACCAATGTCGAGCCCTGCCCAAATGACGTCGCCGCTAGGTCCGTTGCGTCTTTGGGCGGTGATACCGATCCGCGAAACGCCGGCGTTCCGAGCGACCAGCAGGCGCCGATCCCGAGGTTCTGCGCAGTGTTCGACAACGTGAGGCCAGGCACCTTGGGAGCCAGGCTGATGAACGCGGTGTTGCACGACTTGGCGAAGTCGGTATGGAACGGCACGCTGCCAAGTTGCTCGCCTTCGTAGTTATGGAACGTCTTTCCGAACACCACGATGCTCGGAACGCACGGCACCGCTGTGTTCACACCGAAGCCTTGCTCGAGCAGCGCAGTCGTCGTCACAATCTTGAAAGCCGAACCAGGCACGATCTGGCCGAGCAAGGCAGTGTCGAAGCCACCACCCGCCGGGCCGTTCGCGACCGCAATCACCTGCCCAGTCGACACCCGAACCGCCACGAGCGCACTTGGCTGATCCGTGATCGAAGAGAGCGCCGCGTCAGCTGCCGCTTGCACCGTTTGATCCAGCGTCGTGGAAACCGACGTCCCCTGAACCGCCGGCTGCGTCTGGACGACGGTGGGCGGCGCCGCTTGATGAAGCGCCTCGATCTGGTAGCCCGGGCTGCCGGAAAGCGTCGCGTCGAAGTCCTTCTCAAGACCGCCCAGACCGCCGACGTCTCCGGAGATGTAACGACCATTCGAGGCGGCGACGATTTCCTTGGTCACCGGGCCGACGGTGCCAAGAAGTGATCGCGCAAAGTCGTGCGAAGGGCTCAGCTGTTCGTTGAGGTCGCGCAAGACGAGGCCGGGGATGGGGGCCAGCTGGGCGGCCACCTTCTGGTAGTCCGGCTCGCGCAACGTAATGACGTCGACGAACTCATCCGAGGTCGACCCTTTGATGCGCGTCGTCAACGACTGCGCGTCCACGCCGAGGATCTTCGACATGTCGTTCGCGGTGGTGACCGGATCGAGGACCTTTCCGGCCTCCAGGCCGATGTCGACGACTGGGCGCGCCACGATGATCGGCTGCCCGGCGCCGTCCAGGATTGTGGCCCGCGTCGGGGCGAGGCGGGTGTACTGCAGGGTGTCACCGGCATGCAGCGACGACTGCACCACGGACGGCTTCCAGTCCAGCTGCCAACTGCCGGCAACGTTGTTGACGTCGACGGTCGACGGATACGTCCAGGTCTGGTCGCCCAGCAAGTGCCACGTGACGTTGAGCGTCGACGAGTTGATGCTGGCATCGGACGTCGGCTGGGTCGGCTGTGCCGTGACGCTCACCCCTACGGCGTGCAGCTGCGCGACGATGGTCGTGTATTCGCTCTGTACGTCAGCCCCGCTAAGGCCGCCCAAGTAGGGGACAGCCGTCAGGTCGCCCTTGGTCCACGCCTGCGCGAACTCCAGCGCCAGGGCGTCCGCCGGATTCGTCGGCGACACGATCGCAGACGGCGACGCAGCCGACGGCGTCCCCGCTGTGGCTTTGGGGGTGTGCCCCTTCGACGAGCGGGGATAGAGGTAGAAGCCGCCGACGGCCGCCCCGGCGACGATCACGACGAGGAGGAGGATCAGCCCGACGCCAGGGCCGCGCCTGCCGCTCGGGCCGCGACCCCGTCGGCCGGTAGATCGCAGCGGCGACTGGCGATAGCTCACGTGCCCGAGCCTAGTAAACGCAGCCTAGTAATCTGTCCGCGACGAAGGGTGGGGGCCATGCTCGTCTATGAGGGCGTCGGACTGCTGCTGGTTGTTGCACTCTGGATCTTCTGCCTTGTCGACGTGATCGTGTCGAAAGAGGATGAATGCCGCAACCTGCCGAAGCTGTTATGGCTGCTCATCGTGCTTATGGTGCCGGACGTTGGTTCGGTGCTCTGGCTGATCGCCGGTCGGCCAAGGGGGTTACGCCAGTCATGGCAGCAGCGGGCGTCGCGCCCGAAGACGACTCGGCGCACCACCATCGCTCCGCCAGTCGCGAATCCGGACGACGACGAGGAGTTTCTGCGAAGCATTCGCCGCATGGACGAGTGATGCCCCCGAGATCGGTCCGGCGGCGCTGGCTCAATATCGTCGTCGCGGTCTTGGTCGTTGCGGCTGCGCTCATCGAGATCCGGCTCTACGTCGTCCCGGCATCGGATGGCGCGAGGCCCGCCGACGCGGTAGTCGTGCTCGGCGGCCAGGCGTACCAAGCTCGACTGCGGACCGCGGATGCGATGCTCAAGACGTATCCGGGCTCGGTGGTCGTCGTCTCGATCCCCGGCGGGATTGCCTGCCCGGCGCAGCCGCCCGGCGCGTCCGCGATCCTGTGTTTTAGCCCGAACCCGAGCACCACGCAGGGCGAAGCGCGTACCGCCGCGAAGCTGGCCACGAAGTACGGCTGGAAGTCGATCGAGGTTGTGACGACCGCCGACCAGATCTGGCGGGCCAGGTTGCGCTTCTCCCGCTGCTGGTCCGGCAACATTTCGATGGTGCGATCCGATTCCAGTATTTACCTGCGACTGCGCGCAGTTCCGTACGAAACCGCCGCCACGATCAAGGCCGAAACGCTTCAGCGCGGTTGTTGACGCGCCCTCTTCGCCCGGCTTACCGCGCCCCTAGGGTTTGCGCCCCGACAAGGCAATCAACCGAGTGGCCGGGTCGGCGGAGTCGGTCTCCACCGGCGCCGCCAGAATCCCTGCCCCGACCCAGAACTTCGCGTTGGCCTCAAGATAGGCCAGCACTGCGGCCACCGCGGTCGGCTCCATGGTCTCGTCGAGACCCGCCCCGCGTGCGAGATCCCATCCGTGAATGAGCAGGTCCGACAGCATCTGTTTGCCGTACTCGAGCGCCGGATTGTCACCGAACGACAGATGCACCACGGCGTCCGGCGAGGCGGTCAGCCAGGCAGCCCGCGAAGCCTGCGCCGCTCGCTCCCACGCCGCGACCGGCGCGTCGCCAAGCACGTCACCGTCGTAACGGTCACCGACCTGCGCGATGGTCTCACCGTCGAGCAAGTGCGGCGCCCACAGGTGCTCACCCGTGACGTGGTTTACCAGGTCGCGTACTGACCAGTCCGTGCACGGCGTCGGCGCTGTCCACCGATCGGCCGGCACCGCTTTGACCTTTTCGCCGAACGCGTCGATGCCTTGCACGATCAGATCGAATGTCTTCGGCGGTACTTCGGTCATGGCACACCCCTAACGGCGAAGTAGGAAGCACTCCTCAGGCAATGCGGCGTTCGCTGTCGACTCCGCCAGCGCCTTGAGCTGGCTCGGGTACTCGTCCAACGCCGCGATCTTCCGCCCACCGAGATCGAAACTCAATGGCTCGAGTGCGTAGCCCAGCTCGCGGAGGCGGGCGAGTCGTTGGTCTGCTTGCGCGCGGTACACAGCCCGATACGGGACGTCGATGAACGCGACCCAATGCTGCGCCAACTCCGGGAATTCCTGCAGGAGCAGCAAGCACCCCTCGTGGGTCCGCTGGTGGTCGGTGTGTTCGAGGCCCAGCGGGAACGCGATCGTCGCCGGCTGCAGCACGGCGATCGCGGCGCGGATACCGGCTGCGATGTCTGCTGGTTGAGCTGACTCGCCCGGGTCGACCACGTATTGGTTGTCGAGGAAGTCGAGCCAGTGGGGTAGCGCGCCAAGGTGCGCGAGTGCGGCTCGATCCTCGGCGCGGCGCAGGCCAACGACGTCGTCGCCTGCGGCGAACCCGCAGGCCTGGTCCCACGATGTGGTGCCAGGAAGGAACTCGCCCGGCGTCGTCGCATCCCGGACCGGCGGGTACCCGGCGAACACGGTCAGCACAGTGGTGGCAGGAGCACCGGCGATCAGTCCGGCGCAGCTCAGTACCGCGTCGTCAAGATGCGGGGAAACGACGGTTAACGGGGCAAGGGCGCTGACGTCGGCGATGGCCATGGGAGATTCGTATCACCAGCCATCGCCGCCGTCGCACCCGGTGGTCTAGACCGCGCAGTGCCTAGCCCCAGCGGCTGATCTCGCCGGCCGGATACGCACCGAAATCCTGACCCTCGGCGCCAGTCTTGAGACTCGTCAGGTACGCACCCCAGTTCGTGCTGCACCCGCTCATGAACTCACTCGCCGCCCGCCAATCGGCGTGGCTGAACAGCAGGGTTGTCCGGCTTGCGCCGGCACTGCGCAGCGCGAAGGTGATCACGGGTGTCGATCCACTCGTCGGGGCCCTCGACGACCAGCCATGCAACCTCGTCAGGCGTGTCAGTCACAACCTCCATGACTGCCGCAGGCTTCTCCATGTCACCGAAGTAGACGCCGAAGCGTCCGCCGACCGCGCTGTCGCCGTCCAGCGGTCGACCAGTCCACCAGCGCGCGACACCGTCAGTGGTGGCGATCAGATCGTGAACGCGTTCCTGTGGGGCGTCGATGCTAATGCGGTGCAAGATGTCGGGCATTGTCGTGTCCTTTCAGTGTGATGGCGTTGACGGTTCAGGCATTGACGAGGACGTCGGGTGCGTTGGCCTGCGTGCTCACGCGCGCCGTGCGCGTACCGATCGCGATCGACGACAGCGCGGCAAGCGCGGCGAAGATCACGCACGACCACAGTGCGGGCCGAAAGCCGGCGGTGACTGCGGCTGGATTGCTGAGGCTGCCGTGGGCGGAGAAGACGGCGCTGGCGATCGCGATGGCGAAGACGGCGCCGAAGCGCTGCGACATGTAGCTGATCCCGGAGGCCTTGCCCATCTCGATCTCGGCGACGGAGCCAAGGACGGCGGTGGGCACGGTCGGCAGCGCCATCGAGATGCCGACGCCGGCGACGAGCAGGGCGAGGACGAGTTCGACCCAGCTGGTGTTGCAGGGACCCGCGTGCGGCGACCCACGCGAAGCCGAGCGCCTGCAACGTCAGGCCAATGACCATGATCGGACGGCGCCCGATCCTGTCCGAGAGCGCACCGGCAAGCGGCGAGACGATCATCGGCGTCCCGAAGAAGGGGAGTAGCCGCAACCCGGTCGAGACCGGCGAGTAGCCGCGCGCGAACTGGAACTCCTGGATGATCAGGAACGCGGCGGCGAACGTGGCCCCCGACATGAGGAACATCGTCACGTTCCCGACGGCGAAGGTCCGGCTGTGGAACAGCCGCATCGGCACCATCGGCGCCTGCACGCGGCGCTCCCACCAGACGAACGCCACCAGCAGCGCGCAGCCGACTACCAGCGTGCCGATGATCTCCGGGCTCGACCATCCGACGTCGTTCGCCCGCACGAGTGCCCACACCAAGCCGACGACGCCCGCGGTGACCAGCGCGACGCCGACGAGGTCGACTCGCTCCGCCGCACCGTGCGTCTCTGGAAGCAGCCGAATCCCGAGCGCGATTGCGCATCACACCGATCGGGACGTTGATCCAGAAGATCCAGTGCCAGCCAAGACCTTCGGTGACAATGCCGCCGAGGAGCGGGACCGGCCGCGACAGCGAGCCCGGCGAGACCGCCGTAGATGCCGACGATCAGTCCGCGCCGCTCCGGTGGGAACGCCGTCGTGAGGATCGTCAGGCTCAGCGGCAGCACGGCGGCGGCCCCCAGCCCCTGAACGGTTCGCGCAATGATCAGATCGGTCGCGTTCGGCGCGAGCGCGCAGGCCGCCGAGGCCACCGTGAACAGCGCCAGGCCAAGGTTGAAGACCCGCCGTCGGCCGAAGCGATCGCCAAGCGCTGCGGCGGTGATGATGCCGGCGGCAAACGCGATGCCGTAGGAGTTGACGGTCCACTGCAGGGACGCGAGATTGGCGTGCAGGTCGCGCTGCATCCGCGGCAGCGCCGTCGTCACGACGAGCGCGTCGAGCACCACCATGAAGTAGGCGGTCGACGTGAGGCCCAGCACCCAGCGCAGGTGCCTGGCGGCGGCAGTGGACGGCGGTCGGGTGTTCGTCATCGGCTCCTCCAACAGGTACCGCCTCGTTAGGCGGATCTGCAGGTGTGACGAACGCCCCGACCCCGGACGGACATCGGCGGGCAAAGGTTTCTCGTGACATTCTCGTTCGAGCCGCGTCCGTCGATGCCCGTGTCGTTCGTCAGATACTCGAACGGCACCAATCAGCGACTGGAGGGCCGATGCAGTACGCATTGCTCGTCTACAGCAACCCCAGCAATCAGGAGGCGGACGCGCCCGATGGACCCCGCGATCGCCGACGTGCTCGCCAGGCCAGCTGTGACCGGCTGGGCTCGGCTGCACGCTGACGGGTCCGCGACAACAGTGCGCGGCGACGGCGTGTCGGCGCTGCTGACCGACGGTCCGTTCATCGAGAGCAAGGAGTTTCTCGCCGGCCTGATCATGGTCGAGGCCGAGGATCTCGACGCAGCACTCGCGATCGCGCAGGAACTGCGACAGACGATGACTGGCGGCGCGATCGAAGTGCGACCGGTGCGCGAATGGCTGTTCCGTGGCGCTTGACGCCGTCTTCCGCGAGCACTGGGGACGAGTGCTCGCGACGCTCGTGGGGATCCTCGGGGACATCGAACTGGCCGAGGACGCAGCTCAAGAGGCGTTCGCGATCGCCGCAGAGCGCTGGCCGCGCGACGGGGAGCCCGACAACCCGGTCGGCTGGTTGATCTCGACCGCGCGAAATCGGGCCATCGACCGCATTCGCCGGCAGCGCGTCCTCGCGGAGAAGACCAAGCTGCTCGCCCACGAGCTCGAGATCGAGACGGAGGCCGCGGTGCGCGAGTACAGCCAACTTTCGCGACGAGCGGCTGGAGCTCATCTTCACCTGCTGCCACCCCTCACTCGCGTTGGAGGCGCAGGTGGCACTGACGCTGCGCACCCTCGGCGGCCTGACCACCGAAGAGATCGCGCTCGCCTTTCTGGTCCCGTTCGAGACGATGAGCAAGCGACTGACGCGGGCCAAGCACAAGATCCGCGACGCTGGCATCCCGTTCGCCGTGCCGCCCGACCACCAGCTACCCGACCGGCTGGCGGCGGTTCTCGCCGTGGTCTACCTCGTGTTCAACGAGGGCTGGGGAGGCGGCCGCGTCGATCTCGCAACAGGAGCGATCGAGCTCGGACGAGCACTCGCCGACCTCATGCCGGACGAGGGCGAAGTGCACGCCTTGCTCGCCCTCATGCTGCTGCACGACGCGCGCCGAGCGGCCCGCTTGCGCGACGGTCAGATCGTGCTCTTCGACGACCAAGATCGAACGCTGTGGGACGACCAACAGATCAACGAAGGCCGACAGGTGTTGCAGCGGGCGCTGACCCGCGGCGACACCGGGCCCTACGCCGTCCAGGCCGCCATCGCCGATCTGCACCTGCAGCAGCCGCGCGACTGGCGGCAGATCGCCGCGCTCTACGGCACGCTCGCCCGCCAAACCGGCTCCCCGGTCGTCGAACTGAACCGGGCCATCGCGGTGGCCGAGGTCGACGGGCCCGAGGCTGGTCTGGCCGTGATCGACACCCTCGAACTCGACCACTACCGCTACTTCCACTCCACCCGCGCGGACCTGCTTCGGCGCGCCGGCCGTGACAACGAGGCTCGCGACGCCTACCAGCGAGCGCTCGATCTCGCGCAAACCGAAATCGAACGACGACACCTCGAGGACCGGCTTGCCCAGCTGAACGCTGCAACTGACTGAGCTGTCGTATCGGCGCGGTACACGTGTCCTACACGTTAGGTGTACGCTACGTGTATGGCCAAGGTCCGAACGAATATCGAGATTGAAGACGACTACGTCCAGGTGATCATGGACCGCTACGGCGTTCGAACGAAGACCGAGGCAGTTGAGCTCGCACTGCGCCACTTGGCCGGACAACCGATGACGCGCGATGAGGCACTGTCGATGCGTGGCGCTCACGCGATCACTGAGCCGCCCTCAGACGCTGTTCCGCGTGGCACCGGTCCTCGGGCTACCGCATGATCTTGGCCGACACCTCAGCCTGGGTCGAGTACGACCGAGCGACCGGAAGTTCGGTGGACAATCGCCTGACGGAACTCATCAGCCATGGCGGCCCGCTGGTGGTCACTGAACCGGTGATCATGGAGGTGCTGGCAGGGGCACGCACCGACGTACGGGAACGTGATCTTCGACGGCTCCTGCAGCGACCCGGACTCCTCCATTTCGACGCCGCAACCGACTTCGACGCCGCCACCCGCATCTATCGACGCTGCCGCAGCGGAGGCGTGACCCCGCGCGGGATGATCGATTGCATGATTGCCGCCGTCGCCTGGCGCCGGGGAGCGACCCTGCTCTCCCACGATGTCGATCTCGATCGCGTCGCACAGGTCGTTGGTCTTCAAGTTGACGAAGCCTCGCTACGCGCCTAGCTGTGGGCGAGGGGGGACTTGAACCCCCACGTCCTCACGGACACACGGACCTGAACCGTGCGCGTCTGCCATTCCGCCACTCGCCCGAGTGGAGCGCTCAGCCTAGCAGGCGGCTGGACGCGAGCCCCGAGCGCGAACCGAGCTGCCCCCGAAGCGTCCTAGATACGATCGATATCGGCGCATCCGGCACCAGACACGGGCAGCAAGGACACGACGCATCTGACGACGGAGCACGGGAGGAGGGTCAGTGGGTGTACTCCAGCGCTTCGAGCGACGGATCGGCGGCGTCGTCGAAGGGATCTTCGCCCGCGCCTTCAAATCCGAGGTCCAGCCGGTCGAGGTAGCCGCCGCGCTCCAGCGCGAACTCGACGACCAGGCCGCGGTCGTCGGCCGCGATCGCACGCTGGTTCCCAACCAGTTCGTCGTCGAGCTCGGCGACCATGATTACGACCGGCTGTCGCCGTACGAGAAGCCCCTGACCGACGAGCTCGCGGCGATGGTTCGCGAGCACGCCACCGACCAGCGCTACAGCTTCGTCGGACCAGTGCAGGTGAGACTGCTCCTGGTGCACGCACTTGAGACCGGCCTCTTTCGGGTTCGCAGTGAGGTCGTACCCGGGCGCGAAGGCATGCCGGATTTGATGCCCGTCCCGCCGCAGCCGCCCCGACCGCTCCCACCGCCCGACGCGCGACGCTGCGTCGTTCAGCGCCGGCGACACCTCCCTGACGACAGCGATCCCCCGCGCGCCCGCCGTACCGAACCTCGGCCGGATTCACGTGCGCGAGGGCAAGGGAGCGTCGTACGACTTCGAGCTTCGGCACAAGATCACGGTGATCGGTCGCGGCACCGACGCCGACATCCGGCTCACTGATCAGGCGGTCTCGCGTCGTCACGCTGAGATCCGGATCGTCAACGGCGCGACGATGCTGAACGACCTCCAATCGACAAACGGCACCACGGTCAATGGCGTCACCATCACGACAACAGCCTTGTCGGACGGCGACGAGATCCGGATCGGCGAGACGGTACTCACGTATCACGCGCCCGCCGATGCACCTCAAGGTGCCGCACTGCCCGGGCTGCCCAGCCACCCCTTCCCGGGCCCCCGGGGCTGAGTACCGCGGATGTCAGAGCTCTCGCTCTTCTTGCTGCGGGCGGGATTCGTTGCCTTGTTGTGGGTCTTCGTCATCGTCGCCTTCGGCATCGTTCGATCGGACCTGTCCGGTGGTGCGCAACCACGCGTCGTCCGGCCGCAACCCAAGAAGCAGGTGAAGAAGCCGAGCTCGCGCAAGGCCCCTCGCAAACTCGTCGTCGTCGCCGGCGCGCTGGCCGGCACGTCGATCAACCTCGGCGACGCACCGGTCACGATTGGGCGAGCGAACGACTCGACCCTCGTGCTCACCGACGACTACGCCTCGACGAGGCACGCGCGGGTATTCCAGCGCGACGGGCAGTGGTTGGTCGAGGACCTCGGATCGACCAACGGCACCTTCCTCGACCGGGCGAAGGTCACGCAGCCCACTCCGGTAGCGACGGGCACGCCGATCAGAATCGGCAAGACCGTTCTCGAGCTACGCAGATGAGCGCGCGATGAGCCTCATGCTGCGGTTCGCCGCGAGGTCGGACGTCGGTCTCATCCGCACGAACAACGAGGACGCCGTCTACGCGGGCCCACGGCTTGTAGCGGTCGCCGACGGCATGGGCGGTCACGCAGCGGGAGACGTCGCGAGCGCCGTGACGATCGCCACGTTGGCCCCGCTCGACGACGACGACCCGCCGTCCGATCTGCTCGGCGTCCTCGAACAATCCATCCGGCAGGCCAACGACCAGCTCCGCCAGATGATGGACTCCGATGCCGAGCTCGACGGCATGGGCACCACGCTGACCGCGCTGTTGTGGGGCGGCACCCGGCTCGCTCTCGCGCACATCGGGGACTCTCGCGCCTACCTGCTGCGCGACGGCGAGCTCACACAGATCACCCACGACCACACGCTCGTGCAGCACATGGTCGACCTCGGTCAGCTGGACGAAGCCGATGTCCCGACTCACCCGCAACGGTCGGTGATTCTGCGCGTGCTGAATGGCAGGCCGGACGCCGAGGCGGACCTGTCCATTCGCGAAGCGCGCGCAGGCGATCGCTACTTGTTGTGCAGCGACGGCCTGTCCGGCGTCGTCAGCAAGGAGACCTTGCGCGAGACGCTCACCCTCGGCGATCCCGAGCAGGTCGTCGACTCCCTCGTCGACTTGGCGTTGCGCGGCGGCGCTCCCGACAACGTGACCTGCGTGGTGTGCGACGTCGTCGAGGCGGGCACCGCCGCGGCCGGATCTCCGGTGATCGGCGGCTCCATCGCCGATGGCGACGACGTGCGGATCCGCCAGCCCGATACCGCCGCCGGTCGCGCAGCAGCGTTGCGAATCCACCGCCGGCCGGCAGCGCACCGTGCCACCGACGACGAGCCGACCCGACGGCGCTGGCGCGGCCCTGCCCTCGTCGTCGTCTTGCTGCTGGTCAGTCGCCGGCGGACTCTTCGGCGGCACCTGGTGGTACTCCCAGCATCAGTTCTATGTCGGCAGCGACGGGCAGCAGGTCGTGGTCTACAAGGGCATCGACGGGTCGGTACTCGGCCTCAACTTCTCCAACCCCATCGAGCACACCGGCATCGCGATGTCGTCGTTGCCGGCGTTCGAACGCGAGCGCGTCACTGCCGGCATCGGTGCCCGCAACAGGTCGGACGCCGATCGCATCGTCGGCCAGCTGCATTCCGTTCCGTCAGTTTCACCGACGCCGCAACCCACCCCGTCGAGCGCGCCGTCCGGTCTTCCCTCATCGTCAGCCTATTCCCGTTCACCTCCGCGCCAGCTGGCAGCGGACCAGCTAGTCCGGCGAGCTCACCATGACGGCAACGGCCGGTTCGACCGGCCTCATCGGGGCGATGAAGCCTCGCCGCCCGCGCACCCGACGGTCCGTCGAGCTCGCGATGTTGGTGTTCGCCGTCATCATCGCGCTGGCTGCCTATGCCGACGTCGGTCTCACGCGTTCGCAGCACGTGCCGCCCGACATCTTGACGTACGGCCTCGGGCTCGGCGCTCTCGTGCTGCTCGGCGCACGTCGCCATTCGCAGGTTCGCTGCTTACGCAGATCCGTTGTTGCTGCCGTGCGCTGCGCTTCTGAACGGCCTGGGTCTCGTGCTCATTCACCGGCTCGACCTGGTCGCACCGAAGGCAGCGCGTGCCGATGCCACCCTGCAGTTGGCGTGGAGTGCAATCGGAGTCGTCGGCTTCATCGCCGTACTGGTGATCGTTCGCGACCATCGCCGATTGCAGCGGTTCACCTACACGTCGATGTTGCTCGGCCTGGTGCTGCTAGCAATTCCGTCGATACTGCCCGCCCGATTCAGCGAGGTCAACGGCGCACGGAACTGGATTCGGTTCGCCGGCTTCTCCATTCAACCTGGAGAATTTGCCAAGGTCCTGCTCGTCATCTTTGTGGCCGGCTTCCTGGTCGCGAAGCGCGATGCCCTGGCACTGGCGGGTCGGCGGATCGTTGGCATCGATCTACCGCGCGGTCGCGATCTCGGGCCTGTCGTCTTGGCCTGGCTGGTCAGCGTCGGCTTGCTCGTGCGCGGCCGCGACCTCGGCATGTCGATGCTGTTCTTTGGTTTCTTCATCCTGATGCTGTACATCGCGACCGAACGGTTGTCGTGGCTGTTGATCGGCACGTTGCTGTTCGCGGGTGGCACCTACGTCGCGTACCACCTGTTCGCTCACGTGCGCGAACGATTCGAAATCTGGCTGCACCCGTTCCACCACGCGCAGGGCTCGGGATACCAGCTCGTGCAAGCGCTCTACGGATTCGCGACCGGCGGCCTGATGGGTACCGGACTCGGCAATGGCCGTCCCGATCTCGTGCCGTTCGCGAACAGCGACTTCATCATGGCGACGGTCGGCGAAGAACTCGGTCTCACTGGGTTGATGGCGATTCTGCTCGTCTATGTCGTCATCGTCTCGCGCGGTCTGCGGGCAGCATTGTCGGTTCGCGACTCGTTCGGGAAGTTGCTCGCGGCCGGTCTCTCGGTGTGCCTCGCCGTCCAGGTATTCGTCGTCGTCGGCGGCGTCATGCGGCTGATCCCGCTCACTGGCATCACGACGCCGTTCCTTTCGTACGGCGGATCATCGTTGGTGTCGAACTGGATACTGCTTGCCCTGCTCGTGCGCATCAGCGACGCCGGTCGTCGCCCAGCGCCCGCGCCGGCGCCGCGACCTGACGACGCGATGACGCAGGTGATCCCGCTATGAACAAGCCGATTCGCCGGGTCGCGATCGCCTGCCTGTTGTTGTTCGTGATTCTGCTCGTCAACGACAACGTGGTGCAGTACGCGAACGCCAAGACGCTGCGCGACAAGCCGGGCAACACCCGGTTGCTGTTCCAGCAGTACGACCGCAAGCGTGGCGACATCGTGACGGCGACCGGTGTCACGATCGCCAGCTCGGTTCCGACCAACGACACGCTGAAGTACCTGCGCAGGTACTCGAACGGACCATTGTTCGCGCCCGTGACCGGCTTCTACTCGATCGTCTATAACGCCTCTCAGATCGAGCTCGCCGAGAACTCGATCCTCGCCGGTACCGACGACCGCCTCTTTGGGGTCCAGCAACTGTCGAACCTCATCACTGGGCGCACACCCGAGGGCGGCAACGTCGTCCTCACCATTGACCCCGTCCTGCAGCAGGTGGCCTACACCGCGCTGGCCGGCCGCAAGGGTGCAGTAGTCGCCGTCGATCCGAGTACCGGCGCGATCTTGGCGATGGTCACGTCGCCGTCCTACGACCCGAATGTGCTCTCGTCGCACAACACGACGTCGATCACGCAGGATTGGCAGAAGCTGATTGCCGACCAGGCGAACAACCCGATGCTCGATCGTGCGCTCAACCAGACCTATCCGCCCGGATCAACGTTCAAGCTCATCACCGCGGCCGCCGCACTGTCGACAGGCCAGTACACGCCGACCACGGTGATTCCGGCGCCTGCAACACTGCCGCTACCGCAGTCGACCAGCGTCTTGCACAACTTCCAGGGGGAAAGCTGTGGCGGGCAGGCGACGCTGATCCAGGCGTTGACAATCTCGTGCAACACCGCCTTCGGTGAATTGGGCCTGACGATCGGCCAGAGCGCGTTGCAGGCCCAGGCCGATGCTTTCGGGTTCGACTCCACCTACTCGGTACCGATGAAGTCGGCGCAAAGTGTCTTCCCCGACCGACCTCTCAGACGCGAACACGATCCAGTCCGCGATCGGGCAGTACGACGTGCGCGCGACGCCACTGCAGATGGCGATGGTGGCCGCTGCTATCGCCAACGGTGGGGTGGAAATGAAGCCCTACCTGGTCGACGAGCTGGTCGGGCCCGATCTGCGGATCATCGACCAGACCAAGCCCGCCGTACTGCGGCGCGCGGTCTCGGCCCAGGTGGCCGCAGAGCTCACCCAGATGATGGAGAGTGTTGTTCAGCACGGAACCGGCACGAGTGCACAGATCAAGGGTGTCACGGTGGCCGGTAAGACGGGCACCGCGCAAAATGCAGTAGGTGCAGCGCCGCACGCCTGGTTCGTCGCGTTCGCACCCGCCGTCCAACCGAAAATCGCGATCGCGGTGCTCGTCGAAAACGGCGGCGGCAACAGTGACGCAACAGGCGGTGCTATCGCAGCACCGATCGCGAAGGCGGTCATCGCCGCCGAACTGAAGAAGCAACCATGAGGCACCTCGGAACTATCAGGCCAACGAAAGGGCTTCACCATGACTGAGCCACGGCGGCTCGGCGACCGCTACGAGCTGGGCGAAGTGCTCGGCTACGGAGGCATGGCCGAGGTGCTCCGGGGGCGCGACATCCGGCTCGGCCGCGACGTCGCAGTCAAGACCCTTCGTGTCGATCTCGCCCGAGAGCCATCGTTCCAGGCCCGATTCCGCCGCGAAGCGCAGTCCGCGGCATCGCTCAATCACCCGTCGATCGTGGCTGTCTACGACACCGGCGAGAGCACGCTCGACGGCGCGCAGGTGCCCTACATCGTCATGGAATACGTCGACGGCCGAACGCTGCGCGACCTGCTGAAGACCGAGCGGCACATCATGCCAACGCGCGCGCTCGAGATCACCGCGGAGATCCTCGAAGGCGCTCGACTACAGCCACCGCAACGGCATCATCCATCGCGACATCAAGCCTGCCAACGTCATGCTGACGCGGTCGGGCGAGGTGAAGGTCATGGACTTCGGCATCGCGAGGTCCGTGGCACAAGCCAGCGCCGCCGTGACGCAGACCGCCGCCGTCATCGGCACCGCCCAGTACCTCTCGCCCGAGCAAGCGCGCGGTGAGCAGGTTGACCCGCGCAGTGACGTCTACTCCACCGGTTGCCTGCTCTACGAACTGCTCACTGGTTCACCGCCGTTCACCGGTGACTCCGCCGTCGCGGTCGCCTACCAGCACGTGCGCGAAGACCCGATCCCGCCGTCGCGGGTGAATCCCGACGTGAGCCCGGCAATCGACGCCATCGTGCTCAAGGCCATGGCCAAGAACCCGGCGAACCGGTACCAGAGTGCCGCTGACATGCGCGAAGACATCGAGCGGGCCCTGAGCGGCGTGCCGGTACACGCCACGCCGCTGCTACACGATCAGACCGTCAGCATCGCGCCGGTCGCAGGCGAGGAGATCGGCCGACGGCAGCCGCGCGGCCGTCGACCGCTGGTGTACATCATGCTCGGGCTCATCGCGTGCGCCGTTTTCATCGCGCTCGGGCTGCTGCTGCGTCAAGTGCTCACCACGAAGCACGCCGCGGTTACTGTGCAGGTTCCGAGTGTCACCGGGTTCTCGCAGGCCGACGCGATCTCGACGCTGAAGACCGCGGGGCTGAATCCGGTTGTGCAGCAGGCTGGCAGCCCGACCGTCGCCAAGGGCCTCGTCATCAGCGAAAATCCGCCGACCGGCACACCGCTGCCGCTGAAGACAAACGTCACGATCTACGTCTCGAGCGGCCCAGCTGCAGTCTCAGTTCCCGATCTCGCTAACCAGTCACTCGCTGATGCGAAGGCTGAACTGCTCCGTAACAAGCTGGTTCTCGGCACGATCACGCCGAAGGATGCACCCTTGGCCGCAAATACGGTGCTGAGCCAAAGCCCGAAGGCGGGCACCACCATTGCGTCGGGCACCCCCGTGAACGTCGTTGTCGCTAGCGGCAACAGCACGGTGCCTGACGTCCGCAACCTGCCACTCGACGAGGCCGAGGCGGCGTTGACCACCGCGGGCTTCAACTTCCAGCAGGTCGAGCAGCCGAGCAGCTCACTTGCGCCCGGCACGGTCATCAATCAGACGCCGGGACACGACACGACCGCGAAGACCGGCACGGTGGTGAAGCTCATCGTGGCGGTCGCGCCGCCCCCGCCGCCGTCGTCCTCGCCGCCTGCCTCACCGCCACCGGGGAGCGGGTCGCCGAGTGCGAGCACCTCAGCGTCACCGTCCGCCACGGCAACGCCCTAGCGGTCACAGCGCTAACTGAGTCACAGCGCTCTGAGTCACAGCAGCATCTGAGTCACAGTGGCGAACTGATGAGTTCGGCGCGGGCTGGGGCGCCGGCGTCGCCGCAACGCACCAGCCAGTTGGCGAGCATGCGGTGACCGCCCTGCGTCAGAACCGACTCGGGGTGGAACTGCACGCCTTCGACGTCAAGGTCGCGATGCCGCATGGCCATCACCACGCCCGAGTCGGTTCGACCGGTCACCTCGATGGTGTCCGGCAAGGTCGACTCGACAACGGCGAGTGAGTGGTAGCGGGTCGCGGTGAACGGATCGGGCAACCCGGCGAGCACACCAGCGCCGGCATGGTGCACCTCGCTGGTCTTCCCGTGCAGCAATTCGGGGGCCCGATTCACGACTGCGCCGTACGCGACTCCGATCGCCTGATGCCCCAAGCACACGCCGAAGATCGGCACCTGCCCGGCCATCTCCTGGATCAGCGCCACGCAGACCCCGGCGTCTTCGGGGATGCCCGGCCCCGGACTCAGCAGCACGCCGTCGAACGCGGCCGCGTCCGCAGGGCGTGACCTGGTCGTTGCGCAGCACCACACAGGTCGCCCCAAGCTGGCCCAAATACTGGACGAGGTTGAAGACGAAGCTGTCGTAGTTGTCGACGACCAGAATGCGCACCTGGCGATCCTCCCAGATGCCGGCGCCCGACGTCCCCGAACTATTCGCGGTCGGCTAGCCAGCGGGCAGGGTCGACGGCGATATCGACGGTGACGCGGTCGGTGACAGGGGACGACGAGGGAACGGTCTGCTCGATCGACGGCGAGTTCACATTGACGTCGTTCCACGGCAGGCGCGGCTCGACCCACGGAAATACCACGTAGAACAGCAAGGCGAGGACGCCGATCAGCAGCGCGGCGCAGCCGCCGATCTTGCCGGCGAAACCACCCGGAAGCTTGCGCCACAACCATTCGTACACGGCTAGCTCCCCACGAGCGCAGGCGGCGACCCGGCCGACTTCGGCAACGCCGACTGGAGCAGGCCGGTCACGATGAGACGGTGCGATGCCGAGTACTTCGGCGTGCAGGTCGTCAACGTGATCAGCGCCTGAGTCGGTCTTCCGCGTGGCTGGCCCGGGACCGGCAGGACGACCGAGGTATCTGTCGGGAGCACGGTCTGGGTCTTCGTGACGAGGTAGGTGTACCAGGTGTCGCGGGTCTCGATGACGATCGCGTCGCCGACTACCAGCTCCCCGAGGCCGTTGAACGGCGCGAGGTAGGTCGTGCGGTGGCCGGACACCACGAAGTTGCCGATGCCGCCTGGGTTGGCAGTGCCCGGGTAGTGACCGGGGCCCTTCTTGAGGTCGTCGGTCGACACTCCCTCGACGATGGCGTATCCGTACTTGGCACCGAGCCGCGGAATCCGGATGATGCCGATCGCGTCGCCTGGCAGGGCAATCGGCGCGACCGCCGGCGCCGACGCCGCAGGCACGGACGTCGGGCCAGGGCTGCCGGATGCGGCAGCGCTCGGCGAGGCGGACGACGCGGGTCCGGCGACGTCCACCGGCGCCGGCGGCGACGCCCACTCGTGGCCAGCTGCTTGTTGAGCTGCGATTGGGCGTGCTCGGTGTACAGCCCGGTGAACCACAGCTCGTACAGGATGAAGAGGAACACGATCACGCCCAGGGTGATGAGCAGCTCACCCGTGACCCGGATCGCCTGGTTCGCTCGCGACGCCCTCGCGAAGACGAAATCCGATGAGGTCGTCACGAGCCCGCCGCGCGGGCATAGGCGAGCGTGAGAGCCCCGGTGTAGGCCGGCATCGTGACGTCTCCCTCGACATCGAGCTTGTACCCGAGCTGGTACGCGGCGACGTACTGCTTGTAGATGATCACATCGGGCGCATGGTCAAGTGCCTGTTGCAATTTCTGCGGATCGCCGATGGCCTGCACCGTGTAGGGAGGCGAGTACACGATGCCGTGCAGCAGCAGGGTGTTGCCGACGCAACGCACCGCGCTGGTCGAGATCACCCGCTGGCCCTGCAAGCGTCATCGCTTCCGCACCCCCGGCCCACAAGGCGTTCACCACCGCCTGCACGTCTTGCTGGTGGACGACGAGGTAGTCGGGCGGCACCGCGCTGCGTTCCTTGCCCGGCAGCGACGGCGCGTCGTTCAATGTGACCGTCACCGCGGGTCCGCTGACCGGCTGCAGCCCCGCGTCGTCGGCCACCGCGGCGGCCGCGTTCGCTGCCTGGGCTACCCGGCTGTCGGTCTTCGCCGCCTCGCGACGTCGCCGCCTGCACCTTGCGCTCCAAGCGCGGTGAGGGCGCTGCCCTGCGCGATGACGGTGCGCTGCTCGCGGGCCGCGAGGGTGTTCACGTCGTCGCGGCCGGTCACCCGCAGGTCGAAGCCGTGCGAGGTGGTGGCCGACGTCGCGAAGAGCAAGCCAGCGAGCAGGGCCGTCGACCGGGACGCCGTAGCGCCAGGCCTGCGACGACCGGATCCTCACCGCCGCCGCCACCGCCGTCCTCGTCTGCAGATCCTGACTACCCGGCAGCTACGCTAACCGAGGGTGCAGCCAAGGGGCTCGCCTCGCCGTACGTCGAACGCTGCCGAAGGGCTTGTCGTGCCGAAGTCGCGTGTCCGTAAGACCGAGGTCTTCACTCCGCCGCCGAAACGCTCGGCGAACAAGCGGGTGAGCCCGCCGTGGCTCGCGCCGACAATGGTCGGCTTCATGCTGCGTCGGGGTGCTCTGGCTGGTCCTTGGATACATCTCCAACTACGCGTTCCCCGGCATGTCGAGCCTGGGCGGCCAGGGCGGCAACCTCATCGAGGGCTTCGCGCTGCTGGTGATCGGACTCGGCCTCGCCACGCAGTGGCGCTAGACGGGTCGCAGCCCGGTGCGACGAACACCGCGCAATTCACCCTCGATTCACCGCTAGGTGGCGAATCACACACCTGTAATTCATCCACAACGGTTATCCACACTGGGGATAACGCGGTACGCTCAACCGTTCAGGTTGTGCGTGCGCAGGATGACCATGCACCACCAGCACCGCGGCCAGCGCGACCGAACTGCCGATCTGGATCGCCGTCCGCTGTGGTCGCGGCGCGTAGGCCCACGCTGCGCCGAGCGCGGCGCCCGCGACCGAGGCCGCCGATGTGGGCCTGCCAGCTGATGCCCGACAGCGAAAAGGTCAGTACCAGGTTCAGGCCGATCGTGAGCGCGATCGGTTGGATGTTCAGCCGCAGCTTGCGTCCGACGACCAGCAGCGCCCCGAAGAGTCCGAAGATCGCGCCTGACGCGCCGAGTTCGGGGACGTACGGCGGCGTCGAGCACGTACGCGAGCACGGAGCCGGCCAGCCCCGTGAGCAGGTACATCGCGACGAACCTGCACTCGCCCGAGCAGCGCCTCGAGCGGCGGGCCCACGACAAACAGGCACCACATGTTGAACAGGATGTGCAGGAAGAACGCGCCGCCGGCCGACGGCGGCTCGTGCAGGAACATGCTCGTCAGCAGCCGGTAGTACTCGCCGTGCGCGATGCCGACCAGGTGGGGTGCGCCGTGCGTTCCCGCGTAGCGCTCCACCGATCTGCCAAAAGCGGTTGACGAACGCGGTCGACGCAGATCTCGCCAAGGTACGCCAGAACGTTGAGCCCGATCAGCGCATACGTGACCGCGTGCGGGTTGGCGGTGACTCGGCCACCGAGCGACCGTGCGGCCTTGCCGCACGCTGCTGCTGCCCTGCCGCACACACTCAGGGCACTGGAATCCGACCGCGGCCGGGATCATGCAGTCGGGGCAGATCGACCGTCCGCAACGCTGACAACTGATGTAGGTCTCGCGGCCGGGATGCCGGTAACAGGTGGGTACGTTACTGCCGTCGGGCAGGCCCACGTGGGTCTGCGGTCACCTGACGTTAGGCCGGGCGGCGTTCGATGGTGACGGAGTTGATCACGATGTCCGTGCGCGGCTGGTCGCCTGCAGCAGTAGGCGCCGTGGCGATCGCGTCGACCACGTCGCTGCCCTTCGTCACTTCACCGAAAGATCGTGTGCTTGCGGTTGAGATGCGGGTGTCGGGCCAACGGTGATGAAGAACTGCGATCCGTTGGTGTTCGGCCCGGCGTTTGCCATCGCGAGCAGGTAGGGCCGGTTGAAGGCGAGCTCGGGGTGGAACTCGTCGGCGAACTGGTAGCCCGGGCCGCCGCGGCCGCTGCCGAGCGGGTCGCCGCCCTGGATCATGAAGCCGTCGATCACCCGGTGGAAGACCGTGCCGTCGTAGAGCTTGGTCGTGGTCTTCGACGCCGCTGCGCGGGTCCTTCCACTCCTTGGCGCCCTCGGCAAGCTCGACGAAGTTCGCCACCGTCTTCGGGGCGTGGTCGGGAAAGAGCCGAACCTCGATGTCGCCCTTCGTTGTGTGCAAAGTCGCGAAAGTCTCGTCGGCCACTGGGTGATTCCTCCCGGTCGGTGCACGGATACGTCATCTTCCCACGCGACAGCTGACACCGTCGCGTCGTACCGTGGACACGAACCCGCGCTGCTTCCTGGTCGCCCGCCTTTTGGGGCGGCGAGTGGCAAACTCTGGGTTACCCGTCCACCAGGGCGGGGATGGCAAACTAGGCACAACCGCACGTGAACAAAACTGCACGACACGCGCTCCCCAGCTTGTTCGGTGCTGCTCCTACGGAGGTTCGCATGCCCGTTAAGACCGCGAAGATCACCGATACCGTCGCCGCACGCGTTGGCGCGGCCCGCCAGCTCGTCGGCACCCGTATCGTTCCCGTCGCCGTACCCGCCGGTCGCAAGGCGGCGACGCAGACCCGCCAACTCGTCGGCGAACGCATCATGCCGGCCGTCGGCCCGGCTGGTCGCAAGGCGGCCAAGCAGACCCGCCAGCTTTTCGACGAACGAATCGCGCCCGTCTTCGGCCCGTTTGGTCGCAAGGCAGCCACTCAAGCCCGCCAACTCGTCGGCGAACGCATCGTGCCGGCCGTCGGCACCGCGCTCGTTGTCTCTGCACCCATCCGCGGCGAAGCTCTTCGCCGTGGGCGCATGGCTGCCGCCGCACTTCGCACCGGCGAAGGCGTTGTCATGAAGAAGCGTCGTCGCTGGCCGGTGGCACTCGCGTGCCTCGGGCTGGGCGGCGTGCTCGGTGCGACGGCTGCCTGGCTGGCGCAAGCCGGAAAGCCCGTTCAGCTGACGCCGTACCCGCTCGAGTCCGATGACATGGACGACAGCACCGAGTTGCATTCCATGAACGGCGCGCACCCGCTCGACCTGACCGACGACTCGCCCGCGCACCACCCGGCCTGACTGCGTCGCGGTGGCGCGATGCGCGTGAGCCGCGTGCCTGCTTAAACCGCGCGCCAGCCTGACCACGTGTCAGGCTGGCGGCGGGTCGGCCCCGCCCGCCGTGTCTACCCGCTCGGCGGTGGCCTGCAGACTCCCCTGCCACGCCCGCCAAATCTCCGCAAACCCCCGACTGCAGCTCGTCGTCGCCGCGGATCTCCTGAGCGCCGAGCGACGCCAGCAGTGCCTTCGCCGGCGCCACCAGCGTTGGATCCGTCGTCTCCATCACCAGGGTCGAGCCGCTGACGCGCATCAGCAGCTGTCGGCGTCCGGCCTCTTCTGGAAGCTCGTCGGTAGTACCGGCAACGTCGACCTCCCGCAGCGCGGACCTGGCCCGGTCGAGGTCGATCCCCAGACTGCCCAGCGCTTTCGCGGCCGCGCTGCTCGAATCACTGAGCGTCGCAAGCAACAGGTGGTGTGAGCCCACGGCGCCGCCAGCAGCGAGCCGCCTTGCTTCGTCGAGGCTGGCGTCAGCCGCGGTGGTGGTCCGCACGTCGTCACGCAACGACAACCAGCTGGGACGTCGTGGCGTGACCGCGCCCAAAATGGCCGACGCTTGCTCTCCGAGGCTTCGCCGGGCGGCACGAGGTCGAGGACCCGCATCCGCAAACTGAGCAGATCGACGCCCGCCTGGGTCAGCAGCCGAGCGCCTAGTCCCTCGCGTTCCCGAATCAGGCCGAGAAGCAGGTGCTCCGTGCCGATGTAGTCATGGTGCAGGCTCAGCGCCTCGCGCAACGCGAGCTCAAGGACCTTCTTCGCGCTTGGCGTGAAGGGGATGTGTCCGGCCGGTGTGCGCTTGCCCGCGCCGACAACGGCCTCGACCCGCGCCCGAGCCTCGTCGAGAGTCACTCCAGCGGCCAGCAGGGCCCGCCGTGCGACGCCGTCCGGCTCGGCCAGCAGCCCGAGCAGCAGGTGCTCGGTGCCGATGTAGTTGTGGTTGAACCGCCGAGCCTCGTCCTGGGCGAGCACGACGACTTGGCGGCCTGATGGTGAGAATCGCTCAAACATGGGTTCAGCGTGCGCGCTGGCCCTATCCCCGTCAAGACTCTGCTAATAGCATGGTGATAGCAATCGGCGGAGGTGTGTTGTGGAGTGGGACGACCGGCTCGACGACTGGGATGCGTCGCTAGAGCTGACTGCGCAGCTCGAAGGCTCAGACTGGGTGACACTCGATGTCGCGGCCCGGCAGACCGGAGCCTCTCGAGCCGCATTGCGCAGCTGGTATCGCAACGGTGAGATCCCGTCGCGACTGACCGAAGGCCCACACGGTCCGACCCGCCTGGTTCCGCTCGCGGTCGTCGCAGCGCGTGCGGAGGCATCGCCGCGACTGCGTTACACAGCACAACGCCGCCTCGATGCTGAGGCACAACTCGCCCTGCTGAGTCACCGCGTCGATGCACTCGAGGCTCGACTAGCAGCACTCGACCTACATCGGTAGCAGCTCGAAGATCTCGACGGCGCAGCTCCCGTCCTGGTTGGACAAGAACGGAAGGCCGTCGGTGAACGCCTTCGCCGCAGCGAGATCGTCGGCCTCGACGATCGTGTAGCCGATCAGGTCGCCTGGCGGGTCCTTCCGTGCCGTCATCGCGAACGGACGCGCTTGACCCGAACGGGCTGCCGACGTCGACGAGTGCGGCCCCAACCTTGTCCATCCAGGCGCCAAAGGCAGCCATCCGCTCCGCGCCCTGCTCCGGAGTGAGGTCGTCCATCGAAGTGGCCGGGCCGCGGTAGAGGTAGATGAACTTCGCCATGTCGATCGTCCGTTTCGAAGAAGGGGCGTGTCCGATGCACGCTCTCACTGCTTACGACGAACGACAACCGGCGAGACGGACAGCCGCTCGCAGGTGGATTGCCGCGACGCACGGCGACCACGGAACAGCGCCCGGCGCTCCCCGATGAGCTGGATGCCGATTGAATATCAGACCCCCGCGATCGAGGACCGGGCGATCGAGGTGCAGATGCTATTTGGGGACCAGGGGCAGCACAGGGCGCCGTCAGTCCCCGACCTGATCATCGCCGCAACCGCTGAACTGGCAGGGCTCACGGTGTTGCACTACGACAAAGACTTCGACCTGATCGCCGCCGTCACCGGACAACCCGTCGAACGCATCGCGACTCCGTAGCCCCGAAGCATCGTCGCCAGCCCGACGACGGGACAGCTTCCGTCGCTCGTCGCCCACCGTCACATCGAAAGAAGCGGGGGCGCAAGTCCGGAAAGAGCCTTTGACCTGCGGAAACGCTGGTCAGATGAGAGTGGAGACGAGGGGAATCGAACCCCTGACCCCCGCCTTGCAAAGGCGGTGCTCTACCAATTGAGCTACGTCCCCGGACACAACCAGTCGAGCGCGGCGAGCGATCAGACCGCCGGCTCTGGCTCGACCGAGCTGGTTGCCTCGATCCACAGATCTTCTTCGGCCTGCGCCGCCTGCATGCGACGGTAGACCACCACACCGCCGGCCACGACGGCTGTCAACACCAGGAGCTTCTTCACTGTTGTCACCTCGACTCGACGGCGGGGGGTGGGCCTGGGAGGACTTGAACCTCCGGCCTCATCCTTATCAGGGATGCGCTCTAACCAACTGAGCTACAGGCCCCGGCAACGTGCCTCGCCGAGGGTACCCCACGACGTCTGGCGGGTACCCCACTACCTCGGGCGCGACCCATCCGGAGCAGTTCACGGATCTGTGAGCGTGACCTCGATCCCTCCGACGAGATCTGAGATCAGGTTGTAGATCGCGGCACCGAGCGTCGACAGTGCCGTCAGCAGAACGACGTTGATCGCGCCGATCACGGCGGCCACCCCGACGACCCGGCCGGCGCTCACCGGGCTGTGCAGGGTGCTGCTGGTCGTCGTCGGCGAAACTTCGTTGACCAACGTGTTGATCTGGGTCCAGACCCCCATCTTGCCGAGCACGCCATAGACGATCGCCACTGCGACGACGCACACCGCCAGCATGACGACGGACACGACGAAGCTCAGCTTCATGACGGTCCACGGGTCGATGTGCTTGATCACCAACCGCGCCTTACGTGGCCCGCGTCGGGCAACCGCAACCTGCACCGGCCGTGGGCGGGCGGCGGCAGGAGCGGCACTGTCGGTCACAGCGCCAGGGTCGGTCGGCCAACCGGTCGCAACGCTTCGAGGGGCGGACGTCGCGGTGCTGAACTCAGCCGCAGGTTCCGGCGGTGCGACCGGTGACTCTTCGGGCTCCGACTCGATCACAGCAGCATGGGATTCGGTCGGCGCCTCGACCGGCGGCCGGGCGTAGGGACTACGCACCGGTCGACCACCTAGGTCTCCGTCAGTCACGGTTCTCCCTATTGCGAATCGGTCGGATCAGCGCCAGGCGCATCGTCTCCGATCGGACCGGCGTCAGCCAGCGGATCGTCATCGACTCCATTCTGCCCACCTGACTCCGGAGAAAGCGTGGAAGCGTCGATGTCGAGATCGTCGCCGTCGTCGGCGACCTCGGACCGCCTCCGCGTTACGGCTGATGCCCACGACTGCGTCGCCGTCGGCGAGGTTGATAAGGCGCACCCCCATCGTGGCACGTGACGTCGGCCGCACCTCGTCGGACCGGGTGCGGATCACGCCGCCTCCCGAGGTGATGGCAAAGATCTCGTCGCCGGTGCCAACGATCAAGGCACCCACGAGGCCTCCCCTGTCGTCGGTCAACCGTCGCTGTCAGCACGCCCTGCCCGCCTCGGCCCTGCACGGGGTATTCGTCGATCGGCGTCCGCTTGGCAAAGCCGCCGTCGGTGGCGGTGAACACGAAGGCGTCGGGCTGGGCCACCATCATCGCGAGCAGTTCGTCGCCTTCGCGGAATCGCATACCGATCACGCCGCTCGTCGCGCGACCCATCGGGCGCAGGGCGTCGTCGTTGGCGTGGAAGCGGATCGATTGACCCTTGCGGCTGATGAGCAGCAGGTCGTCGTCGGCAGACACGAGCCGGGCGGCGATGACGGCGTCTCCCTCACGCAAGTTGATGGCAATCACACCGCCGGATCTGTTCGAGTCGAACTCGCCCAACGCCGTCTTCTTCACGAGTCCGTCACGAGTCGCGAGAACGAGGTAGGGCGCCACCTCGTAGTCGCGAAGCGCGAGTACCTGCGCGATCGTCTCGTCGGGTTGGAAGGCGAGCAGGTTCGCGACGTGTTGGCCGCGGGCGCTGCGCGCAGCCTCGGGCAGTTCGTACGCCTTCGCGCGATAGACACGGCCCTTGTCGGTGAAGAACAGCAACCAGTGATGAGTGGTCGTGACGAAGAAGTGCTCGACCACGTCGTCTTGCCGAAGCTGCGCGCCGATGATGCCCTTGCCGCCCCGGCGTTGGGCACGATAAAGGTCGGTCTTCGTCCGCTTGGCGTAGCCGCCGTTGCTGATGGTGACGACAACGTCTTCTTCGGCGATGAGGTCTTCCATCGACACTTCGCCCTCGGCCGCGATGATGCGCGACCGCCGATCGTCGCCGTGCTTCTCGACAATCTCCGCGAGCTCGTCGCGGACGATACTGCGCTGCCGCGGCTCGTTGACGAGGATGGCGTTCAGGTCGGCAATGTCGGCCGACAACTCCTCGTACTCGTCGATGAGCTTCTGCCGCTCGAGTGCAGCAAGCCTTCGCAGCTGCATGTCGAGAATCGCGTTGGCCTGGATCTCATCGATCGCGAGCAGCGTCATCAAGCCTTCACGCGCCACCTCGACCGTCGCACTGTCGCGAATGAGATTGATGACTTCGTCGAGTCGGTCGAGCGCAGCGAGATACGCGCGAACGATATGCGCGCGCTCTTCTTTCTTGCGCAAGCGGAATCGACTACGACGAACGATGACTTCGATCTGGTGCGCGATCCAATGCCGGATGAAACCGTCGAGGGCCAGCGTGCGCGGAACCCCGTCGACGAGAGCGACCATGTTGCAGCCGAACGTGTCTTGCAACTGCGTGTGCTTGTAGAGGTTGTTCAGGACGACCTTCGCGACGGCGTCGCGCTTCAACACGATGACAAGGCGCTGGCCGGTTCGCGACGACGAGTCGTCACGAATGTCGGCGATCCCGGCAAGCTTTCCCTCGTTGACGAGTTCGGCGATCCGCAGCGCGAGATTGTCGGGGTTCACCTGATAGGGCAGCTGCGTGATGACGAGCAGCTGACGACCACGGTGGTCTTCTTCGACATCGATGACTGCTCGCATCGTCACGGAGCCACGGCCGGTGCGGTAGGCATCTTCGATGCCTCGTCGTCCGACGATGAGACCGCCGGTCGGGAAGTCTGGACCGACGATTCGCTCAAGCAGCGCGTCGAGCAGTTCCTCGCGAGTGGCGTCGGCGTGCTCAAGCGCCCACATCGCGCCAGCGGCCACCTCGCGCAAGTTGTGCGGCGGAATGTTCGTCGCCATACCGACGGCGATACCTGCCGAACCGTTCACCAACAGGTTGGGGAAACGCGATGGCAGCAGCAGCGGCTCCATCGTCTTGCCGTCGTAGTTCGCGGTGAAGTCGACAGTCTCTTCGTCGATGTCGTCGACCATGCGCATCGCAAGTTGCGCCATGCGGCATTCGGTGTAGCGCATCGCCGCCGGCGGGTCGTTGCCGGGAGAACCGAAGTTGCCCTGCCCATCGACAAGCGGATAGCGCAACGACCACGGTTGGGCGAGCCGCACGAGTGCGTCGTAGATCGAGGAGTCGCCGTGCGGGTGGTACTGACCCATGACGTCACCGACGACGCGCGAGCACTTGTTGAATCCGCGATCTGGTCGGTAGCCGCCGTCGTACATCGCGTAGAGCACGCGGCGATGCACCGGCTTCAATCCATCGCGGACGTCGGGTAGCGCGCGTCCGACGATGACGCTCATCGCGTAGTCGAGGTAACTGCGCTGCATCTCGCCCTGGAGGTCGACCGGCTCGATCCGGCCGTGATTGGGCGGCGGTGGCAGCGTGGTGTCTTGGCTCATGGTGTCCTCACGGGCTTACGAAGGACGCAGGCCGAAAGCAGCGGGATACGGGATGCTGACTAGATATCGAGGAAGCGAACGTCTTTTGCGTTGCGTTGGATGAACGATCGCCGCTGCTCGACGTCCTCGCCCATGAGAATGGAGAAGATCTCATCGGCTCGTAGCGCGTCGTCGATGCTGACCTGGAGGAGCACGCGTTGGTTCGGATCCATCGTGGTGCTCCACAGTTCTTCGGCGTTCATTTCACCGAGGCCCTTGTAACGCTGGATGCCGTCCTTGGGCAACTTGCGGCCAGCCTCGAGCCCAGCCGCAACCAAGCCCTCTCGCTCGCGTTCGGTGTAGGCGTATTCGGGCGTGCCGTTGGTCCACTTCAACCGGTACAACGGCGGCTGCGCGAGGTAGATGTGGCCGGCCTCGACGAGCGGCTTCATGTAGCGGAACAGCAGCGTCAGTAGCAGTGTGCGGATGTGCTGACCGTCGACGTCGGCATCGGCCATCACCACGATCTTGTGGTACCGCAACTTGTCGATATCGAACTCATCGTGCACGCCGGTACCAAGCGCAGAGATGACCGCTTGCACCTCGGTGTTCTGCAGACACCCGATCGATGCGCGCCCGTTCGACGTTGAGAATCTTTCCGCGGATCGGAAGGATCGCCTGCGTACGCGGATCACGACCTTGGCGCGCGGAACCGCCGGCGGAGTCACCCTCGACGATGAAGACCTCGCACTCTTCCGGGTGCGACGACTGGCAGTCGATCAACTTGCCGGGTAGCCCACCACCGCCGAGCAGGCCCTTGCGATTGCGCGCGAGGTCTCGTGCCTTGCGCGCAGCAACGCGCGCGCTCGCGGCCTGGATGCCCTTGCGGACGATCTCCTTGCCTTCGGTTGGGTTCTTCTCGAACCACTCGCCGAGCTTGTCGTTGCAGGTCGTCTGCACGAACCCCTTGACCTCGGTGTTGCCGAGCTTGGTCTTCGTCTGACCTTCGAACTGCGGGTCGGTGAGCTTGACCGACACGATGCAGGTGAGACCCTCGCGCACGTCCTCGCCGGAGAGCCGATCTTCCTTCTTCTTGATCAGGCCCCAGTCCTCGCCGAACTTGTTGACCAGGGTCGTGAGCGCCGCGCGAAATCCCTCTTCGTGCGTGCCGCCTTCGTGGGTGTTGATCGTGTTCGCGAACGTGTGCACCGACTCGGTGTAGCTGGTGTTCCACTGCATCGCGAGCTCGAGGGTCATCGCGTTCGCTTCGCTCGACTCGAACGCGATGATGCTGCGGTGCGCCGGCTCCTTCGCCGTGTTCAGGTACTCGACGTAGTCGACGAGACCGCCGTCGTAGCGGTAGGTCACCTCGGCCGGATCGGCCTCGACCTCGACCGTGCCGATGTCGTCCTCGTCGCCTTCGGTGTGCTCGCCTGGACGTTCGTCGCGCAGCCGCAGCGTGAGGCCCTTGTTGAGGAAGGCCATCTCGCGGAACCGGTTGGACAGCGTCTCGAAGTTGTAGTCGGTGGTCTCGAAGATGTCGGGGTTGGCCCAGAACGTGATCGTGGTGCCGGTCTCTGACGTCTCCTCGCCACGAACGAGAGGCCCGGTCGGGACGCCGATCAGGTAGGTCTGCCACCACACGTAACCGTCGCGCTTGATCTCGACTTCGAGCCGCGACGAGAGGGCGTTCACGACGGAGACACCGACGCCGTGCAGTCCGCCGGAGACCTTGTAGCCGCCACCGCCGAACTTGCCGCCCGCGTGCAGCACGGTGAGGACGACCTCGACGGCCGGCTTCTTCTCACTCGCCACCTCATCGACCGGGATGCCGCGCCCGTTGTCGGACACCCGCACCCCGCCGTCTGCCTGGAGCACGATGTCGATCGTGTCGCAGTAGCCGGCCAGCGCTTCGTCGACCGAGTTGTCGACCACCTCGTAGACCAGGTGGTGCAGGCCGCGCTCGCCAGTGGAGCCGATGTACATGCCGGGTCGTTTGCGGACCGCTTCGAGACCCTCGAGCACGGTGATCGAGTCGGCGTTGTACTCCACAGGCTCCGAACTCTCGTCGCGCTCCGCGGACACTGCGGGCTCGTCCGCTCCGCGGACACTGCGAGCTCAGCAGGGTCAAGCTCTTCGGGGATGACTGCCTCTTGAGTCACGAGTGCGGTTGCCTCCTGCCGGTCCCCACCAGCGTGCTTGCGTACAGAACCGCTGCAGGGCCGCTGCGGTTCGGGGAGTGGTGTCCATTGTAGTCGATGTGCGTACAGAAACGGCCCCTGCGGGGCCCTAGCTGTGACTCAGTGGCGCGAACTCCCATGCCTGTGGATCCCCGTACCTGACCGCGCTCCCGCAAGGGCCTTTCGACCCTTGCTCCGGACGGGCGACGACGCAGCGCTAACGACAGGGGATCGGGCGCTAGCCGTAGGTGTCGCGCGGGCCCGGACCGCGAACTCGCAGCGCCCCGCGACGCCAATCCGGGCCACTCGGGCCGCGGACCTCAATCCTGGTCACCACCCCGCCGCCAATGACGTCGTCGATTCGCTGGTGCAGTCGTGGCACCAGCATCCGGACCTGGGTCGCCCACGCCGTCGACTCGGCGATCAAGTGCAGGACGCCCGCGTCGAACTTGTCCGGCTGGCAGTGGTCCGCCAGGTCGGCGCCCGCAATTTCGACCCAGCGCTCGGTGACCCCGGCGACTGCGGCGGGCACGTCCCATCCGCGCTCGACGAGTAACCGCGACAAGGTCTCGCCCAGCAACTCCGGATCGCCGGCGTCGCGTCGCGCGCTGCCGACCGGAGCGCGGCCGCCCTTTTGCCGTTTCGCCGGCACGGCACTGCCGCGCGCTCGGGCCTCTTGACGAGACCGCGCCAGCGCGGCGCGCGCCAGGTCAATCCCCGACAGTGGCCGGATAACCGCTGGCCCGTCGTCGGCACCGTCCGCGGCTCGGATTCGGCGCCGTCCGAGCCCTCCGATCGCGCCGGGGAGTTCGTCAGCGGACACGTCGCACCTCACCGTTCAACACGTCGACCCGGCCACCGGCCAGTATCTCCGGGACGTCGGCCGGTACCGCGGCGGTGATCAGCACCTGTTCCGCCGGTGCGACGAATTCCGCGAGCCGGTCGCGGCGGTCGGCATCGAGCTCCGCGAACACGTCGTCGAGAATCAGCACCGGCTCCCCGCCGTCCGCGCACAGCAGGTCGTAGGAACCCAGGCGCAACGCAAGGGCCAGCGACCAGGACTCCCCATGGCTCGCGTACCCCCGGGCTGGTAGCTCGGCCAACTTCAGCACCAGCTCGTCGCGGTGCGGACCGACAAGGGTGATGCCGCGGTCGAGTTCGTCAGACCGGACGCCGGCCAGTGCGGCACCGAGCGCAGTGGCCAACACGCCCGCGTCGGGAATCAACTCGACCTCGGCGCCAAGGGAGCTCTGGTACTCGATGCCGACCGGAACCGATCGACTGTCGCCCATGGCGACCGTGGCGTACGCCTTTTCGACCAGCGGCCGCAACTCCTCGATGAGTCGCAGCCGCGCGGCAAGGAGCTCGCCGCCGGCGTTCGACAGGTGGGTGTCCCAAACGTCAAGGGTGCGCAGATCGGGTCCGCCTGTTCGACGCGAGAGTCCGGCCGTCTTCAGCAGCGCGTTTCGTTGCTTGAGCACCCGGTCGTAGTCAGCGCGGACGCCGGCCAGCCGCGGCGTGCGTGCAACCAGCAAGTCGTCAAGGAAATGCCGGCGATCCGACGGATCGCCCTTGACCAGTGCGAGGTCTTCGGGCGCGAACACCACCGTGCGAAGCAGCCCGAGCGCATCACGGGGGCGTGGCACCGGCGCACCGTTGACGCGGGCCCGATTTGCCTTGCCTGGATTGATTTCCAGCTCGACGAGTAACGACCGCCCGTCGCGCACGACCTGGCCGCGCACAACAGCGCGCGCTGCGCCGTTGCGAACCAACGGCGCATCGCCAGCAACTCGGTGGCTGCCCTGCGTTGCCAGATATCCGGCCGCCTCGACCAGGTTCGTCTTGCCCTGACCGTTCGGACCCACAAATGCAGTCACGCCGGCCTCGAGCGGCAGCTCTACCGAGGCGTACGACCGGAAATCGACAAGTGAGAGCTGCGCAAGGTACACGACTTAGCTGGGGGTAGAACCCGCGGGCGTCTCGGGAAGAATCGCGTGACCACCGAACTGGTTGCGCAACGACGCGACGACTTTCATCGCTGGCGATTCATCCTGACGCGACGAGAACCTCGCGAACAACGATGCCGTGATGACCGGCAACGGAACTGCATGGTCGATCGCGGCCTCGATGGTCCAGCGGCCCTCACCAGAGTCTTCGGCGTAGCCCTTGACCGTCTCCAGCTTGGGGTCGGCACTCAGTGCGTTGTCGAGAAGGTCAAGCAACCACGACCGAATGACGGTGCCCTCACGCCAACTCTTGAAGATCGCCGGCACGTCGTTCACCGTGTCGACCGCAGCGAGGAGTTCGTAACCCTCGGCGTAGGCCTGCATCATTCCGTACTCGATGCCGTTGTGAACCATCTTGGCGAAGTGGCCGGCACCGACACCGCCGGCGTGGACGAACCCGAACTCGCCAGTCGGCTTCAGGACGTCAAAAGCCGGTTGTACAAGGGAAACGTGGTCGACGTCACCACCGACCATGAGCGCGTAGCCGTTCTTCAAGCCCCAAACGCCGCCTGAAACACCGGCGTCGACGAAGCCGATTCCGCGCTCGCCCAACTTCGCCGCATGCACCACGTCATCGGTGTACTTCGAGTTTCCGCCGTCGATCACGACGTCGCCGGCGTCGAGAAGGCTGCCGAGTTGGTCGATGGTTTGCCTCGTCGCATCGCCGGCAGGCACCATCACCCAGACTTTGCGCGGAGCGCTCAGTTTCGAGACCAGATCCTCGAGCGACTTGGCATCGCTGATCTCCTGGTTGCGGTCGTATCCGATGACCGTGATGCCGCCCTGGCGCATGCGCTCGCGCATGAACCCGCCCATCTTGCCGAGACCGATAAGACCGATCTCGAAGCCGGTTGCTGCCATGCGAACCTCCGCGTCCTGGTGCTGATATCCGTGTACTGAGCTGACATCCGTGCATCGAACTTACGCGCGGGCGTACTCAACCGGACAGTCGGACCGGCATCAGCAGGTAGCGGTAGTCGTCGCCTGAGGACGCGTCGGCTTCCTTGCTGCCACGAAGGACGGCGGGCTTCGTCGGCGACGTGAAGTCGATACGAGTGGTCTCACCTTCGACCGCGCCGAGCCCGTCGAGGAGGTAGGTCGGGTTGAACGCGATCGAGAACTCTTCGGTCGATCCGTCGCGACTGGCGAACTTCGCGTCGAGAGACTCCAGCGCCTGCGCATCGTCGGTCGTGCCGGCCTCGAGGGTGACCTGATCGTCGGTGAAGGTCAGTCGCACCGGTGTATTGCGCGGGGCGACCAACGACACTCGCTTGACCGCCTCAACGAAACTGGCTGTCTCAAGGAGAGCGTGCGCGGCCGAGTCGTCGGGCAACAGGGACCGGTACTTCACGTACTCACCATCGAGTAGCCGGGTCGTGGTGCGTCGCTGACCGGTTTGCCCCGCTGCACCGCGACCGGAGAACCCAATGAGACCCTCGCCGGCACCGCCGGTCGACAGCGACACCGTCACCTGGGCACCGCCGACGAGCGCCTTCGCGGTGTCGGCCAAGGTGCGTGCCGGTACCAAGGCAACGATCGACAGACCGGCCCGCTCCGGCTGCCAACGCAGCTCACGAACTGCCAAGCGGTAGCGATCGGTCGCGGCCAAAGTCACCCGGTCGTCTTCGATCTCAATCCGGACGCCGGTGAGCACCGGCAACGTGTCATCGCGGCCGGCCGCAATCGCCACCTGTGACACGGCCGCTGCAAAGACGTCTGCGCCGATCGTGCCTGCGGTCGCTGGCATTTCCGGCAAGGCGGGGTAGTCGTCGACGGGCAACGTCGGCATGGTGAAGCGCGCGCTGCCACACGAGACGACCACCCGGGTGCCCTCGATCGAGACGTCGACTGGCTGCGCGGGCAGGCTGCGACTGATTTCGGCCAGCAGCCGACCTGAGACCAGGGCCCGACCGGGCTCCGCCGCGCTGACATCGATCTGTGCGTTGGCAGACACCTCGTAGTCGAAGCTGGACAGGGCTAGCCCGGCCGGCGAGTCGGTCACCTCAAGCAGCAGTCCGGCGAGCACTGGGACCGGCGGCCGAACTGGCAGGCTCCGCGCGGCCCAGGCAACTGCCTCAGCGAAAATGTCCCGCTCTACCCGAAATCTCATGGTGCCCCCCACTGACCCGACCCATTCCTGCGCAGCCCATTCCTGCCGGGCCCATTCCTGAGGAGGCCCTTCCGTTACGGCTTGTGTCATTAGTAATCCTTGTCTCAAGGAAGTCGTCATCGGTGCGGTGGACACTGTGGAAAAGTGCCGTCCGCGCAGGTCAGGTGCTGAATTCCGCGGCGGCTACCTTGTGGATGACAGTGCCCCGTCGGTGGACAGCCTGGGGACTGGCGCGATCGTAGCGCGGCTTGCCCACACTTCGTCCCACGCCGCGGGCGGCTCGCCCACCGGAATCAGCTACCGGTCCACAAGTTTGTCCCCAGGCTGTGCACAGTCGTCCCAGCCGAAACACAGGTCGTCTTGAGCAGCCATCTGCGGCGCGCGAGCTGGTCATCTACTTCGCCTGGGACTTGATGCGGTTGGTGAGCTCGGTGACCTGGTTGTAGATCGATCGCCGCTCAGCCATCAACGACCGGATCTTCCGGTCGGCGTGCATCACCGTCGTGTGATCGCGGCCGCCGAAGAGCTGACCGATTTTTGGCAGTGACAGGTCGGTCAACTCCCGACACAGGTACATGGCGACCTGCCGGGCGGTCACGAGCACTCGGCTGCGGGACGAGCCGCAGAGGTCCTCGAGTGAAATCCCGAAGTACGAGGCGGTCGCCCCCATGATTGTGGCCGCGGTGATTTCGGGCCCCTGGCTGTCGGGAATGAGGTCCTTCAATACGACCTCTGCCAGCGACAGATCGACCCCCTGCCGGTTCAGGCTGGCGAATGCCGTGACCCGGATCAGCGCTCCCTCGAGCTCGCGGATGTTGCTGGCGATCTTGCTCGCGATGTATTCCATGACGTCGTTGGGGACGTTGAGCCGCTCTTGCGCCGCCTTCTTCCGCAGGATCGCGATCCTGGTCTCGAGTTCGGGTGGCTGGACGTCGGTGAGCAGGCCCCACTCGAATCGGTTCCGAAGGCGATCCTCAAGCGTCACCAACTGCTTGGGCGGGACGGTCGCTGGAGATCACGATCTGCTTGTTGGCGTTATGCAAGGTGTTGAACGTGTGGAAGAACTCTTCCTGAGTCTGCTCCTTGTTCTCCAAGAACTGGATGTCGTCGACGAGCAGTACGTCGACTTCGCGGTAGCGACGGCGGAAGCCCTCGGCTTTGCCGTCGCGGATGGAGTTGATGAAGTCGTTGGTGAACTCTTCCGAGCTGACGTAGCGAACTCGGGCACCATGGAAAAGACCCATGGCGTAGTGCCCGATCGCGTGCAGCAGGTGGGTCTTGCCAAGCCCAGACTCGCCGTAGATGAACAACGGGTTGTATGCCTTGGCCGGGGCTTCGGCGACTGCCACGGCGGCCGCATGAGCAAATCTGTTGCTCGCGCCGATCACGAAGGTTTCGAAGGTGTACTTCGGGTTGAGCCGCGCCGGTTCGATTTCGCGCCGTCCACCTAACTCGCGGCCGGTGCCCAGGTGCGAGCGCGCCGGCTGATGCTCGTGGCCGCTGGACTGGGTGGACCGGTCATGGTCGCGAGGCGCGTCTTCACTACGTGTTCGCGGCGATTCGTCCTGTCTCGTCATACTCGTGCCGACATTGACGGCGTTGCGTACCCATGCTGCCTATCCCGCCTGGGCCTGTCGGCCCGCCCGACTGCAAGTCAGACCGGCGGTCGGTCACCTCAGCGTCGTCCGGTTCACCGCTCATCGGCTCGACAGTCAGGGCTTCAACCGTTACGGCGACCCGCACATCGCGGCCGATCTCGGCGGCGAGCGCTGCTGTCAGCGCGGGCCGCAACCGGCTCTCGAGGACGTCCTTCGCGAAGTCGTGCGGCGCCGCCAGGACAGCGGTGTCCTCGACGAGTGCGATGGGCCGGGTCAGTGCCAGCCACGCTTGGAACTGTGGGGTCACTTCGCTTTGGCCGGCCAGTCGCTCGAGTGTGCGAGCCCACAGCGCCGCCAGTTCGGGACCGGTCTCTTGCGTGCCGTTCTCGTATGGGGCGGACACGCGCACCCCTCTCACTGGCAAGCGACTAAACAACTGTATCGTGCGGTCCACGCGGTGGATTTGTGCACTATTGCGGGTATTCGTCGATGTCAAGAGGTCGTTCGTCCACACTGTCGTCCACAACCTGTGTACGCAGCACCGCGGTTAGTGCGGTGCTCTGCATCATGGCTGATGATCGTCGGTTCACAGCATTGAGGTCCGGCCCGTGGGACGCTAACAGCGTGCCGCCTTGTGCTTCAAGGCGTTCTCCACAGTTTGAGCTGTTCCTACTACTGGCGATGTCCACTGGGACGACTGAGCCGTCCCGAAGTGCGAGCTGTCCCAAAGCGGGCGACCCACGTTTGACCCTGTCGGCGGTCGGCCCGTACCGTAGGAGTTCCTTCTGACCTGCGGCCCGCACGCCTTTTCTCAAGCCTTCGGCCGTACTCGACCTTTTCTTGGAGCCCTCGAGTGAGCAAGCGCACGTTCCAGCCGAACAACCGTCGGCGCGCAAAGACCCACGGCTTTCGGTTGCGCATGCGCACTCGCGCCGGTCGCGCGATCCTCGCCGCACGTCGTCGGAAGGGCCGTCAGGGCCTTTCGGCCTGACGTCGCCCGGAACCGCGAATTCCCGTGCTTCCGGCCGCGTCCCGGCTGCGCCAGCGCTCAGACTTCACCGCCACGATGCGGATGGGTCGCCGCGCGGCTCGCCCGCGGCTCGTCGTCCATCTCGCGCTGCCCGAGGCTGGTCTTGCGTCTGGTCAGCGACAGCTGACGACCGTTGCCCGTGCTGGCTTCGTGGTCGGCCGCCAGGTCGGCGGCGCGGTCGTGCGCAACCGAGTGCGCCGCCAGCTCCAGCACCTGAGCGCTGACCGGCTTGCCCAGCTACCGCCCGGGGCTCGGCTGGTGGTGCGTGCATTGCCGGCGGCGGCTGGATCCTCAGGGCGCGAACTCAGCGCGGATCTCGACGCGGCGATCGCGCGCAGTCTCGGCCAGGCGCCGCACACCCGGCCTGGTCAGGCGCCGCCTGGTCAGGCGCCCCGCATCCGGCCTGGTCAGGCGCCCGAATCCGCCTGCAGGCGCCATCCGGAGTGACGGTCGATGAGACAAGGCGCGCCTTCGCTGTTTGGCCAGCTTCTCGTCGTCCCGATCGAGGGTTATCGGCGATTCATCAGTCCGTTTCTTGGCCAGCGATGCCGTTTCGCGCCGAGCTGCAGTGCTTACGCGGTGACGGCGATCCAGACACATGGCGGCTTTCGAGGACTTTGGCTCGCCGCCCGGCGGATTGCTCGCTGCCACCCTTGGAACCCCGGCGGTGTTGACCCCGTTCCACCGGCGAGATCAGCCGGAATCGCCGCTGCCGTTCCGTCGTCGTCCGTGATCAAGCCAGGAGCCACCCGGTGCCCCACGTCCTGAATCCCCTGTACGTCGTTGTCACCAAGGTGATCCTGGCGATCCACTCGGTGCTGGCGCCGTTGTTCGGCAAGACGAGTGGCGTGACCTGGGGCTTGTCGCTGTTCTTTCTGACCGTGCTGGTGCGCATCCTGCTGTTCCCGATCTTCGTGAAGCAGATCAAGACGCAGCGCGCGATGTCCGAGCTGGCACCGAAGGTCAAGGAACTGCAGACCAAGTACAAGAAAGACCGCGAGCGCATGAACCAAGAGGTCATGGCGCTCTACAAGGAACACAACGCCAACCCGCTCATGGGCTGCCTTCCCCTGCTCCTGCAGATGCCGGTTTTCTACGCGCTTTTCCATGTTCTGCGCTATATCGCGGAGCACGGCGGCCAAGCCGGCGCAACCAGTAAGGGCGTCGCGGCGTGCACGGCATACCTGCAGACCAAGCCGAAGGGATTCGGTTCCGCGAAGTACGGCTGGTCTCCGGACACCTTGTGTACGGCTGGCCACGCCAAGGTTTTCGGTGTTCCGCTCGCGCTCGGCTTCAAGACGGCGAACAAGGCGCTGTCGTTCGGCGCGGATCCGTCGACCGTGCGGATCGTCACCGTCATCGCGATCCTCGTGATGGCGTCGACGACGTTCTTGACCCAGCGCCAGCTGATCGCGCGCAACGCCGCGAGTGGCACCGCAATGCCGTCTCAGCAGCGCATCATGCTCTACGTCTTGCCGCCGATGTTCGCGTTGTTCGGCTTGAACTTCCAGATGGGCGTGCTGATCTACTGGGTGACGACGAACACGTGGTCGTTGGGGCAACAGCACTTTGTGATCAAGGCGATGCCGCACATTGCACCGGGTGGCGCCCCTTCGGCTCCGACCCAGGTCAAGGGCGGCCCCCCGGGCTCGCCGCCGGGCGAGGCACCGAGTGGTGGCGCGAAGAAGCGCGGCCCGACGCCGCCCGCGCCGCCCCCGCCACCCGTGCAGATCAGGCGGCAGCAGACGACTCGCCCGCCGCGCAGCAAGCGGACTGGAACAAGGCCGCAGCGGCCCGGTAGCCCGCGATGACCGACCCCACCGCTGTGTCCAGCGTGCCTGACTCCAGCGCCGATTCCGACGGCAAGCCGATATCTCAGGAGGACTTCCCCGTGGCAAGCGCGACCGACGATTCGCTCGATCTTGACGACGACCCGACGGCCGACGACGCGGCAGGGGAGCACGTAACGGAAGAAGCCGTTACCGGCGAGCCCGTCGAGCCCCGCACACTGGCGGACCTCCTCGAGCGTGAGGGCGAAGTCGCGGCCGACTACCTCGAAGGCTTGCTCGACATCATCGACGCCGATGGCGACATCGACATGGACGTCGAAGGCGATCGCGCGGTGGTCTCGATCATCGGCGATCGCCTGCGGCACCTCGTCGGTCCCGAAGGAGCGGTGCTCGACGCCTTGCAGGAGTTGACCAGACTGGCCGTGGCGCGGGAGACCGGCGTGCGCAGCCGGTTGATGCTCGACGTCGGCGGACACCGGGCGCGCCGTCGTACCGACCTCACTGTGCTGGGGACCAAGGCGGCCGAGCAGGTCGTCGCAACTGGCGAGCCGGTCAAGATGGCTCCCATGACGGCGTTCGAGCGCAAGGTGGTGCACGACGCGATCGCCGCGGCCGGACTCCGCAGCGAGTCCGAGGGTGTCGAGCCGGAGCGGTTCGTCGTGGTTCTCCCAGCACAGGCGTGACGACCGCGACGTCGTGACACCGCCAGCCGTCCCGTCACGGCACGGCGTGCCCAGTGACCCGGGCGCTGTGTCGCCCGGCCAAGCAGCCTCGGTCGACTCGCTGGTCGAGCCGCCGGCACTTGCGGACGCGGTTTTCGGGGCGAGCTTGCCGCTCGCGGTGCGCTACGCCTGGTGGCTGGTCGGCGCTGGGGTCGAGCGCGGACTCATCGGGCCGCGCGAGGCCGACCGGCTTTGGCCTCGACATCTCCTGAACTGCGTCGCTGTTGCCGCGCTGATACCGCGCGGCAGCCACGTTGTGGATCTGGGGTCAGGAGCCGGACTTCCTGGAATCGTGCTCGCTATTGCCCGGCCCGATCTGCACATCACCCTCATCGAGCCCATGCAGCGGCGGATCGCGTTCCTCGACGAGGTGCGCAGTGATCTCGCGCTGCCCGGCGTGGAAACCCGCCGCGCCAGGGCGGATGAGCTCGGCACCGCGAAACTGGGCGCGGACATCGTCACTGCACGCGCGGTGGCACCGGTGGATCGGCTCGCCACTTTGGCCGCGCCGCTGTTGCGCGCCGGCGGCAGGCTGCTTGCGGTGAAAGGTAGCGGCGTTGCGGCTGAGGTCAGCAGCGGGTGGAGAGCAGTGCAGCGAGCGGGGATGAACGCGGACGCCGCGCTGCTGGCCGTCGTCGCGGCCGACAGCGACGAGGTGTCTGCGGTGAGCGACCCAGGCCTGCTTTCAGGCGTGCGAATTGCTGAGCTTTCGACCTGGCAGCCGACGGGCTTACTGTGCGAGGGTGAGGCCGCAACGGTCCCCGGGCTCCTGTTATCCACCGATCCGCTGGCTCTGGTGCTGCGTCTTGGTCGGTCTAGGTAGGGGGCTCCTCGGTGCCGGTGACCTGGTCTAGGCTGACGTGCCCGACCTACCCGTCGGGGCGCCAGGTGAGTCGGATGATCGGAGGATCCCTGCGTGAGTGATTCCGCCACGGTGACTCTGCTCGATGTTTCACGTGAAACAGGCGGCGGCCCGCAGTCGGTCCCGTCGGTCGTGGGCGAGCAAGCTAACGCCAACGATGTCAGCCCCACGGACAGCCGCACGCCGAACGATGTTTCACGTGAAACCACGTCCGCGCCAACTGACGAGACGCCCATTGCGACCCAGACCGCCACAGCCATGCGCGTCCTCGGCCATACCGGCGAGAGCTTCCCGCGACCCGAACGGCGGCGGATCGTCACGGTCGCGAATCAGAAGGGTGGCGTCGGCAAGACGACCACGACAGTGAACATCGCCGCCGCGATGGCGCTACACGGACTCCGCGTCCTGGTCATCGACTTGGACCCCCAGGGCAACGCGTCCACGGCGCTGGGCATCGATCACCACGCCGAGATCCCGTCGGTCTACGACTTGCTCATTGAAGGCAAGTCGCTCGGTGACGTGGTGGTAGACGTTCCCGATATCCCCGGGCTGTCGTGTGTACCCGCGACGATCGACCTGGCTGGTGCGGAGATCGAGCTCGTTTCATTGGTGGCCCGCGAGGCACGACTGCGCCGGGCTCTATCTGACGTCGTCGCGGACTTCGACTACGTGCTCATCGACTGCCCGCCGTCGCTAGGCCTGCTGACGGTCAATGCCCTGGTGGCCGGTGAGGAAGTGCTGATCCCGATCCAATGCGAGTACTACGCGCTCGAAGGTCTCGGTCAGTTGCTGAGCAACATCGATCTAGTGAAATCGCACCTCAATCCAGATTTGCGGGTATCGACGATTCTTCTCACAATGTACGATGCCCGGACACGGCTCGCATCACAGGTCGCCGACGACGTTCGTGCGCATTTCGGTACAACTGTGCTGCGAACTGTCATTCCGCGCAGTGTGCGGGTCTCCGAGGCACCGAGCTACGGCCAGACGGTCATGACCTACGACCCCGCCTCGCCTGGCGCGCTGTGCTACCTCGATGCGGCGCGGGAGATTGCCGAACGCGGTGCCACCGGTCCGGCAGAAGGTGGGTCTCGATGAGTACGCGTCGCGGCGGGTTGGGTCGCGGGCTCGGTGCACTGATTCCTACTGCTCCGCCGCCCCCGCGCGACAGGCCTGCCGACGCGCAGCCGTGGCCGGATCCGGCCCATACTGCGATCGCCAACACGCAGCCAAGGGTGGTCCGGCTCGACGACGAGCAGTCACTCCTGGCGGTGCCGGGTGCGCGCTTCGCCGAACTCCCGGTCGAGCAGATCGCGCCGAACCCGAAGCAACCTCGCCAGGTGTTTGAAGAAGGCGCCCTGGCCGAGCTCGCGTATTCACTGCGGGAGGTCGGATTCCTGCAGCCGGTGGTGGTTCGTCCGGCTGGCAGCGGCTATGAGCTCGTGATGGGCGAGCGTCGTCTGCGGGCCGCGCAGCAGGCCGGTTTCACCACCATTCCGGCGATCATTCGGGACACCAACGACGACGCGCTCCTACGCGACGCGCTACTGGAAAACCTTCATCGCGAGCAGCTCAACCCTCTGGAGGAGGGGGCCGCGTACGCCCAGCTGCTCGACGAATTTGGTGCCACGCATGAGGAATTGGCGAAACGGATCGGCCGATCGCGGTCCCAAGTCAGCAACACGATCAGGTTGCTTAACCTGCCGCCGTCCGTGCAACGCAAGGTCGCCGCGGGCGTGCTGTCCGCCGGCCATGCGCGGGCGCTGCTCGGTCTAGACGACGCCGCCGCCCAGGAACGGTTAGCTCAGCGCATCGTGGCCGAGGGCCTGTCGGTGCGGGCCGTCGAGGAGCTTGTCGCGGTGGGGGACGGCGAGTCGAGCCGGCGCCGGGCTCCTCGCGGCAGCCGGCAGCGTGCTGCTGGACTCGATGAGCTTGCGGCCGGGTTGTCGGACCACTTCGAGACCCGCGTGCGCGTCGATCTCGGCCGCAGCCGAGGCAAGATCACGATCGAGTTCGCGTCTGTCGACGACCTCGAGCGCATCGTGGCGGCAATGGCACCGACCCTTGCCACCCACAAAAGCAGCGCTACCCACGACAGCGGCGTGCGGGAGTAGGTCGTCTAGCGACCCTCAGGTCGGTGCGCCGGGACGCGAAACCCCGCGTACTGCTGCCCTGTGTAACAGGTCGCGGCACAGAGCGCCTAGATCGAGATCAGCGGCTGATGCCGCGAGCGGCAGCAAACTGGTCGTGGTCATCCCCGGCGCGACGTTTGTCTCGAGGTATTCGACCGTGCCATCACGAGCGACGATTAGGTCGGTGCGGGAGAGATCCCGCAACCCGAGAGCCTCGTGTGCAAGAACCGCCGCCGCGCCCGCTGCTGACGCTATTTCAGCGGGCAGGCGTGCTGGCACGTGGTACTCGGTCATGCCTGCTGTGTATCGCGCCGCGTAGTCAAATGTGCCGCTGAGGGCCTCGATCTCGACGGCCGGGAGTGCAACCGGACCCGACCCGGTGTCGACCACGCTGACGGCAAGCTCGATGCCATCGACGTAGCGCTCCAGCAGCGCAACGCCGTCATAGGAGTAGCACCCGACCATCGCCGCCGGGAGGTCGGCCGCATTGCGCACGACGGTGACACCGAGCGCAGAACCGCCGCGCGCTGGCTTGACCACGAGCGGCAGGCCAAGTCGCTCGACCACGCGCTCGAGCAGCGCCGGCCCGCCGAGATCGCGAAAGGCCGCGTGCTGCAACGCGACCGAGGCTGGCGTCGAGACACCCGCCCGACCGAGGATCGCCTTCGCGATCGGCTTGTCGAAAGCGAGTCGGGCGGCCGCTCCTGTAGCGCCGACATAGGGCACGCCGCTGAGGTCGAGGGCGTCGCGCAAGCCACCGTCTTCGCCCTCAATTCCGTGTACAGCAAGGAAAACGGCGGATGGCGGGTCTTGGAGTAGCCGCGGCAGAAGCTGTGCGTCGATGTCGACGAGCTCGACCTCGACGCCGAGACCGGCCAGTGCGTCGGTGACTCGGCGGCCCGACGACAGCGAGACCTCACGCTCGTACGAGAGGCCGCCGGCCAGCACTAGGACGTGCCCGAGGTCGCTCATGAGCCGCCGCGAAATGTCGCGACGATGTCGAGCTCCTCGGACAGGACGGCCGCCAGCCGGCGAACGCCCTCGCGGATCCGGTCAGGCTCGGGGAGGCTGTACGCCAGCCGCAGGTTCTGGCCGCCCTGCCCATCGGAGTAGAAGCCCACTCCTGGCACGTAGGCGACGCGGCCCTGGATCGCGCGCGGCAGCATCGCCTTCGCGTCGATGCCGTCTGGAAGCGTGACCCAGACGTAGAAGCCACCGGTCGGGTGGGTCCACGACGAGCCAGCCGGAAATGACGATTCCAGCGCGTCGAGGCAGGCGTCTCGCCGAGCGCGATACAGCTCGCGGAAGACTTTCACCTGCTCTTGCCAGGGGTGATGCTCGAGAAACTCGGCGACGACGTATTGCGACAGGGCCACCGGGCACAGGGTGGTCGCCTCGCTGGCCATGATGAGCTTCTCTTTGACCCCTGGCGGGGCCAGGACCCAGCCGACGCGGACGCCGGCGGCGAACGTCTTCGAGAACGAACCGAGGTAGATGATCCCGTCAGAGACCCGCGCGCGCAGCGCGCGCAGCGGCGGGCCGTCAAAGCCGAGCAGCCCGTAGGGGTTGTCCTCGAGGATCAGGAGGCCGGCCTCGGCGCAGATGGCGATGATCTCGTCGCGACGCTCCTCGACGAGGGTGATACCGGCTGGATTATGGTAGTTCGGTACCGTGTACACGAATTTTGCGCGTCGCCCAGATCGGGCCAGCTGTCGCGATCGCTTCCCGCAATGCGCCGGGCACCAGCCCCGCGTCGTCCATCGTTACGTGCACGACCTCGGCTTGGTATTGCGTGAACGTGCCGAGTGCGCCGACGTAGGACGGTGCTTCGGCGATCACGACGTCGCCAGGGTCGAGGAAGATTCGTGACACAACGTCTAGTGCTTGCTGCGACCCGACGGTGACGATCACGTCGTCGGCCGATGCCGAGATCCCCTCAAGTGCCATGACACCGCAGATGAGTTCGCGCAGGCGGGGATCGCCCTGGCCGCCCATGTATTGCAGGGCTTGGGCCCCTTGCTCGGTGATCACCCGGGCGGTCATCTCGCCGATGACGTCGAGCGGAAGCGCGCTCACGCACGGCGAGCCGCCGCCCATGCCGATGATCTCCGGACGGTTGGCCACGGCGAACAGTGCCCGGATCTCCGATGTCGTCATGCCGTGGGTACGCGCGGCATACCGCTCGAGATAGGGGTCTAACCGCGACCCGCCTGACATGTCCACGACAGCGTCCTCCTTGGGCACTCAGGGTAGCGCCCGCGTCGTCCGGCTCCGCCGATTTACCGCCGCGCAGCGGTCGCAGCCACCGTCACCGGATCGGCACTACCGCCCACTGTCCGAAACGGTCAAACTAGCCCTACATTGCGCGCTTTCAGCGCTAGCGGAGGCACGATGTCGCGACGCGTAGTCGGCTTGACCCTCGACAACCTTGACGATCTGCCGGCTCGGTGCCGGCGGTGCGCATTCTGGGAACTCGACCCAGTGAGCCGCACCCGGGCCGAAGAGTCCGGCGATGCGGCGCTGGAAAAGGAAGCCTGGGTCTCTGCGGTCCTGCTCGAGTGGGGGAGTTGCGGTCGGCTGATCGAAGTCGACGGCTTCACCGCGGCGTACGTCCTTTACGCACCACCGGCGTACGTCCCGCGCTCCGTCGCGTTCCCGACCAGCCCGGTCAGTCCGGACGCCGTGTTGCTGATGACCGCTTACGTGTTGCCGGAGTTCACCGGAGGCGGACTCGGCCGCATCTTGCTGCAGTCCGTTGCGAAGGACCTGACCCGTCGTGGAGTCAAGGCGATCGAGGCATTCGGGGACAGCCGGTGGGAAGCCCCGGCTTGCGTCTTGCCGACAGATTTCCTCCTGGCACTGGGTTTTAAGACCGTGCGCCCTCATCCGCGACACCCGCGGCTGCGGCTGGATCTGAAGACGGTGCTGTCGTGGCGCGAGGACGTCGAGGGTGCTCTCGAACGGTTGCTGGGATCGGTGACGCCCGAGGGCGCACTGCGGCCGGTCTGAGCTGACTTCGATGCGTACTAGACCGAGATGCTGTGCCGGCGAGGCTCGACCGCTTCGCGCGATGGCAACTCTGCCGGTGAGTACAGCTGCTGGATCGCCACCACGATGGCCTCTGCCAGCTCGTCTCGAAACTCCGCGTTCCCGAGCCGGGCAGCATCGCCGGGGTTCGTTAGGTAACCAAGCTCTATCCGGACGGCGGGCATCCGGGTGCGACGCAACAGTTCCCAGCTTTTGGGGTGGCTGCGGCAGTCGAGGAAGTCGGTGCGGGCCAAGATCTCCTGCTGGATCAACTCCGCGAGGCGGGCGCCCACCAGCGACCGGTCGATGAGCGTGCCGTAGTAGTACGTCGAAACGCCGTGACAACCGGGGTTCAGATCGCCGTCAATGTGCAGCGAGACGAGCAGGTCGGCCTCGGCGGCGTTGGCGAACGCCCCGCGCTCGGCGTCGCTCGGGGCGTTCGAGCGCGTCCGCGTCGTCAAATACGCCCTCGCCGCCACGGGTCCGAAACGCCTGGGCGCCGGCCGCCGCCAGTCGGCCCTCGAGCCGGTTCGCGATGTCGTCGACGATCCCGGCCTCGTCGAGCGTCCCGTTTGTCGACCCTCGATCGCGTCCGCCGTGGCCGGGATCGATCACCACGAGCTTGCCGGCCATCGACGGACCACCGTGATGCAGGCGGTCGTACTCACGCAGCTCGTTGGCCTTGCCACCCACCACGGTCCGGGCGAGCTGGCGCAGCGCCCGGAACGTGGCCGGGCCGCAGGTGCCGTCGGCGGGCAGCCCGACGTTGCGCTGAAACTCGCGCAGTGCGTTTTCGGTGCGGGCACCAAACACGCCGTCCGCCCGACCGCAGTCGAAGCCCATGTCGGTCAGCCGATGCTGAAGGCCCGCGACGTCGTCACCCACGTAGGGGTGCCGGACGGCGAACGACAAGCGTGCGATCGCCCAGCCGCCAGCGGGCTTCGTCGAGGCTGCGGTAGGTCTCGCGGTCAACGACGCCGTCGATGCGCAGCCCACGCTGTTGCTGAAAGCTGCGGACCGCGTGGTCACACGCTTCGTCGAACACGTCGCTGTTTTGGGTCGCACTGCTCTGAACGACCTCGTCGGTGGTCAGCAGCCCGAGCTGGCGCAGCCGATGGCGCAGCTCGAGCACCGCGAGCCCGCGGTCGCCGAGGCGCAGCGGCTCGTCGACCCGTTCGTGCTGCTGCTGCATCGGCGTCCTCGCTCGTCGACCGCTCCGGTGGGTGATTGACGCCCGGTGCGGCTCCGGCGTTTACCGGAGTGCCGCCGCGGTGCGATTACCGGCGTGGAGGAGCCATGCTAGCGGCCTAGAGGAACGCTTCCAGATCTCTCAACAAAGCAGACTTCGACTTGGCGCCGATGATCTGCTTCACGACCTGGCCGCCCTTGTACACATTCAGTGTCGGGATCGACAAGATCGAGTAGGCGCGGGCAGTCTCGGGGTTCTCGTCGACGTTCAGCTTGACGACCCGCACTTTGTCGGCGTGCTCGTTCGCGATCTCCTCGAGGACTGGCGCGACCATGCGGCAGGGACCGCACCACTCGGCCCAAAAGTCGACCAGGACCGGTGTGTCGCTGCTAAGGACATCGGTCGCAAAGGTCTCGTCGGTGACGGACTTGGTGGCTCCCACGGTGGGCTCCTGTCGGTTGAGCATTCGGTTACTTGGACGGGGTTGCGATCTTCGGACGGTACGTCGAGCTGGCTAGTCGTGTTGGGCGGCCAGCCAGCGTTCGGCGTCGAGTGCGGCGGCGCAGCCGGTGCCAGCCGCGGTGATTGCCTGGCGGTAGGTGTGGTCGACCAGGTCGCCGCAGGCGAAGACGCCGTCGAGGTTCGTGCGCGTCGACGGCTGCGCAACCTTCACGTAGCCGGCCTCGTCGAGATCAACCTGGCCGCGGAACAGCTCGCTGCGCGGGTCGTGGCCGATCGCAACGAACAGGCCAGTTACGGGTAGCCGATCCTCGACACCTGTGACGGTGTCGCGAACTGTGACACCGGCGACCTTGTCGTCGCCGATCACATCGGTCACCTCGGTGTTCCACCGGAAGCCGACCTTGTCGTTCGCCTGCGCGCGGTCCTGCATGATCTTGCTCGCCCGCAACGCGTCGCGCCGGTGCACGACGGTGACGCTACGAGCGAACTTGCTGCAGGAAGGTGGCTTCCTCGAGAGCGGAGTCGCCACCACCGACGACCGCGATGTCTTGGTCTCGGAAGAAGAATCCGTCACAGGTCGCACAGGCAGATACGCCGTGGCCGAGCAGTCGAGCCTCGTTCTCGAGCCCTAGGTAGCGATACTTCGAACCCGTCGCCAGAATCACCGCGCGCGAGTGGAAGACCTGGTCGCCGACGTGGACCACCTTGACGGGTCCGGTGAGATCGACTTCGGTGACGTCATCGGTCACGAGTTCGGCGCCGAAGCGGGCCGCCTGCTTGCGCAGGCTCTCCATCAGCTCCGGACCCATGATCCCGTCGGGAAAACCGGGGAAGTTCTCGACTTCGGTGGTCGTCATCAACGCGCCGCCGGCCGTCGTCGCGCCCTCGAACACCAGCGGGTGCAAGTCGGCCCGCGCGGCGTAGAGCGCCGCCGTATAACCGGCCGGGCCGGATCCGATGATGATGAGCTCACGGACGTTCACTGAGACCTACCTCGAAGACGGTCGCCGATCGAGCGACTAGGGCCTTCAACAGATCCTAGGCGTCGGCGATTCCCGACCGGCCCTGCTCGCGTCAGGGGCCAGGAGTCGGGCCGATGGAACGTTTCGTACGTGAAGTTCTGATCGGCACAGTTCGTTGTGTCAGAGATCGACGTAGACGTCGAGCTTGTGGGCGACATCGGGGTCCGGGAGCACGATGATCGTTGACGGCGCCCCGTTGAAGGTTGCGTAGTCGACGAGCAGGGGTTGCTCCGCCTTCCCCGCCAGGATCTGGACACATTGCGCCAAGGCGGCTGGATCAGCCAAGGGTCCGGCCGGGCGCCGTGATGGGCGCGGCTGGCGCGAGGCCGGCACGGTCCGACGTCCCGCCCCCCGCACTTGCGGATGCCGTGGGAGCTGCGAACAGCGGCCCAGACGCGGGTGAACTCGCCGCTGCCGCTGGGGTGGCGGCGGCGAAGGATGCCACGGGAGCGGGGGCTGAAGACGTCGCGGCAGCTGCGGCTGACGAGCCCGCGGCGGCAGCAAGTGGCGCCGACCCGGCAGGCCCCTGTGCGAGCCCTAACGCGAGGCCGGGGAAGTTCGACGCCGCGTCGGGAACGTTGCTAGCGACCACGGAGGCGACTTGAGAGCGCAGATCGGCCGCCGTGTAGTTGGTGCCTGACGCGATCGTCGCCGAGGCGGCGGTCACCGAGGACGACGGAACCGCGGCAGTGGCCGACTTTTTCGATTCGCCTCCGGAATGCCCGATGGCGACCGCACCGACGACGACGAGGGCGAGCACCACAACGATGGACGCCGCTGCGCCGTACGGCATCGTTCGCCAGCGTGAAGGTGCGCCGCCGCGACGTTGCCGCGAGGCCCTGGAGGCTACTGCCGATCGCGAGCGAAGTGGGACGACGGTAGCGGGCGCAATGCCGGAACCTGCGCCGCTCGCTGCGATCGGGCCGGCCGCCGCGTCGGACTCCCTGGCTGCCAGCAAAGCCGCTTCAATGCGCTCCGCCACATCAGCTGGCATCGAAACCGCTGGTAGCGCTCGCAACGTTTCACGGACGCCGCGCAGGGCCTGGAGGTCCGTCGTGCACGCGGCGCAGTCGGCGACGTGGCGCAGGAGTTCGACGGTCGCGGCGTCGTTTGCCGAGTCGGGGCCAGCGACGGCTTCGGAGGCGGGCGGAATGTCGCGGTCGGCGAGTTCCGCAAGCGTCTCGAGGTCCGGGTGCGGGGTGTTCACCGGAGGTCCTCTCGGGGTGGGTTCATCGGTGGTTCGACGCTGTCCGCCCCGGCCGGGTTCCGCGTTTGCAGATGAGAGAGCAGCGGCACCAACTTCGCCCGGCCGCGAGCGCACCGGCTCTTGATCGTGCCGGACGGCACCTCGAGCATCGCGGCGACCTCGTCGACGGGGTAGCCCTCGATATCGACGAGCACGATGGCCGCCCGCTGCTCGGCCGGCAACGTCGCGAGTGCCGCGTGCACGTCGGCCGCGGTGTCGCGGTCGGCATAGTCGTCGCGGATCGCGCTCGGTGCGTGATCGTCGTCGGGGAGGGGGCTGGTCGGATGCGCTGCCCGGCGCCGCAACCTGTCGAGGCAGGCGTTCACCACGATCCGGTGCAGCCAGGTACTCACTTTCGCGTCGCCCCGAAACGACGCCGCATGACGCATCGCAGAGATCAGTGCGTCTTGTACGGCGTCGGCAGCGTCTTCGGGATCGCCTGTTGTCCGCAGCGCTACTGCCCACAGGTGGTCGCGGTGCCGGCGGCAAATCTCGGTGAACGCGGTCGGGTCGCCCTCGAGGTGCCGCTTGAGCAGGGCAACGTCGGGATCGTCTGAACCCGCGGCGTGCTCGGATTGGCCGGCCATCGCGCCGTCCGCAATGCCGTTCGTCACCCCGTCCGTCACGCCGCGAAGCCTATCGACGCGGCGGCAAATTTCACGACAGGAAGGTCATTTCGACAATGCCACCCTGAAACCCAGTCCCTGCGGGGGGCAGCTTGGTGAGCCACACCACCCAGTAGCGAGCGGTCGTCTCGCTCGACAGCCGCAACGTGATGTCGCTCGGCGCGCTGGCGTTGGCCGCCGCGAGCGTCATCGCCTTTTCGTTGGCCGGCGAGGAGTCGCTCTCGAACACCTCGACCGAGGTGCCGTCACCCACCAGCAGCAGGTGAATCGCGGCGACCTTGCGTGGGGTGCCGAGGTCCATCAACAAGCCAACCCCCGGCTTGAGCTTGCCAAGGTCGGCGGTTCGGTAGATCTGGGTCCGCCACATCGTCGCGGAGCTGCCGTCGACGGCGCGCGGTGCCTCCGACACGTGTGGATCATCGTGCTTGCCGTACGGGTCGAACTCCGTAACCACGCCTGGCGCGATGGCGCCAGGCTGGACGGCGATAGCGTCGGGGCCGGCCGTCGCGCTCGGCGTGGTCTTCGACGTCACGGTCGGTGTGGGGGTCAGTGCCGCGGGCTCGGCGCCGCGAACGAAGCTCAGGTAGCCGTGCTTTCCGCCGAAGAACAAGCCGGCGATCACGACCCCGAGCAACAGCACCCCGAGGCCAACCGCCCAGCGCTGCCACACCTGCGCCGGGACCAGACGGGTGTTGACCAGCCGAGCCTGGATCGTCTCGAGGTCGACGATCGGGCCGGTGTCGGCGCCGTACGGGTGCGCGTCATCGGGAGCGGCGCGCAGGGGTGCGAGGGCCGCTGCGAATGCAGCTGGCGAGGTAATTTCCGGCAGCCCGCGCAGCAGCGAGTCGTCACCCAAGGCCCGCGCGACGACCTCGTCAACCTCGCGTGGCACCCCGCCGCGGACCTGGCGCGGCGTCAGCAGGTGACCCTCGGCGTACGGCGCCGCCGGCAGCGCGCTGTCGACGGCCAGACCGGCCCAACGAGCGGTCAATGCTGCGTACAGCAGATGGGCCAAGCCGACAGCGTCGAGCCGCCCGCGCTCGAGTTCGGCGGCGTCGCCCGCGTGCAGGGGCGCGGCGATGGTGACCTCGAAAGCATCGGGGCGAAGTGGCGAGGCGATCGGTTCGGCACTGGGCGCGGTGTATCCGGCCAGCCCGATCCCGACCAGGCGCGGCGCGCCAGTCGCGGTGAAAAGCACGCTGCGCGGTGTCAATGACAGGCCGTGCAAGCCGACGTGATGGGCGGCCGCGACCCCGATCGCCAAGTCGGAGACGAGGTCGACGGCGATTGCCGGATCGAGCGGACCGATCAGCAGTTGGCTTTCCAGCGAACCGCCGGACAGGAATTCGGTGACGACGAAAGCGAGTCCTGGTGCCTCGCCGGCGTCATACACGCGGACGACGGCGGCGTGCGTCAGTCCGCGCCGCGGCGCGCGCACCCGCGAGCACATCCGGGACGCCCGGGTCGTCGCCTCGCACCAGCAGGATCGCGACCGGGCGCGCGAGCACCTCGTCGTAGGCCCGCCAGAGTTTGCCGACCCGCTCTGTCTCGTGCTCACCAGAAAGCGGCGATTCGATCCGGTAGCGCTCGGCGACGAGTAGGCCCGGTGCCACGGCCGGTGCGCCGCCCACAGCAGACCTCCCGCGGTGCTCTGCCCTTCAGCAGCTCTGCGCCTTTCGGCTCATGCTATTGCGTTACCCGACGCGAACCGCGCCGATGTAGCCGTCTAGATAGACGGGTTCGACTTGAACGTTCGCACCGGTATGCGGCGCAGCGAGCATCAGCCCGTTACCGACGTAGATCGCGACGTGGTGGATGGTCGTGGGGTCCGCGGTGTCCGTCGCCCAGAAGAGCAGGTCACCAGGCTGGAGCTGCCCGAGCCCGACCTTGGTCGGTATCGCCGCGTACTGGTCGGCAGCGGTGCGCGGAATCAGCACGCCGGCCTGCGCGAAGGCCCACTGGGTCAGGCCGGAGCAATCCCAACTGTCCGGCCCGGCGGCGCCGTATATGTAGGGCTTTCCGAGCTGGCTATGCGCGGCCTCAATAGCGAAGAGCGCGATCCGGCTGATGCCGGCGGTGCTGACCAGCCCCACGGCAGCCGCCGCGCGCCGGGCGGCGGCCAGAGTCCGCGCGTCGCGTGCTGCTTTCTCGGCTGCGACTTGGGCCTGCGAACTGCTTTTCCAGCGAGACAACCTGGGCGTTCGCACCCTGCAGCGCTGCCTGCTCCTGGGCAAGCGCGTTTTGCGCATCTGCGGTCGCGTTCGCTGCTTGGGCGGTCAGCTCATCTTGCTTGGTGCGCAAGCTGGCGACTTCAGCGTTGGCGGCCGCAGCAGCTTGCAGGGACGGCCCCGACAGTGGCCAGGGCGCTGCTGTTGGCGTCCGAAACCACTTGCACGCTGTGTAATCCGGCCTCGAGCCGCGCCGGATTCTGACCGCTCAACACGGTCGCGTAGAGCCCGGTGATGCCGCCAGACATGTACAGCGCGCGAGTGGTCGTGTCAGCAATGGCGCGGGCGTTCTGAGCAGCTTCGGTCGCCGCGGTAGCGGCGCGGGTCGCCTGCTCCTGGGTGATCACGAGCTGTACGAGCGCGGCCTCTGCACCGTCGTAACGCTCGCTTGCTAGCTCGACTTGCAACTGCAGCTGGCTGACCTCGGCCTGGAGCTGGCGAGCTTGGGTCTTGGCATCTGAGAGTGGGTCGGCAACGGCCGCGAGGCGAAACGATGGTGTCGCGAGGTCAACCGACGCCGTCCCCGGTACGCCGCCGGCGGCAAACGCCGTCGCCATGCCCGCCATGGCGGTGACCAGGACAAGGGCGGCCGACGTGGTCCATCGGCCGCTCATGTCGTCGGGTCTGCCTTGCCCGAACCGTTGACGATGACGATCGCCCACGACCGGATCGGGCCGATGCGGCGAACAAGCAGGGTTGTTGCGTCGCGCTCGAGCTTGAGGTGCACGGTTCCGTCCGTGCCGACGGTGAGGCTGCCCGGCAGCACGGTCTCGTCGTGCTGGGCCGCCGAGTTCTGCGCCGCGAGCAGGGTTGGTGCGAGTGCACCCTTGTCGCTGACCCACGCATTCGCGGCGGCGACGGCTGCGGAGTTGGCATCGTCCTTCGCGCTGACGTGAGCGACGGCGATCGACAGGCCGTCAAAACCCACGACCGCGGTTGCTGCGATCACCAGCACGACGCGCGTCAGCCAGCTGAGGATGACGTCGCCCGTGTCGGGCGCGACATCGTCCAGCCTGCGAGCCCATTTCTTGGTACTCAAGAGCGTGTCACCTCGTCCGTTACGTCGGCGCCGGGACGGGTCGCCTTGAGCTTTCGCGGGCGTGGTGGACGCTGATCGGGCGTCTCGCGAGCGGCCGTTCGGCCTAATTTTGGAGTAATCGGACGTCGATTTGGCTGGTTCTGTCGGTATTCCAGCCCGCGTCTTAGCTGGCGCCGCCGCTGCCCGCCAGACGGGCTCGCACCGCGTCGAGGATCCGGGTTGCCTCACTGATGCGCATCCGCGAGACGGCGGTCGCCAAGATGCCCAGGCCGATGCCGCCGCCTGCCACGAGGGCGACGACGCTGCCGGTCACCCCACGGCCGAGCAGGGCGCCGGTCAGTTCTGCGAGCCCGAAGGCGGCGCCGCCCGCGACGGCCGAGGCGAGCGTCACCCTGACGTAGGTCTGGGTGATCCGACGTCCGTCGATGCCGTCGAGCCGGCGACCCAACGCTCTCGCGGTCAGCACGAACGCGACCCAGTAGGACGCCGCGAACCCCAACGCGAGCCCGACCACCCGGGAGCCCGGCGGCAGCGCGAGGTAGAGGCCGACGTCCGCCCCGATGTTGACCAGAGTCGCGACCACGTTGATGAGCGCAGGTGTGCGCGTGTCATGCAAGGCGTAGAACGCTCGCAGCAGGAGCTGGAACATCGCGAACGGCACGAGGCCGACGCTGAACGCGACCAGCACCCAGCCGATGTAGCGCGCGTCGGCCGCGCTGACCCGCGTGTGCGGGAGGCAGCGAAAGATGACCGTGGTGATCTTCTGGCGCCAGCGCGATCAGCATGCACGGTCGCCGGGACGACGGCGACCCCGCTGGTACGCAGGCCCGTCGACAGGTCGGCCCGCACGTCGTCGAGTCGGCCAAGCGCCGCATGAGCGCTCATGCGCGGCAGCAGTGCGGTGATGATGGACACGGCGACGATCGCGTACGGCAGCTGGAACAGCTGGTAGGCGTAGGTGTAGGCCGAAAACGTGTCGGTGTGGCCGACCCGGTGTGCGAGCGCGGCGCGGCCGGCCGCCTTGCCCAGATTCGTGACGATGACGAAGCCGAGCTGGTTCATCGCGACATAGGCCAGCACCCAGCCGCCGAGCGTGACTGCCTCGCCGAGCCCGTTGCCGCGCCAGTCGAACCGAGGTCGCCATCGGAAGCCCGACGCCCGAAGGGACGGCCATAGCGCGAGGGTTTGCAGGACGACGCCCGCCGTCGTCCCGATGCCGACCAGCCGTATCTCACCGCTGGTGAGAGTGACCTGCAAGTTGGTCAGCTTCGCAACCGGCTGCGCCTCGGTCACGACAATGAAGAGCGCACCGGTGCCGATAAGGACCAGGTTGTTCAAGACCGGTGCCCACATCGGGGCGGCGAAGCGACCGCGGGTATTGAGAATCGCGCCGATTGTTGCGCTCAGTCCGTAGAAGAAGACCTGCGGCAGGAAGTACCGCGCGAAGGTGACCGATAGCGAGCGCTGCTCGCCGGTGAGGCCGTGTGCGTAGACGTCGATGATCAGGGGCGCCGCGAGCACGCCTGCCACCGTGCATACGCCGAGCAGGACCGCGACGACGGTAAGCAGGCGCTGCGCATAGAGCTCGCCGGCCTGCGCGTCATCCTTGACGGCGGTCACCAGGAGCGGGACGACGACGCTGGTGAGAATTCCGCCGAGCAGCAGGTCGTAGATCGCGTTCGGGATCGTGTTCGGGATGTTGTAGGTCTCGGCCAACGCGCCGCTGCCGAGCGCCGCTGCGAGCACCACGGTGCGAATGAAACCGGTACCTCGGGAGGCCACCGTCCCGATGGCCATGACCGTGCTCGATCGGGCCAGGCTGGTTCGGGGTGCGCCGGCCGGCCCGTCCGCGATCGTCACGTCACCGGTGAAGCGTCGGCCGCGGCAGTGGGCAGTTGCTCGCCGCCTTGAGGTGGACGCCGGGAGGCGACGATCCGGCGGATCACCCGGATCGCCGACACCAGGAACACCAATCCCGCCGCGGTGGCCGCGATCACGAGAGCAACTGCCCCGTACGCAGTGGAGTTCAAGACGAACGGAACCGGGGCGCCAAACGGGCGTGGGTTGGCGTCGGGGGTCCACAGTTGCGCAGCGACATCAAATCGTCCGCCGGTAGTTGCTTCGACCTCGATCAGCACTTCGTGCCGACGTCTGGTTGCCCGCAACTGTGAAGGGAAGTTGTGGCGCCACGGTCAGCCGCGCCGCGTTCATTGCCGTCAGCCGGATCTGAATCGTCACCGGGTCCGGCAGGTTGTTGACGACGGTGATCGGGATCTTCTGTCGTCGGCTGGTCAGCGTGATGAGGCCTGGTTTGACGATGTAGACCTTGGCGATCTGGGCGTTGAGCTCGGCTTGTACGGCGCCCCGAATTGCTGCAGATCGGACCGGATTTGTGCGCAGGCCGCTGGATTCTGCGCGCAGGATGGCAATGCTCGACGTGTTGATGAAGGTCTCCGTGGTGCTGGAGCCCAGGATCGCGCTGCACGCGGCGAGCCGGCCACGCAGGCCCGCGATCGGTTGCAGGTCCTTGACTGGCACCTCGGCGGCTCGAGCCGCTGCGCTGTAGACCAGGGACTGGCGAGGGACGCCGTCGGCGGGCTGATCGGCTACCTGACCGACGTTGGCACCCCGAAGCCACGGCATTGTTGCGCTGTCCGTCAGGAGCGTCGCCGCGAACCCGTCGGTCGGATTCCAGTTGCGCGGTGGTGCGATTACCACGGAGCTGCCGGCGCCTGGTCGTTGTTCGGTGACGAGCATGGTCTCGGCGAGAAAGCGTTGCTCCGCGACCCGCACACCGCCGTCCGGTTTGGCTGCCGTGCCGCTCGTCGATGCAGTCAGCATGGAACTCAGCATCGAATCGGTGAGCACCGCGCGCACGGTGCCCGACGCAGTTTGCAAGTTGGTTCGCGCGCCGGTGACCGCGTTGCTGTCGCGCGGAGGGAGCGTCGTGTCGGTGAGCACGACGGTATCGAGCAGGTCGCCGGCCAGGTCGTCGAGTGTCGCCTCATCGAAGGTGCCGTCGACCGGCCAGACCACGTTCGGCAGCGTCGGCGCCACGAGGTCGGCGGACAGCGTCGACTGGCCGGTCGAGCGGGCGATAGCGATTTCTCGGGTCAGTCCCGCGCGCTCGACAGCAACCAGGTCGGTATCGCCGTAGGGCAGCCCGATGACCGCCGCGCCAGGTGCGGAGACGTCGGCGTGCAGCGTGGCGAGCCAATTCGTGGCCACCGCTTCGCCCGTTCCGTTGGTGGTTCCGGTGCTGTTGGCACCCGCGACGACCTGATAGGGAGTTGGCGCACTTGCCGTCGGTGTCGCGCTCGCGGACTTGCTGCCCTGTTTCGGCGAGGCAGCAGCCTTGGATGGTGGAGCTTGGGTTGCCCCCGGGGTCGATGCGACGTCGGACGGCGGCGCGACGCCGGTTACCCCCGCGACACCGGCTGAGAGCTGCGCCGCTCCGGCCATCACGGTGGCGTCATCGATCAGCGCGGGATCTATCGCGTAGGTGATGGGCACCCGGGCCGCCGACGCGAGCGCTAGCAGGCGACCAAGACGGCCGGCCGGTGCGAGGTCGGTGGCGAGCTGGTCGTCGAGGAAGGTGTCGCCGTTCCCCCGGTGGATTCCGTCGACCAGCGGAACCAGCCAGCTGATCTGCGTCGGCTTGAACTGTGCGCCGGTCGGCATCCACAGCAGCGTGGTAGGTAGTCGGGTCAGGAGAACGGTGCGCCCCGCCGTCGTCCGGGCGTCGACAGCTAGCGGATACGCGCCGAAATCAGCGGCGGACGACGGCAGGTTGAGGCGGTCGACCGGCACCGAGATCGTCCAGCTCGCGGTTTGGCCCGCTGCGAGTGAACCAATGGAGTGCCGAGTGCTGGAAACGGTCGTTCCCAGCACCACATTCGGGTCACTGTCGTGGGCGAGGTCGTATCGCGTGGTGATGCGGCTCGTGGAGGCGCGGGCGGCGACGCTCACGCTGGTCAGCGGTCCGCCGGAGATATTGGTGACCGAGCCTTCGAGCACGATCGTGTCGTGCGGCTGGACTGCCTTTGGCTCCAAGCTCACGAGCGTGATGGTGACCCGATTTGGTGCGCTCGACGGCGTCGGACTCGGAGTCGCGCTCGGCGCGCGCGCCGCCTGTGCCACGCCCGTGATGGCCAGGCCGCAGGTCGCTAGGAAGGTTGCCGCCATCGCTGCACCAGCCCGCTGCAGGCGTCGCCCCGCAGCTGCCCGGTGGCCGGATCTGCCGCGAGGTTTCACGCGATGTCCGCGAGCAGCCCCGGCACCTGGTCGACAAGGCGGCGCTCGTCGTCGTAGGCCAGCCGCTGCGCGAGTTCCTCCAACGGCACCCATGCCACCTCGACGACCTCGATGTCGTCGTCGGACAGTTCGCCACCTTCTGCCAGCAGCAGGTAGTGGTGCACCGTCTTGTGGATGCGGCGGCCCTCAGCCACGAACCAAAAGTCGATGGTGCCAAGCGGCGCGACGACGCGGCCGGCGATTCCGGTCTCCTCGGCAATTTCCCGGACGGCGGCTACCTCCGGTGTCTCGCCAGCCTCGACGTGGCCCTTCGGCAGCGACCACACCAGCCGACCGCGTCGGTCGTGTCGAGCGATCAGTGCGGCGCTGCGGCCGCGAATCCCCGGGATCCCGGCGTCGACGACCAATCCGCCCGCGGACGTCTCTTCGACGCGGCGTAGGCGTGGCAGCGGTCGGCGTCCAGGAGGCACGGCTCGATCGTAATGGCCTAGCCGGTCAGGGCCGGTTGACCGCGCAGTCAGCTAGCTCGCGGTGACTGCGACGCCGACTGCGGCACGGACCGCAGCTGCAACTGCGGTGACCGGCCGCTCGAAGGCATCGAAGAGGATCTCGCTCGGGAGCGGGATCGCGATTGGGGTCGACGGTTGCGGGGTCGCCGGCACCGAGTCGAGTTCGATCCGATCACCGGGGGCGACGTCATAGCCGATGGAGGCGACTCTCTCGGTAGGGCCGTCGCTCGGCAGCACGATCGCCCGCGTCAGGTTGAGCAAGTCCGTCGCGCTGATGCCCAGCGCGGTGCCACCGTCGCCGGTCGCGGTGTAGATGATCGACGTCGCGAGATCGAGCACGCCCTGCGTGCTGACCACGATCACGTCGGCGGGTAAAAGCAATGGGGCCAGGTGGCCGGCGAAGTAGTCGGTGCGGCTGCTGACCAGCGCGGCGCCAGCAACGCTGATGTCGGCATCCGGTCCGAGCCGGTCGCGCAGCAGGTCGTGGAGCGCGGCCATCAGGGTCGAAGGCTGAAGTTCCTCGTCGGCTGGACTGAGCACAAGGACCAGCACCTCGCCGTCCGCGGTGAAAGCGTGGAACGGATGGATCGCCAGGCATCGGCGCGGCGTAACGCCAAGGACCTCGGCGAGATGCTCAGCGCTTGCCGCCGACCGGGGTAGCCGGACAATCTCGTGGTGAACGTCGTGCTCTAGCAGGTACTGGTGGATGTCGAGCGGACCCAACATGTTGACCTCGCTCACCGACGCGCGCCCAGCGGCGCCGCCAAAACAGACATTAGGCGGGCTCGGCCGGGAAAGAAACCCCTGATCAGGGCTTTCCGTGGTTTGGGGCCTACCCTTGACCCCTGTGCCTGCGTCCCGTTCAGACCCGCCTTCGCTCACGAGCACCCAGCGGGCCGCGATCGAGGAGCTGACCCGCGCGGCGCCGGTCGTCGACGAACTCGGCGAACTGTTCGCACATGCGGGTCATGATCTCGCCCTCGTCGGAGGCTCGGTCCGCGACGCGTTGCTTGGTCGACTTGGCAATGACCTCGACTTCGCTACAAGCGCACGCCCGGATGAAATCCTGCGGATCACCAAGCAGTGGCGCGACAGCAAGTGGGAGTCCGGGATCGCCTTCGGAACCGTCGGGCTGCTCAAGGACGGCGTCCGGCTCGAAGTCACGACCTACCGCTACGAGACCTACGACACGGTGTCTCGTAAGCCTGACGTCGTCTACGGCGACTCGCTGGACGAAGACCTACGGCGCCGAGACTTTGCCGTGAACGCGATGGCTCTCAGCGTTCCTGACCACGCCTTTCACGACCCGTTCGGCGGCGCCCGCGACCTCGGTGCACATCTGCTTCGAACGCCCGGCCTGCCCGAGGATTCCTTTTCCGACGACCCGCTGCGGATGATGCGAGCGGCCCGGTTCGCGTCGCAGCTGCAGTTCGACGTTGACCCGTCGGTCGCCGGCGCCATGACCGCGATGGCCGAACGCATCACGAAGGTGTCGGCGGAGCGGGTACGTGACGAACTCTCGAAGCTGATGTGCACCCCGGAGCCGCGACGCGGCCTTGCGTTGCTCGTCGACACCGGCCTTGCCGAACTCGTGCTGCCCGAGTTGCCGAAGCTTCGACTCGAAAGCGATGAGCACTTCCGGCACAAGGATGTCTACGAGCACACACTGACGGTCGTTGAACAAGCGATCGCACTAGAGGGTGACGTTTCCGGTGTCGAAGGCGCTGACACGGGCGCGGAGCGCCGGGAACCAGACCTGGTGTTGCGGCTTGCTGCATTGCTGCACGACATCGGAAAGCCGGCGACTCGTCGCAAGGAACCAGGTGGTCGGGTCTCGTTCCATCACCACGAGGTCGTCGGCGCGAAGATGGCGAAGGCCCGGCTGACGGCGCTGAAGTATCCAAAGGATGTCGTTGCAGACGTGTCGCGGCTCGTCGAGTTGCACCTGCGCTTTCACGGTTACGGCACCGGTGAATGGACCGACTCTGCCGTGCGCCGCTACGTCCGCGACGCCGGCCCGCTACTCGAGCGTTTGCATAAGCTCACGCGTTCGGATTGCACGACGCGCAACAAACGACGCGCGGCCGCACTGTCCGCTGCCTACGACGATCTCGAGGAGCGCATTGACGCGCTCCGTGAGCAGGAGCAAATCGATGCGCTGCGACCCGAACTCGACGGGTACGAGATCGGTGCCGTACTCGGCATTCCACCAGGACCTGATGTCGGCCGCGCCTATAGGTATCTGCTCGAGCTCAGGCTCGACGGCGGACCCATTGGCAAGGAAGCCGCGTCAGCTGCGTTGCGCCAATGGGCTGCCGAACATGGAGTGGGCTGCTTAGCGGTCGACCGTGCCGGCGATGAAGTCGGCCACGGCCTGACGAGCGTCGTCGTCGCTGTATTGCACCGGCGGGCTCTTCATGAAGTAGCTGGACGCCGAGTTGATCGGTCCGCCGATACCGCGGTCCTTCGCGATCATGGCCGCGCGGACTGCGTCGATGATGACACCGGCGCTGTTCGGTGAGTCCCACACTTCGAGCTTGTACTCCAGGTTCAGCGGAGTGTCGCCGAACGAGCGACCCTCGAGGCGCACGTAGGCCCACTTGCGGTCGTCGAGCCACGGCACGTAGTCGGAGGGTCCGATGTGCACGTCGGCCTTCGCCATCTCGTGCGGAATCTGCGAGGTGACGGACTGCGTCTTCGAGATCTTCTTGGACTGCAGTCGCTTGCGCTCGAGCATGTTCATGAAGTCCATGTTGCCGCCGAAGTTCAGCTGGTACGTGCGCAGCAGTTCGACGCCACGGTCCTCGAAGAGCTTCGCCATGACGCGGTGCGTGATCGTCGCGCCGACCTGGCTCTTGATGTCGTCGCCGATGATCGGCAACCCGGCGTCCTCGAACTTCTTGGCCCACGTCGGGTCGCTGGCGATGAAGACGGGCAGCGCGTTGACGAACGCCACACCGGCGTCGATCGCGCACTGGGCGTAGAACTTGTCGGCGACTTCGGAACCGACGGGCAGGTAGGAGATCAGGACGTCGACCTTGGCGTCCTTCAGCGCCTGCACGACGTCGACCGGCTCTTCCTCGGACTCCTGGATGATGTCGCGGTAGTAGTCGCCGAGACCGTCATAGGTGTGGCCGCGCTGCACGACGACGCCGGTCGAGGGCACGTCGCAGAACTTGATGGTGTTGTTCTCGCTGGCGCCGATCGCGTCGGCAAGGTCGGACCCGACCTTCTTGCCGTCGACGTCGAATGCCGCGACGAACTTGATGTCGCGCACGTGGTAGGGGCCGAACTGCACGTGCATGAGGCCCGGCACCCGGTCTTCTGGGTCGGCGTTCTTGTAGAACTCGACTCCCTGGACGAGCGACGCGGCGCAGTTACCGACGCCAACGATGGCTACCCGAACCGAACCCATGAGCGGTGCTCCTTCAGTGTGATCCGTGGACAACCGGATATCCCCGTGCAAGTGATGGCTAGACATTGGTGGCGTTCGAGGGGGCGCTGTCGGCGCGCCGCTCCGTTTCGATCAGTTCGGTCAACCAGCGGACCTCGCGCTCGACGGACTCGAGACCGTGCCGCTGAAGTTCGAGGGTGTAGCTGTCGACCCGCTCACGCGTGCGGGCGACGGAGGTCTTGACGTTGTCGAGCCGCTCTTCGAGGCGGTTGCGGCGGCCTTCGAGGATGCGCATCCGCACCTCGGCGTCGGTCTGCGAAAAGAAGGCGAAATGCACGCCGAAGTTCTCGTCTTCCCACGACGAAGGCCCGGCTTCGCCGAGCAGGTTCTGCAGGTGCTCTTTGCCGTCGGCGGTCAGCCGGTAAACGATCTTGCTACGGCTCCCCGTCGATTCGCCGTCGGCGCTGACGTGACCGACGGCCAGCATCTGCTTCAGGCAGGGGTAGAGCGAACCGTAGGAGAATGCGCGGAAGGCGCCGAGCATGGTGTTCAGGCGCTTGCTGAGCTCGTAGCCGTGCATTGGTGACTCGTGGAGCAGCCCCAGGACGGCAAGCTCGAGGACGCCGGAGCGTCCCGATCGCTTGACTGCTTGCGCCACTGCTGCTCCTCGATGTATCGAGCCGATACATCGCAACGATAAGGGCCAACCTGTACATAAGCAAACACCGCCCCGCTTTCAGCAAACACCGGGCCTTTTTCGGTGGCTAAAATGACCGCCGTGGAGACGACCCGGTCCCTCATCGACTACTCGCTGGCGCGTCGGGCCACCCTGTCCGCGCTGTTCGGCGGGCGGGCGACGGCGACCGACGTGTGTGACGCACACCCCTACTTGCTCCGGGCGGCCAAGTTCCACGGCGAGCCGACCAGCGAGCAGTGCCCGGTCTGCCGCAAGGAGCCGTTGACCCACGTCACTTACACCTACGGCGACGCCTTGGGCCAATACAGCGGTCGGATCAAGGCGACCCGCGAGCTCGCGCAGATGGAGCATGAGGTCAGCGAGTTCACCGTCTATGTCGTCGAGGTGTGCCAGAGCTGCGGGTGGAACCACCTGCGCGAGTCGTACGTGCTCGGCCACGGGGGCCGCGCACGCGCCGGCAGCCGGGTGCCGCGATGAGCCGGGTGACGCATTCGCGCGAGCGCGCACTGTCGGAGTAAGCGGGGGTTCCGCAGCTTGTGGCCGGTGGCCGACTAGGTTTTCCTGTCATGGACGACGTGCCCGACTCGGCGGCGGTGATTGCGCCCACGCACGACGATCCGTTCGTTCGCGGCGGGAGCGCGGCGTTCGGCGGACCCCTCGGCAGGCACGCGCGCACCGGGTGGTCGTGGTGGACGCCGTTGCGCGTGCTGATCGCGCTCGCCCTCGCCAGCTCGGTGCTCGGCTACGTGCAGAAATACCCGTGCCGCAATCAGCCTTGGGCGGGCGGGTTCCAGTACAGCCACGTCTGTTACAACGACATCTACCCGCTGTACTTCGGCGAGGGCCTGTCCGACGGGAAGATCCCCTACTGGGATGCCCACAATGCGGGCAACGATCAGCCGGGAAACCCGACCGGTCAGGTCGAGTACCCGGTCATGATCGGGGCCGCCATGGAGGTTGGCTCCCTCGCGACGAGGGCTCTGTACCCCTCGAATGAGCGCGGCCAGGGCTTCATCGACCTGACCTGGCTGATGCTGACGATCGCGGCGGTGATCGCTGTGATCGCGACCGCGCTAACGAACCGGCGTCGAATCTGGGACGCCGCGATGTTCGCGGCCGCACCCTCGCTGATCCTGGCCGGGCTGATCAACTGGGACTTGCTCGCGGTCGCGCTGACCTCGCTGGGCATGTTGGCGTGGTCGCGAAAACGCAACTTCTTGGCTGGTGCTCTGCTCGGCCTCGCGGTCGCGACGAAGTTCTATCCGATCGTGTTTTTCCTGCCGTTGCTGCTGTTGTGCTGGCGCGCGCGGCAACTGAAGGCGTTCTGGACCGCACTGCTCGGTGCAGCGCTCGCGTGGGCAGTGGTCGACGTCCCACTCGCCATCAAGAGACCCGAAGGCTGGTTTCGGTTCTACTACTTCAGCCGCACGCGGGGCGCTGACTGGGGCTCGATTTGGTATGTGTTCTCGAAACCCGAAACGCTCCCGATCTTTCACCACGACATCCATTTCTTCGGCTTGAACTACACGACAAATCAGCTCAACCTGTACGAGGCGGCCGCGATCGCCATCGCCTTCCTGGGTGTGTGTTGGCTCGCGTTGGCGGCCCGCCGCCGGCCGCGGTTGCCGCAACTGTGCTTCTTGACGCTGGCGTTCTTCCTGGTACTCAACAAGGTCTACTCGCCGCAGTACGTGCTGTGGTTGCTGCCGCTCGTAGTGCTCGCGCGGCCGCGGTGGCGGGCGTTCCTCGTCTGGCAGGCCGCCGAGATCATCTACTTCCTCGGCATTTGGATGTACCTACTCGGTGACCCGAGCGGTCGAGCAGGGAAGGGCTTGGAGTACGGGCCCTACGCGGTTTCGCTCGCCATCAGGGACATCTCGGTGTTGGCGCTGTGCGTGCTGGTGATCATCGACATCCTTCGACCGGACGGCGATGTGGTGCGGGCCGACGGGAGCGACGATCCGGCCGGAGGTGTGCTCGACGGCGCGCCCGACATTTTCGACGCCGAGCCACGGTACGACGAGCCCGAGCCCGTCATGGCGCTGAACTGAGCGGCGCTGAACTGAGGCTTAGGCGTCGGCGCTGAGGTGCTTGCGCAGGTAGGCGATGTCGGCGCCCTGCCCGGCGGCTCCGTTCGGTGTTTCGCACACGACGGGTACGCCCGCCTGTCGTACGACTTCGACGATGAGCGCGGGGTCGATCTCGCCGTCCTCGAAGTTGGTGTGCCGGTCAGCGCCGGAGCCGAACAGGTCGCGCGAACCGTTGGCGTGGACGAGGTCGATGCGCCCGGTGATGGCTTTGACCCGCGCGACAACGTCGACGAGATCTTCGCCGGCCGCGTGGGCGTGGCAGGTGTCGAGGCAAAAGCCGGGCCCGTACTCGCCGACGGCGTCCCACAGCATCGCGAGCCGGTCGAAGTGCCGCGCCATGGCGTTGTCGCCGCCCGCGGTGTTCTCGATGAAGATCGGCAGCGGCGGTGTCCAGCGTTCGAAGGTCTTGCGCCAATTGTCGACGCCGACCGCCGGATCATCGTCCTTCAGGACGTGGCCGCCGTGCACGATCAACGCCTTTGCGCCGATGCTGGCGGCGGCGTCGGCGTGCTCGGCCAAAATCTTGCGGCTCGGGATCCGGATCCGGTTGTTCGTCGTGGCCACGTTGATGACGTACGGCGAGTGGACGTACAGGTCGATCGGGGCACCCTTGAGGGCCTCGACGTCGGCCCGGATCTGTGGTGCCTTCCAGTCTTGGGGGTCGCCGAGAAAGAACTGTGCGAGGTCGGCCTCGCGGGCCCGCGCTTCTGCGAGCGGGTCGTCCTGGTCGACGTGAGCACCGATCTTCGGCAGCGAGGTGGTCATAGGTTTCACCCTAATCCGGACGCCGGACAGTTGCCGCCGGCGCCGACCCCTCGCCGTCCCGGCGTCTCGGGCTGTGGACGGGATTTCGGGTCAGGGCCGCTGGCTTGGTACTGTGACGCGTTGCTTCGACGCAACGAGCCCTCCTGCCACGGATCGACCGTGGCCGCCCAGACCGAAGGAGGTCGGTGCACGCATGCGTCGTTACGAACTGATGGTGCTTCTCGATCCCGATGTGGAAGAGAAGACCGTCGCCCCCTCCCTCGATCAGTTTCTCGGTGTCGTTCGCCAAGACGGCGGCACCGTAGACAAGGTCGACGTGTGGGGCCGGCGCCGCTTGGCGTACGAGATCTCCAAGAAGACCGAGGCCATCTACGCGGTGATCGACATCGTTGCTGAGCCGGCGTCCGTCAAGGAGCTCGACCGCCAGCTGAACCTCAACGAGACCGTGCTGCGCACCAAGCTCATGCGGCCGGAGAAGCACTAGCCATGGCCGCGGGCGACACTGTCATCACGCTGGTCGGCAATCTGGTTGACGACCCCGAGTTGCGATTCACCCCCAACGGTCAGGCCGTCGCGAAGTTCCGCATCGCTTCGACGCCGCGTTTCATGGACAAGGCGACGAACGAGTGGAAGGACGGCGAGAGCCTCTTCCTCACCTGCAACGTCTGGCGGCAGGCGGCTGAGAACTGCGCCGAGTCGCTCACCCGTGGCATGCGGGTCATCGTGCAGGGCCGGTTGAAGCAACGGTCCTACGAGACCAAAGAAGGCGAGAAGCGCACCGTCTTCGAGGTCGAGGTCGACGAGGTCGGCCCGTCGCTGCGCAACGCGACCGCCAAGGTCGTCAAGGCTGCTCGTGGTCCTGGCGGCGGTGGCGGTTACGGCGGGGCGGCGCGGGTGGCGGCGCACCTGCCGACGACCCCTGGTCAACGCCGGCCGCAGCTGGCGGGTTCTCCGACGAGCCGCCGTTCTAGAACTTTGGTAGCCGGTGGCCAGCACGGCCCAGCTGGCGCCGTCCCACGTGCTACCGCTCTATCTCGACCCCACACATACGACTGACTGCCCGGGCAACAAGCCACCCGGGCGCGACTCTGGAGTAACGCGATGCCGAAGGTTCCCCTGCGCAAGCCGAAGAAGAAGGTTTGCGTGTTCTGCAAGGAGAAGGTCTCCTACGTCGACTACAAGGACACCAACCTGCTGCGGAAGTACATTTCCGACCGCGGCAAGATCCGGGCCCGTCGGGTCACCGGCAACTGCACCCAGCACCAGCGCGACATCGCCACCGCGGTGAAGAACAGCCGCGAGGTGGCGTTGCTGCCCTACACCAGCGCTGCGCGCTAGAAGACGGGACGACGACCATGAAGCTCATCCTCACCGATGAGGTCGCCGGCCTTGGCGCTCCCGGCGACATCGTCGAGGTCAAGGACGGCTACGGCCGGAACTTCCTCGTGCCGCAGGGTCTTGCGATGCGCGCGACCAAGGGCGCCGAGAAGCAGATCGCGTCACTGAAGCGGGCCCGTGACATCCGCGAAGTTCGCGACCTCGCACATGCGCGCGAGATCAAGATCCAACTCGAGAACCTGAAGGTCACGCTGCCGACGCGCGCTGGTGCGGCGGGCCGGCTCTTCGGTTCGGTGACGGTTGCCGACGTCGTGGCGGCGGTGAAGGCGGCCGGCGGTCCGATTCTCGACAAGCGCAAGGTCGAACTCGAGGCGCCGATCAAGACCCTCGGCACCCATCAGGTTGTGGTGCGCGTGCAGGGCGACATCTCCGCGAAGGTCGCGCTCGAGGTCACCGCCGCGTCATAAGTTCGGGCGTGGAGGTTGACGTGACGCACACGGTGATCAGGCCGGGCGAGGGATTGCACTACGACTGGACGAAGGATCACGTCGTCGTCAAATCCGAGCTCGGCATCACCGACGGCCGTGTCACGGTCGTCGAGGACACCCTGAAGCCCGGCTTCCACCTGCCGCGACACCACCACAAGCGAACCGTCGAGATCTTCTACGTTCTCGCCGGCGAGTTCACCGTCATCTTCGATGACGAAACGGTCGTCGCCACTGCTGGCACGACCCTGAATGTCCCGAACGGTGTCTGGCACGAAGCCAGCAGCCCGGACGGCGCGAAGCTGATCACCGTGTTCAGCCCGGGCGGCTTCGACCAATACATGGCAGAGCTCGCCGCGATGACGCTTGAGCAACTGGCCGACGGTGCCTTGATGACGACTGTTGGCGAGACCTACGACACCTGGTTCCGGTGAGGGGCCGGTCAGACCGAATCGGCGATGTCGGCCGGGGCTCGCATCCGCCACGCGTCGGTCACCAGTTCGGTGAGGCGTTCGAGGCCGACCTCATCGAGGCGCAGCATCACTAGCGGGTAGCCCTCGTAGCCGGGCGTGGTGAAGAAGACCGCGGGCTCGCCGAGCACGAGCGCCTGCTTCTCCGCTTCATCGCCGACGTACAGCACCGCAATGTCGGTGCGGATCACCCGCCGCCGGCCCGGCCGAAACTCGGGGTACGACCAGACGAAGCCCTTGTTGCCCACCCGGAAGTCGAAGCCTTCACTCGGTATCTCGACCACCTGCGGCAGGCTCAAGGCGAGGCGTCGAACATCGTCCGCGTCAGCCATCGATACTCCCGGAGCCGGTCACCGGCACAGCGTAGGCGGCCAAGGTGACACTCCGCCGCGAGAGCGTTAGGACCAGGCGAGGCCGGTCAGCCGCTCGTAGGCCTCGATGTACTTCTCGCGCGTTTTCGCGACGACGTCGTCGGGTAGCGGTGGCGGCGGCGTGTCCGAACTCTTGTCCCAGCCGGACGCCGGTGAGGTCAGCCAATCGCGGACGTACTGCTTGTCGTACGACGGCTGCGGGTGCCCGGGCTCGTACAGATCGGCCGGCCAGAAGCGCGACGAGTCCGGGGTCAGTACTTCGTCGGCCAGCACGATTGCGCCTGCCCCACCACTCCTCACACCTGGGGCGCCACCGGCGCCACGCCGTCCGAACTCGAATTTTGTGTCGGCCAGGATGATGCCGCGTGCTCGCGCGATCTCCTCGGCCCGACCGTACGCCGCCAGGGTCAAGCGCTTGAGCTCGTCTGCCGCGTCGGCACCGATCGTGTCGACGACGTCCGCGAGCGAGATGTTCTCGTCGTGCTCGCCGATCGGGGCTTTCGTGGACGGCGTGAACAGCGGTTCCGGCAATCGTGACCCGTCAACCAGGCCGGCCGGGAGCGGGATCCCCGAGACGGCGCCGGTGCGCTTGTAGTCCGACAATCCCGAACCCGTGAGGTAGCCGCGCGCGATGCACTCGACCGGCAGCATGTCGAGGCGCTCGCAGATCATTGCCCGGCCGGCGAACTCCGGCGGCACGTCGGTCGAGATCAGATGGTTGGGCACGACGTCGGCAAGCTGCTCGAACCACCAGATCGACATCGCCGTCAGGACGGCACCCTTGTCGGGGATCGGCGTCGGGAGCACGAAATCGTAGGCGGAGATGCGGTCACTGGCGACGAACAGCAAGCTGCCGTCGTCCATCTCGTAGAGGTCACGCACTTTGCCCGAGGCGATGAAGGTGTAGTCGCTCATGCGCGGCAGTTTGCCAGAAGCCGGTCCGGCGTTGGGCGCGGCGGTGGGTCAGAGGATGTCGGCCGGGGCGTAGAACGCCGCGTCGGGATAGCGAGCCGTGACCAGCGCGACCTGATCGCAGAACGCGGCGACCTGCGCGGTCGCTGCGCCGGTGAACGCAAGCGGTGCCGACAGCAGTGCCGCGATGTCGGCGTCGGTGAGTTGCAGCCGGTCGTCGGCGGCCAGGCGTTCGAGCAGATCGTTATGGTCGACACCCTTCTCGCGCATCGCCAGCGCGACCGCGACTGCGTGCTCCTTGATGGCCTCGTGCGCGACCTCGCGACCGACTCCGCGCCGCACCGCAGCCATCAGAACTTTGGTCGTGGCCAGGAACGGCAGGTAGCGGTCGAGCTCGCGCTGCACGACGGCGGGATACGCGCCGAACTCGTCGAGAACGGTGAGGAAGGTCTGGAAGAGTCCGTCTGCTGCGAAGAAGGCGCCGGGCAGCGCGACCCGTCGCACTACCGAGCAGGAGACGTCACCCTCGTTCCACTGGTCACCGGCCAACTCGCCGGTCATGCCCGCGAAGCCGCGCAGGACGACGGCCAGCCCGTTGACCCGCTCGCACGACCTGGTGTTCATCTTGTGCGGCATCGCACTCGAGCCGACTTGCCCGGCCTTGAACCCTTCGGTCACCAACTCGAGCCCGGCCATCAGGCGAATCGTGGTGGCAAGGCTTGACGGTCCGGCGGCCGCCTGAACGAGAGCGGTCACGACGTCGAAGTCGAGCGACCGCGGATACACCTGGCCGACGCTGTTCAGCACTCGCTCGAACCCAAGGTGACCCGCGACGCTCGCTTCGAGCTGGGCGAGCTTCGTGGCATCGCCGTCGAGCAAATCGAGCATGTCCTGGGCAGTGCCCATCGGGCCCTTGATGCCGCGCAACGGGTAGCGCGCGATCAGCTGCTCGACGCGCTCGAGGGCGATCAGCAGCTCTTCACCCGCTGACGCGAAACGCTTCCCGAGCGTCGTCGCCTGAGCTGCCACGTTGTGGCTGCGCCCGACCATTACCAGCTCGCCGTGCTCTGCGGCGAGGCGCGCGAGCCGGGCCAGCGTGGCCACCATCCGGTCGCGGATGATGCACCAGCGATTCGCGCACCTGGAGTTGCTCGACGTTCTCCGTGAGGTCGCGCGACGTCATGCCCTTGTGGATGTGCTCGTGCCCGGCCAGCGCGTTGAACTCTTCGATCCGCGCCTTCACGTCGTGCCGGGTGACCTTCTCGCGCTCGTTGATGGAGTCGAGGTCGACGTCGTTGGTCACCCGCTGGTAGTCGTCGATCACCCCAGCCGGGACGTCGATGCCGAGCTCGGCCTGAGCCTTGAGGACGGCGATCCAGAGCTGTCGTTCAAGTGCGACCTTGGCGCGCGGCGACCACAACTCAACCAGGGCCGCCGACGCGTAGCGCGTCGCGAGCACGTCGGGAATCTGTGGCGTGGCCATCGCCCGACCATTGTCGCATCGGCGCGACGGCGGCCGCCGCGCCGTGGTCGGCCTAGAAGTGGGCGGCCACGGCTTGCGCGATTGCCAGCACGGTCGCGTCGCTCGGGAGCTGTTCGGGGGCGGGTGTCGGGGAGTTGTCCTTGCCGTTACTCGCCGTGACATCGACCACGATCGGACTGCTACCCGTGCGCAGCAGCTCGACGTCGACGACGGATATGGAGCCCTTGGTCAGATGCGAAATACACGCGTTCGCATTTGCGGCGACCTTGGAGCAGGTTCCATCGGCGACCCCTTTGATCCCACCTACGCCCGCGGCGCCGGGTGCGCCGCTCGATGTCGCCCGAGTGCTCGCGAGTGCCCGCTTCTGGGCTTCGAGGCTGGCAAGCACTGCGGCGTCGGGCGATGGCGAGGGTGACGATGGGGGTGACGATGAGTTTGCGTCCCCGGCTGCGGAGGCTGAGCTCGCTGCCGCCATCTTGCGGGCTTGGAGTTCGGTCAGCGTCAAGGGATCCAACGACTCGGACGGCGACTGGCTGACCGGCGCGATCCCAGTCTTGTGCACTCCCCCGTTCAGCTTCGCGGCGATGTCGGGACCGGTCCCGACGTCCACCTGAAGCTCGACGCCACCAGTCGACAGCTTGAACAGTGCCTCGTAACTGCGCGACCCGTTGGGCAATTGGATCGCAGTTGGCTGAGTGGTCGGCGGTCGCGGTAACGCCGGTCGGCAAGCGCCCCGCTCACGACACTGAGCCAGTTGATCGCGGCCGAAGTCGTGCACGGAACCCCAGGCGACGGCTTCGCCGGGTCGGGCGCCGAACTCGACGATGAAGGGGCAGGCGACGCCGGGGGCGCTCGCCGTGCCGTGCCGCTCCAGTCCGAGATGTCGGACGACGAGGGGCTGCCGAGCCCGAGCAACGACGGCCCGGTCACCACTCCGGCCACCGCGACCCCGGCCGCGACCGTGGTACCGGCGGCGTAGAGGCCGTGCCGGTTGCGATTCGCGCGCCTACCGTCGCGCGCCAGCAACTCGACGTCCGGCAGTGTTGGCGGTTCTCCGGTTTGACCGGAGCGGAACGCGGCGGCAAACGCCTGCCGGGCGAAGTCCTCGTCGTTCATCGTTGTGGTCCTTTCGTAGAGCTCGGCAGCGGGCGGGCTCGGGCGCCAGTAGCTCGCGCAATTTCGCAAGCCCGCGTGCGGTTTGGCTCTTCACAGTTCCTTCAGTGCAGCCGAGCAAGTGTGCGGTTTCGGTGACGTCGAGGTCCTGCCAGAAGCGCAGGACGACGACGGCTCGCTGTCTGGGCGGCATCTTCGCGAGCGCGTCGAACAGCAGTAGCCGGTCTTCGACGTTGCCTGCTGTTGCGACGGGGTTTCAGGTGGCGCGGCGGAACTCAGTTCACGCCGCCACGACAATCGGCGGCGCCGGTCGAACGTGGCTCGGACGAGCATCGTGCGCACGTAGCCGTCGAGCCGATCGTGGCGTTGGACCTTGTCCCAGTTGACGTAGAGCTTGGTGAATACCGTCTGCACGACGTCGTCCGCGTGGTGCCAATCACCGCTCAGCAAGAAGGCCGTGCGGCGCAGATCGCGCATGCGGGCAGCCGCGTAGGCCTTGAACTCCGCCTCGTCCGCTGCTCGCACGCCTGGTCCCTCTCGCGTTTGCCTTGCACCCTCTTACAGGTGCGCGGCAGGCATGCCAGGTTGCACGGGCTAGAGCGCGATTTCTCCGCGGACGGCGAGCAGCGCGATGTCGCTTCGGTAGTGACCGCCGTCGAGGGTGATCTGCGCGACGCCGGCGTAGGCGGCATCGCGCGCGGTCTCGAAGCGTGTCACCGGTTGCGGTCACCGACAGCACGCGGCCGCCGGTCGAGACGGTCTGGCCGTCTCGGTTGCGGTGCCCGCGTGCAGCACGTAGGCCGGTGCCGTGACGTCGTCGAGGCCGCCGATGGCGTCGCCGCTGCGCGGGCTCTCCGGGATAGCCGGCTGCGGCAACCACGACCGTGACCGCGTACCCGTCGCGCCACGTCAGCGGCGGATGGTCGGCGAGCGTGCCGGTCGCTGCCGCGTTGAGCAGCGCCGGCCAGCGGCGTCTGCAGCAGCGCGAGCACGACCTGCGTTTCCGGATCGCCGAAGCGAGCGTTGAACTCGACGACGCGCGTGCCCGTCGACGGTCAGCGCGAGGCCGGCATAGAGCAGGCCAGCGAACGGCGTACCGCGTCGCCGCATCTCGTCGACGGTCGGCTGGAGGACGTCGCGCATGATGTCGTCGATCAGCGTCGTCGGTGCCCAGGGCAGCGGTGCGTAGGCGCCCATGCCTCCGGTATTCGGTCCCTGATCGCCGTCCGCTACTCGCTTGAAGTCTTGCGCTGGTATCAGCGGGACGACCGTGCGTGCCGTCGGTGATCGCGAACAGCGAGACCTCGGGACCGTCGAGGTATTCCTCGATGACGACGCGCGCGCAATGGCTCGCGTGCTCGAGCGCGACGTTGCGGTCGAGGGTGACCACGACTCCCTTGCCGGCCGCGAGTCCGTCGTCTTTCACGACGTAGGGCGGACCGAACTCGTCGAGCGCGGCAGCGACCTGACGTGGCGTCAGTGCAGACCCTCGAAGCAGCAGTCGGGACGTCGGCGGCATCCATGATCTCTTTCGCGAACGCCTTACTCCCTTCGAGCTGCGCGGCGGCTTGGGTAGGTCCGAAGCAGGCGATGCCTTGTCGCTTGAACCGCGTCGACAACCCCTGCTACCAAAGGGATTTCGGGTCCGATGACGACAAGATCGGCTTCGAGGTGAGCTGCCAGCCTGGCTACCGCGTCGGGGTCGCGCACGTCGACGTCGCTGAGCGTCGGCGATCGTGGCGATGCCCGCGTTGCCGGGTGCGCAGTGCAGTGTCGTCACCGCTCGGGTCATTGCGCAGCGCGAGGCAGATCGCGTGCTCTCGCGCACCACCACCGATGACGAGGATGTTCACTGTGGCGGGCCGTCAGCCGGCGGTCAGCGGTCGCAACAGCAAGGATCTGGTCGCGCGCCGGGCCCGACGCCGATCACGCTGAACGGCGCGCCGGACATCTCCTGCAACGCCTCGATGTACTTGCGCGCGTTCTTCGGCAGGTCGTCGAATTCGCGCGCCTTCGAGATGTCTTCGCGCCAGCCTGGGAACTCCTCGTAGACCGGCTGCGCGTGGTGGAAGTCGGTCTGCGTCATCGGCATCTCGTCGATGACGCTGCCGTCGGGCAGCCGGTAGCCGACGCACACCGGGATCGTGGTCGAAGTCGGACAGCACGTCGAGCTTGGTCAGCACGAAGTCGGTGACGCCGTTGACCCGCGTGGCATAGCGCGCGATGACCGCGTCGTACCAGCCACAACGTCGTGGCCGGCCGGTGGTGGTGCCGAATTCCGCTCCGATCGCGCGCAGCTTCTCGCCGTCCGCATCTTCGAGTTCTGTCGGGAAAGGTCCGGCGCCGACGCGCGTCGTGTACGCCTTGACGACCGCGATGACGCGGTCGATGCGGGTCGGTCCGATGCCGGAGCCGGTGCACGCGCCGCCGGCCGTCGCGTTCGACGACGTGACGAACGGATAGGTGCCGTGGTCGACGTCGAGCAGGGTCGCCTGGCCGGCTTCGAGGAGCACGGTCTCGCCGCGGTCGAGCGCGGTGTTCAGCAGCAGGCTGGTGTCTTGCACCATCGGCTGGAGACGCTCGGCGTACTCGAGGAGTTCGGTGACGACGGCGCTGGTGTCGATGGCCGCGCGGTTGTAGATCTTCACCAGCAGCTGGTTCTTCGGCTGCAGAGCGCCTTCGACTTTCTGCCGCAGGATCTTCTCGTCGAAGAGGTCCTGAACGCGGACGCCGACCCGCGACATCTTGTCGGAGTACGCCGGTCCGATGCCGCGGCCGGTGGTGCCGATCTTCGCCTTGCCGAGGAACCGCTCGCCGACCTTGTCGATCGTGCGGTGGTAGCTGGCGATGACGTGGGCGTTCGCGCTGACGATGAGACGGCTGGTGTCGATGCCCCGCTGCTGGAGCATGTCGATCTCACCGAACAGGACGCCGAGGTCGATCACGACCCCGTTGCCGATGACCGGCGTGACCGAGGGCGTGAGGATGCCGCTCGGCAACAGGTGCACGGCGTACTTCTCGTCGTCGATCACGATGGTGTGGCCGGCATTGTTGCCGCCGTTGAACCGCACGCAGTAGTCGATCTGGTCGCCGAGCAGGTCGGTGGCCTTGCCCTTACCCTCGTCACCCCACTGGGCGCCGACGAGCACGATCGCGGGCATCGGAGCCTGTCGGCCTTTCCTGGAACGAGTGAAGGCCCCGAGATCGCAAGCGCGACCGGGGCCTCTTGCGAAGCGAGGCTACCCGATAAGGGTCAATAACCGGGAATTCCGCCGCCTGTGCGGTAGGCTGGCTGGGCCGCGCTCGGGACGCCTCGGGCCGGGTCAGTCGGCGAGCGCCGCCACTGCCGTCGGGCTCGAGTCGCGCAGGAAGTCGGCACAGCGCACGGCCTCGTCGTCTTCACCAATGGCGGCGGCGGCCAGGCCGAGCGCGTTCAGGCTGCGAAGAAAGCCGCGATTGGGTTCGTGCTCCCACGGCACCGGGCCGTGGCCCTTCCAGCCGGCGCGTCGCAGCTGGTCGAGTGACCGGTGGTACCCGGTGCGGGCGTAGGCGTAAGCGGCGACCGGCTCGCCGGCGGCAAGCGCCCGATCGGCCAGCTCCGCCCAGGCAGCTGCGTAGCTCGGGTGGTCGGCGGCGACTTTTGTCGGGTCGGCGCCGAGCTCGAGCTCGGCGCGAGCGACCGCGTCGTCCGGAAGAAGAGTCGCGGGAGGCTCGCCGAGGAGATTGGTCATGCGGCCATCCTGTCAGGGGCGCAACGCCAGCGCGTCGATGCGCGCGAGTTCGTCGCCGTCCAGCGTGAAGTCCCAGATCTCGAAGTTCGACGCGATGCGATCGGGGTCGGCGGACTTGGGGATCACGACGGTGTCGCGCTGCACGTGCCACCGCAAGATCACCTGAGTGGTCGCCACTTGGTGCGCCAAGGCAATCTCGGTGAGCACGGGGTCGGTGAGGTCGCTGCCCCTGAACGGGCTGTAGCCCTCGACGACGACGCCGCGTGCGCGCGCTTCCGCCAGCCGGGCCTCGTCGTACTGCCGCGGCGTCCACGGGATTTGATTCACCGCAGGCGCGACCCCGGTCGCCTCGATCAGCTCGTCAATTTCGGGTGTGCTGTAGTTGCTGACACCGACGGCGGTTGCGAACCCGGCCTCGCGAACTTCGAGAAACCGCTGCCAAAGCGGTACCGACTCGTCGCCGCCCGGGGGGCAATGGATCAGCCACAAATCGACGTGGTCGGTGCGGAGTTGGCGCAGGCTGTCGGAGATGACCTCGCGTTCGCGACCGGCGTGCTTGGGGTGCAGCTTCGTGGTGATGAACAACTCATCGCGAGCGATGCCGCTATCACCGATTGCCCTCCCGATCTCGGCTTCGTTGTCGTAGGTCGTCGCGGTGTCGATGTGCCGGTAGCCGACCTCGAGGGCGTACCGCACGGCGTCGTAGCAGCCCGCGCCTACCATCGGCCAGGTGCCGAGGCCAAGAACGGGGATCGCACCGCCGAGGCTCAGTGGAAGCGCCGGAATGAGGCCTTCGTGCGGCGACATCCGCCGACGCTATTTGGCCGCGGTGCCGGTCGACCTGAGGTCGGTGCACGCCTCTACGACCCGCGCGGCCATGCCGTTTTCGGCCAGTTTTGACCACGCGCGCGGGTCGTAGGTCTTCTTGTTGCCCACTTCGCCGTCGATCTTCAGCACGCCGTCGTAGTTCTTGAGCATGTGGTCGGCCACCGGGCGGGTGTACGCGTACTGCGTGTCGGTGTCGACGTTCATCTTCACGACGCCGTAGTCCAACGTCTCGCGGATCTCTTCGAGCAACGAGCCCGAGCCGCCGTGGAACACCAGGTCGAAAGGCTCGACCCGCCCGTACTTCGCGCCGACCTCGTCCTGGATTTCCTTCAGCACCGACGGGCCGCAGCTTGACGCCGCCCGGCTTGTAGACCCCGTGAACGTTGCCGAAGGTCGCGGCCAGCAAGTAGCGGCCGTTCTCGCCGAGCCCAAGCACCTCAACCGTGCGCAGCGCGTCTTCGGGGGTCGTGTAGAGCTTGTCGTTGATCTCGTGGGAGACGCCGTCTTCTTCGCCGCCGACGACGCCGATCTCGACCTCCATGAGGATGTGCGCCTCCGCACAGCCGGCGAGCAGCTCGCGCGCGATCTTCAGGTTCTCCTCTAGAGAAACCGCCGAGCCGTCCCACATGTGCGAGCCGAAGAGCGGATCGCGGCCTTCAGCCACTCGGCCCTTCGAGATCTCGATCAGCGGCCGCATGTAGCCCTCGAGCTTGTTCGGCGGGCAGTGGTCGGTGTGCAGCGCGATGTTGACCGAGTACTTCGCCGCGACGACGTGCGCGAACTCGGCCAGCGCGACCGCGCCGACGACCATGTCTTTGACCCGCTGGCCGGAGGCGAACTCCGCACCGCCCCAGGAGACCTGGATGATCCCGTCGCTCTCGGCGTCCGCGAAGCCTTGGATCGCCGCGTTGACCGACGACGACGACGTCACGTTGATCGCCGGGTAGGCGTACTTGCCCGCCTTCGCCCGGTCGATCATGTCGGCATAGACCTCAGGGCTGGCGATCGGCATCTGAGTACTCCGTAAGCGTTGCGGCTAGGGCGCCGCGTGCAAACCCCATTATCTCGCACCTGCTCGGCCGCCCCGCGCGCAGGTGCGCGCGGGCGGTGTTCAGGTAACGGCCAGGTTCGTTGGATAGCCTCGGGTCATGATCGATCACCTGGCCGCCCAAATGACGGTCGCCAGCGTCCATGCGTCCGTCAACGTCCTCGATGCGAACTCGGTGATCAAGACTTTCGGGCTCGCCGGAATCTTCATCATCTTGTTCGTCGAGACCGGGTTGCTGATCGGTTTCTTCCTGCCCGGTGACACCCTGCTGGCCCTGGCGGGCGCGTTCGCCGCCCTTCCGCTCTCGGATTCGCGGCACCTGCCGCTGGCCGCCCTGCTGGTGGGCTGCCCGATTGCGGCGATCGCCGGCGGGCAGGTCGGTTTCGTGATCGGTCGTCGCAGCGTCATCATGGCCAAGCCCGGATCGAGCTTCGAGCACTCGATCAAGCGGATCGAGCCCATGTTCGAGCGCTTCGGCGAGGGTTGGGTCGTGCTTTTGTGTCGCTTTATTCCGGTCCTGCGGGCATTTATCAACCCGGCTGCGGGCATGCTGGAGATGCCGGTCAGGCGGTTCACGCTGTGGAACGTCGTCGGCGGCGTCGCCTGGCCGGTGGCGATCCTGCTGGCCGGCTACTACGCCGGCACTCAGCTGCATATCGAGAAATACGCGCTGCCCGTAGTGGGCTTCGCCGTTATCGTGTCGGTGCTGTCGATCTTGGTGGAGTTGCGGCGAAACAAGCGGCGGCAGGCGGTGTCGGGAGCTCAAGATAGGCCGGAGGTACGACGCGGGTGAGTGACGCCGACCTAGCGATCGTGACGCGTGGCCTGACGAAGACGTTCACGCGTCGCCCGTCGCCACGAGGGTCGGTTCGCTGGCGTCCGCTCGCTGATCGATCCCATCCACGAGCACCGCACCGTCGTCGACGATCTGACGATGAGCGTCGAGAAGGGCGAACTGGTCGCCCTGCTCGGTCCGAACGGCGCGGGCAAATCGACGTCCATCAAGATGCTGACCGGGGTTCTCACACCGTCAGCCGGCGAGGTCTTCGTCGACGGGCGGATCCCGCATCGGGACCGAATCGCGAATGCCCGCAACATCGGCGCCGTGTTCGGCCAGAAGACGCAGCTGTGGTGGGACCTGCCGGTCAAGCAGTCGTTCGCGATTCTGCGCGACATCTTCGACGTGCCGCAGTCGATCTACGACCGCCAGCTCGCGGACTTCAACTCGATCCTCGAGCTCGCGGAATTCTGGGACACACCGGTTCGTCACTTGTCCCTTGGCCAGCGGGTGCGCTGCGAGATTGCCGGTGCGATGCTGCACGACCCGTCGATCGTGTTCCTGGACGAGCCGACGATCGGCATGGACGTCGTGGTGAAGGAGCAGACCCGCCAGTTCTTGCGCTCGCAGGTTGAGGAGCGCGGCCGCACGATCGTGCTGACGACCCACGACATGACCGAGGTTGCGCGCCTATGCGAGCGGGTCTTGCTCATCAACCACGGACGCTTGATGTTCGATGGCAGCCTCGACGAGCTGAAGGCTGCGCATGGTGGCAAGCCGATGGTGAACGTCACGTTCTCCGAGCCGATCGGCGCGCTGGAAGTACCCGGCGCCAAAGTCGTCAGCCACGACGGTATCCAGGCGTGTCTCGCGCCGACCGGCTCGAGCACTCCCGAGGACGTCGTGCGCGCCCTCATCTCACGCTTGCCGGTGGTCAACATCGGCGTCGTGAAGACGAATCTCGAAGACGTGATGCGCGACGTCTATCTGTCCACTCTCGACAAGCGGGACGGCGATCAGCGGGCCGTCGGGACATCCACTGATCGACGTCCGGCGTGACCGCAGTTCAGGTCAGCACTGCCGATGTTGGCGCGCCGCGGCCGCACCGCTCGTGGCGCATCCTTCGGCTTGGCGTGCTGAATGAACGCGCGTATCGGGTGCGGCTTGTCGTAGCACCGGTCACGCTCGCCGTGCAGCTGTACTTGTACGACCGGTTGTGGACCGCGGTGTTCAGTCACACGACGGTTGCCGCCGGACTCACGTTGCGCCAGACGCTGACGTATTCGCTGATGGCGCTGCTGATCGCGCGCGTCCGATGGAACTCGCGCACGTTCAACGTGCGCGACAGTCTTGAGCGTCGCGGTGCGCGAAGGCACTGTTGTGTACTGGTTCCTGCGGCCGATCTCGCCATCGAGGTTCTACATGTGGCGGCAGTCTGGCGACATGATGTACGGCGCATTCTTGGGCCGTCATCGGATACGTCGTCTTACTGCGCGTCGCACATCATCGCGCCGCCGCGTGGCCTGAGCGGGGCGACGGTGTTCGCGGCCAGCCTGTTGCTCGGTCAGATGGTGTTGTACTACCTCGGACAGATCGTCGACATTGCGCATGTTCTGGCTCGTGAGCAATAGCGCGATCGTCCGCATGTACTACTTCATTCAAGACCTCTTGTCGGGCGTGTTCGTGCCGCTGCCGTTCATGCCGGTCTTGCTCCTGACGTTCGCCACTTGGCTGCCGTTCAGCTTTGGCATCAACGTGCCGCTGTCGCTCTACGTTGGCCGTACGCCGATGGGTCACGCCGGTCGCGAGCTTGCGCTGCAGGCATTGTGGGTCATTGCGCTGGCTGTCATTTCCAGATGGCTGTGGAGTCGCGCCGGTCGACGCGTCATGGTGCAGGGCGGATGACCGCGATCACCGAGTCCGACCGTTCAGCTGCGGGCGAGACGCGCGCGACACACACTGCGCGTCGTCTACAAGGTGAGTGCGCTGAACTTCCGCGCACAGATGGAATACCGCGGCAACTTCGTCGCGTCGATCATGTTCGGCATCCTCTGGCAAACGTCGACGCTGATGTTCGTCAGCGTCTTGCTCACCAGGTTCAAGGGTGGGCTGGGCGGCTTTCCGAGCAGCGGCGTCTTGCTGATCGTCGGTATGCGGCTCGTCGCGCACGGCCTCTACGTGCTGATCTTCTACAACTTCGCATGGATACCGCTGCTCGTCGACGAGGGCCGGATGGACGGCTACTTCTTGCGGCCGCTACCCGTCTTCATGCAGTTGCTCCTGAGCCAGTTCAGCGTGAATGCAATTGGCGATCTTGCTCGTCGGGTTCTCGACCCTCGGCGTCGCGCTCGCGTTGGTGCACGTCCATTGGACCGTCGCGATGGGTCTCTACGTACTGGTCGCCGTTATCGCTGGTGCGCTCGTCGAAGGCGCGGTGCAGTTGACGCTGTCGTGTCTGTTGCTGCGATCACCCGGGTCGCGCGTTCTTGGCTCGTGGGTTGATGAGTTGCTGTCGACGTTCGGCAACTACCCGTTGTCGATCCTGCCAAGGACAGTGCAGGGACTCTTCACGTTCGTGCTGCCGCTCGCGTTCGTCGCGTACTTCCCGGTCGAGGTCATCCTCGGGATTGCACCACAGCACGGTGCAACGTCGGTGCTCGCGCATTGGTCGCCGGTCGTCGGATTCGTGCTGTTCTTCCTCGCGCGCAGGTTGTGGGGGTACAGCCTGCGGCACTACCACTCCGCAGGTGGCTGAGGCGGCGGGCCGTCGCCTGCAGAAACGCTCCGACCGCGCGAGGTTGGTCTTAGTTCGTGGCAATCGCGCGCACACGGTGCGGGCCAGTAGAGCCGCGCGCGACGAGAGCGACGGGCAGGATCACTGTCTTCGCGCCGTTGCCTGGGTTCGCCAGCCGATCGAGGAGCAACTGCGCCGCCTGCACGCCGACCTCGTATTGAGGGAGCCGGACAGTTGTCAGCGGCGGACTCAGCTGGTCGACGAACGGCATGTCGTTGAAGCCCACGATCGAGACATCGTCGGGGCAACGCAGCCCGTGCGATGGCGGCCTGTAGTGCACCAACTGCGATCATGTCGTTTGCCGCCACGATTGCGGTGAAGGAGCGATTGCTGGCGATCAGGTGGCGCGTCGCAGCGAGGCCGGCGGCGACGGTGTACCCACCGCATTCGAGGATGTCGGTTCGCCGTGTTCGCAGCCCGTGTGCTCGCATTGCCGCTCGAAACGCGTCGGCGCGGGTGGTGCCGGTCGACAGCTGGTGCGGTCCTGCGAGGTGCGTGATCGAGGTGTGACCGAGCTCGACCAGGTGATCAACCGCGGCGGCAATGCCCGCAGCTTCGTTGCCGAGAACGGCGGAGATGTCATGGCGATCGGTCGTCCTGTTCACCAGGACGATCGCCACGCCCTCAAGCGCCATCGCCTCGAGGAGTGGGTGGTCGCGACGCGCCGTTGCGACAATAAAGCCATCAACCCGACGAGCGCGCAACGCGTCGATGTGCGTGATCTCGCGCTCGTTGTCGTTGTCGGTATTCGCTAACAACGCGACGTAGCCGCGAGCCGCAAGGACGTCTTCGATTCCTCGCACGATTGGGGGGAAGAGCGGGTTGGTCAGATCGGGGAGGACGACGCCGATGGTCGATGTCCGCATTGTGCGCAGACCCTGAGCCAGGGCGTTCGGCGTGTACCCGAGCCGCTGCGCAACCGCTCGAACGCGGCGCACCGTCTGCTCGCTCACCCGGCTGTCGGTGGCCGGATTCAGGGCGCGCGACGCGGTGGCCTTGTGGACGCCTGCGGCTTTGGCGACGTCCTCGAGAGTCGGGGCGCTCGGCACGTCCTGACGGTAGCGGGCGTCGGGTATTCGCACAACCGATTGCACGCGTAGCCCTTGACAACGCTCCTAGCCAGGTCTTAAATCACGGCATTCGGTTGCACAACCGATTGCACAACCCGCCGACCACGCCCTTCTGAACCCGACGGCCCAGCCAGGTACCGCGCCCGGACACTCCAACCCACCCCTTCGTGGAGGCTTTCGATGGTCTCGCACAATCGATTGCACGCATCTCGCTTCTGGCGGCCTCTTCCGGTCGCGTCGATGGCCGCCCTCTCGGTTACCGCGCTGGTCGTCGCTGGCTGTAGCTCGTCGAAGTCGAAGTCATCGACGCCCACGGCGGCAGCGAGTGCCAGTGCAACCGCGGCTTCCTCGGCAGCACCTGCGGCTTCGGCGAGCGCCTCCGCCCCGGCCGCGTCCTCGGCGTCCGCGCCAGTGGCGAGCCCGACCGGATCACCGATCACGATCGGCATCTCGCTGTCGCTGACCGGCGACTTTTCCGATCCCGGGACCGCCGCCCAGAAGGGCTACCAGACCTGGGCGAGCGTGGTGAATGCCAAGGGCGGGATCAACGGGCGTCCAGTCGTGTTGAAGATCGTCGACGACACCTCGAGCCCCGACCAGGTGACGACGAACTACCAGAACCTCATCAGCAAGGACAAGGTCAACTTCGTCTTCGGCCCGTTCTCGAGCCTGCTCACCGTGCCCGCGGGGCAAGTCGCCAACCGGTACGGCTACGCGTTCATCGAGCCAGCCGGCGGGGGTCCGGCCGTCTTCGCCGAGCACCTGCCGAACCTCTTCTTCGTCCAGCCTGCCCCTGTGGTGTCAGAGGGGAAAGCGTTCGCTTCCTATGTCTTGTCCCTGCCCGCTGCGCAACGTCCGAAGACGGCCGCCTACCCCGAACTCGACGACCCGTTCTCTGGACCGATCTCGGAGACCGTGCGCGCAGAGTTCGAGGCGGCCGGTATCAAGACCGTGTACAAGCAGGTCTACCCGCCTGAGTTGACCGATCTCACCTCTATCGTGCAAAAGATGAAGACCACCAACCCAGACGTCGTGGTCGCCGGTACGCAGTCCGACGACGCGTTCGCGATGGTGAAGGCGATGGTGCAACTGAAGTTCGCACCCAAGATGCTGTTCTTCGCCAACGGCGCGAACGACCCGCTGAACTTCCCCGACAAGGTCGGCGCAGCCAACGTCAACGGCATCTTCTCGGCGTCTGACTGGTTCCCTGACGCGACAACCTTCAGAAGCGCGGAGTTCGTTCAGGCCTACCTCGCGAAGTTCGGTGGCACGGCGCAGCAGATCGACCCGACGTCGGCCGAGGCGTTCTCCGCGGGTGTCTTGCTTGAAGCGGCGATTGCCAAGACGGGCGGTACCGACAACAAGGCAATCATTGCCGCGCTGCATCAGGGCAGCTGGCCTACGCCCGAGGGCAACCTTTCGTGGGACGCCGACGGCGCGCCTCAAGGCAGCGACACGCTGGTCCAATGGCAGGGCGGGAAGCTGCTAGCGGTTTGGCCGCAGTCCGCGGCGAAGGTCCCGCCGATCGTGGCGCCCCTGCCGTGGGCATCGTAGGCGCGGCGGATGCGCAACTTCGTCCAAGCCGTCATCATCGGCGTGCTCACCGGCGGTGTGTACGCCCTGATGGCTTCGGGCCAGACCTTGATCTTCGGCATCATGAAGGTCATCAACCTGGCCCAGGGGGCCATGGTGATCGTCGGAGCGTTCTTGTCCTACTCGCTATTCGTTCACTTCGGGATCGATCCGTTCCTGTCGATCCTCATCACAACACCGCTGCTCTTCGGCATCGGCGTCCTGATCCAACTCGCGTTTCTCCGCCCGCTCCGTAGCGACGATGCAGCGGAGATGTCGCTGCTCGTCACGTTCGCAGTCGCTCTGGGAATCGAAGGAGTTCTGACACTCACCTACAAGACCAACTACCGATCGATCCAGACCAGCTATGCGAACAAGTCTTTCGACATCGCTGGATATCAGATCAGTGCCGTTCGGCTTTACGCGTTCGTCTTGTCGCTGGTGGCCCTCGTCGTCTTGTACCTCGTCCTGGAGCGTACGAGGCTGGGGAGGGCCATCCGCGCCACCGTGCAAAACCCGACATCCGCGTTGCTACTCGGAGTCGACTCACGCAAGGTAGCGGCAATCGGGTTCGGGCTCGGAGCTGCTACCGCAGCCGCGGCTGGCGCCGTGTTCGGGCTGGTCTACGCGTTCAATCCCAACAGCCACTACGACCTCATCTCCCGGCTGTTGTCGATCGTGATCCTCGGCGGCCTCGGCAGCATTGGCGGTGCAGTTGTCGGCGCACTCATCATGGGAGTTGCGTCGAGCTTGGTCGCAGATTTCGGGTCGCCGGTGTGGAGTGACTTCACGTTCTTCGGGGTGCTCATCGTGGTCCTGCTGCTGCGGCCCCAAGGCCTATTCGGAACGACGCTGCGAGGATCATCGTGACCAAGCTCGGCGTTACGAGAGGTGCAGTGTTCACCGCGCTTCTCGTGTCGTTTCCCTTCGTCGTGCATGCACACTGGGTGCTGAATATCGCCGTCTTCACGCTGATGTACGCGGGCCTCGCGTCGGCCTGGAACCTGGTCGGCGGCTACGCGGGGTACCCGTCGCTCGGCCACGCTGCCTTCTTCGGGGCCGGCGCTTACCTCGAGGCAATCTACTTTCATCACCATTCGATCGGCTCCGGCTACCTCCCCTTCGTCGCGTTGCCGATCGTCGGGCTCATCGTGATGGTGGCGAGTGTGCCGGTGGCGTGGGTTGCCATGCGCACCCGCGCGGATGTGTTTGCGATTGTCACGATTACGGTCCTGTTCATGGCGCAGACTCTGGCGTTCAACCTGCGCAGCATCACCGGTGGATCGCAAGGACTCGGCATCCATCCGCCGTCGTTTGCGCTCGCCATCTACGAACGACCCTTCTACTTCGCGTTTGCCGCGATCCTGATCGTTGCTGCGGGCATCACCTTCTTGACCTCGCGCAGCAAGGCGGGCTTGTCGCTGCTGGCTATTCGCGCCGACGAAGACAAGGCACGTGGCGTCGGCGTACACGTCACGCTGGCAAAGCTGACCGGATTCTCCATGTCGGTGTGGCTCACGGCGATGATCGGGGCTGTCTGGGCCTACTACGTCTCGTTCGTCTACCCGCAGTTCGCGGTTGATCCGCTCATCACCATCGCGATGGTGCTCATGACGTTTCTTGGTGGTCGCGCCACCTTGTGGGGGCCGATACTCGGAGCATTCATCCTTGCGCCGGCTCAGCAGTACTTGGCCTACACCTATGGCGCGAGCAGGTTGTATCTGCTTGCGTACGCCGCCGTGTTCCTGCTCATCATGCTGTTCCTCCCGCGCGGCATCATTCCGAGCATCGCCGACCGGCAATTCGCGCGCCGGCGCAAAGCCCGTGTCGACGTCGCGGGTTCGTCGACCCCAGGTCAAGTCGAGCAGCCGGTGGCGTCATGACAGCACTGCTCGCCGTCCGGCATTTGACGAAGCGGTTTGGTGGTATCACCGCGGTTGACGACTGTTCGTTCGAAGTCGCGCAGGGAACGATCACGGCGCTCATCGGTCCGAACGGGTCGGGCAAGACAACCGTGTTCAATCTCGTCACCGGCTACGTGCGAGCAGCTGCCGGTGACATCGCCTTCGGCGGGCGCGTCTACACGCGCCCCGAGCCGGGAACGCTGTGCCGGCGTGGCCTCGTACGCACGTTCCAACAAGCCCGCGTCTTCCCGGTGCTTAGTGTTGTCGAGAACTTGGTAGTCGGCGCAGTGCATCCGTGGTGGGCCCTGGCGACACCTCGTGCCTCGAAAGTCGACCGAGCACGGGCCGATGAGTTGATGGCCGACTTCGGACTCTCCCGCGTCGCGGACCTGCCCGCGTCGCAGCTGTCGTACGGGCAGCGCAAGTTGCTCGAGTTTGCTGCGGTCTTGATGAGCCGGCCCCAGCTCGTGTTGCTCGACGAGCCGACAGCAGGCGTGAACCCGACGATGGTCGCGACGATGGAGCGCCATGTACGCGAGCGCAACGCCGAGGGCATTACATTCCTGGTCGTCGAACACGACATGAACGTCGTCATGCGGTTGTGCGATCCGGTGATCGTGCTCGACCATGGGGCACCGATCGCGCAGGGTGCTCCCGCAACGGTCCAGGCAGATCCGGCAGTCCTCGACGCTTACCTGGGCCAGTGATGGCTAAGCATCGCGCGGACGGCGACGCGGCGTCGGAGCCGTTGCTCGTTCTCCAGGACGTGGTTGCGGGCTACGGCGCGGGCGACATCCTCAAGGGCGTCACCCTCGACGTGCACGAGGGCGAGGTGGTCTGTCTCATCGGGCCAAATGGCGCCGGCAAATCCACCGTGCTGAAGACGATCAGCGGCCTGCTGCGACCAAGCAAGGGCTCCGTACGCTTTCGGGGCGAGGTCATCACCCGGATGTCGATCCGCGAGCGTTTGTCCCGGTCGATCGTCCACGTGCCGCAGGACCGGAGTCTGTTCCCCGCGATGAGCGTGTGGGAGAACGTGATCATGGGTGCCTACTCGCTGCGTGATGAGGCGGAGGCGCGTCGCCGGGCCGAGCGAGCGGCGGCGGCGTTTCCGATCGTGGCGAAGCGGCGACACGAAGCAGCCGGATCACTGTCGGGCGGCGAGCAGAAGCAGGTCGAGATGGCTCGCTCTTTGATGCTCGATCCGGCGCTGATCATGCTCGACGAGCCGTCGATCGGCCTCGATCCAAAGTCACGCAAGATCGTGTTCGAGTCGATCAAACAGCTTGCGGCCGATGGTCGGACAGTGTTGCTGGTCGAACAGAACGCGCGATCGGGTCTTGCCGTTGCGGATCGAGGCGCCGTGTTGGAATCCGGCTTAGTGCGCCTTGTCGGCACGGGTAGCGCGCTTCTTCTCGACCCGGAGGTTGCCCGGCTGTACCTCGGGGGCGGCGCGGCAAGTGCAGGCGGCGTTGCGGCTACGACCCCGGCTTCGACGGAACAGGCAGCGCGATGACGACAAGTGGAGAACACATGGCGACAGAGGTGACCGACGCCCCCCGACTTGGCTGGATCGGTGCCGGTCGGATGGGCGCGGCGATGGCGCGCCGGCTGCTCGCGAGTGGGCATCAGGTATCGGTCTACAACCGAACCCGATCCAAAGCCGAAGCCCTTACTCCGGACGGCGCGGTGGTGGTCGACGCAGTCGGCGACCTCGCGACCTGCGACGTCGTGTTTACCTGCGTGTCGTCCTCCGATGACCTCGAGCACGTGCTGCTCGGCACCGGCGGCCTGCTGCGCCAGGACCGTGTTCCGGGGGTCGTCGTCGATACCAGCACCGTGAGCGCGCAGATGTCGGCGCACGTGCGCGCGGCCGCGGCCGAGCGGGGTTCAGTGTTCCTCGCCGCATCGGTATCGGGCAACGCCAAGGTCGTCGCCGCTGGGCGGTTGACCCTGGTGGTGTCCGGGTCAGAAGACGCGTATCGCAAGGTCGTGCCGCTGCTTGAGTTGCTCGGTTGCGGCGTGACGTACGTCGGTGAGGACGAGCTGGCGCGGCTGGTGAAGATCGCCCATAACGTCTTTCTAGGAGTGGTGACCCAGTCACTCGCCGAGATCGTCGTGCTCGTCGAGAGGGGTGGAGTCAGCCGGGCGGCGTTTCTCGAGTTCCTGAACGCGTCGGTCATGGGGTCGACCTTCACGCGATACAAGTCACCGGCACTGACGCATCTCGACTTCACGCCGACGTTCACGACGGAGCTCCTGCGGAAGGACTTCGAGATCGGGCTCGCCGAGGCGCGCGCGATGGGTGTGGCAATGCCCGTGGCCGCTCTCACGCACCAGCTTGTGCAGGCCGCGATCGGCGCTGGAAATCGTGGCGTCGACTTTGCCTCCTTGCTGCTCGAGGTCGCCCGAAACTCTGGCATGGTGCTGACGCCAGAAGATGTGTTCGTCGACGACGGGTTGCACTGATGGATGCTTCTGCACCGATACCGACACCCCCGATACCAACACCGGGCCGGATGGCGGTCGACTTCGAAGACCGGGTCGACTTCCGCCGGTTGCGCGACTACCGGCTCGCTCGCGCTCGCGCTGCGCTGGCTGCCAGCGATCTCGGCGCCCTCCTTCTCTTCGACGTCAACAACATCCGTTACGTCACGTCGACCATGATCGGCGAGTGGGCACGCGACAAGATGTGTCGCTACGCGCTGCTTGCCCGCCGGCGGCGAGCCAATCAACTGGGACTTCGGCTCCGCGGCTCGCTACCACCAACTGCACTCCCCGTGGCTGAAGCCGGAGAACTCCAGGGCGGGCATGCTGGGCCTGCGTGGCTCGGTGTCGGCCGAGGCGGGCTTGTACGAGTCGACTGTCCGTGAGCTCAAGGGCATCCTGACTGACCTCGGCTTGGCCGGTGCGCCGATCGGCGTCGACATCGTCGAGCCGCCGATGCTGTTCGAGATGCAGCGGCAGGGCCTTCAGGTAGCCGACGGCCAACAGGTCATGCTCGACGCCCGGCAGATCAAGAGCGACGACGAGATCATGCTGCTGTCGACGGCGGCGGCGATGGTCGACGGCACCTACTTCGACATCGCCGAGGCGCTGCGGCCGGGGGTGCGTGAGAACGAACTGGTCGCGCTGGCGAACAAACGGCTTTACGACATGGGTTCCGACGACGTCGAGGCGATCAACGCGGTCTCGGGCGAGCGTTGCAACCCGCACCCGCACAACTTCTCCGACCGGATGATCCGGCCGGGCGACCAGGCGTTCTTCGACATCATCATGTCGTTCAACGGGTATCGCACCTGCTACTACCGCACGTTCGCCGTCGGGAGCGCGACGCCGTCGCAGCGCGACGCCTACACCAGCGCGCGCGAGTGGATCGATGCGGCGATCGAGCTGGTGAAGCCGGGCGTGACCACCGATCAGATCGCGCGGCTGTGGCCTGCTGCAACCAGGACTTCGGCTTCGCCGAACGAGATGGCCGCGTTCGGCTTGCAGTTCGGGCACGGCCTCGGGCTCGGCCTTGCACGAGCGACCCATCATCAGTCGGCTCAACTCGCTCGAGCATCCGAAGGAGATCCTTGAGGGGATGGTCTTCGCGCTCGAGACCTACTGTCCTGCTAGCGACGGCTTCTCCGCGGCCCGCATCGAAGAGGAACTTGTCGTCACGGCTGAGGGCGCGCGCGTCATCACGTTGTACCCGGCGCAGGAGCTTCCTGTTGCAAATCCGTTCTGAAGAGGGGCCATCGACATGACCGCGAGTACCACCGACCGAGACGCGACGGACACCACCGCCGCCGTCCGGCTTGCCCTGTTTCGCATGATGGTTGAGATGCGCATGTTCGAGAAGCGCGCGTACGACTTGTTCATGCAGAGCCTCGTCAAGGGCACCAGCCACCTGTCGCTCGGACAAGAAGCGATCGCCGCAGGCTTCGGCGTGGCGATGCGACCCGATGACTGGACGTTCGCTACTTACCGCGGCCACGCACACACGCTGGCTCGCGGTGCGTCGATGACAGGGGTGATGGGCGAACTCCTCGGCCGCCAGAACGGCTTGATGGCAGGTAAGGGTGGCTCGATGCACCTCACCGACGTCGCCAACGGCGTCATGGGCAGCTACGCGATCATCGGCGGTCATCTCCCCATCGCATGCGGTGCAGCCTGGTCGGCGCAATATCGCGGCACCGAGCAGGTTGCGGTGTGCTTCTTCGGCGATGGGACGACGAACATCGGCGCGTTCCACGAGGCGCTGAACTTCGCGGCCATCTGGAAGCTGCCGGTCGTGTTCGTCTGCGAGAACAACCTGTACATGGAGTACACCCCGATCTCTGCGGTGACGGCCGTGCCACGGCCGGCAGCCGATCGCGCAGCCTCGTACGGTCTCGAGCCGATCGTGGTTGACGGCAACGACGCCGACGCGATGTACGACATCGCCGTCACGTCGCTCAAGAAGGCTCGTGCGGGTGACGGTCCGGTGCTGATTGAGGCACTGACCTACCGGCACGGCGGTCACTCGCGCGCCGATCCCGGCTAAGTACCGGCCGCAGTCGGAGGTCGACGAATGGATGGCCCGCGACCCGATCCCTGCCTACCGCACGCGGCTGCTCGCGGCCGGCATCGATGAAGCCGCACTTGCCGATATCGAGCGCGATATCGCCGCGCGAGTCGACGAGGCAACCGAAGCGGCGAAGGCGTCTCCGGCGCCTGGTGCTGAGTTCTTGATGAGTGACGTCTGGGCCGACGGAGGTTCGTCATGGCGCAACTGAGCTATCGCGAAGCCGTCGTTCGCGCAATCGCCCAGGAGATGCGACGCGACGAATCGGTCGTCTTCCTCGGCGAGGACATCGGTGCTGCGGGCGGCGTGTTCAAGGCGACGCCGGGCCTGCTTGAGGAGTTCGGGCCACGGCGGGTGCGCGATACCCCGATCAGCGAGCAGGCGATTCTCGGCGCCGCGATGGGTGCGGCGATGACCGGCTTGCGACCGATCGCCGAGATCATGTTCGCCGACTTCTTCGCCGTGTGCTGGGACATCGTCGCGAACGAGATCGCGAAGAGTCGCTACATGACGAACGGGCAGGTGTCGTTTCCACTCGTGATCCGGTCCGGCAACGGTGGCGGCCTGCGGTTCGGTGCGCAGCACTCGCAGTCGGTCGAGAACTGGGCGATGGCGATTCCGGGACTCAAGGTCGTCGCGCCGTCGAGCGCAGTCGATGTGATCGGACTGTTTGCGGCCGCAGTGCGCGACCCCGACCCGGTGATGTTCTTCGAACAAAAGTCGCTGTATGCGGTGAAGAGCGAGGTGCCGGACGGCGAGATCGTTGACGAGCTCGGTAAGGCGAAGGTGTTGCGCGACGGCGGCGACGCAACCATCGTTGCGCTCGCAGCGATGGTTCCGCGTGCACTTGCGGCCGCCGAAGAACTGGCGTCGTCGTTCGGCATCGAATGCACGGTCGTCGACGTCCGCAGTCTGGTCCCGCTCGACACCCAGACGATTCTCCGTGAGGTCTCTAAGACGGGCCGGTTGTTCACGGTCGAGGAGAACCCGCGGTTGTGCGGCTGGGGTGCAGAGATCGTCTCGATCGTCGCCGAAGAGGCGTTTAGCGATCTCGACGGGCCGCTGATTCGCATCACGACCCCGCACATCCCACTGCCCGCAGCAGACGCGTTGGAGGACCTAGCGATGCCCAGTACGCAGCGCATCGTCGAGACCGTTCGCAAGAACCTCGACTGATCGCGATGACCACTGGAGATACCGGGACTGACCGGTCAGGTACCGACGCAGCTCTTCATCGGCGGTAAGTGGGTCGGCGCGTCTGACGCGTCGCACATCGAGGTCATCGATCCGTCGCACGGGCAGCCGGTGGCGCGGGTGGCCAACGCGACTGTGAGCGACGCAATGGACGCCGTCGCTGCGGCGTCCAACGCCTTGCCCGGTTGGGCGGCGACACCGCCACGCGAGCGCGGCGAGATCCTGCGGCGCGTGTTCGAGTTGATGACGCAGCGGCGCGAGGAGCTGGCGAGGCTGATCGCCATCGAGAACGGCAAGGCGCTTCCCGACGCGCGTGGCGAGGTCGCCTACGCCGCCGAGTTCTTCCGTTGGTTCTCCGAGGAGGCTGTGCGCCTCAACGGCAGCGTTCAGACCGCACCATCGGGGGCGAATCGGATCGTCGTATTGCGTCAACCGGTCGGTGTCTGCGTGCTGGTCACGCCGTGGAACTTCCCGGCGGCGATGGCGACCCGCAAGATCGCGCCGGCACTCGCCGCTGGCTGCACGGTCGTGCTGAAGCCGGCTACCGACACGCCGCTGACTGCTCTCGTTCTTGCTGCGTTGTACGAGGAGGCCGGCGTGCCACCGGGCGTGGTGAACGTGGTCCCGTCGAACCGCTCCGGACGCGGTGGTGTCGGCGATGCTTCATGACCCGCGCGTTCGCAAGCTGAGCTTCACCGGCTCGACCGAAGTCGGACGGATGTTGCTGCGCGAGGCGTCCGACGCCGTGGTGAACTGTTCGATGGAGCTCGGGGGCAATGCCCCGTTCCTGGTGTTTGACGATGCCGACCTCGACGCGGCGCTCGAGGGTGCGATGGTCGCGAAGATGCGAAACGCTGGTGAAGCGTGTACCGCAGCAAACCGCTTCTACGTGCAGCGATCGGTCGTCAAGGAGTTCACCCAGCGCTTGGCCGCGGCCATGGGTGCGATGCGAGTCGGCGCAGGCCTCGATGATGCAACGCAGGTAGGTCCGTTGGTTAACGCGTCGACGCGCGACAAGGTGGCGTCGCTGGTCGATGCTGCAGTCTCCGGTGGCGCGACCGTCGCCGTGGGCGGCCATCCGATCGATCGGCCGGGCTTCTACTACGAGCCGACGGTTCTCACCGACGTGTCGGCAGATGCGGCGCTCTTGCGCGAGGAGATCTTCGGACCGGTGGCGCCGATCGTCATCTTCGACCACGAGTCTGACGCGATAGCGATGGCGAACGACACCGAGTACGGCCTCGTCTCTTACGTCTACACCCGCGACCTGGCTCGCGGCTTGCGCGTGTCCGAGGCACTGGAGACGGGCATGGTCGGCCTGAACCGAGGTCTGGTTTCAGACCCTGCGGCGCCGTTCGGTGGCGTGAAGCAAAGTGGCATCGGTCGTGAGGGTGGCCACGACGGCTTGCTGGAGTTCACCGAGAGCAAGTACATCGCCGTCTCGTGGTGAGCTGAGTCTCCGACCGCTTAGGTGAGGCCGAGATCGGCGAGCGAGTACGCGGCTCGATACGGAAGTCCCGCGTCGGCGACGGCGCCCGCTGCGCCACGTTCGACGATCACCGCAACGCCGACCACCTCGGCGCCGGCTTCGCGCAACGCCTGCACTGCGGTTAGCACCGAACCACCCGTCGTCGACGTGTCTTCGACGGCAAGCACTCGGCGTCCCGCTCACGTCTGGTCCTTCGATGCGTCGCTGCAGACCGTGCGCCTTGCCTTCTTTGCGGACCACGAATGCGTCGAGCTTGCGACCACGGGCGGCAGCAGTGTGCAACATCGCGGTCGCGACCGGATCGGCACCGAGGGTCAGCCCGCCGACGGCATCGAAGGCAAGGTCGTCGGTGAGGTCGAGCATCACCGAGCCGACAAGCGGCGCGGCCGCAGCGTCGAGTGTGATGCGGCGCAAGTCGACGTAGTAGTCGGCCTCGCGGCCCGAACTCAACGTCACCTTCCCGTGCACGACAGCCTTGGCGGTGATCTCGTGCAGGAGTGCGTCGCGGTCGCTCATGGTGCAGGAGCCTAACGGTTCGACTGTCGGCGGACGCCGAAGCGTGCGGGCACGCGCAACCACGGTCGCCGGCAGCAGCCGCCCGACCCCGATCAGCGCCTTGTACCGAAGGGTCGGAATGCTGACCGCCTTGCCGCGACGCAGGTCGTCTAGGCACGCGTCGACTACCTGGTCGACGTCCAGCCACAGCCACTTCGGCGCGTTCGAGACGTCGACGTTGCCTCGCTCGTGGAACTCGGTATGCACAAGGCCGGGACACAGCGCAATCGCCCGCACACCGGTGCCGGCAAGCTTCAACGACAGCGTTTCGCTGAAGCGCACGGCCCATGCTTTCGCGGCACCGTACGTGCTGTGGTTGAGGAACGCCGCGGTGCTCGCCACCGTGATGAGGGTGCCGCTATCGCGGGTCAGCATGCCCGGCAGCGCGGCCTTGGTGATGCGCATCGGCGCGCGGATCAGCACCCGCAGCAGCTGCTCCTCGTCGGCTAGCGCCGAGTGCAGGAAGTCGCGGCCCATCCCGAAGCCCGCATTGTTGACCAGGACGTCGATGGGCTGAGCTTCGTCGGCAACCCGCGCCTCTACCGCCGCGCATCCATCGTCGGTGCCGAGGTCGGCGACCAGCACCTCGACGTCCACCTGCCATTGTTCGTGCAGCTCGGCGGCTTGGGCGTCGAGGCGACCGCGATCGCGGGCCACCAGCACCAGATCGTGATCGAGCTTGGCGTAGGTCTGCGCGAATCCGGCGCCGATGCCCGAGGTCGATCCGGTAATTAGTGCAATCGGCATAGCCGACAGCTTGCCAGCACTAGGCTGGCCCGCATGCCGGGCAACCCGCTGGTGCCGCGCCTTCAGGGGCTCGGGACCACGATCTTTGCCGAGATGTCGGCGCTTGCGCTGGAGACCGGGTCGATCAATCTCGGGCAGGGCTTTCCGGATGTCGACGGCCCGGACGTCATCAAGCAGGCGGCGGTCGACGCGATCTGGGCTGGGCGCAATCAATACCCGCCAGGGATCGGCGTCCCGGAATTGCGGCTTGCCATCGCCGAGCATCAGCGGCGGTTCTACGGCCTCGAGCTCGACCCCGACTCCGAGGTGTTGGTGACGGCGGGCGCGACGGAAGCCATCGCCGCGGCCATGCTGGCCATGGTCGACGTCGGCGACGAAGTCATCGCGCTGGAGCCGTACTACGACTCGTATGTCGCATCCATCGTCATGGCGGGCGGGGTGCGGGTGCCGGTCACTTTGCACGCACCTGATTTCCGGCTGGACGTCGAGCGGTTGCGCGCCGCGGTCACTGCACGTACCCGGCTCATCTTGTTGAACTCACCGCACAATCCGACGGGGGCCGTGCTGACCCGTGACGAACTGCAAGCGGTCGCGTCGGTCGCGATCGAGCACGACTTGTATCGTCGTCACCGACGAGGTCTACGAGCACCTGGTGTACGACGGCACGCATGTGCCGATCGCGACGCTGCCGGGCATGTGGGAGCGGACCCTGACGATCTCGTCGGCTGGCAAGACGTTCGCGATGACCGGCTGGAAGATCGGCTGGGTGTCGGGACCAGCCGCATTGGTCGCGGCCGTGCGCACCACCAAGCAGTTCTTGACCTACGTCAACGGCGCGCCCTTTCAGCCTGCAGTCGCAGTCGGACTCGGGCTGGACGACTCGTTCTACGCCTCGGTGACCGGTGACCTTCGACGCAAGCGCGACTTGCTCTGCGCGGGGCTTGCCTCCGTGGGATTCTCGGTGTTCAAGCCGGCCGGCACGTATTTCGTGACGACCGACGTTCGCCCACTCGGATACGACGACGGTGTGGCGTTCTGTCGAGACCTGCCCAAGCGCGCCGGCGTGGTCGCGATTCCGCACTCCGTCTTCTACGACAACACTTCGGTGGGTCGTCCGCTGGTTCGGTTTGCTTTCTGCAAGCGCGACGAGGTGCTGGTCGAGGCAATCTCTCGACTAGGCCAACTCGCTTCCTAGCTGTCTTCTCTTGGAGGTCGCCGATGATTTTGGTGTGCGGGGAGACCCTCATCGATCTCGTGCACGTCGATGGCGAGATGTGGCGAGCACTGCCCGGGGGATCGCCAGCAAATACAGCGGTTGCACTGGCCCGACTCAGTACGTCGACTGCGATGCTCGCGCGAATCTCCTCCGATGCCTTCGGTACGCGCTTGCGCGAGCGGCTTGTCGGCGATGGTGTTGACGTTCGTTACGTGGTCACCGCCGCGGAGCAAAGTTCGATGGCGGTCGTCGACCTCGGCGATGACGGCAGCGCGCGCTACAGCTTCTATCTTCGCGACACAGCTGACTGGCAGTGGGTTACCAACGATTTGCCGGTGGCGTTCGACCCGTCCGTGACGGCCATACACGCCGGTTCGATGGCACTGCTCATGCCGCCCGGTGGCGTCGTGCTCGAAGCGATGCTCGAGCGTGAGCGCTCGCAGCGCGTGGTGTCGATCGATCCGAACGTGCGCGCGTCGATCTGTCCTGACCCGCGCGCTGTACCGGGAATCGGTCGAGCGATGGCTCGGTCTCGCGCACATCGTCAAAGCCAGCGTGGACGACGTGAACTGGCTGTATCCGGATCGCTCCTACACCGACGTGCTGGAGGATTGGTCGACCCGCGGACCTTCGCTGGTCGTCTTCACCAGAAGCGCGGACGGCGCCTTGGCCCGACTGGCCTCCGGGCTCGAGGTGGGCGTCGGCGGCATCGACGTCGAGGTCGTCGACACGATCGGCGCCGGCGACACCTTTACCGCCGGTCTGCTGCACGCACTCGATGAGGCTGGGCTGCTGAACGTTTCGGCATTCGCGCACCTGACCGGCGAGCAGATCGAAGAAGCGCTGCGGTTCGCCGTCCTCGCGTCGGCGGTCGCGTGCACCCGCGCCGGCGCCGACCCGCCGTACCTGACCGACCTGCCCGCCCTGAGCAGCTGAACGGTGGCCCGCGCAACTAATGGTGGCCCGGTACGCTTAGGCGGCGTGGACGTCGAGCGAGTCCTTGCTCGCCGACACGTCGACCAGTACGGTCTCGCCGTCGCGAATCTCCCCTGACAGCAAGCCGCGCGCCAGTTGGTCGCCGATCGCCGACTGCACCAACCGCCGCAACGGCCGCGCTCCGTACAGCGGGTCGAAACCGGTCAGCGCCAGCCACTCCAGCGCGGCTGGCGTCACCGACAACGTGAGGCGCCGGTCGGCCAGTCGCGCCTGCAGGCGAGCGATCTGCAGATCCACGATTTGGGTGAGCTCAGCGGTCCCGAGCGGGTCGAAGAGGATCACGTCATCGAGCCGGTTCAGGAACTCGGGCTTGAACGTGGCTCGCACGAGTGCCATCACGGCGTCGCGTCGCGCGTCATCGTCGAGTGTCGGATCGATCAGGTACATCGACCCGAGGTTCGACGTCAGGATCAAGATGGTGTTGCGGAAGTCGACGGTACGACCTTGCCCATCAGTGAGCCGGCCGTCGTCGAGCACCTGCAGCAACACGTCGAAGACCTCGATGTGGGCCTTCTCGACCTCGTCGAGCAGCACGACGCAGTACGGACGCCGGCGAACGGCCTCGGTCAACTGGCCGCCCTCTTCGTAGCCGACGTACCCAGGGGGCGCGCCGACCAGTCGCGCGACCGAGTGCTTCTCGGAGTACTCGCTCATGTCGATGCGCACGATCGCGCGCTCATCGTCGAAGAGGAAGTCGGCGAGTGCCTTCGCCAACTCGGTCTTGCCGACCCCGGTCGGACCGAGGAACAGGAATGAACCGGTCGGCCGATCAGGGTCAGAAATGCCGGCCCGAGCACGACGCACCGCATCGGAAACCGCTGCTACTGCGGGCTTTTGGCCGACCAAGCGACGGCCGAGCTCTGACTCCATGCGCAGCAGCTTGCCGGTCTCGCCTTCGAGAAGACGGCCGGCCGGAATCCCGGTCCAGGCGCCGACGACCTCAGCGATGTCGTCGGGGCCGACCTCTTCTTTCACCATCGCGCCGCCACGACCGCCAGCAGCCCCAGCCTCAGCCGACGCGCCGGCTTCGGCGAGTGAGCGCTCGAGGGCCGGGATGTCCGCGTACATCAACCGGGACGCCGTCTCGAAGTCACCGTCACGCTGCGCGCGTTCGGCCTGCCCGCGTGCGTCGTCGAGACTCTGCTTCAGTTCGCCGACGCGGTTGAGGCCAGCCTTCTCGACGTCCCACCGCGCGGTCAGTGCACTCAGCTGTTCTTGGCGATCGGCGAGTTCGGCCCGCAGCCGGTCGAGGCGCTCACGGCTCGCCGGGTCGTCTTCGTGCGCGAGCGCAAGCTCTTCCATCTTCATCCGGTCGACCGCGCGCCGCAGCTCGTCGATCTCGACGGGCGAGGAGTCGATCTCCATGCGCAGGCGGGACGCCGACTTCGTCGACGAGATCGATGGCCTTGTCGGGAAGGAAGCGGCCGGTGATGTAGCGGTCGGACAACGTCGCTGCGGCCACCAACGCGGCGTCCGAGATCTGCACTTTGTGGTGCGCCTCGTAGCGCGACTTCAACCCGCGCAAGATGCCGATGGTGTCCTCGACGCTGGGCTCCCCGACGAACACCGGCTGGAAGCGCCGCTCCAAAGCGGGGTCCTTCTCGATGCGCTCGCGGTACTCATCAAGCGTCGTCGCACCGACCATGCGAAGTTCGCCACGCGCCAGCATCGGCTTGAGCATGTTGCCGGCGTCCATCGCACCCTCGGCGGCGCCCGCGCCGACGACGGTGTGCAGCTCGTCGATGAACGTGATGACCTGCCCGTCGGAGCTCTTGATCTCGTTCAGCACAGCCTTCAGGCGCTCTTCGAATTCGCCGCTGTACTTCGCGCCCGCGATCATGGCGCTGAGATCGAGGGCGATCAATCGCTTGCCACGAAGGGATTCGGGGACGTCGCCCGCGACGATGCGTTGGGCGAGACCCTCGACAACCGCGGTCTTGCCGACGCCAGGTTCGCCGATCAGCACGGGGTTGTTCTTGGTGCGGCGTGCGAGTACCTGCACGACCCGGCGGATCTCGGTGTCGCGGCCGATGATCGGGTCGAGTTCGCCGCCACGCGCACGCGCGGTGAGATCGACGCCGTACTTCTCGAGTGCCTGAAACGTCGACTCGGGGTCGGGCGAGGTGACGCGCGCATGCCCGCGAACGGATTCGAACGCACCGAGCAGGGCCTCCGACGTTGCACCGTGGCGGCGCAACAAAGACGCGACCTCGCCACCTTCGTCAGCCAAGCCGACAAGGAGGTGTTCGGTCGAGATGTATTCGTCACCGAGGTCGGAGGCGCGCTTCGCCGCCGCACTGATGACCTGCATCGACGGCCGGTCCATGCCCGGCGCCGACACCGTCGATCCGGTGGCGCGCGGCAGTCGCGCAGTGATCTGGTCGGCATCGCCGCGAAGTGCGCTCAGCGAGACGCCGACGGCTTCGAGTAGTGGCGCGGCGGTACCGTCCGGTTGCCCGATCAGCGCGAGCAGCAGATGCACCGGCTCGACGTGCGGATTGCCTTCGGCCACCGCCCGTCGAATCGCGTCAGCAACGGCTTCCTGGCTCTTCGTTGTGAGCTTGTAGGTGTCCACTACTCTCCAAACTGCGGCAAATCAGATCGGACGCCGAGGCGCTGGGTTGGCCACACCACGGCAACCGTCGACGGTCGCAGGGGGACGAGATCGCGGCGGTGGGATGCGTGCGCTTCGGCGACCCGGCGAGCGGCGGTGGAGTGGACGAGCTCGAGCTCGTGTGCCAACTCGCCGAGCCGCTGCTGCAGCGCAGCAACCTGGTTCTCGAGCTCGAGGATTCGTTTGATGCCGGCCAGGTTCACGCCGTGCTCCTGCGACAACCGCTGCACCTCGCGCAACTGAGAGATGTCGCGGCTGGAATAGCGTCGCCCGCGACCCGGCGCACGGTCGGGTGAGACCAGGCCGAGCCTGTCGTAGGCGCGCAGCGTCTGCGGGTGCAGGCCCGACAGCTGGGCAGCGACCGAGATCACGAACACCGGGCTGACGTCGTCAAGCATCGGTTACTCACCTTCCAACAGATGCGCTCGCGGGTTGTCCGCCGAGGTAGCTTCGCGGTACGCCTCGAGCGCTTCCTTCGCTTTCCCGGAAACCTTGTGCGGCACGGCGACTTCGATGGTGACGAGCTGGTCGCCCTTGCTGCCGTCGCGTCGGGTTACGCCTTTGCCGCGCACTCGCAACACCCGGCCGTTCGTCGTGCCCGCCGGGAGTTTCAGGGTTACCGGCGCGCTGTCGAGGGTCGGTACTTTGATCTCCGAGCCGAGTGCCGCCTCCGGGAAGGTGACTGGCACAGTGATTGTGAGGTTGTCGCCGGCGCGGCCGAACAACGCGTGCGGTCGCACGTGCACGAGCACGATGAGGTCGCCCGCCGGACCGCCTCGCTCACCAGGAGAACCCTTACCCTTCAAACGAATTCGCTGACCATCGTTGACGCCAGCCGGGATCCGCACCTGCATGGTGTGCTCGCTCATCGCCCGGCCGCTGCCGTGGCAGACCGGGCACGGGTCGTCGACGATCAGGCCACGCCCGCGACAGTCGCGGCACGGCTCTGAGAACGCGAACCCGCCCGCACCTCTCGACGTCACGCCCGTGCCGCTGCAGGTCGGGCAAACTCGCGGAGTCGTGCCGGCCTTCGCGCCGGTGCCTTTGCACGCGCCGCACGGATGCGGGGTGGCCATCCGCAGTGCGACGGTCTCGCCATGGACGGCGTGCTCGAAGTCGAGGGTCACTTCGGTTTCGACGTCGGCGCCGCGCCGCGGCTGCTGCGAGGTCGCACCCGCCCGGCGTCCGCCACTGAAGATCCCGCCGAGGATGTCGCCGATCCCGCCGGCGGCACCGGCGCCGCCTGCGCGCGCGTTGCCGAGCAGGTCGCCCAGGTCGAAGTTGAAGCCGCCAGGCGCACCGCCGCCGCTACCGGGCATGCGGAAGCCGCCGCTGCCGAACAGTGATCGCGCCTCGTCGTACTCCTTGCGCGTCTTGGCATCTGACAGCACGTCGTATGCCTCAGAGATCTCCTTGAACTTCTCCTCGGACTTTGCGCTGCCGGTGTTCGCGTCCGGGTGATGGACGCGGGCGAGCTTGCGGTACGCCTTCTTGATCTCGGCCGCGGTCGCGTCCTTCGGGACGCCGAGTGCCTTGTAGTAGTCCTTCTCGATGTAGTCGCGAGTGCTCATCGGCGTCCCTCCCTTCTGGTCGTGACGGCCTCGTTAAAGCGATGGGTCGGACGCCGAGGGGCTGGCGTCTGCCGCGTTGTCGGCGTCCTCGACCGACAGATCGACCGGCAGCGACACCGTCGGTTCGGCCACCGCTACCCGCGCCGGCCGCACGACGCGACCCGCGTAGCTGTAGCCGGGCTGCAGGATCTGCACGGCCGTCGGCTCGCGTGACGTCGTCGGCGTATGAGTGCATCAGCGCCTCGTGCTGCGTGGGGTCGAACGGGTCGCCCGGCTGCCCGAAGCGGGTCAGCCCGAGCTTCGTAACAGCAGCATCGAGGGCCTCGGCGACCTGTCGAAATCCGCCCTCGAGTTCGCCGTGCTCACGCGCCCGGCCGATGTCATCGAGGATCGGTAGCAGCGCGAACAGTGCGTCACCGACGGCGAACTCCCGCACCGCTTCGCGGTCACGCTCGACCCGCTTGCGGTAGTTGGCGTACTCGGCATGCACTCGCTGGAGATCTGCGGTTCGTTCGGCGAGCTCGATGCGCAACTGCGACAACTCGACCGAGTCGACTCCTGACCCGAACGGGCCGGTCGAACCAGGCTCGGATGGGCCCGCCGCAGCGGACCCCTCCGTTGAGCGTCCTGCGGACGCCGAATCGTGCGTGACCGCGCCGGACGCCGGATCGAAATGCACGCGGCGCTTGTCGCGGACCACTGGCTCCGGGGGCGACTCGTACTGGTCGGAGCCGCTCACGAGGTGCCCTCGTCGACGATCTCGGCGTCAATCACCTCATCGGCCCCGTCACCTGCACCGTCACCGGCACCGCCGGCCGGGCCGCTCTCGCCGCCGTCGTGACCGTCGTGTCGGTCCGCGGCCGCACTGGTGGCCTGCGCGTTCGCGTAGATCGCGCTGCCCATCTTCTGGCTCTGCGCTGCCAACTCATCAGTCGCGGTACGGACTGCGGCGATGTCGGTGCCCTCGAGCGCCTTCTTCAAGTTGGCCAACGCGGTGTCGACGGCGTCCTTCTCAGGAGCCGGCACTGTCTCGGCGTTCTCCCGAAGGAACTTCTCGGTCTGGTAGACGAGCGTCTCGGCCTGGTTGCGGGTCTCGGCCTCGTCCTTGCGGGCGCGGTCCTCTTCGGCGTGCGATTCGGCCTCGCGCATCATCCGCTCGATGTCGTCCTTTGGCAGCGCGGAGCCGCCGGTGATCGTCATCGACTGCTCCTTGCCCGTGCCGAGGTCCTTTGCGGACACGTGCACGATGCCGTTGGCGTCGATGTCGAAGGTGACCTCGATCTGCGGGATTCCGCGCGGCGCCGGCGGCAGGCCGGTCAGCTCGAACATGCCGAGCTTCTTGTTGTAGGCAGCCATTTCGCGCTCGCCTTGGTAGACCTGGATCTGCACGCTCGGCTGGTTGTCGTCAGCCGTGGTGAAGGTCTCCGACCGCTTGGTCGGGATCGTGGTGTTGCGCTCGATGAGCTTGGTGAACACGCCACCCTTGGTCTCGATGCCGAGCGACAGCGGCGTGACGTCGAGGAGCAGGACGTCCTTGACCTCGCCCTTCATGACGCCGGCTTGCAAGCTCGCGCCGACCGCGACGACTTCGTCGGGGTTGACGCCCTTGTTCGGCTCCTTGCCACCGGTCAACTCGCGGACCAAATCGACGATCGCGGGCATCCGGGTCGAGCCACCGACCAGCACCACGTGGTCGATCTGGTCGACCTTGATGCCGGCGTCCTTGATGGCCTGGTGGAAGGGGCCCTTGGTGCGGTCAAGCAAGTCGGAGGTCATCTTCTGGAACTCCGAGCGGGTGACCTTCACCTCGAGGTGCAGCGGGCCTTCGGCGCTCGCCGTGATGTAGGGCAGGTTGACCGTGGTCTCGGCCTGCTGCGAGAGCTCGATCTTGGCCTTCTCCGCCGCCTCGCGAAGCCGCTGCAGCGCCATCTTGTCCTTGGACAGGTCGATGCCGTTGCTGTTCTTGAATGCCGTCACCAAGTAGTCGACGAGGCGCTGGTCCCAGTCGTCACCACCGAGGTGAGTGTCGCCGCTGGTCGACTTGACCTCGACGATGCCCTCGCCGATCTCGAGCAGCGACACGTCGAACGTGCCTCCACCGAGGTCGAAGACCAGGATCGTCTGCTCCTTCTCACCCTTGTCGAGGCTGTAGGCCAGTGCGGCCGCAGTGGGCTCGTTGATGATGCGGAGCACGTTCAGCCCGGCGATGGTGCCGGCTTCCTTGGTCGCCTCGCGCTGGGAGTCGTTGAAGTAGGCCGGCACGGTGATCACTGCGTCGGTGATCGTCTCGCCGAGGTACGCCTCGGCGTCGCGCTTCAGCTTCTGCAGGATGCGCGCGCTGATCTCCTGGGAGGTGTACTTCTTGTCGTCGATCGCGACGTTCCAGTCAGTGCCGATGTGGCGCTTGACGGACCGGATGGTGCGGTCTGCGTTGGTGACGGCCTGCCGCTTGGCGACCTCACCGACCAGAACCTCACCATTCTTGGCGAACGCGACGACGGACGGCGTGGTGCGCGATCCCTCGGCGTTCGCGATGACCGTGGGCTCGCCGCCTTCAAGAACGGCGACGACGGAGTTCGTCGTGCCAAGGTCGATGCCGACCGCTCGTGCCATGGGAGTCTCCTTCGAAATGACTAGGGCGTTACGAAAGTTGAGTCTGTGCCACTCATGTTAGTAGCCAATAGTCGGATGTCAAATCGGAGTTGAGTCTGATCGGCTCAAGTCTAGAAAGCCATCTTCTCGCCCACGCGCCGGAGTAGCCGCAGGCTAGTGGGGTAGTTTCGCCGGGGGTCGCCCACTAGCCTCGGGAAGCCGAGGTGGTCATCGATTGGGCGCCTGGGGCTATCCGGAGGATGTGCTGATGTCGTCGATTCCACGTGCGCTGCGCTTGTTGATCGGCGGGGTTGCCGCGATCACGGTGGTCGGCAGCGGGCTGGTCGCGGCATCAGGTGGCGCGGCCGCGCAGCCAGCCGCGGTGCGCGCATCGGTGCCGTCGGCGCTGCCCGCCTTCTTGCCCTCGAACGTGCAGCGCATCTCCGGCGCGAGCCGCTTCGACACCGCGATCGCGGCGTCGAAGGACCAGTTCGCGGTCGCCGGCACAGCCGCAGCAGTGGTGCTCACCCGCGCCGATACCTACCCTGATGCGCTGGCCGGCGTACCGCTGGCGGCCAGGTTGGGCGGTCCGCTGCTCTTGACGTCGTCCAACGCATTGAACGCGTCGGTCCGTGCGGAGATCATCCGGGTGTTGCCCGCAGGTGCGCCGGTCTACATCCTCGGCGGGACGTCGGCGGTGAGCGCCGCGGTCGCGACGACGATCACCGGCCTCGGGTTCGTGGTGCATCGCCTCGCCGGGGCAAACCGGTTCGCCACAGCGGTCGCCGTCGCCGGTGCGCTCGGAAACCCCACCACGGTGTTCGAGGCGACCGGCCTGAACTTCCCGGACGCGCTCGCGGGTGGACCGGCCGCGATCCAGGCGGGCGCAGCGATTCTGCTCACTAACGGGTCGATACCGGCCAAGGAGACGACCGCGTACCTCGCGGCGCACGCGGGTGGGACGCACTACGCGCTGGGTGGCCCGGCTGCTGCGGCCGACCCGACCGCGACGGCGATCTCGGGGACCGACCGTTACGAAACGGCCGCACAGGTGGCACAAGACCTTCTTCCACATCCCGGCCGTCGTCGGCGTCGCGACCGGCGTCAACTTCCCCGATGCGCTCGCTGCGGGTCCTGATGTCGCCTCCAAGGACGCTCCCCTGCTGCTGGTGTCGCCGGTCGGAGCCCTGCCGCCCGGAACGACGGGCGCAGCTGCTCGACTACTCGCAAACGCTTCGTCGTGCGCTGGTCTTCGGCGGCACGACATCGGTGGCCGACTCAGTCGGCGCGCAGGTCGGCACGCTCGCCAACCTCGGCCCGACCACCACGACCGAGGCGACGTCGCCCGCCTACACGGGTCAGTTCGGGATCCTCAGCACCCACTTGCAGACCGGTTCGGGCTCGGTGAACACCACGCAGGTCTTCGATGGCAACGCCGGGACCTCCACCTTCTATACGCAAGGTTCCGGATCGAAGATCATCCCGAGCACGCCGACCCGAGCCGACTTCAACGCGTTTTCGACCAACAACTCGGCGGCGCTGCAGTCCGCGGTCAATGCAGCGTTCGCGGCCGTGTACGCGTCGGAGGGTTACACCTCGACCAACGCGGACGCGCAGTTCCTCGTCAATGCCGAGCAAGTGCTGCTGAACCCGTTGGCTTCGCCGCCGCTTCGCCTCGCCGTTTACGTGGCGCTCGCGAATCTGCCTGGCACGGGGATCCAGTCGGGAGCCAAGGACGCGAACGGCCACATCGGCATCATGATTTTCGGCACGATCACCGGGAACGTCACCCTTGAGGGCGACCAGCTTGGCTACATCTTCGACCCGGCCACCGGCAACTTGCTCGAGGACGACATCGTCACGTCGGCGGGTACGTCTGTCGCGGCGAGCACCGTGACCACGTTTGCGACAGCTTCCACTGCACCCGCGGACCCCTACGCGAACTGACGACATCACCGCTGGATCACCGCCGTCGGGGGTTGCGCGGCTAGCTGACGAGGAGCACCGATGACACTGCGCATCGTCATCGGCACGGTTGCCACGGTCGTCGCGTTTGCGCTGACCGGTCGTCGTTTGTGGTGGCTGTATCGGCTGATCCGATCGGGGCAACAAGCAACAGATCGGGCCGGACGCCGATCAGCGGCCGCAGCTGCCCACGCCACGAACGTGAAGGGCCCACGGGCCGAGGTGACCGAGGTCATCGGGCAACGCAAGCTCTTCGCGTGGACTGTTCCCGGCCTTGCACACGCGGTCACATTCTGGGCGTTCCTCGTGCTCGGCCTCACGATCCTCGAGGCCTACGGCGCGCTCTTCAAAGCTAACTTCGGCATCGGCGACTGGGCAGGGCTCGGGTTCATCGAGGACGTGTTCGCCACCCTCGTGCTGGTTGCACTTGTCGTCTTCACCAAGATCCGGTTTCTCAACCGGGCAGCACGGCGCGGGCGCGCGTCGCGCTTCTACGGTTCGCACACCGGCGCTGCGTGGTTGATCCTCGGCATGATCTTCACCGTCATCGCGACGTTGCTGCTCTACCGCGGTGCGCAGATGAACACCGGCAACTTCCCCTACCGGCCGTACCCGTGGTCGTTCGCATCGTGGTTGGTGTCGCGTGCGTTGCATCCACTCGGCGCGGCCAATCACGGTGTCGAGACGTTCTTCGTGCTCGCACAGCTGATTGTCGTCCTGTCCTTCCTCGTGCTGGTGACGTATTCGAAGCACTTGCACATCGTGTTTGCGCCGCTAAACGTCTACTTCGCGCGCAAGCCCGATGCGTTGGGACCGCTCCTCCCGATGTATTCAGGCGATCACCAGATCGACTTCGAAAACCCTTTGGACGACGACAATTTCGGTCGCGGCAAGGTCGAGGACTTCACTTGGAAAGGGCTGCTCGATCTCTCGACATGCACGGAGTGCGGTCGTTGCCAGTCGGCATGCCCGGCCTGGAACACCGGCAAGGTGCTGAATCCAAAGCTGATCATCACCGAGCTGCGCGACCACCTGTTCGACAAGGCGCCGACGCTGTTGGCAGGTGCGCAGACAGCTGCAGCGATGCGACCACTTGTCGGCACTCTTGAGGCGGGCGGGGTCATCGACCCCGAAGCGCTCTGGGCATGCACATCGTGCGGCGCGTGCGTGCAAGAGTGCCCGGTCGATATCGAACACGTCGACCACATCATGGACATGCGCCGGCATCAGGTACTGGTCGAGTCGGCATTCCCGGCCGAGGCCGGCGGCATGATGCGCAATCTCGAAAACGCCGGTAACCCGTGGGGCTTGCCCGCATCAACCCGATTGGCGTGGACCGAAGGCCTGCCATTCGACGTCCGCGTTGTTGGTCGTGGTTCGCAGATTCCGGCCGACGTCGAGTACCTGTTCTGGGTCGGTTGCGCCGGTGCGTCCGACGACCGCGCTCGCGCATCGACGCGCGCGGTTGCTGAGCTGCTGCACACCGCAGGAGTCGAGTTCGCGGTGCTCGGGCCGCTCGAGACGTGCACCGGCGATCCGGCGCGGCGGATGGGCAACGAGTTCGTCTACCAGCAGCTGGCGCAGCAAAACGTGGCAACGTTGCAGTCGGTCGGCGCGCGAAAGATCGTGGCGTCGTGCCCGCACTGCTTCAACACGATCGCGCGCGAGTATCCGCAGATCGGCGGCGACTTCGAGGTCGTGCATCACACCGAGTTGCTGGCGACCTTGGTGGCCGAAGGCCGGTTGCAGGCGACGTCCGCCGTTGATTCGTCGGTGACCTATCACGACCCCTGTTACCTCGGCCGGCACAACAAGGTGTACGGGCAACCGCGCGATGTACTCGCTGCGGTGCCGGGCCTGACGTCGACGGAGATGCCGCGCTGCAAGGAGCGTGGCTTCTGTTGCGGTGCCGGCGGTGCGCGAATGTGGATGGAGGAGCGCGTCGGCAAGCGAATCAATCACGAGCGCATCGATGAAGCGCTCGCGCTCGACCCTGACGTCGTCGTCACTGCCTGCCCGTACTGCCGGGTGATGCTGGGCGATGCGGTTCGTGATCGGCAGTCGCAAGGCTCGGCGCGCGCGGACGTCGTGGTGATCGACGTCGCGGAGGTGTTGTTGCGTTCGGTCCGCGGCCCCGGCCCAGACGCGTAGTAGGCGCCATGGAAATTGTCACTTTGGCAGAGCGGCCCGAACTCCTCGATGCGACGTACGCGATGCCCAAGTCGTGGCCCACGTTCATGTACAAGGATCCGGTGGCTCGACTGATGGGCCGGCTGCCGACCTCGTTTCCTGAGCTCCAGTTCGCGGCACTCGACGGCGACGAAGTGGTCGGCATCGTGGTCGCTGCTTCCTTCGCGTGGGACGGCGAGGTCGCGTCGCTTCCCGACCGCGGCTGGGACGCGATCCTCGAGCAGGTTGTCCGCGACGAGGACGACGGCCGGACGCCGACAGCTGCCACTCTGCTGGAGGCCGCCGTCCAGCCGGCTCGACAAGGTGCCGGCTTGAGTGCTCGGTTGCTCACCGGGGTCCGCGATCGCTGCGCAGCCCTCGGGTTCGGGTCGTTGTTCGGGCCGGTCCGGCCCAGCCACAAATCACTCGAGCCGACGATGCCGATCGCCGACTACGTGGCGCGCCGGCGTCCAGATGGGTTGCTCGCCGATCCGTGGCTGCGCGTGCACGAACGCCTCGGCGCGCACGTCGTCAAGATCGCGCCGACGTCGATGACGATCAGTGGCACGCTCGCCCAGTGGCGCGACTGGACAGGCTTGCCGTTTGACGTCTCAGGCGACGTGGTCGTGCCCGGTGCGTTGGTTCCCGTGCACGCATCGGTCGAGCACGACCACGCGGTCTACGTCGAGCCGAACGTCTGGATGCAACACCGGCTCGGTTAGCTACTGCACTCCGTTAGCTAGTGAACGCCGTTAGCTACTGCAGAGGCAGAACGGGTGGCCGTCGAGATCGGCGAATACCCGGAACGTCGGATGGTCCGGCCGAGTCGTCGAGCAGCGTCGCACCGAGCGCTAGCGCGCGGGCATGCTCGGCGTCCATGTCGTCGACGATGAAGTCGATATGGGCCTGCTGCGGGCGCGACGGCATCTGGCCATTGCGGTCTCACGTGGTCTGGTGCGAGCTGCAGTGAAAGCGCGGCACCGGTTTCCGTCTCGAGATCGATCCAATCGTCGTCGGTTCGCACGATCGGCCAGCCGGTGAGTTCGGAATAGAACGCCGCCGCCGCCGTGGGGTCGGCGCTGTCGAAGACGACGTTTCCGAGGCGCATCGCCATCGGTACCTCCGCGTTGAGTCAGATCTGGGTGCGGTGAAAGTTCTGCCACGACCGGGACGGCGTTGGCCCGCGCTGTCCTTGATATCGCGAGCCATAGACAGAACTGCCGTACGGGAACTCGGACGGCGAGGAGGTTCGGAACAGGCAGAGCTGACCGATCTTCATCCCGGGCCAGAGCTTGATCGGCAGCGTCGCGACGTTGCTCAGCTCGAGGGTGACGTGGCCGGAGAATCCCGGATCGATCCAGCCGGCCGTGCTGTGAGTCAGCAGCCCCAGCCGGCCGAGGCTGGACTTCCCCTCGAGACGCCCGGCTACGTCGTCCGGCAAGGTAATGACCTCATACGTCGAGGCGAGCACGAACTCACCCGGGTGCAGGATGAACGGCTCGTCGACGGCGGGCTCGACCAGGCGGGTCAGGTCGGGCTGCTCGATGGCCGGATCGATGTGCGGGTAGCGGTGGTTCTCGAAGACCCGGAAGAACTTGTCGATCCGGACGTCGACACTCGACGGCTGGACCATGATCGGGTCGAACGGGTCAAGGACGACGCGGCCGGCCGCGAGCTCGGCCCTGATGTCGCGGTCGGAGAGCAGCACGCGCGCAATCTATCGGTCGGTGGGTGGCGTGCCACCGGCGAGGCGGACGCCGATCACCCGGCCGCTTCGGCCGCGCGCTGCATCTGGTTCAGGTGGGCTAGATCGTGAGCGGCGATCTTGCGAACGGTCACGTCCAGGGTCTCCGGACCCTGCTCCGAGTGGTTGGCGGAGCGATGCGCTGCGGCCGGCCAGTTTGCCCGGAGTACCAGCATGTTCGACGCCCGAAGGCCGGACCACGCCTCGAGGAGCTGCGGAAACGGCAGGCGCGGCATCGGCGTCCAGAGCTTCTCGTCGTAGCCGGGATAGCTGGGGTTGTCTTCGGTCAGCATCAACCGCCAGCGGAAGCCATAGACCAGATCGACGTCGAAGAGGTGGCCGGTGATCTGCGCGACCGACCATTCATCGTCGACCGGCTGCGTGGTCAGCTGCTCGGAGGTGAGGCCGCTGGTGATGGCGCGCCACTTCTCGACCGTCGATCCGAGGGTGCCGATCGGGTCGGTGTCACCGATGAGGTCGAGCAGCGCCTGCTTGTATTCCGCCGGCTGTGCCGTGGCGTCTGGGATCACGATCGGTTCGGTTGCCATGGACGACCTCCGTGTCTTGGGGCTTCGTGCCTCGGAGCTGCGTGGGCACTGTTTACCTGGTCCCGAGGCCTGACACCAACTGCATTAGCAAGCGCTACATGATCGATGTAGGAATGTCAGGGGGTGGTCAGACTGCGTGCCGGCGACGAATTCCTGCCGCGCGCCTTCGCTGAGCAACCACACTGACTGTCGACCTTGGACCTCCCAGTCGTGCGGACCGCCCACTAACGCGGTGTCTTCGTCGATGCCGAGCAGGGTGGTCGCCCCGGGTAGGCGCAGCAGCGCGTTGCGCAGCACGTCTGGCACCCGCGACGGCATCGTGTCGAAGTGCGGGATCACCCGAACGTGTGGCACCAGACCGAGCCCGGTCGGCTGGTCGTTGTTCAGGTCCCGGATGCGCGGCGCCCAGTCGCTCAAAGCCATCGCACCCGCGCTGCAACCGGCAACCGCCGCGCCCGCCTGATGTTCCGCCACGATCGCACGCCACACCGCGGTGTCGCGCAGGGTCTCCGCGAGATACGCGGGGTTGCCGCCAGACAGGTAGATCAGCCCGGCTCCGCCGATCGCCGCGGCAAACGCGGGGTTATCGGCGTCCGCCCGAGTTCTTACGTCGACAACTACCTGCTCGACGCCGAGACGGTCAGCTTGCTGCTTGCCGAGCTGCTGCCAGCGGTCGAGCGACCTCTGGCCTTCAGGTGCCGCCGCTGTCGCGAGCTGCACATACCGCGGCGCTCGACCGGCGATCAGCGCACCTTCGATCTCGGTCATGACCGGCAGGTACTCACCCGACCCGACCAGCGCGATGGGCGCGGCAGTCATCGGGTGAGCGTCCAGGACGCGCCAGCTGGGCCGTCCCGGACCTCGACGCCGATCGCGCTGAGTCCGTCGCGAATCGCATCGGAGTCGGCCCACCGCTGCTCGTCGCGGGCGCGCGTGCGCTCGGCGAGCAACAGCTCGATGTAGGGCGTCACCGCGGCGTTGCGGTCGACGAGACTCCCGAGCGCGGCGATGCATCGCGCGAGGTAGGACGCCGCCGTCTGCCGTTGCGCGTCGGTGGATGCGGCCCGGTCGAGTTCAGCGGCTCAACGCAAGAGCCGTGCGGACGTCGCGTTGCTCGAGTGCCTGCTCGAGTGCTGCGATTTCGGGGCTTACGGTCGGACCACTGGGCAGCGCAGTCGGTCGGGTCTCGACCTGTGCATGGTCGGCGATCTCTTTCAGCGTCGTGCTCGATCCCGCCACGAGGGACCACTCGCGGTCGCGGACGCGCACCGTGATCGAGCCGCGGCCGACAATCTCCGCGCTACCCGAGTCGAGATCGATGACGATGCCGGTGTGCTCGTCGATGCCGAGCACGAAGGTGTCTTCGGGCAACAGGTCTTCGAGCATGCGCAGCCGGCGTTCACCGAGGTAGCAGAAGCGAGTGTCGTGAGTGCCGCCCTCGGCGTTGTTCCAGTGCGGCACGATCGCCGCGCGCAGACCCGTCGCCCGACCGAAGACGTCGAGGCCGTCCAACCACCGGGGCGTTTCGCCGACCTTGTAGATCTCATAGACCGGCACGGTGACGAGGCCGAGCGTGAGGGCTGCTGCCGACGCGAAGACCACGGCTCCGCCGTCGCGCAAGACCCCGTGCAACGCCTCGGGTACGGCGCTCCCCGCCCATGTTCGCAATGCGTACGACGGACTGCCCGGCCCGGCGAAGATCCAGCCCGCTGTGCGTAGCCGGGCCATCTCGGTCGCGTGGGAGACCGGGTCGGCGACAGGAGCCGACCGGAAGCTGACGGCCTCCACTTCGAAGCCCACACTCTCCCGGAAGTACTGGATCGTGCGCTCGGTCAGTTCGTCGGCGTTCTCCTGGAACCCGTACGGCGAATCGAGCACGACCCCTTTGGTGCCGGCCGCGAGACCGGCGAACACGTGCTGGTGCGGCGTCACCATGGCCGGGCTGGTCTCGCCCGATCCCAGGATCATCAGCACACGGGTCATGCCGACGATCATCGCTCATCGGTAGGGGACGGCGAGTGATCCGGCGCTGGTTGTCGCGGTGGCCGGGTCTGAGATCGCGTCGGTAGAGTGGGGCCGGCAGTCGGAGCCGGCTCGTTCGGCCGGTCGGCGCGCGCGGGTGTAGTTCAATGGCAGAACATCAGCTTCCCAAGCTGACAGTGCGGGTTCGATTCCCGTCACCCGCTCCCTCCGCTTCAAGCTGCGAAGACGCGTACACGTGCAGATCGAAGCGCTCTGGGTGGATGTTGACTGTGCCGTCTCGGAGGATAGATGCGTAGGGGGGAGGTAGCCCGCTGTGGCGGGAATGAGAACTGGTCGATGTCGATCGGCATGGCCAGTCGAGTTCGACGAGTTGTGGCAGTAGCTCGCACATGGAGCAACGGACTCCGGCGTTATCACCAAGGTCCGACGACCGGTCCCCACATGGACTGTGCAGTGCGGCGCGGACGTTTTCGGGTGCGCCCATGGTGAACTGGCTGCCTTCGGGGTCGTCGTGGACTGCACCCGCGAGCGCCCGACGGCCGAGCCGACTGGCGTGAATACAGGTCGAGCACGACGCAGCAGTAGAGCTGCTTCTGGTGCGGTGTTAGGTGATCGGTGACACTACAGCGGGCCGGCGCGGATCTACGGCGCTGGACGAGGGTGTTGACGATGAGGGTTCTTTATCGAGCAGCCTTGACGCAAGATGCGGGCCGTGAGCGAGGGATCGGCTCGCATCGGGCGCGCGCGCGGACTCTCGCGCGTCAAGGGTGCCAACGTCGCACCTCACGCTGGCGACACCGGCGCTGAGACGGAGAGGCGCTAGCTCCCTTCGCTGACAGGCAGACCGCCTGGCAGCGGTTAGTTTGCGTTCAGGTCACGGTCGAGCACCCTGGTGACCACGTGCCACTCGATCGATCAGGCCGTGGAGTTGGCCGGCTCCTCGCTGAAGAGCGTGAGCTGCAAGTTCGCCGGAGCCGCGAGCCTGGAGTTCAGCGATCCCCACGGTGTGCGCGTCGGCGCTGCGATGAGGGTCGCACCGCCGCACGGCGGCCTCCGTACTGGCAACCGTGTCGTCCACCTCGAACGCGATCCTGATGTGCCCGGCCACTCGACGTCCGACCTCGACATCATCGATATACGCGGCTTGACGTGCGTCGAAGAGTTCTAGCCTTGCGCGGACGGCCTCCAGGAGCGTCGCACGGCCGCTTTCGGTGTCGTAGTTCGCTGCAACCGTGAGGCCGAGAACATCTCGGAAGAAGTCCAGGGCGGTGTCGTAGTCGTCGGTGGTGACGACCAGACGAAGCTCTGTTACTGCCATCCGTTTTGTATTCCTTCCGCGCAGCCCTCACTGTTCGCCATGATCCGGACGTGTGTGTTTGTGAGGGGTTCAGGTGATGTCGAGTTCGGTGTACATCCCGGCCTCGTAGTGCCCGGGCAGGTTGCAAAGCAGTTCGTATCGTCCGGCGGGAAGGGTGAGTGCGGCCCAGCCGGTGCTGCCGGGGCGGAGGCCGTCACCAGCGCCCTGTGCGCAGGACGCGGAGACCTCGCCGACGCTGCCAGTTTCGTCGACCTTTCCATCTGAGCCGGTTGCACGCGCGCCGATGCCTTGAGCCGATCGCAACGGAAGGACGACGAGTTCGTGGGCGATCACCCCAACGTTGGTCACCCGCAGCGAGACCGTGTGCGAACGGCGCCGCGGCTCGCCCCGATCAGCAATGTGGACACCGCTGCGAGAATCACGACCGCGCCGATCAACAACCCACGGCCGCGTGCATCGATGTTGGTCATCGGCTGAGCAGGTCGCGGCGTCTCAGGTACTCCTCCTCGGTAACCTCGCCGCGAGCGAGCTTCTCGTCCAGGATCTGTCGGGCGACTCAGTGGGCGTACAGACCGGAAAGCTGCCCGTAAACGGTCGGGTCAGACAGCACATCCGTGCTGCCGATGACTAGTCGCCTACAACCGGGCCAACCGTAAGCGGGCCCGGTAGGATCGTGGCGCAACCCACGAACCACGTACATCTACGCGACCAACGGGCCGCAGTTGAAGCTGCGCCGGTTGTGGGCTGAGAGGCGGCACAGTGCGAGCCCACAGCATGCGTGCGGTAGGCGTTCTGGCGATCCTTGGGATGGGCCTATTCGGGGCGATCTCGCTGACGCCGGCCAAGGCGGACGCCGCGCCGCGCGTCCTCGTCGTGTCGCCGCACGGATCGGACAGCAACGCCGGAACGGCAGCAGCACCGTTGCGGACAATCCAGGTCGCAGTCGGCCGGCTCGCGTCCGGTGGCGAGGTGGAGTTGCGCGGCGGCATCTACCACCAGCGGGTCCGCCTCGCCGGCGTCTACGGCGTCACGATTAGCCCGTACCCGCACGAGTACCCGATCCTCAGTGGGTTCGGCTTGACGCCGCCGAGTGGCCTCACCGCCCTCATCGAGATCGCCGACAGCAGCGCCGTGACGGTGCGCGGGCTCGATCTCACCGGATATCGCTCGGCCAAGCTCGGCGTGACGCCCGCCGGTATCTACATACACGGGCACGACACGTCGATCCAGATCGTGGGGAACCATGTCCACGACCTCGGCAACGACAACGGCACGCTGGGCAGCTTCGACATCAACGCTCACGGCATCGCCGCCTACGGCGATGACCCGCACGCACCCATCAGCAAGCTCACCATCCGAGACAATGTCGTCGAGCACCTCCACCTCGGAGCCAGCGAAACCGTCGTCGTCAACGGCAACGTCGATGGTTGGGCCATCGAAGGCAACCGCATCCAGGACAACAACAACATCGGGATCGACGCGATCGGCTTCGAGCCGACGCTCTCCGGCAAGTACCGCTACACGACGCTCAACCGGGCCCGCAACGGACTCATCGCCGGCAACACGATCGCCCGCATCCAATCACGCGGGAACCCGGCCTATTGGGAAGGCACGACAAACGGGGTGGCCGATTGGTGCAACTGCGCCGACGGCATCTACATCGACGGCGGCACGCACATCGTCGTCCGGTCTAATCGGGTCATTGACAGCGACATTGGGATCGAAGTCGCAGCCGAGAATCCCCGAGGTAGCGCCGATCACGTGCTCGTCAGCTACAACAACGTCACGGGCAGCCTCTACACCGGAATTACCACCGGCGGTTACTGCAATGGTGCGGACGCCTGTGGTGGGGTCAACACCGGCACGTCGCACGACAACACGTTCGAGTACAACTCCCTGCGCGGGAACAACCGACTGGACGACGGCTCGCCTGAACTGCTCGTCCAGTACTACGCATCGCACGACACGTTCACCCACAATACGATCGTCGCCACGAACAGCGGACACGTCGTCTACGGGACCGTGCCTGGCGGATCGGAGAATGGCAACCGCAGCGACTACAACCACTTCCAGGTGGTCGGAGCCAGCAGCACCGCCGCGGAATTCGCGTGGTCGGGGAACGTCTACAGCAGCTTCGGCGCTTACCGCCATGCCACCGGTCAGGATCAGCACTCCACGTTTTCCTGACCTCGACGTCAGCCCCAGACTTCGTGTGCGGTCTCGACGACGAGCTGAAGCTTCGCGACCTCTTCGTCGTAGGTGAGGGCGTTGCCCTCGACGGTCGAGGAAAAGCCGCACTGCGGTGACAGGCAGAGCTGCTCGAGCGGCACGTAGTGGCTCGCTTCTTCGATGCGGCGCTTCAGGTCGTCCTTGCTCTCCAACGCGCCGCGCTTGGTCGTCACCAGCCCGAGCACAACCATCTTGCCGGGCGGCACGAACCGCAGCGGTGCGAAGTCGCCCGACCGCGGGTCGTCGTATTCGAGGAAGAAACCGTCGACGCCGAGCTGCCCGAAGAGCGCCTCGGCGACGAAGTCGTAGCCGCCTGACGCGGTCCACGACGACCGGAAGTTGCCGCGGCACATGTGGGTCGTCACGCGCATGCCAGCAGGCTTGTGTTCGAGCACGGCATTGATGTTGCGGATGTAGCGCTCGTGCAAATGCTCGGCGTCGGCGCCTTGAGCGGTCATCATTGCCCGCTGCCGAGGATCGTTGAGATACGCGAGACTGGTGTCGTCGAGCTGCAGGTAGGTGACTCCGAGCTCGCCGAGACGCCGCACCTCCTGCGCATACGCCGCGACCAGGTCGGCCCAGAAGATCTCGATGTCGGGGTAGACGCCGGGGTCGATGGCGGCCGGACCACCCCGGTAATGCACCATGCTCGGCGACGGGATCGTCAGCTTCGGGGTGGCCGTCGTGACCTGTTGCTTCAGGAACGAGAACGCGTTGGCGAAGATGGTCTCGTCAAGCCGAATGCGGTCGTGCACCCGTAGCGCCGCCGCCTCGAAGTCGAGATTGCCTGCCTCGTTCTCGAAGTGGACGGTGATCTTCTCGTCGGTGCGCGAGATTCCGCCGAGTGAGTAGATGAAGTCCATGTGCCACGACGTCCGCCGGAATTCGCCGTCCGTTGCCGATTGCAGACCGACGTTCTCCTGCATCGCCACGACGTCGCGGATCGCGTCGTCCTCGATCGCGCGTAGCTCGTCGGCCCCGAGCCGACCGGCGGCGTGCTCCTCACGGGCCTGCAACAGATTCTTCGGACGCAGCAAGCTACCGACGTGGTCGGCGCGAAACGGTGGCTGATCACGCATCATGGTCCTCCTTGTCGGCTAGGCAGTCTTTTGATCGGCAATCCCTATGACGAGTAACCACGCTGCCGTAATCGTGTAGCAAGTGTTCGCCACCATCGCTATTGCTGCAACATAGAGCCCGGGTAGGTGGCCAAAGAAGAACAGCGCGGCACCGATCATCTCAGTCACGTGCACGACGCTTCCGCCAAGGATGCGGGACAGTCTTAGACCCTTGCTCATCTTGATGGCCTTGGCGTAGCCCCTGAGGAAGATGGCCATCGAAATAGCGGAAACGACGAACAGTTCGACGCCTATTGAACGATGCTTTTGAGCTCCCATAAGCACGAGCGCGCAGCGCATGAAGACCAGCGCCAGACCCGACAGCGTGTTGATGGCTCGATAGCGATGTGTTGCGTCGACCGCGATCACTTTGAGGTTGAGGGCCATCGCCACAAAGACCAAGCCCGTCAGCGTGACTGCACCGGTTCCGACCAGAATAAAGAAGTCAGTCCACTGCTCAGGTCGGTAGATGTCGGCTCCACCCATGAGCGGATCCTAGCTTCGCGATCGCTAAGGTGACGTCGCAGCCGTCGTCCCGTCGCCCATCTGGAGGGCGCATGCACGCCCTTCGAGCGAGTGACCGGACGCCGGTCGTCGTGGCGTTCGCAGCCTTCGTCCTGGTCGGCGTGAACGCCGGTGTTACCGGCGTCCTGCTGCCCGCGCAGATCAGCGACTACGACGTGAGCAAGGCAGCGATCGGCACCACGTTCTTCACCGGGTCTGCCGGCTTCGTGCTGGCGAGCCTGCTCGCTGGCGCGATGGTGCACCGCCTCGGCATGCAGACGACGCTCATCGTCGGCGCGGTCGTGACTGCGGTGACCGGCTTCTACGTGGCCACGCGCCCGCCGTTCGCCGCGTTCGTCCTGGTCGGTATTGCCGGGGGCTTTGGGACCGGGGTCGCGGAGTCGGGATTCCAGGCATTCGTCGTGACACTTCCGCGTCCGACGGCCCTAACCAACCGCCTACACGCATTCTTTGGCGTCGGTGCGCTACTGGGGCCGCTCCTTGCCACCTGGATCCTCGGGTTCGCCTCGTGGAGAACGGTGTGGTTCGTCCTCGCGGTAGCCCAAGTACCACTTGTCGTCGCCATCTGGGCCACCTACCCGCGGCACGAGTCGGCGGCTCCCGAACCGCCGGCTGCTGAGGAGCCGGCAACAGGACGAAGTCGAGGACTCCTGTCCACCGCCATGCGAGAGCGGAGCGTCTTGCTCGGCGCGGCGCTGCTCGCGGTGTACGTCGGGCTTGAGTTCAGCATGGGCAACTGGGGGTTCAGTTATCTGGTCCAAGCTCGTGGAGAACACCGCGTGCTCGCTGGATACACCGTCAGCGGGTACTGGTTGGGGCTCACGCTCGGTCGGTTCCTGATCAGCCCGTTCGCCTCCAGGATCGGCGCAAGTGCGGCCAACATGGCGTTCGGCTGCCTGGCCGGCGTCACCGTCGTCGCTGCGCTGATCTGGGTGCTGCCCGGCGCAGCGAGCATCCCTGGGTTCGTCCTGATCGGTTTCTTCCTAGGCCCGATCTTTCCGACCGCGATGGCGATGGTCCCCAATGTGACTCCGGCGCGACTCGTGCCGACAGCCATCGGGGTGATGAACGCAGGGTCGGTGGTCGGCGGCTCGGCGCTGCCCTGGCTCGCCGGAGTGATCGGACAAGGCGCCGGCGCATGGACGTTGTTGCCGTTCTGCGTCGCGCTGGCGGTTGGGACGATGGCTATCTGGTGGCTGATGGTCGCGCCGCGCGGCAACCGCGTCGGCTACACCGCGGCGGCCTAGCCGCGGCTACACACAGCGGCGGCCTAGCCGACCAGGAACCGAGCTGAGATGGGAGCCGTCGAAGCAGCGTGAGGGCCACCGGAAATCCCGCGCGATGACGCGCATCGAGTGGCGGCGGCGATTCTCGTCGGCTGTCTCGTGCTCGCCGGGTGTCACGCCAACGCCAGTAGTGCATTGCGCAGTCAGCCGCCTGCGTTCCCCTCGGCGTCGAGTGCAGCGCCCGGCGGGGAGTCCTACGCCGAGATCCTCGGGACGCTGCCGCCGACGTCCGGGCCGCCGGTCATCACCGTGCTGCCAGGTGCACGCGATGCCGCGCTCGCCAAGACCGCCGCGCCCGGCCAGTTCTTCGCCAGCCGCGGCCCGGTCACCGTCGGGGCGCTGCGCCTGACCGTCGGGTACCCGAAGACCGGTAGCCCTACGGTCGCCGCGACCGATGCGAAGAGCGGCCAGCAGGTGTGGGAGTTCCACGATTCCAAGGAACCCGACCTGCTGGAGTTCGCGGTGGGTGGCGGAGTCGTCGTCATCGGAGTCGGTCACGAAGTCGGCGCTGCGATGATTTACCCCGCGACCGAACAGCTCGATGTCCTAGACCTCGCCACCGGTACGCCGCTGTGGCGCTCAACGGTCACCGGCGACGTCCAATCGCCTGCTCTGGTGGCAATGCCTGGTCTTGTCGTCTTCGAGTCGACGGGTCACGCAGTGGCAGTGCAGGCGCGCACTGGCGTCCTGTCGTGGACTGACGCCGCGCCCCCAGGGTGCGCGGTAAACAAGTCGGGGGACGGCGGGTTGAGTAGCCTCGCAGCGGACGCCGATGTGCTGGCGGCGACGTTCGGCTGCGGGTCCGGCGTCGTGACACAGCGGCTCAACTTGGCGACCGGTGCCGCGACTTGGACGACACCTCCCTACTCAGGCGGACAGTCCGAACTGCTTGCCGTGCCGGTCAACACCGACGTGGTCGTCATCCCCGAGATGGGCAACGGCAGCTACCTGGAAGGGCCGATCCGGCAATGGATTCCGGCTGGCGTTCCCGAGAACGACGTTGCGGGCGCCGTGTATACCGTGCTCGACGTGTCGACCGGCGCGGTGCGCTGGACTGAAACGGGTGCACCCATCTACAACGCCGGCGCGTACGGCGATGACGCAGGGAGTCTGTGCTTCATTGGTGCGCGCACCTACGAGTGCCGCTCCCCCAAGGACGGCACGATTGTCCGCGTCGGCGGCCCCGCGTCGCCGTAGCCACCTATAACGCGGCGGCGTACACGGCCGCGACGAGTACCGACCATCCTGCAATTCCGGTCATCGCTGTACGGGCGACGCGATCCTTGCGCGCTAGTAGCAGCAGTTGCCCAACGATGATGGCCTCGTTCGCGGCACGAACGAACTCGACGTCCTGGTTCCACGCCACACTCAGACCGAGTAGTGCGGCGAAGACCCACCCGAGCCGGATCTCAGGTGGCGCAGCGGATCGCAGCAATCCGCTAGCCACCACAATCAGCAGCCCGAGCAGCAGGAAGCGCTCGACCAGCCAGATCCCGTCGAGGATTCCTTGATGCGACAAACCGATGTCGCGGGCATTGAAGAAGAACGATCGCACCGGCTTCAACAAGCTGAATCCGACCTGCCCGTTTCCTGACAAGGTCGGGAGCTTCTTGTCACCCCAGACTTCCTTCACGTGGAACTGCCAGCCGACCTCGATCGCCGCCGGTATGCACAGTGCAACTATTTGCGCTGCGCTTGTGCGTCGAATCCGGCTGCCACCACCGCGCAGCAGCTGCACGAGACACCACACACCCATGCCCAGCAACACGACGAGCACCGTTTCTCGGCAGAGGACGGCGGCGGTGAAGGCGATGGAGGCAAGCCATAGCCGTCCGCGCGTCCATAGCAGCAGGCCCGCAACCAGCGCGGCCGTGGCCGATGGCTCCGTCAGGTCACGGGCCAGTGCCATCACCAGTGCCGGCGATGCTGCGAGCGCGATACCCCACCACGGCGAGCGGCCGTACTTGCGCGCCCACATCGCGCCCGCCCACCCGATGGCGACGAGCGCAAGAACATTCACCAGAACAAGGGCGAGGGACGTCGGGGCGCGGAACACCTCACGCACCGCCCAGGCGGTGGCGGGTAATCCGATTCGCTGCTGGCGGTACGGCGGGTTGTCCAGGGTGATGTGGAACGCCGTCGCCTGGTGGGTCAACGGATTGAGTGCCAGCCGGTAATAGAACTGCCCGTCGTACCCATTGGTGCCGGTGTGCACTGGCAGGTCGGTGCTGGCGCCGGGGTGCACGAAGACGTTGCTCGCGAGCGCGAATGCGCCGAGGTGTCCGCCGTGGCTGACGTCGCGTGCCGCGACGAAGAGCGCGCCAGCGCACCGACGACCGCGGCAACCACGCCGGGTGCCGGAGCCGCGTTGAGTCGACGGTCGAGGGCTCTGATGGCTCGGACGCTACCGGTCGGCGACCGCAGTTAGACCCAGATGCGTCAGGAACGCGTCAGGGTTTCGTGCGCCCGCGTCAGGGTTCCATCAAGAAACGAGCCACCCGGCAGCGGCGCAGAGCTTCACTGAATCCGTTGCCGTCCTCGGCACCGATTCGAAAGGAGGCCGCTGTGCTGCCTTTGACGCACGGCCGGTCCCGCGCTTTCGCCGTCCGCCGCCGAGCCGTCAGCCCCGCGGATCCGCGCCTGCCCGACGCATTCGTCGGCATCGTTGCGTTCGGCGTGACTCTGGGCGTGGCTGTGGCGATCGCCAGCGCAGGCAAGGGCGTCCACTGGGGTACCCAGCTCGCCGTCATGGCAGTAGCCGTCGGCATCGTCTGCTGGTGGTGCCGCCCGCTGACGAGCCTCGTTCGTCGCGGCGTGCGGATGGCTGATGCTGAACGGCCTCGTCGTCCACGCGGACGGCCAGCTCGGCTGGGCTGGTCGCCAGGACGTCGATTCGTATCGGCGTTCTCGTCGCCACCGGGTTCGCCATGGCACTGGCCCGAAATCTTGACGTCGAACGACACCAACTTGCCTGCGCCCAATTCTGAACTTCAGGGAGATCACCATGCGTGACCTGTTCTTCATCCTGCTCACTCTTGCGCTCTTCGCCATCTTTGCGCTGATCGCACGGGGGGCCGAGAAGCTGTGAGCGCCGAAAATCTGATCGGGCTGATCCTCGCGATCGGCGTCGCCATCTACCTAGTCATCGCGTTGCTGATGCCGGAGCGGTTCTAAATGAACGCGACACTCGCAGGTATTCTCTTCCTCGTTTCACTTGTCATCGCGCTGGCCTTGTCGTACCGGCCACTTGGCGACTACATGGCACGGGTCTTCACGAGCAAGACCCATTGGCGCGCCGAGCGCGTCATCTACCGCGCGATCGGGGTGAACCCGGACGCCGACCAGAAGTGGTCGACGTACCTGCGCAGCGTGCTGGCGTTCTCGCTCATGTCCGTGCTCGGGCTTTACCTGATGCTGCGCGCGCAGCATCACTTGCCGTTCAGCCTCGGCTACAAGGGCATGGAGCAAGGGCAGTCGTTCAACACCGCCGCGAGCTTCACGACGAACACCAACTGGCAGTCGTACTCGGGCGAATCGACGCTGGGCTACACCGCGCAGATGGCCGGCCTCGCGGTGCAGAACTTCGCATCGGCGGCGGTCGGCATCTGCGTCGCCATTGCCCTGGTGCGTGGCTTCGCGCGCTCGCGTACCGATCAGCTCGGCAACTTCTGGGTCGACCTGATCCGCACCGTCACCCGCATCCTGCTGCCGATCTCGGTCGTGTTCGCGGTGATCCTCATCGCAGGCGGGGCGATCGACAACTTCCACGCCACGCACGTCGTCAACACCATCGCCGGCAGTCACCAGTCGATCACCGGCGGTCCGATCGCCTCGCAGGAGGCCATCAAGGAGCTCGGCACGAACGGCGGCGGTCCCTACAACGCGAACTCCTCGCACCCGTTCGAGAACCCGACCAACTGGACCAACTGGTTCCAGATCTACTTCCTGCTGGTCATCGGATTCGCGCTGCCGCGCACGTTCGGCCGCATGGTCGGCGACAAGCGGCAGGGCCTCGCGATCGTCGCCGTCATGGCTGTGCTGTCGATCCTCAGCGTGATCGGCCTCAACATCGCTCAGGGCGTACACCACGGCAGCGTGCCGACCGCGGTCGGCGCGGCGTCGGAGGGCACCGAGACACGGTTCGGCGTGCTCGACTCTGCGACGTTCGCTTCGGCGACGACGTTGACGTCAACCGGTGCGGTCGACTCGATGCACGACTCCTACACCAGCCTCGGCGGCGCGATCACGCTGCTCGACATGCAGTTGGGTGAGGTCGCTCCCGGCGGTACCGGCAGCGGCCTGTACGGCATCCTCGTGCTCGCCGTGATCACCGTGTTTGTCGGCGGCTTGATGGTCGGGCGAACACCGGAGTACCTCGGCAAGAAGATCGCAGCGCGCGAGATGAAGTTCTCATCCCTGTACTTCCTGACGACGCCTGCGTTCGTGCTCATCGGCACGGCGGTCGCAATGGCCTTACCCGGTGAACGCGCGGCGATGGAGAACACCGGCGCGCACGGTCTGTCGGAGGTGCTGTACGCCTTCACCTCGACCGCCAACAACAACGGCTCGGCGTTCGCCGGCATCGGAGTGAACACGAACTGGTACAACACGGTGCTCGGCATCGTGATGCTCGGCGCCCGCTTCATCCCGATGATCTTCGTGCTCGGGTTGGCGGCGTCACTCGCCAGGCAGCAACCGGTTCCGGTGTCCGAAGGCACGTTGCCCACCCACCGACCGCTGTTCATCGGCATGGTCGTCGGCGTCGTGCTGATCGTCGTCGCTCTCACTTACTTGCCAGCGCTCGCGCTCGGCCCGTTCGCGGAAGGTCTGCACTGATGACGTCGACCACGCTCACCCCGACACATCCCGGCGCTCGACAACGCATCGGGTGCAGGGCGGCTTCCTCGATCCCCACCAATTGTGGCGCTCGACGCCGGACGCGTTCCGCAAGCTGAACCCGGCGACGCTGTACAAGAACCCGGTCATGTTCATCGTCGAGATCGGCTCGGTGTTCACCACCTGGTTGGCGATCCGCGACCACACGGCGTTCGCCATCATCACGACGGCCTGGCTGTGGCTCACGGTGCTGTTCGCCAACCTGGCCGAGGCCGTGGCGGAAGGTCGCGGCAAGGCGCAAGCGGAGACGTTGCGGCGCGCCAAGACGACCACGATGGCCCGCCGGGTCAGCGGCTGGAAGCCCGGGATGACGGTCGACGCTCGCAGCATCCAGGAGATCGTGGCGAGCCAGCTCAGCAGGGCGACTTCGTCGTGGTCGAGGCCGGCGAGACGATTCCCGGCGACGGCGACGTCGTCGAAGGCATCGCCAGCGTCGACGAGTCGGCGATCACCGGCGAGTCGGCGCCGGTCATCCGCGAATCGGGCGGCGACCGCTCGTCGGTGACCGGCGGCACGAAGGTTCTCTCCGACCGCATCGTGGTCGTGATCACGCAAAAGCCGGGCGAGAGCTTCATCGATCGGATGATCGCGCTCGTCGAGGGCGCCAGCCGGCAGAAGACGCCGAACGAGATCGCGCTGAACATCCTGCTCGCCTCGCTGACGATCATCTTCGTGCTCGCGGTGGCGACCCTGCAGCCGCTGGCCATCTTCTCCAAGGCGCAGCAGCCCGGCGTGCCGAACTCGAGTGCGCTGACCGGCAACGGTGTGACCGGCATCGTGCTCGTCTCGTTGCTGGTGTGCCTGATCCCGACCACGATCGGCGCCTTGCTGTCCGCCATCGGTATCGCCGGCATGGACCGCCTCGTGCAGCGCAACGTGCTCGCGATGTCGGGTCGCGCCGTCGAGGCCGCCGGCGATGTGAACACACTGCTGCTCGACAAGACCGGAACGATCACGCTCGGCAACCGGCAGGCGTCGGAGTTCCTGCCGATGCCAGGTGTGAGCGAAGCCGAGCTCGCCGATGCGGCACAGCTGTCGAGCCTGACTGACGAGACGCCTGAGGGCCGCTCTGTCGTCGTGCTCGCGAAGGAGCGGTACGGGTTGCGCGAGCGGCATCCTGGCGAACTGACGCACGCGACCTTCGTCCCGTTCACCGCGCAGACCCGCATGAGCGGTGCCGATCTCGCCGAGAACGGTGAGACGCCGCCAGGTGCGCAAGGGCGCGGCAAGCTCGGTCGCCGAGTGGATCCGCGCGGCGGGCGGCTCGATCCCACCCGAGCTCGGACCGCTCGTCGACGGCATCTCCGCCGCCGGCGGCACCCCGCTCGTTGTCGCTGCCCACGACAGCCAAGGCGCTCGCGCGCTCGGTGTGATTCACCTGAAGGACGTCGTAAAGCATGGCATGCGTGAGCGGTTCGACGAGCTGCGCGCGATGGGCATTCGCACGGTGATGATCACCGGCGACAACCCGCTGACCGCGCGCGCGATCGCCGAAGAGGCCGGTGTCGACGACTTCCTCGCCGAGGCCACCCCTGAAGACAAGATGGCGCTGATCAAGAAGGAGCAGGCCGGCGGCAAGCTCGTCGCGATGACCGGGGACGGCACGAACGACGCGCCGGCGCTCGCGCAGGCCGACGTCGGGGTCGCGATGAACACCGGCACGTCGGCGGCCAAAGAGGCCGGCAACATGGTCGACCTCGACTCCAACCCGACCAAGCTCATCGAGATCGTCGAAATCGGCAAGCAGTTGCTGATCACGCGCGGCGCGCTGACGACGTTCTCGATCGCGAACGACATCGCGAAGTTCTTCGCGATCATCCCCGCGATGTTCGCGGCGGTCTACCCGGGCCTCGACAAGCTCAACGTGATGCGACTGCACTCACCGCAGTCGGCGATCTTGTCGGCGGTCATCTTCAACGCGCTCATCATCGTCGCCCTGATCCCGCTGGCGCTGCGCGGCGTGCGTTACCGCCCGAGCAGCGCGTCGCGCGATGTTGCGCCGCAACCTGTACCTCTACGGCCTGGGCGGGATCGTGCTTGCCGTTCCTCGGCATCAAGGCCATCGACCTGATCATCCAGTTCCTGCCCGGAATCCGGTGAACGACATGTTCAACAATCTTCCCACGTCGGTTCGCAACCATCTAGCCGCGCTGCGCGCACTGCTGGTGCTGACCGTTGTGACTGGACTCGCTTACCCGCTGGTGATCCTGGTCGTCGCCCAGTTGCCCGGACTGAAGAGTCACGCCGACGGCTCGCTGGTCAAGGCCAACGGCACCGTCGTCGGATCGTCGTTGCTCGGTCAGAGCTTCACCGATGCACAAGGGCAACCCGATCCCGAAGTACTTCCAAACCAGGCCGTCGGACGCCGGCGCCGGATACGACCCGACCGCCAGCGGCGGCAGCAACCTCGGGCCGGAGAGCATCATCGACACGCTGCCCGACCCGAGCAACAGCAAAGACACCGGCAAGCCGAGCCTGCTGACGCAGGTCTGCGCCGCAGCGTGAGCCGTCGGCCAGCTCGAAGGCGTCGACGGCCAGCGGCCCTACTGCACGAGCGACGGTGTCGGTGCGGTGCTTTCGGTCATCCATGACAGCGGCCTGACCGGTCCGATCAAGAGCGTCGTGTCGGTCAACCAGGAGTGCCCCGCCAAGCCGTTCATCTCGACCTACGACGGCATCGCGGTCACCTGCGCGACCTTCGGCGTCGACTACCGCATCGGCAAGATTGTGCTCGTACACGGGCCTGGTAAGGGTGCCGACAACCCGGTTCCGCCTGATGCCGTCACCCACAGCGCGAGCGGTCTCGACCCTGACATCTCGGTGGCCTACGCGAATCTGCAGGCACCGCGCGTCGCCAAGGCCCGCGGCATCAGTCTCGGCACCAGTGCACAAGCTCATCAGCAAGCACACGGTCGGCAGGACACTTGGCTTCATGGGTAACCCTGGTGTCGACGTTCTGCAACTCAACTTGCGCTCGACAAGTTGTCCGGAGCGGCATAGCGCGCAAACGAATTAGGCTTGAGGTTGGAGGTGGCGTCGATGTCAGGTGCGCGTGGCACGTTGCGCATCTATCTCGGCGCGGCCCCAGGCGTCGGCAAGACCTTCGCGATGCTCGGCGAAGGCCATCGTCGGGCCGAACGCGGCACCGATGTCGTCGTCGGTTTCGTCGAGACCCACGGTCGGCCACACACCGCCGAAGCCATCGGCGACCTCGAGGTCATCCCGCGCCGCACCATCAACTACCGCGGCAGCGACTTCACCGAGATGGATGTCGACGCGATCCTCGCTCGCCATCCCAAGGTCGCACTCGTCGACGAACTGGCTCACACCAACGTGCCTGGCTCGCGCAACGAAAAGCGTTGGCAGGACGTCGAGGAGTTGCTCGCCGCTGGGATCACCGTGTTGTCGACGGTGAACATCCAGCATCTCGAGTCGCTGAACGACGTCGTCGAAAAGATCACCGGCGTGCCGCAACGCGAGACCATTCCCGACTCGATCGTCCGATCTGCCGACCAGGTCGACGTCGTCGACCTGTCACCCGAAGCGCTTACGCCGGCGCATGGCGCACGGCAACATCTACGGCCCCGACAAGGTCGACGCCGCACTCGGGCACTACTTCCGCATCGGCAACCTCACAGCGCTGCGCGAGCTTGCGCTGTTGTGGGTGGCCGACAAGGTCGACGACGCGCTGCAGCACTACCGGCACGAGCATCAGATCGCCGAGACGTGGGAAACGCGGGAGCGCGTTCTGGTCGCGATCACCGGTGGGCCCGAGGGCGAGACGCTGATCCGGCGAGCAGCGCGTATCGCCGCGCGCAGTGGCGCCGATCTGCTCGCGCTTGCACGTCGCGCCGTCCGACGGTCTGACCGGCGCCAACCCCGCGATGCTCGCCACGCAACGATTGTTGGTCGAGTCGCTCGGCGGCACGTATCACCAGGTCGTTGGCGACGACATCTCTGCGACTCTCATCGACGTTCGCTCATGCCGAGAATGTCACGCAACTCGTTCTCGGTGCGTCGCGACGGTCACGGCTCGGCGCGCTGCTGAATGGCGGCGTGGAATTGGGTCGACCACGACGCGGATGTCGGGGGACCTCGATGTCCACACCGTCATGCACGATCAAGCCGGACGACGGCACTCCGGTCCGTCGTTGCCTCGCGGCCTCACCGCACGCCGCCGGCTCGCCGGTGCAGTGCTCGGCGCGATAGCTGCTGCCGCTGCTGACGCTCGTGCTCGCCAATACCCGCAGCAGCTTCAATCTGTCGAGCGACCTGCTCGACCTATCTCGTCGTCGTCGTTGCGGTCGCGCTCGTAGGCGGCCTGTACTCCGCACTCGCAACGGCGGTTGTCGCCAGCCTGCTGATCAACTACTACTTCACGCCGCCGCTGTACAAGTGGACGATCGCCGAACACAACAACATCGTCGCGATCGCGGCCTTTGTCATCGTGGCCGCCACCGTGAGCTTGGTCGTGGAGTTGGCGGCCCGCCGCACATCGCAGGCTGCGAGAGCGTCGGCCGAGTCAGAGACGCTTGCGACCTTGGCAGGCAGCGTGTTGCGCGGCCAGACCGGCGTGTCTGCGCTTACTGGAGCAGGTGCGCGAGACGTTCCAGCTCACGTCGGTCGCCTTGCTCGAGCGGGACTTCGCGAGTGATTCGGCCGAGCCAGCCGTGGAATCTCGTGGAGTCCGTCGGATCCCAGCCCTGTACGACGCCAGCCGAAGCCGATACCGAGGTCCCGGTCGGCGAGCGGTTCGCTCTGGCGACACGCGGTCGGCCTCTCGCGGCGTCCGATCTCCGCATTCTTGGCGCGTTCGCCGCTCAGGCCGTGACTGCGGTCGAGCAGCAACGCCTGACTGCGGTTGCGGAGGCCGCCAGGCCACTCGAAGAGGCCGACCGGATGCGCACCGCACTGCTGAACGCGGTCAGTCACGACTTGCGAACACCGCTTGCGTCGGCCAAGGCGGCGGTCACCGGACTGCGCAGTGCCGACGTTGCCTGGACCGACTCCGAGCGCGCCGAGTTGCTCGCTACTGCCGACGAGTCGCTCGACCGGCTGCACCGGCTCGTCGACAACCTGCTCGACATGAGTCGCATTCAGGCCGGAGCGCTGTCGATCCGTCGGCAACCGGTCGCGCTGCACGAGACGGTGCCGATCGCCCTCGACAGCCTGGGTCCGACGGCTCGCGAGATCGAACTCGACATCCCGGACTCGCTGCCCGAAGTCGAGACCGATCCCGCCCTGCTCGAGCGCGTTATCGCGAACCTGACGGCGAACGCGTTGCGCTACTCCCCTGCGGGCACCCCGCCGCGGGTGTCGGCGAGTACACACGCGAATTCGGTCGAGCTGCGGATTGCCGACCGTGGGCCTGGTATTCCGGAAAGCCAGCGCGAGCGGATGTTCACGCCCTTCCAGCGGCTCGGCGACACCGACAACACGACCGGCGTCGGGCTTGGGCTGGCGCTGTCGCGCGGGCTCATGCAGGCGTTGGGCCACACGCTGACGGCCGAGGAGACTCCCGGCGGCGGGCTGACGATGGTGCTCGCAATGCGAGTGAGCTCGCAGGTTCCGAACGAGGCCGCGTCGCTGATGCCCGCGCCGCGATGACACTCATGGCGCGGCCGCAATGACACTCTTGGCGCGGCCACAATGACACTCTTGGCGCGGCCACAGATGACCACGAGTACTGGTCGTCGATGACGAGCCGCAGATCTTGCGCGCTCTGAGCATCACGCTAAAGGCGCGCGCGTACGACGTCGTCGTCGCGATGAATGGCAGGCAGGCGCTCGCGCTTCGCCGCCCAATCCTCGCCAGACATCGTCGTCCTCGATCTCGGTCTGCCCGATCTCGACGGCCTCGACGTGATCCGCGGGCTTCGCGGGTGGAGCAAGGTGCCGATCATCGTGTTGTCGGGTCGCAGCCAGGGAGTGTCGAAGGTCGACGCGCTCGACGCGGGCGCTGACGACTACGTCACGAAGCCTTTCAACGTCGACGAGTTGCTCGCGCGTTTGCGCGCTGTGACCCGCCGCGCGCCCACGGGCAGTGACGAGGTGCAGGCCATCATCGGCGACGTCAAGGTCGAGCTCCCCGGACGCCGGCTGAGCGCGCGTATTGCCGACAGCGGCCCGCCCGACGTCCGGCTGACGCCGACGGAGTGGCAGCTGCTCGAGGTCCTCATCCGCAACCCAGGGCGGCTGGTCACGCAACGCGAGATGCTGCGACTCGATCGACCGCGCCGACGTCGGCGACCAGAGCCACTATCTTCGGCAGTTCATGAACCAGCTGCGGCGCAAGCTCGAGCCCGATCCTGCGCGGCCGCGCTACCTGATGACCGAGCCCGGGATGGGCTACCGCTTCCAGCCGTGAGGCGCGCGTTACCCGCGGGTAGCAACGCCCTGACTGCGGCTTGAGTCGGCGATACCCGAAGGCAGCGTCGAATGCGCGGCAAGCGCCGCGATCGCTGCCAGGTTGGCCAGCTTCGCGATCTCGGCGGCTCGAAACCGTGGGCCGGCCGGCCGGACGGCGAGCAGCACCATCAGTGAGCCACCTATCGGCGCGGCGGCGAGCTGCGGGTTATCGCCCCAGTCGTGCGGAACCCATGCCGGATCGGCATCGACACTGCCTGCGCTAGGCAGCGGCAGCCAGGGCAGCGCGGACCAGCGAACCCACGGCGCGCCCGCGCTCGCCTGGGTGATCGCGACGCCGCTGTTGACCTGGTCGACGATGACCACCCACCGAGCGCGCAGCACGGCTGGTGCGATGCGGGTGATGGCGGCCAGCGCCCGGGATGCGGTTGACCCGAGCCCGTCGACGATGTCGAGGCCGTCCCTTAGCTGGTCACCTTCGGTGAAGGGTTGCCAGGCTTCGATCACGATTGCTGGCAGTGCTTTGAGCTTGGCAAGAATCGTGTCCGCCGACGTGGCGTCCGAAGTCTCGATGAGCACGTCGTCCACGGCTGCGGACGGACCCCGCTCCACGACGTCCACTGCGGTGATATCGCCACCGGCCTCGCCGATGGCGCTCGCCAGCGCACCGAGGGCGCCCGGCCGATCGGGAACGCTGACCCGCAGCAGGTACAACATCTCAGGCTCCCGTCTCCGAGTGCACCATCGCATGGTCGCGTCCGATTGTGTCGCAGCCGCTGCACGGAGGTGACATTGCTGTTTCGCGGCCGTCCGTTGACGGTGCTGTCCGCTGGTGCGTGCATGATGGCGGTGACACGAAAGGTGCGGAGGACACGTGAAATTCTTGCACAACCACGTCGGCTATTCACAGGCCGACGCGAAGCTCGCATTGCTGCAAACGGACGCCACATTCATGGGCGGGCGTTTCAGCGTTTACGGGGTCGGTGACGGGGTCGGCGTCGCCGAACCGGTGTTGACGGGCGAGCTGCGGAGCCGGGGTGGCGTCATGAAGTGGCGAGATTGGCGCTATTGGGAAGCCGAGTTCTCTGCGGTGAACGAGCCCGGGCGCTATTTCCTGTCGCTCGATGACGCCGTCCCGCCACTGGTGACCGCGCCCTTCACTGTCGCCGCCAACATCCTCGACGGACAGGTCGTTTCTGATCTCGTGCACTACCTGAAGTCGGTGCGCTGCACCGGCATCTTCGACGTCGCTGACAGCTCGTGTCCGGTGATCGACAGCACCGAGCGGGTCGACGTCCACGGCGGTTGGTATGACGCTTCAGGCGACACGTCGAAGTACTTATCGCACCTGTCGTATGCGAACTTCTTGAACCCGCAGCAGATACCGCAGGTCGCCTGGAACCTGATCGAAGCCCGCGCGAGGCTGAACGAGACCGACGTGTGGATGGACGATCGGCTGGTCGACGAAGCGTTGCACGGCGCCGACTTCTTGGTGCGCATGCAGAATCCGGCCGGCTACTTCTATCTGACGGTGTTCGATCGATGGAGCAAGGACGTCGACGAGCGGCAGATCTGCAGTTACGCAACGCAAGAGGGGCACCGCTTCAATACGTATCAGGCGGGCTATCGGCAGGGCGGCGGTAGCACGATTGCGGCGCTGGCTCGGGCGAGCACCTTGCCGCGCGACGGCGACTTCGCGCGGGCGCGCTATCTCGCTGCGGCCGAACAAGGTTTTGCCCACCTGGAGAAGCACAACATCGAGTACCTCGATGACGGCACCGAGAACATGATCGACGACTATTGCGCTCTGCTCGCCGCCGTCGAACTCTTCGCCGTCACGGGCAACTCGACGTACGCGGACGCCGCGCGGCTGCGGGCGGCGAAGCTCATCGATCGCCAGCACGCCGACGGCTGGTTCTGGGCCGACGACGCGAAGACCCGCAGCTACGTTCATGCAGCCGAGGCGGGCATGCCGTACGCGGTTCTGTTGCGGTACTTGGAAGTGTTCGCAGCGGCGTCGAGTACCGGGTCGCAGGGGTCGCAGCTGGACGCCGCCGCGCTGGCGGTTCGCCGCGGCTTGACGCACGAGCTCGAGGTCAGCGCAATCGGTGACGGCAACCCGTTCGGCTATCCACGGCAGTACGTGTTGGTGCCGGGCGGCCAGGATCGCGTGCAGTTCTTCATGGCGCACAAGAACGAGAGCGGCTACTGGTGGCAGGGCGAGAACGCCCGGCTGGGGTCGCTGGCGTGCGCTGCCCGATGGGGTTCACACGTCTTCGCGGACGACGCGCAGTTCAGTGCTGCGCTGTGGCGCTACGCCCAAGCGGCGCTCGACTGGATCTTCGGGCTCAATCCCTTCGATGCGTGCATGATGGCGGGCCACGGGCACAACAATCCGCGATACGACCTCGACAAGTGGAACGCGCCGGGTGGCATCTGCAACGGCATCACCGCTGGCGAGTTCGACGAAGACGACATCGACTTCAAACAGGCGCGACGAGACCGATCCGACGCAGTCCTGGCGCTGGACCGAGCAGTGGATCCCGCACGGCGCGTGGGTTCTAGCGGCCATCGCCCACAAATAGCCGCCGCTCCCACGCTGAGGCCGGCCTCTCGCCGTCCCGCCCGGTCCGTCGTCGAGTGAAGGAATAAGGTCGAATCCGAGCGGCGAAACGCGACCGAATTCCTTCAGTCGGTGAGGAAACTGCACGCTGAAGAGACTGGAATCAGTCCAGAACTTGACTGATTCCAGGAAGCGGGCTTAGCTGACGGGTATGGCGACTTCTGACCCGACCGCGGTGCTGCGTGAGTACGGCCTGCGGGTCACCGCGGCGCGGGTGGCGGTGCTGTCGGCGATCGCCCGCCAGCCGCACGCACCAGCGGATGAGATCGCGACCGTAGCCCGCGACTATCTCGGTGCGCTCTCGACGGCTGCGGTGTACGACGTGCTGAATGCCTTCACCGAGGTCGGCATCGTCCGGCGCATCGAGCCGGCTGGATCACCGGCGCGCTACGAGACCCGTACCACCGACAACCATCACCACGCCGTCTGCCGTCGATGTGGCGCAGTCAGCGACATCGACTGTGCCGTCGGCGCGGCACCGTGTCTCGAACCCAGCAATGCGGACGGGTTCGTCATCGACCAGGCCGAGGTGACGTGGTGGGGAGTCTGCGCAACCTGCAACGACAGCGCCAACGACAACCACAGCACTGAACGCCTCTGATCGCGGAAGGATCTCCGATGTCTGACCACCACCCCGATGCCGTCGTCAGCGAGATGAATGAACCGCCGGATGCCGACCAGCAGTGCCCAGTGGCACCAAGGCGCCGGGCGTATCCCTCCGAGGGAGGGAGTAACCGTGACTGGTGGCCCAACCAGCTGAACCTGAAGATCCTTCGCAAGCACCCCGCCGCGGCCAATCCCATGGACGCCGACTTCGACTACGCAGCGGCCTTCAAGACGGTCGACCTAGCCGCTGTGCGGGCCGACATCGAGCACGTCATGACGACATCGCAGGACTGGTGGCCTGCCGACTTCGGCCACTACGGACCGTTCTTCATCCGGATGGCGTGGCACAGCGCCGGCACGTACCGCATCAGCGATGGCCGTGGCGGGGCCGGAGCCGGCATGCAGCGCTTCGCCCCGTTGAACAGCTGGCCCGACAACGGCAACCTCGACAAGGCTCGCCGGCTGCTTTGGCCGGTGAAGAAGAAGTACGGGCGTGCGCTGTCCTGGGCCGACTTGATGGTCTTCGCTGGCAACTGCGCACTGGAGTCGATGGGGTTCAAGACCTTCGGTTTCGCGGGCGGTCGCGCTGACGTCTGGGAGCCTGACGAGGACGTCTACTGGGGTCCGGAGGAGACCTGGCTCGGCGACGATCGCTATGCCGGCGACCGCGAACTCGAGACCCCGCTCGCTGCCGTCCAGATGGGGCTCATCTACGTGAACCCTGAGGGCCCGAACGCGCACCCGGACCCGCTGGCCTCGGCCCGCGACATCCGCGAGACGTTTCGTCGGATGGCCATGAACGACGAGGAGACCGTCGCGCTGATCGCCGGTGGCCACACGTTCGGCAAGACCCACGGCGCAGCCGACCCTGGGCGCTACGTCGGGCCGGAGCCGGAAAGCGCTCCGCTCGAGGAGCAGGGCCTCGGTTGGAAGCAGAGCTACGGCAGCGGCAAGGGGCGCGACGTCATCACCAGCGGCCTCGAAGTGACCTGGACGCCGACGCCGACGACGTGGGACAACAGCTTCTTCGAGATCCTGTTCGGCTACGAGTGGGAGCAGACCCTGAGCCCGGCCGGCGCCCACCAGTGGCAGCCGAAGGACGGTGCCGGCGCGAATACGGTGCCCGACCCCGAAGACGGCTCGCTGGTGCGACCGCCGACGATGCTGACGACGGACCTCGCGCTTCGGGTAGATCCGGTCTACGAGCAGATTTCGCGACGATTCCTGCAAAATCCCGACCAGTTCGCGGACGCGTTCGCGCGCGCCTGGTTCAAGCTGACCCACCGCGACATGGGTCCGATCCAGCGCTACCTCGGACCCTTGGTGCCGCAGGAGACGCTGGTCTGGCAGGACCCGATTCCGGCCGTCACGCACGAGCTCGTCGGAGTCGACGACATTGCCGCACTGAAGGGTCAGCTTCTCGCGTCGGGGCTGTCGGTCTCCCAACTCGTGTCGACAGCCTGGGCATCGGCCTCGACGTTTCGCGGCAGCGACAAGCGTGGTGGGGCGAACGGGGCCCGCATTCGCCTTGAGCCGCAGAGCGGTTGGGACGTCAACAATCCCAGTGAACTGGCGACTGTGCTGCGCACGCTCGAGGGAATCCAGCAGAGCTTCAACGCTGGGGGAAAGCACGTCTCACTCGCCGACCTGATCGTGCTCGGCGGGTGTGCCGCCGTCGAGCAGGCCGCGAAGAACGCTGGCCACGACGTCACGGTCCCGTTCACCCCGGGACGCGCGGACGCATCGCAGGAGCAGACGGACGTCGAATCCTTCACCGCACTCGAGCCGACCGCAGATGGATTCCGGAACTACATCGGCAAGGGTCACCGGCTGCCGGCCGAGTATCTCCTGATCGACCGGGCGAACCTGCTGAACCTGAGCGCACCTGAACTGACCGTTCTCATCGGCGGCCTGCGGGTGTTGGGCGCGAACTACGACAACTCGAAATTGGGCGTGCTGACGACGGCGCCCGAGTCGCTCACCAACGACTTCTTCGTGAACCTGCTCGATCTGGGTACCACGTGGAAGCCGACGTCAGCCGACGCGTCGACCTTCGAAGGACGCGATTCAAGCGGCGCGGTGAAGTGGACGGGCAGTCGCGTTGACCTCGTCTTCGGGTCCAACTCCGAGTTGCGGGCCATCGCTGAGGTCTACGCGAGCGACGATGCGCAGGACAAGTTCGTCCGCGACTTTGTCGCCGCGTGGGACAAGGTCATGAACCTCGACCGGTTCGACACCACCTGATTCCGAGCCTGATCTCGACGCCTCGGCGATGATGTGCCGATGGGACTTCGAAAGCCGCGGCGTCTTCGTGACGTGCACCCGACCAGGCGGGGGTTGATCCTCGCCTGGTTCGCGTTCGCGGTGACGTTCGGAGTGCTGCGCGCGATCACCTGGTCGATTCACGCGCACGTTGGTCACTTCGCGAACGTCACGGCGGGATCGGTCCACCTGCATCACTATCTGTGGGGCATCCTGCTCGTCGCCATCGTGGCGTTCCTCGGCCTCGTCGAGCGTTCGCCGACATGGCGGACGGCGATGGGCCTGATGTTCGGGATCGGGCTCGCGTTGATCGTCGACGAACTCGCGCTGCTGATCGACCTCAAGGACGTGTATTGGTCGGGCGCCGGTGGCGTGAGCATCGCGGTCGCGTTGGTACTGATCGCTGTTGCCGGCGGACTGCTCGCGCTGACTCGTGCAGCCGGCGGCCACGACGAAATCAACCGATAGTCGGCGCGGTGAACGGCTAACCGACGACGCGAACTGCTCCGGCGTAGTGCCCGTGCCCAGCGATCGACGCAATGCGCACGACGTCGCCGGTGTGCGGCGCGTTGACCATCAGACCGTTGCCGATGTAGATGCCGACGTGGTGATGGTCGCGATAGAAGAACACCAAGTCGCCGGGCTTCAACTGGCTTTCCGGGATGTGGCGGTAGTCGTTCCACAACGTTCCGGTGTAGTGGGTCGTGCTGATGCCGGCTTGCCGGTAGGCCCACTGCACGAGACCTGAACAGTCGAAACGCTTCGGGCCGGTGGCCCCGAAGACGTACCGGTCGCCGAGCCGGCTCATCGCGGCCGAGACGGCACGCTGCGCGACGCTTGACCCACCCGCGCTCTGCGGCAGCGCGACGGTTTGCACGACAGGGGCGCGATTTGCGGCAGCGGCGGCTCGCGTCGCGGCCGCTCGTGACGCAGCTGCTCGTGACAGCGCCGCTGCCCGCGCCGTGGCAGCCTGGGTCGCAGCAGCCTGGGCCTTGTTGAATGCGGCCAGCTGGATCTGCGCTTGAGCCTGGTCTGCGGCCGCTTTCGCCTGCTGGGCCGCGATCAGTTGCGCGCGCTGCGCAGCGGTCAACTTGGCGAGCACCTGCTGGCTTTGCGCGAGCGCGGCGTTGATCTGGGCCTGCTTCTGCGCCAGGTTCGCGGTCAACTTCTGGGCGGTCGCGGTGGCCTGGCTGGCCACTGCCACCGACTGCTGGTAGACCTCATCGGCAGACCGCGCCGCCGCCAGGAGGCTCGATTGCGACGCACTGAGTTGCTGGAGCATCGAGACCCGGGCCATGGCCTGCGACGGGTCAGTGGTGTTCAAGATGATGGCCAAGCCCTGGCTGAGGCCGCCTGACTTGTACGACGCTGCAGCAAGCGCACCGACCTTGACCTGCTCGGTGACGAGCTCGCTGTGCGCGCGGTCGGCTGCGGCGGTGGCCGCACTGGCGGTTTGCAACGCCTGGGTCAGGCTGGCTTGGGCTCCGTTGTACTGCTCGGAGGCGATCTCGGCCTGATTGTTGAGCTCGTCGAGCTGCGCCTGGGCCTGCGCGACCGTGGTCGACTGGGCGGCCTGGCTAGTGACGGCGGGTAACAGGGCGGCGGCGACAAGCGCTGCACCGGAGGCCGCCGTGATTTTGGTGAGAGTCCGCAGGAATCGGCGCGGCAATGTCCCAGAGGTCCCCGAGGGTCCAAGAGCTACCAGGGTGCCGCGACCGCGCGCCAAAGCGAACAGACCTCCTCCCGCGGCCGCCGACCGAGTTAGCTGACGGGTTCGGGCCAGAGGTATGCCCTACCGCCCCAGCGCGAGCTGGGCCGGATTCACCCCAGGGGAAGGTGGTGGTTCCCCGGTTCCCCCGCAGGGGATTAGGCGGCGACCCACTCGCCGCAGCGAGGCTCCGTTGCAGGTCACGAGCAGGTCACGGAGCAGCATAGGGAAGGGGTCCTTACTGCACAACGTTGACCCACCACTTTGCGGCATATGGCTAAAAACGAGTGGCGTGAGAGTTCTCGGCAGCGAACTTCGCGGAACAGTGGTCGGAGCAGAAGTAGAGCGTCTGCGATCCAAGTTGCAGCCGGGCTGGTGCCATCGCTTTCTCGACCTGCATGCCGCACACCGGGTCCTTGGCATAGCGGTCGGCGCCGCTCGCACCCGCCGTCCGGCTTCGATACAGCCAGTACAGGACGCCGAAGCAGAGCGCTGCGAGCACGTTGAGCACCGTTGTGTAGTTCGCTCCGGCATGGGTGAGCGGCACGATGTGACTGCCGACCTTCGGCACCAGGTGCACGGCTCTCACGAGGTACTCGGTCGCGAGTCCGGCGACGCTCATCGCCGCCCAGAAAGCCGCGAGCAACCGAAGCGTGATCACGGTCCCGAAGTACTTGCGGTAAATGAGCAGCAACGGGAGCGTGATGAGGTCGGCGAATATGAAGGAAGTCACGCCACCAAAGCTGATTCCCCCGCGCCACAAAGCAGCCGCGATCGGCACGTTGCCGATCGAGCAGACGAAGCTGATCAGCGCCAAGAACGGCCCGAGCACAACGTTTTGCAGGCTTGACCAGAATCCGTGACCGGTCACGAACAGCGAACGCCAGAACCACGTCGGTACCAGCGCCGACGCGAACCCGCCGATGGCGAATCCGGCGATGAGCTCCTTGCGCAGCATCGTCAGATCACTGATGGTGTAGCCCGCCGCGTCTGACCAGCCGGCACGAGTACGCACGCGTTGTTTCCAGGACGGCGAGTCGAAACCCTCATGCGTCACTCGCGGCCTCGCCGCGCGTCAGGGCGGCCCGCGCCTCGTCGGTCCGCTGTCGCGGAATCACCCGCGGCAGCACGAGACCGAGCAGCGCGATCATGATGGCGCCGCCGATGAACTCGGCAGCCGCGAACTGCCAACCCAGCAACAGCCAGATGACGATGCCGAGCTCGACCACCAGATTGGTCGAGGCGATCATGAAGATCATGGACGCCGTGAAGTCGGCACCGCGGGCGAACAGGCTCTTGGCGAGCGCACTTGCGGCGTAGGAACACGACGAGCTGACCGCGCCGAGGAATCCCGCCTTCGCCAGCGTTTTCGGCTGGTGGTTACCGAGCGCGGTCTGCATCTGCGCGCGGGATACGAATGCCTGCACGGCGCCAGACAGCGCGAACCCGAGTACCAGAGCCCAGAAGGTGTCGAAGAACATCCACCAGCCTTCGGCAATCCCGTGCGCAAGACCGTGCAACACCATGCCGTTCACAATGCCAGGTTTTGCCCTGTTGTTCCGCCTACGCTGGCGTGGTGATCAAGTATCTCGGCTCCAAGCGGCTGCTCGCCTCGGTGCTCGGCGACATCGCAACCGCGGCGGGCGCGCGTACGGCCCTCGACCTCTTCACCGGGACGACGCGGGTCGCCCAAGAGTTCAAGCGCCGCGGTCTCGAAGTCACGGCAGTCGACTCCGCAACGTATGCCGAGGTGCTCGCTGGGTGCTACATCGCGACCGACGCCATCGCGGTCGACAAGGACCGGCTGCTGCAGGCAATCGATGAACTGAATGCGTTGCCCGGTGCCGCGGGCTACTTCACCGAGACGTTCTGCGTCGCGGCACGGTACTTCCAGCCCAAGAACGGCGCTCGCGTCGATGCGATGCGCGACGCCATCGAAGCCCGATACTCCAGCGATCCGCTGTATCCGGTGCTGCTGACCGCGCTCATGTTGGCTGCCGATCGGGTCGACTCGACGACCGGCCTGCAGATGGCCTATCTCAAGCAGTGGGCCGCACGGGCTTACAACGACATCGAACTGCGGGCGCCCGAGTTGCTCGCCGGACCAGGCTGCGCGATGCGAGGTGACGCGCTGTCGGTCGTCGACGTCGTCCCGCGTGTTGATTTGGCCTATCTCGATCCGCCCTACAACCAGCACCGGTACTTCACGAACTACCACGTGTGGGAGACGCTGGTGCGCTGGGACGCACCCGAGCACTACGGCATCGCCTGCAAGCGGATCGATGCACGCGACGACGAGACGCACTCGCCGTTCAACGGCAAGGCGTCGATGCCCGCGGCATTGCGGTCCGTCATCTCACGAACGAGGGCCGACGTGGTGGTGGTGTCGTACAACGACGAGTCGTGGGTAACTCCCACGCAGATCGGGCAGTGGCTTCGCGACGCAGGCCATGCGGACGTCGCGATGCTGGCGTTCGACTCGAAGCGCTACGTCGGCGCGCAGATCGGCATCCACAACCCCGCTGGCCAAAAGGTCGGCGCGGTGTCGCATCTGCGCAACACCGAATACATCTTCGTTGCCGGCCCCGTCGACCGAGTAGCGGCCGCGGTAGGGGCTGTCGGCACGTGACCGGTTAGGTCTCGCGGTCGTCGCGCTGGCGCTTGGTGTGGTCGGCCAGGAAGCGCTCGAGTTCGGCGCCGAGTTCGTCGGCCGACGGTAGGTCACCTGATCCGGTGGCGAGCAGGTCGCTGCCGCGACCCCGCACGAACGCGTCGTATTGCTGCTCGAGTGCGCCCACCAGCGCCATCGCCTCCGGCGAGTCGGCGACCTGCTTGTCGATCTCCAACTTCGCCGCTGTTCCGGCCACGTGCAGTTCGTCGGTGGGCAGCACTAAGCCGCCGGCGAGTGCGATGGCTCCGACCAATCGCTCAGCTGCGTCGGGGAACTCGGTCTGCGAGAGGTAGTGCGGGATGTGTGCCGCGAATCCGATCGCGTCGAGGCCGCGCTCGGTCAGTCGGAACTCGAGCAGGTGCCCTGCGCTCGCCGGAACCTGGACCCGCTGCACCCACGGCTCGTTGTCGGGAATCAGCTCCTGACGCGACGCGTGCGACGTGATACCGACCGGCCGGGTGTGCGGCACGGCCATCGGGATGGCGTTTAGACCGATGGTCAACCGGACACTGAAATGCTCGATCAGCCCCATGACGGCCGCTATGTAGCGCTCCCATTGCACATCAGGCTCGGGACCGGTCAGCAGCAGGAATCGCTCACCCGCGGCATCGGTCATCGCGTAGAGGAGCAGCTCGGGCGCGTCGTAGCTCTCCCAGTGGTCGGCGTCGAAAATCATGGGGGGCCGCCGGGCCCGGTAGTCGTGCAGCTGGTCGACGTCGAACCGGCCGATGACTTCGTGGGACAAGCTGCCGAGCAGGTGTTCATGGGTGAGCCGAACCGCCTCGCCGGCGTCAATGAACCCGTCGAGCGCGTGGATCAGAATGGGTCGGTTGAGCAGCGGGATGTGCTCCTCGAGCGTGTAGAGCTCGCGCGGGTCGAGCACGGTCGCTGTCCCTCCAATTCCTGCCAGGTGCCGATCGAGCGTCCGTGAAGCGGAATCCATTGTCTCGCAACCCGCGTCGATCTGGGCGTTGGCCAGCTTGTCGTCAGGTTCGACCCGTATCGTTGCCGTGACTTCGATCACCCGCCGACCTGATGAGGGCCCCGCGTGCCAGTCCCCACCGACAATCCGCATCTGAACTTCCTCCAAGCGATCACCATCGGCGTGATGCAGGGAGTGACCGAGCTCTTCCCGGTGTCGAGCCTTGGTCATTCGGTGCTAATTCCGGCGCTCGTCGGTGGATCGTGGCAGGCGCTGGTCACCCAACAGGATCAGTCGGAATCGCCATATCTCGCATTTATCGTCGGGCTGCACGTCGCGACTGCGCTGGCACTGTTGTTGTTCTTCTGGCGCGACTGGGTGCGGATCATCGGCGGATTCATCAGCTCGGTGCGCCACCGCAGGCTGGAAACGGTCCACGAGCGGATGGCGTGGCTCATCATCATCGCCACGATCCCGGCTGGTGTGCTCGGGTTGGCGCTTGAACACACCTTCCGCACGGTGTTTGCCAAGCCAGAGGCGGCGGCGATTTTCTTGACAGTGAACGGCGGGATCCTGTTGACCGGCGAGTATCTACGCCGCAGGTCCGTGGCCCGCACCGCAGCTCTAGTGGCGGCCGGTGAATCAGACACCGCCCCGCTGCCAGAGGGGCCGCCAGCGGCGGTCGCCGATCCCGAGCACGATCCGGCGAACGACATCGAGATCACCCGACGCTTCAGTTTCCGCGACGCCACGGTGGTCGGGGTGTTCCAGAGCGGGGCGTTGCTCGCCGGCATTAGCCGCTCGGGCATCACGATGGTCGCCGGGCTGATCCGTGGCCTCAACCACGAACAGGCGGTTCGGTTCGGCTTCCTGCTGGCCACGCCGGTCATCTTCGCGGCCGGTGTCTACAAGACGCCCGACCTGATGGGCCACCTCGGCGACGGCATCCGCGGTCAAGTGCTGGCCGGCAGCGTGGCCGCCTTCATCGCCGCCATTCTGACCATCAAGTTCCTCGTTCGGTACTTCCGCACCAGGACCTTGACGCCGTTCGCGTGGTATTGCGGGATCTTCGGAGCGTTCTGCATCGTCCGCTTCGCCTAGCCGCAGCGAACAATTCTTCGCCTCGGCGAACGTGCGATTCACTCAGGGATTCGCTCCCGGCGTCCGATGAGGGAGTATGCGACTACGCCGGGGGCCACAATTCGCTTCAGTCACCTTCGCCCTTGTGGTGGTTCTGGCAGTCGGTGCCCTTGCCTGGGGAGCTACTCATCAGCTCGTCCCAGGGAGCGGCGTCGGTAGCGCCAAGGATCAGGCGGCGGCCCGAACGACCCTCGCAGCGCTGAAGCTACCCGCTGGTTTCGCTCGCGATCCGAGCTTCACCGCGTGCGGGAACATCGCTGACGCGTGCCTGACCAATCCCGCAGACGCCGCGCAGACCCTGACCTCATTGACGACGATCGTGCGTTCGGCGGGCGGCAGTCTCCCGGGTACTTGCTCGGCGTCCATTACTTCGACCTCTGCCACCGCCGGCCCGAGGTTCACCTGTGGCGTCCAAGGCAGGCTGCACGGCGCGGCGGTGTTCTTCCTGCTCGGCGACGGGTGGTGGCTACCCGGAACCCCGACGCCGAGAACTGCCGTCGTCGCGACGGTCGTCACTGAGACGACACCGCCGGTCGCGTCCGCTCACGACCGCAGGCCAGGTTCGGCGGCGGACGTGGCGTCCTTGTTGCCGCCGACGTGGGCCCGCGCGCCGCAGCCGTGCGCCGGTGGATCTGCCCCGCCGGCGTCAGCCCTTGCCAGTTCCGCCCCGGCCTCGCCGCCGCGACATCGTCTCCGTCCACCGCACGCCCTCGACGCCGGTGCTCGTCACCACCCCGCCGTTGCCGGCGTGCGCGGCTACCGCGCTCACGGACAATGTCAGCGTCCACCTCGCACTTGCTGATGCGGCCGCGCAGCTCTCGAAACTTGCCCTTGGCCAAGGCTTCCGCCTCGACGGGCATCCGTGCATCGCGGGCTCGACGCCAACAAGTTGCGGGGTTTGGGGCGAGCGCATCACTGCGGGCGTACAACTGCTCTTCGTCGCCGCGTTGACCGACGACGGGCGCGGCGACACGGTCGGCACCCTTGCGATTACCAGGCAGACCCAACAGAAGTAACTGATCGAACGGAGCTACCGCAGTTCAGCTTCGCGATGCAGGTAGCCCGAGTCGGCGGTCGCGCAGCACGGGGAATTCGGCGCGAATCTTGCCCACCATCGCAAGGTCGATGTCGACGGTCAGCACTTCTTCGCCGCTGCCGGCTTCGGCAATGATGCGGCCCCACGGATCGACCACCACGCTGTGTCCGGCGAGTTCGACACCCTCTTGGGTGCCGACCTGGTTGCACCCGACGACGAACAGCTGATCCTCGAGCGCGCGTGCGCGCAACAACAGCAGCCAGTGATCGAGGCGCGCCGCAGGCCAACCTGCTGGGACGACGACGAGTTGCGCACCGGAGTCCAGCAGCAACCGATACAACTCGGGGAAACGCAGGTCGTAGCACGTCGTCATGCCGAGCGTTGTGTAACCGGGAAGTGCGTAGGTCGAGACGTCGTCACCCGGGGTCAGCATCTCGGCTTCGCCGTGATCGAAACCGAAAAGGTGCACCTTGCGGTAGGTGTGCACGATGTCGCCCGCAGGACCAATCAACACCGCGGTGTTGTGCAAGTCATTGCCGTCTCGCTCAATGACCGTACCGGCAAGAATGTGCGCACCGATCTGGCGTGCGGCCCCGGCGAGTGAAGTGATGACGGCACCCGGCAATTCAGTCAGCGGAGGCCTGATATCCCGAGTAGCCGAACGCGCCCGGTACCCAGAGTTCGGGTAGCACTACCAGGTCGGCGCCGGCTTGTTCTTCGACCAACGCCAAGACACGAGCAATACGGTCGGACGCCGGTTCGCTGTCGTCGATGCGAAGCTGCAGGAGCGTTATCCGCAAGGAGAACTCCTACAACCGCGCGAGCAACGATGAGGCCGGGTCTTCGAGGAACATCGCAACGTCGCGCAGGAACCGCGAGCCGAGTTCGCCGTCGACAATGCGGTGGTCGAACGACAACGCGAGCGTCGTGACCGAGCGCGGCTTCACCTTCCCGCGGTGCACCCACGGCTGTTCGCGGATCGCCCCGAATGCCAGGATCGCGGCCTCGCCGGGGTTGATGATCGGGGTGCCGGTGTCGACCCCGAAGACGCCGACGTTGGTAATGGTGAACGACCCGCGTTGCATGTCGGCGACCGACGTGCGACCTTCGCGCGCAGTCAACGCGAGCGCGTTGATCGATCGCGCGAGCTGTGACAGCGACAGCGCTTCGGCGTTCTTGATGTTCGGGACCACGAGACCGCGCGGCGTCGCAGCGGCGATGCCGAGGTTCACGTAGTGCTTGACGACGATCTCGCCGTTCGGCTCGTCCCAGGTCGAGTTCACCATCGGGTAGCGCTCGAGCCCGAGCAGGATGGCTTTGGCCACCAGCAGCAGCGGTGTCACCTTGACGTCGGCGAACTCGGGCAGTTCGCGCAGCCGCGTGACCGCGCGCATTGAACGGGTCACGTCGATCGTCGTGAACTCGGTGACATGAGGGACGGTGAACAGACTGTTGACCATGGCCTGCGCAGTCGCCTTCCGAACCCCACGAATCGCGATGCGCTCCTCGCCGCCGCGTGGCAGTGGCCGCGTCGGCGCGGCCTGTCGCGAAGTGTCGGCCGCCGCCTCGACGTCCGATCTGGTGATCGTGCCTTCGGGACCTGTGCCGTGCAGCAACTGCACGTCGATACCCAGGTCGCGCGCAAGTTTGCGGATGGGCGGCTTCGCCAGCACGCTGATCACGTTGCCGTCATCCGCGACAGACGAATCGGCTACCGCAATCGACGGCGCCGCGACGGACGCCGCGACTGAAGGCCAGTTCGGAGTCGGTCGCGACGACGCCGCAACAGGCACCTGCCGCTGGCGGCGGCGCACAGCGGAGTCGGCCCGAGGACCGTAGCCGACGAGGTTCGCCGTGCGTTCTGGACTCGTCGTAGCCAGCGCAGCGATCGCCGGCACAAGGCTCTCCGTCAACGGCTCCGCGCCGGATTCCGGAGCAACGCCCGCCCCTGCAACAGCAGCTGGCGCGACGTCGATGATGATGATCGGCGTACCGACGTCGACTGTGGTGCCCTCGGGGACGAGCAACTCACTGACGACGCCGGCGAAGGGGCTCGGCAGCTCGACTAACGCCTTCGCGGTCTCGATGTCGACGATCGTCTGGTTCTGCGTCACCACGTCACCCACCTTGACGTGCCAGTGCACGATCTCGGCTTCGGTCAGCCCCTCACCTACATCGGGGAGTCTGAACTGCTTGAGAGATGCCACAGCTGCCTCCGGCGGGTCAGTACGTGAGTGATCGGTCGACAGTGTCGAGGACGCGATCGAGATCGGGCAGGAAATGCTCTTCGAGACGCGACGGCGGATACGGGATCGGGTAGCCGCCGACGCGCAGTACCGGTGCCTGCATCTCATAGAAGCAAAGTTCGGTGATGCGAGCGGCCAGCTCGGCGCCCATGCCCAAGAACTTCTGTGCTTCGTGCACGACGACGCAGCGCCCAGTGTGCCGTACCGAGTCGGTGATCGTCGGCCAGTCGATGGGCGACAGTGACCGGACGTCGACAACCTCGAGTTCGTGACCCTCGTCCGCGGCCACCTTCGCGGCGTCGAGGCAGGTCTTCACCATCGGACCGTAGGCGAGCAACGTCAGATGCCGGCCCGGCCGCACGACGCGTGCCGCGTGCAGGGGCACGGCTTGCGCAAGCGGGGTGTCGACGTCGAGCTCTGCCTTCTCCCAGTACCGCCGCTTCGGCTCGAAGAAGATGACCGGATCGTTGCTAAGGACCGCCTGCTGGATCATCGTGTAAGCGTCAGTGGAGTTGGAACAGGCGACGACCTTCAGACCCGCGACATGTGCAAACAACGCTTCGGGCGATTCGCTGTGGTGCTCGACCGCGCCGATGCCACCGCCGAATGGAATGCGGACGACGACCGGCATCGGCACCAGGCCTTGCGACCGGTAGTGCAGCTTCGCGAGTTGGCTGACGATCTGGTCGTAGGCGGGGAATACGAAGCCGTCGAACTGGATCTCGCAGATCGGTCGGTAACCGCGCATCGCCAACCCGATCGCGGTGCCGATGATGCCCGACTCCGCCAGTGGCGTATCCATCACGCGGTCGTCGCCGAAGTCCTTTTGCAAGCCGTCGGTCACCCGGAAGACGCCACCGAGCTTCCCGACGTCCTCGCCCATGATGATGACCTTGGGGTCTGCTTCCATTGCCTTGCGCAGACCCATGTTCAACGCGCGCGCAATCGCTACTGGCGCCATCAGTGACCGACCTCGCCCGCTACCGCTGCGGGCTCGTAGCCAGCCATGTACTCGTCGAATGCGGCGCGCTCTTCGTCGACGAGCGGCGAACCGCCGGCGTAGACCTGTTCGAAGATGAAACTCGGCTTCGGCTCCGGCATCGACAAGCAGGCGGCACGCACCCGCGCCGCAAGCTCGGCAGCTTCGGCATCGATCGCCTCGTAGAAGGCGGCGTCCGCGAGCCCGTTGCGCGACAGGTAGGCCTTGACGCGTTCGATGGGGTCACGCAGCTTCCAGTTCTCGAGCTCGCTCGCGAGGCGGTAGCGAGTCGGGTCGTCGGACGTCGTGTGGGCACCCATGCGGTAGGTGAACGCCTCGACGAGAAAGGGCCCTTGGCCGTCGCGTGCGTATTGCAATGCCTTGCGCGTCACAGCGAGACAGGCGAGCACGTCGTTGCCGTCGACGCGGACGCCGGGGAATCCGAAGCCGTGCGCGCGACGGAACAGCGGAATGCGCGACTGACGTTCTTCGGGGACCGAGATCGCCCACTGGTTGTTCTGCAGGAAGAACACGACGGGGGCGTTGTAGGACGCCGCAAAGATGAACGCCTCGTTGACGTCGCCCTCGCTCGACGCACCGTCGCCGAAGTAGGCGATCACCGCATCCTCGGAGCCGTCGCGCTGCATGCCCATCGCGTAGCCGGTGGCGTGCAGCGTCTGGGCGCCGATGACGATCGTGTAGAGCGCGAAGTTGTGCGCCTTTGGATCCCAGCCACCGAAGTTCACGCCGCGAAAGAGCTGCAGCAGGTTCTCCGGACCGACACCCCGGCACCAGGCGACCCCGTGCTCGCGGTACGTCGGGAACGCCATATCGCCCGGGAGCAGAGCTCGGCCGGACCCGATCTGAGCCGCCTCTTGGCCAAGCAGCGATGCCCAGATGCCGAGCTCACCCTGTCGCTGCAGCGCGGTTGCCTCAGTGTCGAAGCGCCGCACCAGCGCGAGGTCGCGATAGAGACTGCGCAGCTCGTCGGGCGAGATTTCCAGCGGATAGTCGGGATGCTCGAGCCGCTCTCCCTCGGGAGTGAGCAGTTGCACAAGGTCGCATTCACTTGTTCGCGCACTGTCACTTGTTCGGGCACTGTGATCGGCCGTCATACGCGCTACTCCTCCTGCTCGCCAACGCGAGGATCACTCGTCGATGGACGCCGGACCGGGTCAGCCGGTAGGCATCGTCGGACCGGGTACCCGGGCAATCGTTGCAGATCGAAGGCCAGTAATTGGCATCCGTGGAAGCCCTAGCTGTTGCGTGGAAGCCCTAGCAGTTAGCGCGTGGGGTGGTGAGGGCACGGGTGGATCGGCGGCGCGGGCTTCGGCGGCGGCGTGTGGTGCGGCGGCGGGCACGGCGGCTTCGGCGGGTGCGGTGGCTTCGGCGGGTGCGGTGGCTTGGGGCACGGCGGGTGCGGCGGCTTCGGGATCGGCTGGGTGATCGGCACGACGACGGGTGGGACCACCACCGGTGGCACGACGACCGGCGGGACCACCACCGGAGGAACGGTCACCGGAGGCACGGTCACTGGAGGCACGGTCACGGGAGGCACGGTCACGGGAGGCACCTTGACCGGCAGCGGGACGCCGATCGTGACAATGACCGGTTTCGAGCGCGTCGGCGGCTTCGCCGTCCCGGTGCCTGACTGCGGCGACCCGGACGGCGGGGTGCTGGCGACAGCCGTCGGCGTCGGCGTCACTGCAGGACTTGACGGTGTGATGACCGTGTTTGGAGCGGGACTCACCGACGGAGTAGGCCTGCTGGTGGGTGAGTGCAGCTTGGGGACGACGATCAGCGGGCTGCCGCCGCCGGTTTGGGGCGTCGAGCCGAAGTACGAGCCGGCCACCGGCTGATGCGACGCAGGGGGGACGACAGCGTTCGAGCCCACGACGATCACGCTGACCGTCGCGGCCGTGGCGATGCTGACCAAGGAAGCAGCGGCAACCAATGTCTTGGTCGATGTTGCGGCCAGCGCTGAGGGCAGGTGGAGTCCAGCGCCGAGTTTCACGGCAGTGGCACCTCCCTCCGGGCCCTTCGGCGTGGGCCGTAGCACGCGATGACTACTCTATACGGACGGTACCCGATAAGTCACTCAGCGTTGTAAGTGTGGCCGAATGGCCTACCGATACGGTTTCGTATCGACACAAAACGGCTGAGCTCAAGCGACACAGGCGCGCTGACTGCCTCCCGCACTGGAAGGCCAGACCTGAGCTTAGGACAGCCGCCGGTGCGCAACCATCGCCCACCCGGGGGGCCTTTCGGGTAGCTCCGATGGAGTTGCCGCCCAGTCGTCTGGCTCGTCCTGAGCGGCGGCCTTGTGCGCTGAGCGTCGACTCGGGCTCACGCGTCGACCATCGAGCGCGGGTCAGCGGCGACCTTCAGGAAGATGTCATTAGCCTCGGGCTCGCCGATCGTGACGCGCAGGCCCTCGCCTGAGAACGGCCGGACCACCACCCCAGCCTCGGCGCACGCCGCGGCAGCACGCTCGGTGTGTCGACCCGTCGCCAACCACACGAAATTCGCCTCACTGTCCGGAATGTGCCATCCGGCGGTGCGAAGTACGCTGATGACTCGCGCCCGCTCGCCCACGGTGGTCTCGACGCGCTCGAGCAGCTCGTGCTCGGCGACCGGCCGCAGCGACGCGACGGCGGCCGCCTGGGCGATCGAGCTCACCGCGAAAGGGACGCTGGTCATCCGGATCGCGTCAGCCACGTCGGTATGCGCGACGGCGTATCCCACCCGGAGCCCGGCCAGCCCGTAAGCCTTCGAGAACGTGCGTAGGACGGCGACGTTGGGTCGGTCGCGGTACAGCGTCAGTGCGTCGGGCACGTCCGGGTCGCGGTTGAACTCCCGGTAGGCCTCGTCGAGGACGACCAGACAGTCGCTTGGCACCGCATCGAGGAACGTCTCGAGCGGCGCCCGGCGAACCGCCGTCCCGGTCGGGTTGTTCGGATTGCAGACGAGGACGACGCGGGTGCGGGCGGTAATGGCCGCGGCCATCGCTTCGAGGTCGTGGACGGCGCCGCTGGTCAGCGGCACCGGGACCGCAGTCGCGCCGGCGACCTGGACGATGATCGGGTACGCCTCGAACGAGCGCCAGGCGAAGACGACCTCGTCGCCCGGGCCGGCAAAGGCCTCGACCAGCTGGGTCGCCACCCCCACCGATCCGCAGCCGACGACGACATGGTCGGTCGGCACGTCAAGCTTGTCCGCCAACGCTTGAACCACGGCGGACGCGGCGAGGTCGGGGTAGCGGTTCGTCTGATGGGCCGCCTCGGCGATTGCCTCGAGCACACTCGGCAGCGGCGGATAAGGCGACTCGTTGGACGACAGCTTGAAGCTGCGCTGGCCACCCCCCGAAGGCCGTCCGGCCTTGTACACCGCAATCCCGGCGAGGTCCGCCCGCGGATGAGGTGTCGGTGGCGGCTGCGTCACGGCCCAACCCTAGCGGCGGCGGCCCGCACGGCCGCTTGGTAGACAGCTGCCGGTCTAGAGACCGGCAGCTGTCGTCCACGGGCGAAGGGCGACTTTGGCGCGCCCGTCGGCGTCCCGCTACCCTGCTCCGGTACAGCAGGGGACCCGTCAGGGTCTCGGGAGGCTTCGCCTAGTCCGGTCTATGGCGCCGCACTGCTAATGCGGTTTGGGTCTTAAAGCCCATCCGGGGTTCAAATCCCCGAGCCTCCGCACGGTGATTTAGGTGCTGATCTAGGCGGCGAATCGGCATAGTGACCACGTTCGGACTGGTGCACGGCGCGTATCACGGTGCGTGGTGCTGGGCGGCCATGACCGAGGAACTCGAGCGGCGCGGACACCGCGTGCTCGCCGTTGATCTGCCGACGGAAGATTCGGCCGCGGGGGCGCAGGCATATGCGGCGAGTGCTGTGGAGGCGTTCGCCGGCGCTGACGATGACCTCGTGGTCGTCGGACATTCGCTCGCCGGGTTGACGATTCCGCTGATCGCGACGGCGCGACCGGTGAGCCGGCTGGTGTTCGTTTGCGCGATGCTGCCGCGCGTCGGCCGAACGCAAGACGACGTGATCAGTGCCGAGCCGGACATGTTCTTGATGGGGACTGAGGGTGGGGTCTACGAAACTGCGGACGGCGCGGCGCACTGGTATCCCGAGCCCGCGGCCCGCGGGTTCTTCTCCGATTGCGCACCCGACGTCGCGAAGTGGGCTGCGTTGCAGTTGCGCGGGCAGTTCTGGAACATCACGGAAGAGGTGACACCGCTGCTCGACTGGCCGGAGGTGCCGTATTCCTACGTGCTTGGCGTGAGCGACCCGATCGTCAACCCGGCGTGGTCGCGCCGCGTCGTCCCCGCGGTTTTGGGCGTGGAGCCGATTGAGCTAGCGGCCGGCCACTCCCCGTTCTTGTCGGCGCCGGTCGCGCTTGCGGACGCTCTCGAGGGCTGAATCGGGTGGGCGAGCCACCCTGTACCCTTTGGTGCGCGCAGTTGCGACCCGCACGTGGTGGCCGCACCTAGAGAGCCTTGCGAGGGAGGAGTATCCGGTGCCGTAGTCGTCTAGGGCGATGCGCACTCCGGTGGCTTTTAGCGCTTGCAGGCGTGCGAGGGCGGCGTCGAAGTCGGCCATCAGGGTGCTCTCGGTGACTTCGAGGACTAACGCGTGGGCGGGAAGACCGGCGTCATCGAGGTCTCGGGCAACGTTGTCGAGAATGGTGGCGTCTTCGAGTTGGCGGGGAGCGAGGTTTACGCTGATGTAGAAGTCGTCGTCGACGAGGCCACCGGTTCGCCATGCGGAGAGCTGGCGACAGGCCTCGTGGCGCACCCATCGTCCGATCGAGACGATCTGACCTGAGGACTCGGCAACTTCGATGAACGATCCTGGGAACACGAGGCCACGAGTCGGGTGGTTCCAACGCACGAGTGCCTCAGCACCGGCAAGCGCGGAGGTTTGCGCGTGGACGATGACCTGGTAGTAGACCTCGAACTCGTCGTGCTCCACGGCGTGGTGTAGATCGGCGATGGTGACGAGGCGTTCCAGTGCCCGTTCTTGCATCCCTGCCTCGGCGATCTCGTAACGCGCCTTGCCGCGTTGCTTTGCTAGGTACATCGCCAGGTCCGCATCGCGCAGCAACGCGCCTGAGTCCTCGACCGGATCGCTGATGGCGATTCCTACGCTTGCGGAGACTTCTGCCTTCTGCCCGGCAAAGACGAACGGCGCTCGCAGCGCCTCAGCGATCCGCTGCGCAAGCAACTCGGCGGTGTGGCGGGGGTCGCCGGACGTGACGAGCACCGCGAAGTCGTCACCGCCAAATCGGGCGACGGTGTCTCCGGCGCGCGTTGCGGTGACAAGACGATGCGACAAGTCGACGAGGAGCTCATCGCCGCGAGCATGCCCGAGGCCGTCGTTGATGGTCTTGAAGTCGTCGATATCCACCAACACGATCGCGACCTGCCTCGCCTGCTGCTGTGCGGCGCGTAGAGCGCGCTCCGTCTGCTCGAGAAACGACGCCCGATTGGCCAGTGGCGCCATGATCAGCAGATCAGCACTGGCGCGCGGCCGGTATGCTTCATGGGCTCCGTCGCGGCGGGGCGCGGCGCTCGTAGCTCAACGGATAGAGCACTTGACTACGGATCAAGAGGTTGGGGGTTCGAATCCCTCCGAGCGCACTCCAGCTGACCAGCGGGTTTACCGAAATCGGGTAGGCCCGCTGGGTCGTTTCTGCACAGGCAGTGCCCCGCTGCGACGCATGTCGATGTGCAGCAGCACCATGGCCCACATCCGAAATGGACGCCAGCGCTCGCCGATCTCCAACACCTGAGCTGGTGGCGTGGTGTCCGAGAGGTCATAGGCGGTGCGGATCGCGTGCAGGCTCAATTCGTCGCGGGTGATGCAATCGGTGCTGCCGGCTCCGCGGTGCAGGATGCCCTGGGCGAAGAAGTCGCCAATACCGGGGAGCTGACGTAGCTCGGCCAGCGCCTCTTCCTCCTCCAGACCGCGCAGCCGGCCGCGGTCCAGCCGTCCCGTCCAGAGCCGCAGCGGCGATCGCGTGGAGCCGCTCGAGACGAGCCGTTTCCACGCCCGGGAAGGCCGCCACCTTGACCAGGACCTGGGGCCGGGGGAACGCATGAAAGACCTGCCCGCCGATAAGCACCGGGTCACCGTGGCTGTCCGCCAGAGCGGTCCGCAGCCGACGTGCCTGCGCCGCCGAGCGGCGATGCCCGAGCACGAAGTGGGCCGCGGCCTCGTAAGGGGTAGGGAACAGGACCGGGCGCACGAAGCGGTACCGGCGCTGCAGGTCCCCCAGCACCTGGTCGCGAGCGCCAACGCCCGGCCAGCCGGTGGCATCGACGTCCAGCGAGAGCACCGCCAGTGCCTGCGCCACCGCCTGGTCTGCTGGGGCGTCGCCGTGAGCGACCAGCTGGACGGCGCCGTCGGAGGCCTGGCTCACCGCCACTGCGGCACTGCCCTGCCAGCCCTCGATCGGGAACACCAGGACGACGGTCTGCGGGTCTTGCTCCAGCGTCGGCCAGCCGCCGAAGTACTGGCTCTGATCAGCCAGGTCATAGGGCCCGAGGGGCTGCACGCACGCAGTGTATTGAGCTACGCACGCTGTTTAGCTACGTGAAGATGATCTGACCGCCAGCGGCTTTGGTGTAGAACTCGCCCACGGTGATGATGTCGTTCACCTGCGGGATGAAGTCGTTCTTCTCCAGCCCGAACAGGTCCACCGATGCTTTGCACGCATAGAGGCCGGCACCCGTGTCCGCGATCATCTCGATGAACTCCGGGATAGAGGGGATATCGAGGTTCTCCATCTTGCGGCCCATGTAATGGGTCAGCACGCTCGAGATTCCCGGGAACCCGCCCAGCCAGGTCGCCATGTGCAGCCCGGGGTTGCCGACAGCAGCAATCTTGATGTGATCGTGACGGGCCTTGTGGATCGCGTCCAAGCCGAAGAACGTGAAGAACAGATTGGCCTCGATCCCCTCGGCACGAGCGCCATTGGCCATGATCAGGCCTGGATACACGCCGTCAAGGGAACCCTTGGAGATGATGATGGAGACCTTCTCGATCGTGTCGACCATCAGACGCCGTCCTTTCGTTTGGTGAGCGGTTAGATGCAGCCGCGTGGCTTGGGGATGCCGGCGATCTTGGCCGCTGTTTTTGCCGGACCGTGCGGGAACAGTTCGTAGAGTTCCTTGATCGACACACCGGACGTCTTGCCGAGTACTCGCACGGTTGGCCCGGTACCGGTTGCTTCGTAGGCGGCTCGCATGAACCTGATCACGCGCCAGTGATCTTCGGTCAGGTCCTCGATCCCCTCGGCGCGCGCCAGTTCAGGTGCCATCGCTTCGGTCCATCGCTCAGGCTCAGTGAAGAAGCCTTCGTCGTTGACCTCGATGGGGACGCCGGTCAAGGTGGCGGTAGGCATGGTCAGTGCTCCTGAACTCTCGCGTGATGCAACTGGGGCTTGCCCAAGGTCGGCATGGTTGCGTGGATGCCGGGGATGTCACGGCCGGGCAGCAGGCCGTGCCAATAGAAGGACTGGAACGCGAGCTTGCCGAGATGGTTGAGACGTGACTCTTTGAGAAGGGGCAGGCCGACGCGGGTGGGGTAGTGGCCGGTGAGCGGCTCCGTGTCGTAGTTGAAGTCGACAAGAAGCGCCTTGCCGAAGCCGGTCTCGATGAAGCAGTTGGTGTGCCCGTCGTATCGAGACTCGAGTGGCTCGCCGGTGAGGTAGCGCCGGATGTTCTCGACGAGCACGTCGCCTTCGAAGTGTGCGACGGAGCCAGCCTTGGAGGCAGGGAGGTCGGTCGCGTCGCCGATCACGAAGACATTTGGCGCGGCCTTGGCCTGCAGCGTGTGCGGGTCCGTGGGCACGAAGTTCAACGCGTCGCCTAGCCCCGACGAACGACCGATGAACGGTGCACCACCGTGCAGCGGGACGACGACGGCCAGGTCGAAGCCCACCTCGCGCCCGTCGTAACTGACCAGGCGCCCACCCGGACCATCGACCTCGCCGGTATTGAACTGCGTGACGAGATCGACGCCCTTCGCCTTCAACGTTCCCGCCAGTTCTCGGGAACACACCGGCTGAGTGAACGCGCCGTCCAGTGGCGTCACGTAGCTCAACTCGACGCGATCCCTGATGCCCCGCTTGCGCAGATAGGCGTCGGCGAGGAAGCAGAACTCCAGCGGGGCGACCGGGCACTTGATGGGGAGGTCGATGGTGTTGACGACTAGTCGGCCGCCATCGAACGTGGCCAGTGCCCCGGACAGTGCCGCCGCCCCTTCCGGCGTATAGAACGTGAAGACCTTGTCCATCCAGCCGGGGCCGGTCAGCCCTTCGGTCTCCTCCGGTAACAGCACCGCGCCGGTCGCCACCACCAGGACGTCGTAGGCAAGCGCCGACCCGTCCGTGAGGTGAACCTCGTTGGCCGCGACGTCGACGCGGTCGATCTCGCTTCGCCGAAAACCGATGTCCCTAACTAGCTGGCGGGCCCGGGGTCGGACGATGTTGTCGACCGTGGTGCGTCCGAACGGGACGAACAGCAGCCCGGGCTGATAGACGTGCCGGTCGTCTTGGTCAACAACGACGATCTCGGCCGTGTCGGGGCCCCAAAGCCTGCGCAGCCGGTTCGCCGTCAGGGTGCCGCCGGTGCCGCCGCCCAAAATCACGATGCGGTGTGCCATGAGGCTAGGAAACGCCGGGTCGGCCGCCGCCGTCAGGACCGAAGGTCATCTTTTGGCGGGGCTCCGGTCCCTCGCTTCGTGGCGTGCCGAGTCGACCGGCACTTCGCCAGCCATTTCGCGCAGTTTCGACAACGCCGCACCGGGATCCGCAGGGGGAGCGGCAATGGGTGTCTCGTCGAGGCAGCGGTCGAGGAGTGCTTCGACAACGGCTGCGCCGCGCACGACGTCTGACGCATCGATGGCGCCGGGCAGGATCCGCACCTCGAGCGTGTCGCGTGGCGGGTTCTCGGCGAACAGCGCGGTGAGGTTCACGTCGAAGAACTTTGTCAGGCCGCTCGCGGTCGCGGCCGCACGCAGTTCGTGGTACGACGGGGCGCCCGCCACCGCCTGAATGAGCGACGGCGGTAGTGGCGCCAGTCGCCGGCATGCCGGGTTGGTGCCGAGCAACGAGTGCAGCGCAGGTCGCCACAATCCGAACAGCCGGACGACGTTCGCGAGCGCAGCGGCGGACCGGAAGGGGGTGCCGTCGTGGTGCACGTGTACCGCGGCCTCGGTCGGCACCACGAAGCCGAGTTCGTGCGCTACCTGGAGCAGGTTGTCGATGGCCGCCTCGTGGTCGGCCGTCAGCGGAGGCGTCACTACCTCGCAGCCACGTTCGCGCCCACCGCCTTGCGGTGCAGCGAGCGCGATGGTCGATCCGGCAGCGTCGTCGAGCTGAAACACCTCGCCGTGTCGGTCGACGCGAACACCCCACACCGCCGCGACGGGGTCCAGAGCCTGCGCGATTGGGGCACCCGGGTCGATGCGCTCGGCAAGCAGCCGAAGCAGCCGCGCGTCATCTGTGAGCACGCGGTACCAACCTGGCGCCGGGGGTGTCCGCGGGTCGAGATCAGCAACGAGCGTCACGTCGTCGACGAGCGTGCACACGAGCGCGCCCGCTGCATCGACGACCTCGAAACCCTGCGTGAGGTGCAGGAATCTCCCGAGGCCCGGCACCAGCGAGGGCTCGCTGTCGTGGTGCCAGACCGGACGTACCCGGCCGCCGCGGCGGGCGGCCAGTTCGCGAGCGAGCACCCGCCGGCTCGAGCCGACGGGCGCTAGCAGCTCGATCTCGAATCCGGTACGCCGGCGCAACAGGTCAGTCATGGCAGCTGATTGCAGCTCACGGCTTGATCGGCAACGTCTGTCCGGCGAGCAGTTTCTGGCCGGCATCGGTCTTCACCTGGTAGGTGTCAGCGATGTTCCACAGCTTGCCGAGCGTCACGGCGTCGTCGTACGTGTAGCCCGCCGCGAAGTACGCAGCGACTGCCACGTCGGGAGCGTTGACGGGCGCGCTTCCGGTCGGGGTCGGGACCGGCGTCGTCGGGGCGATCGGCAGCGTTTGCCCGGCCAGCAGGCGTCGGCCGGCCTCGGCCTTGACCGTCGCCGGGTCACCGGTCAGGTGCCACAGCTGCGCGAGCTGCAACGCGTCGTCGTAGCCGTAGCCTGCAGCGAAGTACGCGGCGAGATCGACGGCGCTCACGCTGACCTCCGGACTGGGGCTCTCCGTCGCTGTCGGCGTCGGCTGCGACCCGGGCGCGATCGGCAGCGTGACGCCGGCCAGCAGCTTGGCCCCGGCGTCGATCTTTGCCTGGTACGGGTCGGGAAGCTTCCACAACTGCGCCAGCCCCACGGCGTCCTCGTAGGTGTAACCCGCCGCAAAGAACGCGTTGACGTCGGCCGCGTCTGCGGCACTCGCGACCGCTTCTGGACTCGGGGTGATCGGCAGCTTCTGACCAGCCAGCAGGCGTCGACCGGCCTCCGCCTTGATCGCGGTCGGGTCGCCGGACAGGTGCCACAGCTGCGCGAGTGCGAGCGCGTCGTTGTAGTCGTAGCCGGCGGCGAAGTAGGCGTTCAACGCCTGTTCTTGCTGCGCGGCCGTGAGGGGTGACGGGCTCGCCGACGCGGACGAGTTCGGCTGCGGCGCGGGAGCGGCCAGCGAGATGGTCGACCCGCTGTGCCGGGCACTGGTGGTATTGAGCCACCCCGGCGCAGCGACGGTGCCCGCGACCAGGCCGGCGCCGAGCACCGCGCCACCGGCACCCTGCGCGGCACGACGCCGCCGCCGATACCGGCGGGCCCGCTCGTGCACCACCGCGATGACGTCTGCGGGATCAGGGGCGAGGTACTCGTGCGCGACGAATGCATCGCGCAACTGGTCGGCGTCCTCGTTCATGTCAGCTCCTTCTCATGCACCCTGGTCTGCTGCTCCGATGTGAGCCGCAGATTCTTCAATGCCTTCGATGCGTTGCTTCGCACGGTCGCGGGCGCGCAGTCGAGCAGGTCCGCGATCGCGACGTCGTCGAGTTGTTCGTAGTAGCGCAGCACGAGCACCGCACGCTGCTTGCGCGGCAGTGTGGCCAGCCGGGTCCAGAGTTCGTCGGAGTCGACGACGCTCTGCGCGTGGTCGCGCTCAGACGCTCGGGCATCGCCAATGGCGTCGAGGCGCTCCCCGACGGCACGCACGTTGCGCACCGCCCAGCTGCGCCGCCACGAGAGGTACTCGTTCACGACCATCCGCCGCACGTATGCGTCGGGCGAGTCGGCCTTCTGGATCTGCCGCCACTTGACCTGAGCCCGGGCCAGCACTTCCTGGACCACGTCCTGGGCCAGCTCACGATCGCCGGTCAGCACGACCGCGTGACGCAAGAGGCCGGGCAGTCGCGTGGAAATGAACTGCTCGAAGGTCACGCCATTACAGACGCCTGGGGTGGCTGGAACGTGCAGTGGTCACGCCGACTTTCTCAAACTCGCGCTGACCTAGCTGCGGAAAGGTCCGGCTAGGGCGGCCCACTGCAGCAGCATGATGGTCTTCGCGTCAGCGATCTCGCCGGTGCCGATCATGGCCAGCGCCTCGTCGAAGGGCAGTTCGAGCACGTCGATGTCTTCACCGTCGTCGACGAGCCCGCCGCCTTCGCCCGTGCGGCTCGCGTCGCTGTAGGGCGCGGCGAAGAAGTGGATCCGTTCGGTGACCGATCCTGGGCTCATGTACACGTCGAACACGTGGGTGAGTGGACCGACAGTGACGCCGAGCTCTTCGCTCGCCTCGCGCCGGATTGCCGTCTCGGCCTCGTCATGGTCGAGGAGCCCGGCCGCCGTCTCGATCAGCATGCCGTCGGGGTGGCCGTTCACGTAGACCGGGTATCGGAACTGCCGCGACAACAGCACGGTGCGGCGGCTGGCGTCGTACAACAAGATGGTCGCGCCGTTACCCCGGTCGTACGTCTCCCGATGCTGCGTCGACCAGTCGCCCTTGGAGTTCTGGTAGTCGAAGGTCGTTCGCCGGAGCACGTGCCAGCCGTCGGACGTCACCTCGACGTCGCGAACCACTACCCGCGGATTGCGAGCGAGGTCTCGCCCGACCTGATCGAGACCTATCCGGCCACGGCCGTCAGGGACGTCGGTACCTGCCGGCACCTCAGAGAAACCCGGAGACGTTGTGCGGCTGGTAGGGCTTCTCGAGTAGCTCGATCTCGTCGGGCGTGAGCTGGACGTCGATGGCCGCGATCGCGTCGCTTAGGTGGTGTGGCTTCGTCGCCCCGACGATCGGGGCCGTGATGCCCGGCTTCGCCAGCGCCCAGGCGATGGCCACCTGGGCCCGCGCAGATGCCGCGCTGGTCGGCAACCTGACCGACCGCGTCGACCACGCCACGGTCGGCGCCTTGGTACAGCGAGCGCGCGAACTCGTCCTTCTCGGACCGGTTCGTCGAGCCGTCGTCCCACTGCCGGGCGAGGCGGCCGCGCGCCAACGGGCTCCACGGGATGATCCCGATTCCCTGGTCGATGCAGAGCGGGATCATCTCGCGCTCCTCCTCGCGGTAGAGGAGGTTGTAGTGGTTCTGCATGCTGACGAATCTCGTCCAGCCGTGCAGGTCGGCGAGGTAGAGCGCCTTGGAGAACTGCCAGGCGTGCATCGACGACGCACCGATGTAGCGCGCCTTCCCGGCGCGCACGACGTCGTGCAACGCCTCGAGCGTCTCCTCGATCGGGGTCTCGTAGTCCCAGCGGTGGATCTGGTAGAGGTCGACGTAGTCGGTCCCGAGCCTGCGCAGGCTGTGGTCGATCTCGGTCAGGATCGACCTGCGTGACAGGCCTCCGCCGTTCGGTCCCGGGCGCATCACGCCGTTCACTTTCGTGGCGATGACGAGGTCTTCGCGTGCGGCCGAACTTGGCGAGGGCACGGCCGGTGATCTCTTCGCTGCTGCCCAGCGAGTAGACGTTCGCGGTGTCGAAGAAGTTGATGCCGGCCTCGATGGCCTGCCGGAAGAACGGCACAGCTCTCGTCTTCGGGAAGCGACCACGGCTGGTTGCCGCGCCCGGGTTCGCCGTAACTCATGCAGCCCAACGAAATGCGGGATACCTGCAAACCGGTCCGGCCGAGTGTCGTGTATTCCACCAGCTGCCTCCTCGCGCTCGCCTGAGATTTCGAGCCTAACTCGGCCCACACCGGCTAGTGCGCGTCGGTCGACGACTCCGCCCGCAACTTGTCCGTCGAGTGCAGCTGCCACGGCACGCTGGTCACCATCACGCCTGGTTCGAAGAGCAACCGTGCCTTGAGCCGAAGTGCGCTCTGGTTGTGCAGCAGTTGTTCCCACCAGTGACCGACGACGTATTCGGGAATGAAGACGGTCACGACGTCGCGCGGGCTTTGCCCCCGGCGTCCGCGAATGTATTCGAGCAACGGACGCGTCACCTCGCGATAAGGCGAGTCCAACAAAACGAGGGGGACGTCGATGCCGCGCGCCTGCCACTGCTCCTGCAGCGTTGCGGCCTCGGCTTCGTCGGCGTTGATGGTGACCGCCTCGATCGTGCTTGGGCGGGTGGCCTTCGCATACGCGAGTGCGCGTAGTGCTGGCAGGTGGAGACGGGAGATGAGGACAACCGCGTGATTGCGGGAGGGCATCGTCGGGTTCTCGGCGTCCCCGATGTCGAGTTCCTCCCTTACGGCGCTGTAGTGGCGCCGGATGCCCTTCATCACAGCGAAGAGCAGCACCATCGCAACGATCGCGATCCACGCGCCGTCCGGCACCTTTGCATACAGCACGATCGCCAGGACGAGGGCGGTCGCTGCGGCGCCGGTGAAGTTGATGACTTGAGAGGTCTGGATGCTTCTGCGCTCACCCCGCGGCGCGTCCGCCAGCTTGAGCTTCCAGTGCTTGACCATGCCGGACTGGCTCAGAGTGAAGCTGGTGAAGACGCCGATGATGTACAGCTGAATCAGCCTGTCGATGTTGGCGTTGAAGCCGATGATCAGCGCGATCGCGAAGCCACCAAGCAGCAGAATTCCGTTGCTGAACACCAGCTTGTCGCCGCGCTTTTGAAGTTGCCGCGGCAGGTAGCTGTGCTGGGCCAGAATTGACGACAGCACCGGAAATCCGTTGAAGGCAGTGTTCGCTGCGAGGATCAGAATGCCTGCAGTCGCAGCCTGGTACAGGTAGAACAGCGCGTTCGTCTTTCCGAACACGACGGCGGCGATCTGCGATATCACCGACGGGTTGCCGCTTGGCTCGGCATGCGCCTTGACGTGCAATGCAAGAACCGTGATGCCGATGAACATGCTCACCGCGAGGGCGCCCATCGCCGTCAGTGTCATCGCGGCGTTGCGCGCCTTCGGCTTGCGAAACGATGGCACGCCGTTGCTGATGGCTTCGACACCGGTGAGAGCCGTGCAGCCCGACGCGAACGCCCTCAATGTCAGCAGGATCAGGGCGAGGCCAGCGAGATGGCTGTGCGTGAATGCCTGCGAGGCCGTCGACGCGCGCGGTAGCCCGCCGTTCGCCGCCTTGGCAGCGGCGATGCCGAACATGACGAACGTCAAACCGATGAACGAATACGTGGGGACGGCGAATGCGCGACCGGATTCCTTGACGCCGCGCAGGTTGGCCACCATTAGCAGGACGACGAAGCCGACTGACAGCGCGACCGCATGGCGATGTAGGGACGGGAACGCGCTGGTGATGGCGACGACTCCGGAGACCACAGAGACCGCGACCGTCATGACGTAGTCGACCAGCAAGGCGCTGCCGGCGGTGAGCGCCGCGTTCTCGCCGAAGTTGTCGAGGCTGACCGCGAAGGCACCGCCGCCGTTCGGATACGCCTTGCAGATCTGCCGGTAGGACAAGATCACGATGACCAGCAGCAGAGCGACTGCCGCGGCAACGTTCTTGGCGTAGGTAAGAGCAGCTGCGCCGCCGCCGACGGCCAGTACCAGGACGATTTCCTCGGTTGCGTAAGCCACCGACGAGATTGGGTCCGACGCGAAGATCGGCAGTGCCAGCCACTTCGGCAGCAGCGTTTCGCTCAGTTGCTGGCTTCGGAGTGGCCGACCGACGAAGAGTCGCTTCACGCTGCCGACGGAGGTACTCACTGTCTTTACGCTAGTGGGGCCGGCCCACTCCGGCCACCAGCATCACGTCAAGATCACCCGAGCCACCGTCAAGGAACCGTCAAGATCGCAGCATCGGCGCCCCGCGCGATGATTTGCTCCGGGCTGAGACACACTCATTCTCGTGATCTGGCGACTTGCGCGCGGTTCTCGTGTCCGGCATCGGCCGCCGGCGCTTGATCGGGGCGTTCGTGCTGGAGGCCGTCGGCCTGCCCCTCCTCACCGTCTGTCTGGCGGCCGCGCGAGCCCACCTTGCGTTTGCCGACGACCTGCTGCTCTATCAGGCTGCCGTTATCGGCGTCACGCTGGTGGGCGGCTTCGTCCCGGCGGTCGTAGCAGCGATTGCGAGCAGCCTCATGCTCAACTGGTACTTCACCCCGCCCTTGCACACCTGGACCATCGACTCTCCGCAGAGTCTCCTTGCGCTTGTGCTGTTCGTCGCGGTTGCGGTTACGGTGAGCAGCGTCGTACACCTCGCGGCGCGTCGTGCGGAGCTTGCCGCTCGGCTCGCTGGAGAAGCCGCGCGGGCACACGGGTTGGCGGAGAGTAACCGGATCCGCACGGCTTTGCTCGCGGCTGTCGGCCACGACCTGCGCACTCCGCTGGCGTCCGTCAAGGCGAGCGTCAGCACGTTGCGCCAGACCGACGTGACCTGGTCGCCGGACGACCAGCGGGAATTGCTCGCGACCATCGAAGAGGGCGCTGACCGGCTCAACGCTTTGATCGGCAACCTGCTCGACATGAGCCGGATCCAGACCGGGGCCGTGCACCTGTTCGTCCGGCCGACCTCGCTGGAAGAGGTCGCCCCACTCGTCGTCCATGCCGTCGACGACGGTGCGTTGCTGCAGGTGGAGATGTCCGAGGATCTGCCGCTGGTCAGGGCCGATCCGGGGCTGCTGGAGCGGGCGCTGGCCAACCTGGTCGCCGAATGCGCTGCGTTACTCACCGCCGGGGCAGCCGCCCACCCTCGCCGCGCGCGCCGTGCAGAACGGCGACGCTCGGGGAGCCGTCCAGATCGACGTCATTGACCACGGTCCCGGCGTGCCACCCGAACATTGGGAACGCATCGTGCAGCCGTTCGAGCAGCTCGGCGACCGGCGCAGCGGCAACGGCGTCGGGCTCGGACTTGCGGTCACCAAGGGGTTTGTCGAGGCAATGGGCGGGAAGCTCAGCGCGAATGCCACCCCAGGCGGGGGACTGACGATGCGCATCGAACTGCCGGTCAGTCCAGCGGGCCCAGGCGTCGGTGGCCCTGCTGGCCCAGATGGTGGGCGGCCAGCAGGCCCCGGTCTAGCGGGTGTGCAGCAATGACCAGCGTGCTCGTCATCGACGACGAAGCCGCGATCCTGCGCGCGCTACGCATCAACTTGTCGGCCCGCGACTACAAGGTCACGACCGCCTCGGATGGCGCCTCGGGTCTCGCGGCCATGGCCCGAGAGCGGCCCGACGTGGTCATTCTGGACCTCGGTTTGCCCGACATGGCTGGCACCGACGTGATCCGCGGAATCCGTGGTTGGTCGAGTGTTCCGATCATCGTGCTGTCGGCGAACGACCAGGAACTGCAGAAGGTGCAGGCCCTTGATGCCGGCGCTGACGACTACGTCACCAAGCCGTTCGGCATGAATGAACTGCTCGCTCGGTTGCGGGCAGCGACCCGCCGCGCGGCTCCGGGGGTCGACGAGCCGGTCGTCGTCACGGCAGAGTTCACCATCGATCTCGGCGCGAAGCGGGTGGTGCGCAAGGACGGCCAAGACGTCCGGCTGACCCCGACGGAGTGGCAGTTGCTCGAGGTGCTTGCCCGGCACGGCGGGCGGCTCGTGAGCGGACGCCAATTGCTTCAAGATGTGTGGGGACCGACGTACGGGACAGAAACCAACTACCTGCGCGTCTACATGGCGCAGCTGCGTCGCAAGCTCGAGCCCGATCCGGCACGGCCGCGCTACCTGATCACCGAGCCGGGCATGGGCTACCGCCTCGTCACCGGTTGACGCACCGGCCGCGGCGGGCTGGCGCCTATTGGAGAGGATCGTCGGGTGCGCACCCTGATCACGCCGGGCAAGGACACCGATCTCATCAAGCTCGAGGTTGCCGACCTCGAGGGCGGTGAGTCGGTGCGGTTCGCCGCCGACGGCGAGGCTCTGGTCGTCATCCTGCGCGGCGTGCTCGACGTCGAAATCGACGGTGCGCAGCTGGGTCGCGCCGGGGGTCGTGCCAGCGTGTTCGACGGTGGCGGTGACGCCGTCTACCTGCCGCCCGGTGCGGCGGTCAAGCTCACCGAGGCGGACGGCGTCGGTGCCGCGATTGCCGTCGCGTCGGCGCCGTTGGCGCAAGAACCGGCCGCTGACGCCCGCATCATCACGCCGGCTGACCACCGGGTGGCCCAGGTCGGCGACGGTAACTGGGCGCGGCAGGTGCGCACGATCCTCGGGCCGGAGCATGCGGCGGGTCGCCTCATCGTCGGCGAGACGATCAACCCGCCCGGCAACTGGTCGTCGTATCCGCCGCACAAGCATGACGAGCATCGGCCGCCGCACGAGGTTCAACTCGAAGAGGTCTATTACTTCAAGCTCGACCCGCCCGGTGGCTTCGGCGTGCAGATTCGCTATGACGGCAAAGGCGACCCGGCCGACGAAGTGTTCGTCGTGCGCGACGGAGACGTTGCCATCATCAAGTCGGGCTACCATCCGGTCGTCGGAGCGCCTGGCTATTCGCTGTACTACCTCTGGGTCATGGCCGGCCAGGGACGGCAGCTGGCGCCCGCCCTCGACCCGTTGCACGCCTGGGTTCAGCAGGGTCGATGAGCCAACTCGACGTGCTGCTGCGCTGGTGACTGCAGTGCCCGCTAGGCCCACCAGACCGCGGCTGAGCATGGCGCAATGGTCGCGAATCCCGGCTGCCGCCCTGCCCCTCGTCGACCCAAGAGATCTCACCATCGGTTTGGTTCATCTGGGTCTTGGCGCGTTCCACCGAGCGCACCAGGCCGTCTACACAGAACGCGCAATGAGTGCGGCAGGCACCACCGCGTGGGGAATCTGCGCTGTGTCGCAACGCGGCCGCGCGGTCATCGACGAACTCGCCCCGCAGGACGGGCTCTACACGGTGGTCGAGCGCGGACCGTCGACGACTTTTCGGGTGGGTGCTTCGATCCGTGAACTGCTGTTCGCGGTGGAGCAGCACGACGTGCTGACCTCGCGCATCGCGGCGCCGTCCACCCAGGTTGTGACGTTGACCGTGACAGAGAAGGGCTACCGGCACGATCCGGTGACGGGTCGGTTGGATCTGCGCGACGCGGACCTTCTAGCGGACGCGGCCGGCCGGCCCCCGGTCACAGTCGTCGGGCGATTGGTTCGTGGGCTGCAGGCACGGCATCGAAGCAGCGCCGGACCGCTGACCGTCGTGTGTTGCGACAACCTCCCGAGTAACGGCGCCACGTTGCGCGGCCTTGTCGATGACTTCTGCTCCATGCTCCCCGGCTCAGACCAGCGTGCGTTGCAGTCGTGGATCGACGGATCCGTGACCTTTCCCTCCACGGTTGTCGATCGCATCGTGCCAGCGACTACTCCCGCTGACCGCAGCGACGTGGCGGACTACCTCGGTCTGGACGACGAAGGCGCGGTCGTCACAGAGCCGTTCTCGCAATGGGTGCTGGAAGACAACTTCGCGGCGGCGCGTCCGGCCTGGGAACGCGCCGGCGCGATCTTCACCACCGATGTCTTGCCGTACCAGGCACTGAAATTGCGTGTACTCAATGGCTCGCATTCGGCGCTCGCCTATCTTGGGCTCCTGGCGGGTTACGAGAACGTCGCGGAGTTCGTCGAACGTTGACGGGGTTTCGGCCTTCGTGCTTGCGTTGATGGGTGAGGCGAAGGCCACCGTGTCGGCGCCCATCAGCGTCGACGTCGAAGACTACGAGCAGCAGCTCGTCCGGCGGTTCGCGAATCCTGGCTTGCGTCATCGCCTCGTACAGATTGCGAGCGATGGCAGCCAGAAACTTCCGCTTCGCCTTCTTGCGACCGTGCGAGATGCCCGGGCAGCTGGCCTCGAACCCGCGGCGAGTGTGCTCGGCATCGCGGCCTGGATGCGGTACGTGACTGCTCGCCACGACGACCAGGGTCGTCCGCTCGCCATCGATGATCCGCTCGCGCCGCAGATTGCTGAGGCAGCGCGAGAGGCAGGCGATCCGGTGACGATTGTCGAGCGGCTCATGGGCATCACCGAGATGTTCGGTGACCTCGGGGACGACCTCGAGCTGCGCGGCCAGCTCCGCGACGCACTGGCCGAACTCACGCGTGCAGGTGCGCTCGCGGCGCTGCGTAACGCGACCACGACGTGAACCGTTCCATCGGCACGACCGTGTTCGGGTGCGACTGCCCTTATCCGATCTGGCCTTGTGCAGAAAATCGTCCCGCTTTCAGGTAATGCACAGGTTCGGCGGTGACGATCTAAACAACGGGCGATGGCCCTAGGTGGCTAGACGACGGCCTGCGGACCGGCGACACGACGTGAGAGCGGAGGTGTGATGACCAGCGTGCTCCCCGACCGGGGCATCCGCCGCAGCCAATCGCCGTCCGCGCCGCGTTCTGCGATTGCGCCGAACACGCTGCTCGGTGCGCTGATTTTGGGCGGTGCACTCGTCGTGCTGTTGTGGTGGCACGACACCCCGGCCACGCTGCACACCCTCGGTGATTGGCTGACGAACGCTGGCCGGATCACCGGCCTGCTCGCCGGCTACGTGATCATCATCTTGCTGCTCCTCATGGCGCGGGTACCGTCACTCGAACGAGGGCTTGGTGCCGACCGGCTCGCGCGGTGGCATGCGATGGGCGGCCGCTACGCGGTCTCGTTGGCGGTCGCGCACACGTTGCTCATCATCTGGGGCTACGCCGTCGCGGCGCACCAGTCGATGACTTCCGCAGACAGGCACGTTGTTGACGCAGTACCCCGACGTCATGATGGCGACCGTCGCGCTCGGTCTCCTGGTTCTGGTTGCCGGTGTATCGATGCGTGCAGTACGCGCCCGCATGCGCTACGAAACGTGGTACTACCTGCACTTCTACACCTACCTCGCCGTGGCTCTCTCGTTTAGTCACGAGTTCTCGACCGGACTCGACTTCAGTGCAAATCAGAGCGCACGCGTCGTATGGAGCCTGCTGTACATCGTCATTGCCACCTTGCTCTTCTGGTATCGGTTCGTCGTGCCGATTCGGGCCGCGGCACGGCATCGCATGGTGATCGCGGGCGTCTTCCCTGAGGCACCAGGGATCTTCTCGGTGCATGTCACCGGGCATCATCTCGATGACTTGCGTGCGGAGCCTGGGCAGTTCTTTCGCTGGCGGTTCATGAGCAGCGGGAGTTGGTGGCAGTCGCACCCGTACTCACTGTCTGCGCCGCCGACCGATCGGTTGCTGCGCATCACGGTGAAGGTGCTCGGCGATCACTCGCACGCACTGCGCACGTTGCGCAAGGGCACCCGGGTGTTCGCAGAAGGTCCTTATGGCGCGCTCACGGAGCGGCGACGCACCCGGCGGCAGGTGTTGCTGCTCGCCGGCGGTATCGGCGTCACGCCCTTGCGTACCTTGTTCGAGACGCTGCCTGCGCGGCCGGGCGACCTCACGCTGCTGTACCGCGCGTCGAACGAACTCGACATCGTCTTTCGCCGTGAGCTCGATGCAATCGCGCAGTGGCGCGGCGCGCGCGTTGTCTACCTGGTCGGCCCAGTCGGTGGTGACGCAGATCCCTTCGTCGGACGTCGATTGGGGTCGATCGTGCCGGACCTCGGCGCTCACGACGTGTATCTGTGTGGGCCTCCGCGAATGATGGACGCCGCGCACAATGCGCTGCGTCGGCTCGGCGTCCGCCGTCGTCAGATCCACACAGAATCGTTCGAGTTCTAGGGTCATTCGAGTTTCCAGGAGGAGGGTGAGTCATGCGCCGCTTTGTCAGTGTTTTGGTCGCGACGGTGACCGGACTCGTCGTCCTGCTCAGTTTCAAGACCGCACCGGCTAAGGCGCCGCGCCCGGTGGCGCTCGTCGGGTCTTGCTGCCAGGTGTTGCGTCTGCGCTTCCTGACCTCATCGGCACCGGTGAGCTCGGCAGCCGCGAGTTCGGCGCCGGTCAGTTCGGTGCCTGCCAGCTCGGTGCCTGCCAGTTCGACACCGGCGACTGCGGCGCCTAGTAGTGCGCACAGCTACGAAGTCGAGTGTTCCGACTGCGAAGGCGTCGCCTACCCCGACGAAGTCCACCGTTAAGCCGACGCCGAAGCCCACTCCCACACCCACGACCAAGCCCACTCCCAAGCCATCGAGCACGACGAAGACCGTCACCGGCAGCACGGTCACCGTGGGCGAGGGTCGCCGCGTGTTCGGCGTCGTGCAGGTTCAGCTGACGCTGACGAACGGGAAGATCACCTCCGTTACGTGCGGTCCAGGCCCCGGATGCGGACCCCCACTCGGCGCAGATCAGCCAGTTCTCGATTCCGATCTTGGGCCAAGAAGTTCTGTCCGCGCAGGGCGCCTCGATTGACGCAGTGTCGGGTGCGACCTACACGAGCAACGCATACGCCCAGTCGGTGCAAGCAGCGCTCGACGCCGCAAAGGCATGACATGACGGACGCAGCGAAGCCGCTTGTGCACGTCGAGCACGTGATGGGCACGGTGGTCAGCTTCGACGTGCGGCTCGCCGAGGAATCAGCGCGGGCGCCGATGCACGCGGCCGTCGCCGATGCGGTGAGCTGGTTGCACCGGGTCGACGACGTCTTCAGTACCTATCAACCCGACAGCCAGGTGTCTCGGCTTGGTCGCGGTGAGCTCCGGCTGGCCGATTGCGACGGCGATGTCGCGGAGGTCCTCGAGTTGTGTGCGCAGGTCGGTCGCGAGAGTGCCGGCTACTTCAGCTCGACCTTCGGCGGCAAGCTCGATCCGACCGGTCTCGTCAAAGGTTGGGCGATTCAACGGGCCAGTGAACTCTTGAGCTCAGCGGGCTCGACGCACCACCTCGTCAACGGCGGAGGCGACATTCAGGCTGTCGGCGGGAGCACTCCGGGCATGCCGTGGCAGATCGGCATCGCCCACCCGTTGGAGCGCGGCGCCCTGGCCAGCGTGGTGCAACTGACGGACGGCGCGGTGGCGACGTCCGGTACCGCGGAACGTGGCACCCACGTGCTCGATCCATTCACCGGCCAGCCGGCCGTGGCGCTCGCCAGCGTGACAGTGGTCGGCCGTGATCTGATTCGGTCCGACGCCTACGCCACCGCCGCGATCGCGATGGGCGACCGAGCCCGCGGGTGGTTGGAGGGTTGCGCCGGCTACGAAGGATTCGCGGTGGCCGCTGACGGACTCGGCTGGTGGACCTCCGGTTACTCCCGCGTCGGGAGCGTCCCAGCGACCTGACCGTGCATACCGGCGTCCGAGGTTTCGCTGCCCGGGCAGCAAAAGGCGTCTGACCCTACGGGGGAGGAGAGCCAGACGCCACGCAGATGGTAACCGCTGATACGCGTGCCCTCAATGCTTGCGGGCGGCAGACTGGGCGCGGTAGCCGGGCTTGAGAGGACCACGATGGCGGACGACGACGAAGTTCCGGCGTCAGAAGCGCATCACCACCACGCGGTGGGCGCAACGGCCGCCGCGCTCACCGCGCTCGAGCGCCGGCTGCTTGCGCAGGCCAAGGGCGTCTATCAAGTCGAACAGGATCTGCTGCCGGCGTGGCTACGGCCGACGCAGGGCGAGCACCGGTGGCAGATGGGTGTCGCAGCTGGCGCCGCCATCGGGTTACAGTCGTCGCTGCCGGCGTCGTTGTCGCTGCGACCGCACTATCTGCTCCCCATCTTGGAGACGATCCTGCTCGTCGGGCTCCTCGTATTCAGCCCGGGCCGAATCGTCCGCCACTCCACGCCTTTGCGGGCGGCGGTGCTGGCATTGATCGCGGTCATCAGCATCGACAACGCAGTGTCCGCCGGGCTTCTGGTGCACGCGATTGTCGGCGGAAAGGCCAACGACGCCGGTCGGCTGTTGCTTGAAGGTGTCGCGATCTGGACGACGAACGTGATCGCGTTCAGTCTTTGGTACTGGGAGTTCGACCGTGGCGGGCCGGTCGCACGTGCCAACGCGTTGCACAAGCATCCGGACTTGCTGTTCCCGCAGATGCAGCAACCGGAGATAGCGCCGCCCGAGTGGGAGCCCACGTTCTTCGACTACTTGTTCACGTCCTTCACCAACGCGACGGCGTTCAGCCCGACCGACACGATGCCGCTCTCACACTGGGCGAAGGCGACGTTCCTCGCGCAGTCAGGGATCTCGCTCGTGACGGTTGCGTTGGTAATTTCACGCGCCGTCAACATCTTCCACGGCGGCTGATGTTCTACAGCCAGTCCTTGCGGCGGAAGACCCAATACAGCGCACTCGAGCCCACCGCGATGATCAGCGAGGACGTGATCAGGCCGCTGTCATGACCGAACCCTGGATACGGGAGGTTTTGGCCGTAGAAGCCCGTCACCGCAGTTGGTACCGCAATGATCGCGGCCCAGCTGGTGACCTGCTTCATGATGAGGTTCATCCGGTTGCCTTGAATCGTCAGGTTCGTTTCCAGCACCGTCGACACGAGGTCGCGCAGCGATTCGGTCCACTCCGTTGCGCGCAGCACGTGGTCGTAGACGTCATGGTAGTAGGGCATCAACGTGTCGTTGACGACCTTGAGGTCGCGCCGCATCAACCCGTTGACGACCTCGCGCATCGGCAGCACGAACCGCCGCAGCAGGATCAGATCGCGTCGCAAGTCGAACGACTTGCGCTGTACCTCACGCACCCGGTCGCGGCTGTCGTCGAAGAGGTCGTCCTGCAGCGACTCGATGCGCTCGTCGAGATCCTGCACGGCTTGGAAATGACCATCGACGATGTAGTCGAGGACGCCGTACAGCAGGAAACCGGCACCCTCCTTCACCAGCTCGGGCGTTGCATCCCAGCGCTTGACGACCTCATCGATGTCGAACTTGCGGTCCTTGCGCACCGTGATCAATGCGTTCGGCATGACGAACATCGCAAGTTCGCTGGTGTCCAGATCCATCGTCTTCGCATCGATGGCGATGGCGTACGCACTCAGGAACAAGTGCGTGCCGTAGTGGTCGAGTTTCGGCCGTTGCCGTTCGTGTGCGGCGTCCTCGACGGCCAGGGCATGCAGCCCGAACTCCTCCTCGACGTCATCGAGTCCGGCGTCATCGTCGAGGGTGCAGATGTCGAGCCACACGACAGCGCCGGGGTCGTTGACGCACTCGGAGATGTCGGAAATCGGGAAGTTCTCTTTCTCCAGCACCCCGTTGCGGTACAGCCGCGTGCGCGCCATGTCAGTTGAAGTCCGCGGAGGTAGGGACGTCGTGCGGCCTGCCCGCAGGGGCGGCCTGCCGCGCCTTGACGTACGCGGTGTTCTAGCGCTCGGCGACGAACGTGATGAACGGCACGAAGTCCGGCGAGCAGCGCGAGGGCAGCAATCGAAGCAGCGAGAAGCGGTACCGCAAGCCAAGCTCGATGCCGAGCAACGACGTACACGATGTAGAGGAACCCGTGGATCGTTCCGACGATACTTTTCGACGGTGTCGTTGTGTCCCCAGACGCTGCAGTGGGATGCCGATGAAGACCAGGATGACCAGCGCCGTTCCCACGATGTAGGCGAGCAGCCGGTAGCGGTCGAGTGGTGATCGCAGATTCAACGCACGCGCTCCGACCGAGCATTCAAGCGCGACAGATAGTCGTTGTACTCGGCCAGTTCGGGGTCGGAGTCTCGGTCGTCTGCGGTCTCCGCAGTGAGGCTGGCGAAGGCGTCGACCTCGCCGAACTGCGGGAAGTCCCAGTCCGTTTCGCCCGCCGACGGCACCGTGCGTGCTGGGGTCAACTGCGCGACCGGGCGGCCATATGCGTCGTCACGAAGCAGCCGCCACCAGCCGTAGACGACCATTGCCGCCATCGTCCACCACTGAAACGCATAGAGCAGGTTCTGCAGTCCACCGCGCTGCGACTCCGACACGTCCCACTGCCAGCGGCCGAGCAGGCTCAGCGCGGCGATCAGCACCAGCGCCAGCACATGGCGCGGCAGCCATCGCAACCGAAACGCGGTCCTGACCACGGGGTCAACGGTACCCGTGGCAGGCCGCTGCGGCAGGTGCGGTCTCGTTCAGTCCTCCCGCACCTGCCCGCGCGCGACGTGCAGCCGACGCTGCGTCGGAACGGCTTCGAGCAGGCGCCGGTCGTGGCTCACGAGCAGCAGCGTGCCGGAGTATGCAGCGACGGCCTGCTCGAGTTGCTCAATCGCCGGCAGATCGAGGTGGTTCGTCGGTTCGTCGAGCACGAGGCAGTTGGTCTGTCGGGCCATCAGCAGCGCGAGGCCGGCCCGGGTGCGCTCACCCGGCGACAAGGAGCCGGCGGGTCGCTCGACGTGGGCGGCCTTGAGGCCGAATTTCGCCAGCAGAGTGCGCGCCTCTTCGGGCACCAGCGTGGTCGCCGCCGTGAGGACGTCGACCACGTTGCGGTCGCCGGCGAATTCGCGGCGCACCTGGTCGAGCTCTCCGACGACGACCCCCGGCCCCAAAGACGAGGTTCCCGACGTCAACGGCAGCTGCCCGAGCAGGGCTTGCAGCAGGGTCGTCTTACCGCCACCGTTGCGCCCGAGCACGGCGACGCGGTCGGCCCAGCGGATGTCGAGGGTCACTGGCCCCAGCGTGAACTGGCCCCGCTGGACAACCGCGTCGGTCAGCGTCGCGACCATGTCTCCGGACCGCGCTGCGCTAGGAAGCTCGATCCGCAACTCCCACTCTTTGCGCGGCTCGGCCACGGCTTCGGCGTCCAGCCTGGTGAGGCGCGTTTCTAGAGACCGCACCTTGGCCGCCCCAGAGGTCGCCGCTTCAATCCGCGCGCCACGTGCGGCCCGGTCGTTGTCGGGAGCCTTCCGCTTGGCTCGCAACGCTCCGCGCACCGACTGCTCGCGAGCGGCCTGCATGCGGTCACGTAGTTCGCCGCGTTTGTCGGCGTAGTCGTCGAACTGTTCGCGCAGGTGCCGCCGGGCGACGTCGCGTTCGTCGAGGAACGCCTCCCAGCCGCCGGCGAACTGACGGGTGAGCTCGTTGAAGGGGTCGAGTTCGATGACCTCGGTGATCGTGCGGGACAGAAATTCGCGGTCGTGGCTAACGACCGCGAGCCCACCCCGGCGTCCGAGCACGAAGGCTTCGAGCCGCGCCAGCCCATCGAGATCGAGATCGTTCGTCGGCTCGTCGAGCAGCAAGATGTCGTAACGGCTGAGCAGGACGGCGGCCAGCGAGGCTCGCGCCATCTGCCCGCCGGACAGGCCTTGGGTCTCGACCTCGAGCGCGGCCCGGTCGAGCCCGAGATCCGCCAGCACCTCGCGCCGCACGGCTGTCGAAGTCGCCGCCACCAAGGTCGAGCCAGCGATGCAGCGCCTCGTCGTAGGTCTGCGCGGCGTCGGGCGACGCGGACGCCAAACGGTCGGCCGCCGCCTGCATTGCCGCTTCTGCAGGCGCGACGCCGGTGCGACGGCCGAGGTAGGCAAGCAGCGTTTCACCCGACCGGCGATCCGGCTCTTGCGGCAGCAGACCCACCGAGCCGGACGACGACACAGTGCCGGCGTCGGGCACGATCTCGCCGGCCAGCACCCGGAGCAGCGTCGACTTGCCGGCACCGTTGGGTCCGACCAGCCCGACCCGATCGCCAGCGCCGATCGTCGCATCGACTCCGTGCAGGACTTCGCGGGCGCCGAACGCAACCCGCACGCCTCGGGCAGACAGGGTCGACACGATCGCGATCCTGCCAGTACCCGCTAGCGTCGCGGTTGGCAGCGGGCCGCGTGGCTTGCGCGAAAGTAACGCGGCGCGGCGTTACCGTGCAGCGAGTGGACTCGACGGCCTTCGCGGCAGCCAGCACCGACCATGCGGCGCGCAGCACCGAGAATGGCGCGCGCTGGCTCGACCTGGTCGCCACTCGGGTGAACTGGCCGAGCCGCGCACCCCTCGAGCGGCTGCCCGATCTCGACACGCTGCGCCGGTGGCTCGAACGCCACGCGCTCGTCCCCGAGGCGCAACCGACGGCGGCCGATCTGGCCGCCGTCCGCCAGACCCGGGCCGCGCTGCGCGAGCTGGCCGCGGCTCGGGTCGAGGGCCGGACGCCGCATCCGTCGGCCTTCGACACCGTGAACGTCGCGTTGGCCCGCGCGGCCAAGGCGCCGCGACACATCGTCGTCCCAGATCCGATCGAGCCGGGCTACCTGCGACGGCTGGTGCCAGATGTCGACGCCGCACTGACGTTGATCATCGAGCAGGCCATCGACACGATGAGCAGCATCGAGGCGGCAAACCTTCGCGAGTGCGAAGAGGCGAGCTGCCGGGAGCTCTTTCTCGATTCGACGGGTCGTCGGCGGTGGTGCTCAAGACCCGCGTGCGGTGTTCGGGCCCGGGTGCGTGCCTATCGGGCCCGGCTACGCGACAGTGACATTTCTTCCCTCCGGGAAGGTGTCACTGATCCGGTGAGGGTCCGGCCGGCGCATAGCTGAAACGTCGGTCAGGCACGACTTCGGTGGTCTTCAGCCGGTGGTAGCGGCGGCGCTCCTGCAGGACCGGCCAGTCGGCGAAAGCGAACGCCACGACCATGACGACGTTCACCAGCGGGATGAACCCGGTGAGCACCCACCACGACGAGTAGCCGGCTTTGCGCAGGATCGAGACCCCGGCCGCGATGCCGAGCGCGCTGAAGCCGCCATAGATCAGCGTGAGCGTGGTGACTAGTCCGGCACTCATGCCCGAAAGATCGGCTCGATGCACAGATTTCTTCAGCGCTTTCATGACGGCAAAGCTGCGACGATCGTCAGCGTGGATTTGAACCGTTGATGGCGCGCCACCGTTCACCGGGTGTGGCCGACACTCAGGGGACGACGGATGAGGCGTTCATCCGTGCCTTGTACGACGAGCACGCCCGTCCGCTCCTGGGCTACGCACTGCGGCTCACCAACGGCGACCGGCAACGAGCGGAGGACGTGGTCCAGGAAACCTTGCTCCGCGCGTGGCGCCACCCGGAGGCGATACACCGCAGCCCGGAGGCCGTCCGCCCATGGCTTTTCACCGTGGCCAGGCACATCGCGGTCGACGCCTACCGAGCCCGCCGCTCCAGGCCGCCGGAGGCCGGACCCGACGGTCTGGAGATTGTCGCGGTCGACGACGACGTCGACCGGGCTTTGGAGGCCTGGATGGTGACCGATGCGATCGCGAGTCTGAGCTTCGACCATCGTCGCGTGCTGATCGAGACCTACTACCGCGGCCGATCCGTTGCCGAGGCCGCCGCCGAACTAGGCGTGCCAGCCGGAACCGTGAAGTCGCGCACGTACTACGCACTGCGCGCCCTACGCTTGATTCTCGAAGAAAGAGGAGTAACCGAAGCATGACCGCCGATGGATGCGCGGAGGTGCGGCTGTCCCTCGGCGCCTACGTGCTCGGGGCGCTCGACCCTGCCGATCGCAGCCGGGTCGACGCACATCTCTCCGGCTGCCCGGACTGCCGTGACGAGCTCGCGTCGTTCGCCGCGTTGCCCGGCCTGCTCGGCCGGGTGAGCCGCTCCGAGATCGAGGCTGAGCCGGCCGATCCCGGTCCGCAGCTCCTCGAACGCTTGTTGGGTGCGGCCGCCGCGCGAGCGACGGCATGACCGGCGTCGGCGCCTGTTGACCTCGGTTGCGGCGGGCGTGATTGTGCTGGCCGCGATCGGAGTCTCCGTCGGAGTCGGTGTGACCCACGACCGACACCCAGCTCGACGACAGCCCGCTGCCGGCGAGACGTTCACCGCCACCAACCCGCAGAACAACGTGCAGGCGACCGTCACCGAGCGGAAGAAGGGCTGGGGCGCCTCGGTCGACGTCAGCGTCGTCGGCGTGACCGCAAGAGCTCGCCGGCCCAAGCTGCCAGCTGATCGCCGTCGGCCCGGGCGGCAAGACCGATGTCGCGGCCAGCTGGGCGGCGCCTGCCGCTGGGTACACCGGCGAGTCGAAGGTCAACGCGTCCGGCTCAACGGCGCTAGCGGCGAAGGACATCAGCGGCGTTCAAGGTCGTCGGCTCCGACGGGCAGACCCTGGTCTGGGTGCCGGCGACCTGGTCGACCTAGCCGTGAGCTAGCGAGGGATTACCCACCGACGCGCTGGGGTTAGATGCTGCTGTGACTTGGCCGTCGGTTGTTGCCTTCGTTGCGCTCGTGGTGGTGACCACCGCCGCGGGCCTGATCTGGCGGTCGCGCAACGGTCGAGTGCGCGAGCAGGCGGACGGCGAGGTGCTCACGGCGTCCGACCTCGGGGTTGCACTGGGCGAACGGGCCACCCTCGTGCAGTTCTCGACGGTGTTCTGCCAGCCATGCCGGGCCGCTCGCGTGACGCTGGGTGAGGTCAGCGCGCTGGTCGACGGCGTGACGCACGTCGAGATCGACGCCGAGTCGCATCTCGACCTGGTGCGCCGCCTCGACGTGATGCGGACCCCGACCGTCCTGGTGCTCGACCCGTCGGGCCGCATCGTCAAGCGGGCCAGTGGCGCGCCGCGCAAGGCCGACGTCCTGGCCGCCCTCGGCGCCGTCGCTGATGACCTGCGCGGCCTCGGTCACCGGGATTCGTGCAGATGACCGTCGAAGCGGGACTTCGAAGGTGACAGCAGGCGACCGTCGTCCGTACCATCGACCCGTGAACACGGTGAGGCTAGACGTGCCGGCCGATGCGGTCGTGCTCGTGAAGAGGCGCGCGGTCGACCTGTGCCGCGTGGCCGCCTGCCTGTGTCCGACGCCCTGACAGGGTCGGTCTCGCTCGTACTCCGACCCTGACGCGATGTGATCCCTTCCCTTCCATCGTTTCGTCAGGAGCGTCTTCCATGGCCGAATCGGCCGCTCTCGTAGATCCACGCGGGCTACGTTTCGCCGCGACCGTCACTGCAATCGTTCTCGCTGTCGTGTTGCTGACCAGCAACGCGGTCGTGCTCGCCGTGCAGGCTGCGGTGTTCGCGATCGGCGCGTTCGGCGGCCTGCGCCGGGCGCCGTACGGGCTGCTGTTTCGCTACACGCTGGCGAAGCGGCTCGGGCCACCGGCCGAACGCGAACCGGAGGCGCCGCCGCGATTTGCCCAAGCGGTCGGCCTCGGGTTCGCGGCGGTCGGCGTCGTCGGATTCGCGGCCGGGCTGAGCTGGCTCGGGCTCGTTGCCACGGCGTTGGCGTTCATCGCCGCCTTTCTCAACGCGGCCTTCGGCTATTGCCTGGGCTGCGAGATGTACCTGTTGAGCCGTCGTCTCCTCACTATTCGCAAGGGAGTTCCAGCATGAGTCGCGAAGCCGTCCTCGTGGACGCCGATTGGGTCGAGGCCCACCTGTCCGACCCCAACATCGTGCTCGTCGAGGTCGACGAGGACGTTTCTGCCTACGACAAGGGCCACATCCGTGGCGCCGTCAGAGTCGACTGGAAGGCCGACCTGCAAGACCCGGTCCGCCGCGACTTCGTCGACAAGGCGGGCTTTGAGAAGCTGCTGTCGTCGCGCGGTATCGGCAACGACGACACCGTGATCCTGTACGGCGGCAACAACAACTGGTTCGCGGCCTACGCGTACTGGTACTTCAAGCTCTACGGCCACGAGAACATCAAGCTGCTCGACGGTGGCCGCAAGAAGTGGGAGCTCGACAGCCGCGAGCTCACCGAGGAAGTCCCGTCCCGGCCGGCGACGTCGTACAAGGCCAAGGACGTCGACACGTCCATCCGGGCCTTCCGTGACGACGCGATTGCCGCGATCGGCAAGCTCAACCTGGTCGACGTCCGCTCGCCTGATGAGTTCTCGGGCAAGCTGCTCGCACCGGCGCACCTTCCGCAGGAGCAGTCGCAGCGCGGTGGCCACATCCCGACGGCGAAGAACATCCCGTGGAGCAAGGCCGCGAACGACGACGGCACATTCAGATCGGACGACGAGTTGCGCACGCTCTACGGCGACGCGGGCGTCGATTTCGGCAAGGACACCATCGCGTACTGCCGCATCGGTGAGCGCTCTGCGCACACCTGGTTCGTGCTGCACGAGATCCTCGACCAGCCGAACGTGAAGAACTACGACGGCTCGTGGACCGAGTACGGCTCGCTGGTCGGCGTCCCGATTTCGCTCGGGGCTGATGGCTGATGTGCGGAGCTGTCGCAGGTGGGTTGCCGGTCGGTGTCGACGCCGGCAAGGAAGCAGTGATCCAGGGCGTCGTGCGACGCGGCGGCGTGCCTGTCGTCGGGTACGTGCGACTGCTCGACGGCACCGGCGAGTTCACCGCTGAGGTGCCGACGTCCGCGACCGGTGAGTTCCGGTTCTTTGCCGCGCCCGGCGTCTGGACCGTGCGCGCTTTGGTGCCCGGCGGAACCGCCGACCGCACGGTGAACGCTGCGGTCGGAGAGATCTCGCAGGTCGAGGTAGCAATCTGATCCGGACTCGACACTTCGCATCCCTGGTGGTCGTGACAGTCGGCAAAACCGGCCGTTTCTACAGCCACCAGGGATGCGAAGTCGTTTAGGGTCGCCGCATGACCGAGTTGATTACCGTGCTGCCGCCGGTCTTGGCCGCGGCCGCGATCGTGGTGGCGGCTGCCTTCGGCGTCCATCGCCTTATTCGTGCGAGCAAGGGCACGCAGGGGTGACTGACGGTCCGCTCGACGACCTCGCCGCGGCCTTCGAAACGCCATTCATCCCGGACGCCGCGGTGCCGGCCTTACACCCAGTCGCTCGAGCCGTTCGCCTTCCTGCTAGGGACCTGGCGAGGCGTCGGGGTCGGCGGCTATCCGACCATCGAGTCGTTTCGCTACGGCCAGGAAGTCGTCTTCGGGCACGCCGGAAAGCCGGTGCTCACCTACGTCAGTCGTAGCTGGGTGCTCGACGATGCGGGCAACGTGTTGCGGGCCGGCGCTGGGGAGTCGGGGTTCTGGCGAGTCGATGCCGCCGGCGAACTCGAGGTCGTGCTGGCACACGCAAGCGGGATCGCTGAGGTCTGGATCGGGAATCTCGCGTTCGGCCGCATCGAGTTGAGCACCGATGTCGTGGTGCGGACGGCGTCGGCCAAGGAGGTCACGGCCGGCCACCGGTTGTACGGGACGGTCGACGGCGACCTGCTCTACGCGTTCGACATGGCCGCAGTCGGGCAGCCGCTCGGTCCGCATCTGTCTGCGCGACTGCAAGAAGGTCTGACCTGCTGAGCGGCGCGGGTCGCGGCCGAGCAACCCGATCAGTTCATCGAGCGGCGGCGCGTCGTCGGGAACCTCGACGATGTCGCCGAACGACTTGTCGGGGCCGCGGTACTCGGGCTTCAAGCTCGCTTTTGCCGCGGCCTTTGCAGCCTTGATCGCGCGCTCTGAGTACGGCGCCGGTTGGTTGGTCGCCATCGCGAGATCCCAGCCATGCCCGATGTCCTCCATCAGGATCATGCCCAAGATCATCGAGCCCGGTGACGGCCCGTTGCCCAAGTCGATCTCGCGGTCGGCGGCACCGTCGCGAAACGCGGTCACGAGCCGCTTCGCGGCCGCGTCATATTCGGCGGCTGGATCCGGGCCGACCTGGTAGGTCGCGGGATTGGTTGTTGGTGGTTCTTGGCTGGCGCCGTCGGCAAAAACCGCTGTCCAGCCAACGATGTGGTTGACCAGTGTCCCGACGTCGTAGTCGGGGCACGGGGTCGGCGAGGCAGCCCGTACTGATCGGGCTTGACGCCCGCGACGATGTCGCTGGTCGTGCGCAAAACGTCTTCGAGTGCAGCGGTATCGGCCATGGGCCATCGTGCCCAGTTCGCTGGGGTCGTAGACACGTTCCGGACATGGTTCGACCCCCGGACTTCGCCATGCCGTGCAGGTTCGCGCGGCATGGGCCGGCTGGACGATGTCCGGCGGTCCGGGGGTCGGATGAGCTGTCGTGGTTTCGCCATCGCCATCCAGGCGACGTGAACCTCGAATCTCGTTAGAGGCACGTCCGAAAAGGACGGCGGCTAGCTGACAGCCACCTCACGCGTCCGTCTACTACACATTCTTCGGACCACCTCCTCTCTCGTGTACCTCCACGGTAATCAAGGCGCGAACGGTCGGCAATCACATTCGCGGGAGCGCGCGGCCACATTCGCGGGAGCACGGCACCTCTCTGTCTCCGGACGGGATGGCCAGCGCCCGATACGCAGGATTGGCGGGGGTTTAGGCCAAATGGCCCAATGTGGCATATGCGCGCGATCTATCACCCTATCGGCGGGTCAGCGGCGCCATTCGGCTGCCGATCCATAATTCGTGAGTACACAAACGGAACATATGGAAGACGTCCCGATGCAGCTGTTGGCCGAGCACCTGCCGATCTCGCTGCTCTGGGACCTTGCCGACCCCGCTGGCCCCGACAGCGCTGACCTGCTCGCGCACGAAGCCTGACGCCTACACTGGCCCTCATGGGCGCGGCAGCTGAAGGTGTGCAGGCCGCGGGGTACCGCAGCCCGCTGCTAGACCTGCCAGGGGCGGTCGCCACCGCACCGCGTCGACAAGCACTGCATCGACGGACACTCCGTCCGCAGACACCACCGATGATCTTGATGCCGGCGTGGCCGCGCACTACGGCGATCCGCTCCGCGAACAGCGGCAGTTGGCCAACGGCGTCGGGTTCGTCGATTTGTCGCACCGCAGTGTGGTCCGGATCACCGGCGCCGACCGGCTCACCTGGTTGCACAACCTCACGACGCAAAGCCTCGAACGACTGGCTCCCGGCGTCGGCTGCGCAGGCCCTGATTCTCGAGCCCACAAGGCCATGTCGAGCATCACCTTCAGCTCGTCGACGATGGCGACGCGGTCTGGATTCACGTGGAACGGTCTGACGCCGAGTCGCTCGTCGACTTTCTTACCTCGATGCGGTTCATGCTGCGGGTCGAGGTGGCCGACGTGACGGCCGATTGGGCCGTCGTGTGGGAGCCGATCCGCGAGCCGCACCCGACCTTGCTGAGCAGGGTCGATCCGCAGCGTCGACGAAGTGGCCGGGCGCCAGGTTTTCGTTGCCCGCACTGATCTTTCGGCGTTCGCGACCTCGGCCGATCGCACCGGCCCGCCCGCCGGCGTCCTCGCTCTCGAAGCTCTTCGGGTTGCAGCCGGACGGCCACGGTTCGGGCTCGAGACCGACCACCGCACGATCCCGCACGAGCTGGGCTGGATCGGGACGGCGGTGCAGCTCGACAAGGGTTGCTACCGCGGCCAGGAGACGGTGGCGCGCGTCGTCGAATCTCGGTCGGCCGCCGCGCCGACTGGTTCGACTGCATCTCGACGGCAGCGCGCGCGAGAGTCCTGCCCGCGCGGGGCAGTGAGGTCGTCGAGGCCGACGACGCAGCTGTGATCGGTCGGGTGACGACCGCGGCGTATCACTACGAGCTCGGGCCGATCGCGCTTGGCCGTGGTCAAGTACGCGACGCCCGACGACGTCGCGGTGCTGGTGCGCACCGGCGATGCGGATGTGCCGGCGACGATGGATGCCGTCGTCGAACGCGATTCCGGGCCACGTCCCGGCCAGGCCGCCAGAGCGGCGTTCCGGACGCTCGGCGTTCGCTAAGCGCTCGTCCTCGACGTCGATCACCAGCGTCATCGGGCCGTCGTTGACCAGCTCCACTTGCATATCGGCACCGAACCGACCGGTCGCGACCTCGGCTCCGAGTGCTGCAGTTCGTTGACGACTGGCGTCAACGAGCGGTTCGGCGATGTGCGCCGGTGCGGCCGCGTTCCACGACGGACGCCGACCCTTGCCGGTGTCGGCGTACAGGGTGAACTGGCTGATCACGAGCAGCGGCGCATCGACGTCCGCGCACGATTTCTCGCCGTCGAGAATCCGCAAGTGATACAGCTTCGACGCCATCAGCCGCGCGTCGTCGGCGGTGTCGTCATGCGTAACACCGACGAGGACGACGAGGCCTGGCCGATCCAGTGCGCCGACGGTCTCGCCACCGACAACAACTCGCGCCCGGCTCACTCGCTGCACCACCGCACGCATCGGTGCATCGTGCCACGTGCGTGACCGGCGAGTGTTGCGACCGGCGTCCAGCTTGGCGACCGTGAGCGCAGTTCGTCGACGCCAGGGAGTTGCCAGACCGACGACCCGGTGACGGCATGCGTCATTGCGGCCAGTTGAGGGTGCTTGAGCGAGGTCCTGGGCCGCGTTCAGCTGACGCTTCTATGTGTTGTCAAGTCATGCTGAGGTCCTTTGGTTGAGAGTCCGGAACAGTTCGCGGGCGATGTAGCGCTTGAGTGCGCGGCGGATTTCGGGGTCGGTTTTCCCTTCGGTTCGGCGCTTTTCGATGTAGGCGTGGGTGCGGGGACAAACTCGCCAACGGTTGAGGGTGATGTCGTGCAGCGCACGGTTCAACGCTCGGTCACCGCCACGGTTGAGTCGGTGTCTTTTGATGCGACCACTGCTGGCCTGGATCGGGCTAGCGCCGGCCAGCGCAGCGAACGCCGCGTCGTTGCGGCAGCGACCTTGATGGGAGAACGACACCAGTGCCTGTGCTGCGCTGACCGGTCCGATCCCGGTCTTGGCCAGCAGTTGCGGGGCGAGGATGTTCACCAGGATCTGCAGTTGGGTTTTGTTGGCCACCAACTCGGTGCCGGCGGTGCGGATCGCCACGGCGAGCCGACGCGCTTCGCCGAGCCGGATCGCTTGCTCGCGGGTGGCCCCGGCGCGGCCGCGTCGCCGGGCGATGTGGCCCAACCACTGATCGGACAGCCGGCCCTTCGCCAGTGCCCGGTCGGGTTCATCACCGCCGAGCAGCAACGCCCGGAGCCGGTTGATCTGCGCAGTGCGGGCAACGGTGAGGTCGCGGCGCGCAGTGAGCAAGATCCGCAACCCTTCGCGGTCACCGTCCGCGCGTGGGGTCGGCAACTTGTGGGGTTGCATCTGCAACACGCTCAACGCAGCCAGCCGAGCATCTTTGGGATCAGATTTCCCGCGGCGTCGTTCAGCTCGCCGCGGTCGTTCGACTTCCACCACCATCAGCCCGGCAGCGGTCGCCGCACGAGCCAACCCGATGCCGTAGCTGCGGGTGCCTTCCAACCCGACGATCAACCTTCGGCCTGGCGCGTGGTCGTCGATCCAGCTCAACGCTTCAGCGAAACCCGCGGCGTCGTTGGTCACCGTGCACACGCTGATCGTCGCACCGGTCGGGCTTGTCATTTCCAAGGTGTGCGTGTCGCGATGGGTGTCGCCACCGATGACGGCATCCACCAAATCTGCCAGCATTGTCATACGGCTCGAGCTCCTTCCAGGGACGGGTCGTTGTCGGCACCGGTTTGGATGGAGTCACCGAACGGCAGTTCTGTGAGGAGTCACACGCCGCAGCGCGGACAGGCTTCTATCAAGCCAGTCGGTGGGCCAGACCGGTGCCGGCGCCCGACGACACGTCAGCTGCAAGACACGACACAACGCCGGTCAAAACGCGCCTGAGTCAGTCGGACACCAGCACCGATGCTGGCAGCGATCCACCCACGACGCCGGCTACAAGCCGGGCCGGGACGGGGTGGCCATCGCCCTCGATCCGGCCGCGAGCGAGTTCTACCGCGACGGCACCTACACGGTGGCCGGCGAGAAACTCAGTAGCGATGACATGGTGGCCCGCTACGCCGAGATAGTCACGCGGTTTCCGGTGTGGAGCCTGGAGGACGGGCTCGCCGAGGGCGACTGGGACGGATGGGAGAGGCTCAACGCGGCGCTCGGGGAGCGGATTCAGACCGTCGGCGACGACATCCTCGGGCAACCCCAACCGTACGGCGCCAACTCAGCGAGGCGATCACGACGCGGCGGCGGCGAGCCGCGTTGAAGTTCACACCGGACCCCTGCTGGATAACCCGCAACGCGTCGGCAGACCGCTAGCACCGCCTCTGCAAGACCGGCACAGCGCGCGACGCGGGACCTACAGATGATCAGTCACCGCATTGCCGACGACTCGCGACCGTGACAGGGCTCCTTCGTCAGCCGACCGCACAGACGCCTACCGACCGCGCTAGGTGCGACCTCCACGAATCCGGCGCGTCCGGCTCGTGGTCGCGAACGGGTCGTACGAAGGATCACGTAACCGCTCGCGGCCAGTTCGAGATCGCGGCGCCACCGAACGCAGCGGCCGGAGGCCTCACCGTCGGCGTCGATTCTCGCTACGTCACCGACGCGGCGGAAAGGTGCCAACTTGTGCTGCCGAAACCCCACCCGCTGTCGTACTAAAGAGAGGGCCGGGCGGTCGCGGTAGACGCCGATCAGCGGCCGAACAGGCCGCGCTTCTTCTTCTGCTGTGCAGCGCTAGCGGCTGTCGGCCGTGGCGGAGTCGCGGTGCCCGAACCCGGGCCGGCGCTGGGTCGCGGACTGCTGGGTGCTGGCTCGTCCTCGAAGCCGAGACTCGACAACTCACGCAGCAACGACGCTGTGTCGGCCAGGTCGCGTTGCGCAAACGGCTGGAACGCTGACTCGTACTCGGGCTCTGGCGCTTCAGCGGCCGCCTCTTCGCCATCCTGCGGCAACGTGTCGGAGCCGGTGCGGCTGAAGTCGGACAGCATGGCGTTTGCCGACGCGAGCTGCGCAGGGTCGCGTGACGGCGCGGACGCCTGCACCATCATCTGGTTGACGGCGGCGATGCGAGTCGCCTCCGCCTCGGCGGCTTCGCGCTGCTGCTGCTCCGCGGCGTGGGCAGCTTCGTCTGCGGCGAGTTGAGCAGCCGAGAATTGCTGGCGTGCTTCGTGCTCGGCGCGGAGCCGTTCCTCGTCGACGTGTTGCTGGTTCGGGCGCGCCGAAGTATTCGACGTTGATTCTTTCCGCCTCGACCCGACTCGCTTCCTCAGCAGCAAGGCGCTGTGCTTCTTGAGCAGCGAGGTGCTCTGCTTCCAGGCGCGCTGCCTCAGCCGCAAGGTGTTCGGCTTCAGCGCGAGCGGCCTCGTGCAGCGCCAGCTGCTCGGCTTCGAGCGCGCTCTGCTTCGAGGCGAGCGCTTCGGCTTCGAGACGCTCGGCTTCGAGGCGTTCTGCTTCGAGGCGTGCGGCTTCTTCGGCGGCGAGGCGCTCAGCTTCGAGGCGTTCGGCTTCGAGCCGTTCGGCTTCGAGGCGTTCTGCTTCGAGGCGTTCGGCTTCGAGGCGTTCGGCTTCGAGGCGTTCGGCTTCGAGGCGTGCGGCTTCTTCGGCGGCGAGGCGTTCGGCTTCGAGCCGTTCGGCTTCGAGGCGTTCGGCTTCGAGGCGCTCGGCTTCGAGGCGTGCGGCTTCTTCGGCGGCGAGGCGCTCTGCTTCGAGGCGTTCGGCTTCGAGGCGCTCGGCTTCGAGGCGTTCGGCTTCGAGGCGTTCAGCTTCGAGGCGTTCGGCTTCGAGGCGCTCGGCTTCGAGACGCTCGGCTTCGAGGCGCTCTGCTTCGAGGCGCTCGGCTTCGAGGCGCTCGGCTTCGAGGCGCTCGGCTTCGAGCCGCTCAGCTTCGAGGCGCTCAGCTTCGAGGCGTGCGGCTTCTTCGGCGGCGAGGCGTTCTGCTTCGAGGCGTTCGGCTTCGAGGCGTTCGGCTTCGAGGCGTTCGGCTTCGAGGCGTGCGGCTTCTTCGGCGGCGAGGCGTTCTGCTTCGAGGCGTTCTGCTTCGAGGCGCTCTGCTTCGAGACGTTCGGCTTCTTCGGCCGCGATGCGGGCCGCTTCTTCGGCGGCGAGGCGTTCGGCTTCGAGGCGCTCGGCTTCCAACCGTGCGGCTTCTTCGGCGGCGAGGCGGGCCGCTTCTTCGGCGGCGACTCGTTCGGCTTCGAGTCGTTCTGCTTCGAGGCGCGCGGCTTCCTCCGCGGCCATCCGGGTGGCTTCCTCGGCCGCGAGGCGAGCGGCCTCTTCTGCGGCGAGGCGCTCGGCTTCGAGCCGTTCTGCTTCGACGCGCGCAGCTTCCTCGGCGGCAAGGCGGGCGGCTTCTTCGGCGGCGACTCGTTCGGCTTCGAGTCGCTCTGCTTCCAGGCGCGCTGCTTCTTCGGCAGCGAGCGAGGGCGGCCTCCTCTGCGGCGATGCGTTGTACCTCGAGCCGAGGCGTTCGGCTTCGAGGCGCTCGGCTTCAAGCGCGCGGCTTCTTCGGCTGCGAGCCGCGCAGCTTCTTCGGCGGCGAGCCGCTCGGCTTCGAGGCGTTCGGCTTCGAGGCGTGCGGCTTCTTCTGCGGCTGCGCGTGCTGCTTCTTCCGCGCGCGATGCGCTCGGCTTCGAGACGTTCGGCCTCGACTCTGCTGCGAGCGTGCTCGGCTTCGAGGCGTGCGGCTTCGAGGCCGTTCGGCCTCGCAGGCGTTCCGCTTCGAGGCGGGCGGCAGTCGTCGGCGTGCTCAGTCTCGCGGCGCTCGTTCTCGGCTCGAGCCGCCTCACGGCGCGCTTCCAGGTCGACGACCTCAGCGATGTGACCAGCCTTGTTGGTGCGCTTGGTGGCGTTGTGGTGAGCCTCGGCCTCGGCGTGCGCGGCTGCGAGCTCTGCAGCGGCAGCCTTTCTGATCCGATCCCGGCGCAGCTGGTCCTCGCTGGGGACGGCGGAGTGGGCGACTGCCTTCGGCGCGGCGCGCAGCCGGATCTCGTCGGGCACGTGGAACGGGTCGACGAACGGACGGCCCGGTGTCGGGGCGCGGCCCGAGTGCACGGGTCAGAGCCTCGGAGACCTCCGCCAACGACGACATGCCGGTCGCCTCGCGGGGCTCCGGCCCGTCCCACTCGTGCTGCTCCTCGGCGACCGCAGGCAGCGGCTCCGAAGACTCAATCGGTTCTCTGCCGCTCAAGGCGAAGGCTGCCGCGAGCGCTGCGGTCCGGGAGAAGTTGTCACGCACCGGCTCATCGGCCTGCTCGACTTCAGCGTCGTCGACCTCATCGTCGGCCTGGTCGTCGGCGGTTCGTCGTCGTCGTCGTACACGGGCGCGCCGTCCGGACCGATGTCTTCTTCGACGTCGACCAGACCGGCCTCGACGAGGACGCGCACGACGGTGCCGGCCTCGAACAGGGTGAACCCGCACTCGCGCGCGAGATCGGCGATGCTGCGCTCGCCGTCGATCTTGCACAGCAGCGACCACGTGTCGGAGTCGAGCGTGATGTTGGCCTCGCCGCCGTGGGCAGCCAGCATCGGCACGGCGTTGGGCCCGTGCACCGCGTCGACGATCTCTTCCCAGGTCGACTTCCGGACCCGGACCTGGTCGAGCAACTGGTTCAACGGCGTCGGCGGCGCGACGTCCTCGCGGGTCTTTTCGCCCTTACGGAAACGCCAGCGGCCCGACGTCCAGGCAAGGAGGTCAGTCAAGCCGTCGCGGACCTGCTCCTGCACGAAAGCCTCGACCACGTCTTGTTCGACGAAGCCGAGGTGCACGAGCAGTTCGCCAAGGCGCCAGCCCTGAAGCTCGGTGCGCTGCGCCTCGAGCGCCTCCGCCAGGTTCTCGGGGACGAGGGCGTTGCTCGAGATGAGCCGGGCGCCGAGCTGCGGGCGCTGGCCCGGCACCGAAACCGCGTAGACCAGCCCAGCCTTGAGGTAGATGAGCGCCTCGCTGCCGACGTCGTCGACGACATGGAGGCAGCCAGTGGCCTGCTCGTCCGCGAGGCCACTGAGGGCAACTTCGATGGGGGTGGTCGTGAGTTCGCCTTTGAGCACGGGCGACCTCCCACCTTGGAACGGCTGATGCGCTGACGCAAATGGACGCAAGGGTGCCGATGAACCCTGCATCGTTGCCATCGGCAACTGGGGCGGGAGCATTGAGCCATCCGGTCGAACATCCACGCGTAATCGGCGTCTCGGATGCGTATCGATTCGTGCCAGCTCGTCCCCTGGCATGGCACCATGGGCGACGGTCACTCCAAATGCCTCGCGGCACTGCTCCAATCGGGCTAACCGACTGGGCTAACCGACGGGGTGCATGCTGGTAAACCAGCAGACCAGTAGCGCCGCACGACGAGCCACGGAGGCACCAGGTGTCTGACGACCGCAGTGACGCACCGAGCGGTCACCGCCGCATCGATCGAGTGCTCTCCGAGGGCTACCTCGACGGACTGTCCAGCCTGCCGCTGCCCGAGGTTCGCGAGCTGCGCGATCAGGCCGAGCAGGAGGAGGCAGATCTGTCGTATCTGCGCCGGATGCTCCAGGGCCGGGTCGACATCATCAACGCCGAGCTCGCCCGCCGCCGCGGTGACTCCGGCGATCGGTGCCAGCATCATCGACCAGTTGCCGCGGATCCTCGCCGACGAGCGCTCGCCCGCCAGAGGCCTCGGCCGGCACACCGTCATCGAGCCGTCGCGAGTCGACGAGCACCGCAGGTTGGTCGAGCGACTGGTCGGCGACTCCGATCTGTCCGCCCTCGCCGGCCGCACGGTCGAGCAGCTGGAAGACACGCTCGAGCGTTTCGGTGACCAGGAGCGGCAGATCTCAGAGCAACGCCACGCCGTCCAGCTCGTCATGGACGCCGCCGCGCACGAGATCACCCGCCGTTACCGCGACGGCGAGGCCGACGTGTCGGCGCTGTTGCCGAGCGAGAACTGAGCGTCAGCTCGCGGGGCAGGTCGCTCCGGTCGCCGGCAGCGTGAGGTTGATCAGGTAGCTGTCGACGTCGTTGGTGACGCACGTCGTCTTGGGGTAGGCGGTGTGCCCGTCGCCCTGCCAGACCAGCAGCCGGCCCGATCCGAGCAGCGCCGCAAGATGTTGAGCGCCCGAGATCGGCGTCGCCGGGTCGCCGGTCGTGCCGATGACCAGGATCGGCGCCGCGCCGTTGTTGGCGACGGTGATCGGCTGGTCCGGCGGCGCTTTCCACAAGCTGCAAAAGCCCAGGCTGGACGCCGCGGAGCCGCCGAACAGTGGATTGCCGGCCCGCCACTGCGGCTGGAGCGCCCGCGCCTGCGCGACGGTCGGCCGTTGTGGCGTGTCGGCACAGCCGATCGTGGCGTTCGCGTCCTCGATGTTGCTGTACGTGCCGTCGGCAGAGCGCTCGTTGTAGCTGTCGTCGAGCGACAAGATGCCCGACGCGTCGCCCTTGTTCGCGTCGACAAGAGCAGTGATCAGGTCGGGCCACTGGGTTTGGTCGTAGAGCGCTGAAATCACACCGAGCAGCACGGCGCCGTCATCGGCCGTGCGTTTGTCGTTGGCGTCACCGCTGGGAATCGGATGAGCAGCCGCCTTGGCCATGAGGTCGAGCACGTATCGCTGCGGGTCGGACCCGAGCTTGCAACTCGCGCCCTTCGACGTGCAGCTCGCCGCAAAGTGGCTGAACGCCAACTGGAATCCGGCCGCCTGGGTCTTGTCTTGCTCGGTCGGCGAGATCGTCGGGTCGACGGCGCCGTCGAGGACCAGTGCGCGGACCTTGTCGGGGTAGGCCGAGGCGTACTCGGCACCCAGCAGCGTGCCGTAGGAGTAGCCGAGGTAGGTCAGCTTGGGGTCGCCGAGTTTCGCGCGCAGTGCTTCCATGTCGCGCGCAGTTTCGGCGGTCGAGTAGTAGGTCAGGTCTCGAGCCGTACTCGGTGTAGCAGTTCTGTGCGACCTTGGTCGCGTCGGCGATGCTGGCCTGCCATTGCGCGTCGGTCTGTTGGGTCAGCTGGGAGATTCAGTTCGGCGTCCTTCTGCTTGTCGGTGATGCATTGGATCGGGTCGCTCAGGCCGATCCCGCGCGGGTCGAAGCCGACAATGTCGAACCTGTCGAGAATCGCGGCTGGCAGTTCGTCGACGGCGAGCGACAACGCCGCGTCGATACCCGAACCGCCTGGCCCTCCTGGGTTGATGACGAGTGAGCCGATGCGGTCGTGTTGGCTCGCGGAGCGAATCCGCAGCACCGTGATGCTGATCTTCTTGCTGGTGACGTCGGCCCAATTGAGCGGCACCCGCATCGTGGCCTTGGCGTACGAGAAGTTGTGCTTGGTGTCGGCCACCGCTGCACTGAGCTGCTTGGTGATGTCGGTCCAGCTGAGATTGCTCGCGAAGGCGCCCGGATCGCTGCGGCCGTCGTTGCTCGAGCTTGCGAGCGAACTGGCAGAGCTCGCGGCGACCGCCGGGCCTGACGAGCTTGCCGACCCCGCATCCGACGACACGGCTGCTGGCGGCGAAGTCGCTGCGGTTGACCCGATCGCTGCCGATGCCGCGGGTGGCGGGCCGCTCGGCGCTCTTCGACGTGCACGCGGCGAGCAGGACGAGTGCGACGCACGCGGCGCTGGCTGCAGTCGTGATTGCCCGGCTCTGGTGGCGCTGATACGACAAGGTGGACCCGTTTCGACAGTGGCGCGGGATTGGCTGGGCGGTGCCGGAGAGCGTGGAGCATCTTCCAGGCTAGCGGCCGCGGGCGTTGTTGGGCGGACCGCTGCTAGCGGCGCGCTTGCAATAGCTAGCAGGTAGAGCGAAACTTGGGACATGGCGCAGAACTTCGATCTCGGTGAGTTCATCCGTGAGCAGCGGCGCACGGCGCAGATTTCGGTCCGGCAGCTGGCGAAGCTGGCGGGCGTCTCCAACCCATACCTGAGCCAGATCGAGCGCGGCCTGCGTCGGCCGAGCGCCGAGATCATGCAGCAGATCGCCAAGGGTCTGCGGATCTCGGCCGAGGCGCTTTACGTCCAGGCCGGCATTCTCGACGAGCGGGTCGTCGGCGGCGTGGTCATCGACGCGATCATCGCCGACCCGACGATCACCGAGCGGCAAAAGCAGGTGATGGTCGAGGTCTACGACTCGTTCCGCAAGGAGAACATGCGACGCGACGCCGACGAAGCGGCCGCCAATCGTGCGCAGGCGTCGGGAGCCAGCACATCGGCGTCCGGCATCTCTGGACTCGACGACGCCGCGCGGGCACCCGTCGGCGCCGTCCGGTCACTCCGCGACCCATCTGACTCGTCCAGCCACGCCGCATCCGGAACACTGCGTCAAGCCGCACCGAGGCGGCCGCTCGGGTTCAGCACGGCGCCGTCGTCGCGCCGTCGGCGCGGGTCACGCCTCTACGCACGACGATGTCCCGCTCGACTTCGCCGAGGAGACCGCGATGAGCCGCGCAGACGACCTGTTCAGCAGCATGCAGAAGGCTGTCGGCGATCGGCCGTTGCAGCTACTTGTCGGCGTCGGCGACCTGGTCTCGGAAAAGTTGCGCGAGTTGCCGGACGCCGTGACGACCTGGCAGGAGGAGAACCGCGACTTCCCGATGCGCGCCGCAGGTGCGTTGATCGGTTCGGCATTTCGGGCGAATCTCAAGGTGGGTGAGCTGTACGACGAGCTGACCCGGCGCGGTCAGGACGTGATGACCAAGATGCGTGGCGAGGACGTGCTCGCCGAGGAGGACGAGCCGTTCGTCCACGAGCCGTTCATGCCCGAGCCGGTTCGGCACGTCAGCACGTTCGACGGGCGGACGACGAAGGCAGCCACCTCGAAGAAGTCGGCGCCCTCAAAGAAGTCGGCCGCATCGAAGAAGTCGGCAACGAAGGCCGCTACGAAAGCTGCGACCAAGAACGCCGCGACGAAGAAGCGACGAAGAAACCCACGAAGAAGGCCGCGGCTAAGCGAGCGACTTCCGCGTAGGCGCCGGTGCTCAGCGGGCGCAAGTACGACCACTGAGCACCACGCACCCTTCCGCGGTCTGCGAGAGGTTGCTGCCGTGCGACCGCGAGCGCGCGTTTCGTAGGGTGGGCGGATGACTGACATGACGTACCGCCAACTCGGTGACTCCGGCTTGACGGTGTCGACCGTCGGACTTGGCTGCAATCAGATCGGGCGCCGGCTCGACCTCGCCGGCACCCGCGCCGTCGTCGACGCGGCGATTGAGTCGGGCATCACGCTCTTCGACGCCGCCGACGTCTACGGCACTCCGCCTGGGTACGTGCGAGGAACTTCTTGGCCAGGCTCTTGAGGGCCGTCGTGACGGCATCGTCCTTGCCACGAAGTTCGGCATGCCCGCAGGCGGTATGACCATGCCGGCGCACGAGGCTCGCGGGTCACGTCGCTACATCAGGGCATCGATCGAAGGATCGCTACGACGACTGCGCACCGACCACGTCGACCTCTACCAGCTGCACCGGCCAGACCCGCTGACGCCTATAGAGGAAACCCTTGCTGCGCTGGACGAAGTGGTGCGCGAGGGCAAGGTTCGCTACATCGGTTCGTCGCAGTTCGACGGCTGGCAAGTCATCGACGCCGACTGGACGGCGCGCGCAAACGGTGGCGCACGTTTCATCAGCACGCAGAACCAATACAGCCTGCTCGAACGGGGCGCGGAGGCCGAACTGCTGCCCGCCGCGCAGCACGTCGGCGTCGGCTTCATTCCGTTCTATCCGCTGGCGCGCGGCTTGCTCACTGGCAAGTACCAGCGTGACGAACCCGGCCCCGAAGGCACCCGTCTCGCCGGGGACACCGACCTTCTCAAGAGCGCCAACTGGGACGTCATCGAGGCGTTGCGGAAGTTTGCCGCCGCGCGCGGTATCAGCATGCTCGAGGTCGCGATCGGCGGTCTCGCGGCGCAGCCCGGCGTCAGCAGCGTCATCGTCGGCGCGACGAAACCCGAGCAGGTATTGGCGAACGTGAAGGCGGCGGACTGGGAGCCAGCGTCGGTGGATCTGGTCGAGCTCGACGACCTCACCGGCGGGCCGCGCCGCTCGTAAGGCAGTACCTTGGTGGGTGTGCTGCACCTCTCAGCCTCGTTGATCAACGTCGTCTTCCTCGCCGCGTTGGTCGTGGAGATCTATGCGCTGGTCGATGCCGCACTCGCTCCGGCGGCTGCCTATGTCGCGGCTGGCAAACTGACGAAGCAGGCCTGGTTAGCGATTCTTGGGGTGGCCGTGCTCGTCGTGTTGCTGAGCGGGTGGTTCGGCACGTTGGGGCTCGCCGCGATCATCGCCACCATCGTGTACTTCGTCGATGTGCGGCCGGCGTTGCGGCGGGTTCGGCGACGCTAGCTCGCGAGACGGCCTGCGAGGTCAGCTGAGACCGGCCGCAAGGTCAAGATCCTCCGGTGGCGATGTCGGGCAAACCCAATGCAGGTAGGGCTTTGCGAACTCGTCGTGGTACGCGTTCGCTCGCCCCACCATCGCGCTGTAGGCGGACTTCGAAAGCTTCGGCGTCGCCAGACCTTGATGGCGATGCGGACCGGTTCGCAGTCATTGGTGATGTAGGTGTTGATCGACTCCTCGTACTTCGGCCGTGAGAACGCACACAGGCTGAGCTGCTTGACCACCGAGCGGAAGAAGTAGTCCGCAAGTCGCCAATTCCCAGCCCTGCCTGCAAAATACAGCCGATGCATGCGTGGACCGAGTTCAGCCATCAGCCGATCCAGTCCTGGTTGGGTGGCCGCGAGCTGGTCGAGTGTGAGATCGCGCTTGCCGTTGTTCACGGTGTGCACGTGGTCGGCCGGGGGTTGTGTCATGAGGTTCTGTGCACCTTGTGCTGAGCGGCTTGCGCAAGAGGCTTGACGACAAGCAGATCGACGTTGACGTGTGGCGGCCGTGTCGCGCACCAGCTGATGCAGTCGGCGATGTCGTCGGCTGTGAGTGGTGCTGCGACGCCGGCGTAGATCGCCGCGGCCTTTTCGGCGTCCCCTCTATGGCGGTTCAGGCTGAACTCGTCGGTGCGCACCATCCCGGGCGCAATTTCGCTGACCCGTACCGGTTGGCCGCTCAGTTCGAGTCGCAGGGTTTCAGTCAACGCCGCCGTCGCGTGCTTGGCGGCCGTGTAGCCGCCCCCGCCCTCGTACACAATCCGGCCGGCGGTCGAACCGACGACGATGACGTGACCGGCTCCGGACGCGACGAGTGCGGGCAGCAATGCCTGAGTGACCCGCAGGACGCCGAGCACGTTGGTGTCGTACATGGCCTGCCAATCGGCCGGATCGGCCGCCGAAATGGGCTCGGCCCCGATCGCGCCGCCCGCCACGTTGACGAGCAACGAGCAGGCGGGAACCGCACCCGCGAGCGCGGTCGACCGATGCGGCGTCCGTGACGTCGAGGACCAGCGCACGACCGCCGATCTCGGCAGCGACTGCCGCAATCCGATCGGCTCTGCGGGCAGCGCACACCACGTCGAAGCCGTCGCGCGCGAGCCGTCGCGCGGTGGCCGCGCCGATCCCGCTGCTGGCACCGGTAACGACGGCTACGGGCTTCGTTGTCGACCGTTGGTTCGTCGGTTGGGCCAGCGCTCATGAGGGAATCTTGGCAGGTGCCCGGTTCGGGGCCGGTCAGCCAGGGCAGGAATGCGCTACCGGGCCCACGCGGTCGAGCGGGAATGGTCGGCGAGGTTCAGACGTTGCGCAGCGAGGTGGTGGCTGCCCATCGACGGGCGGCTCGATCCCCCGCGGCGTACGTTGTGGCGACCGAGCGAGCATGAGGAGGAAGCTTGTCGGACGAACTACAGACCGTCGCGAAACTGCGCCGGCGGTCCCCCCGACTCGCCGCTCCTCGAGTGAACGCCCCGAGAGGCCTGGCTGCGAAAGCGCCGGTATCCCGACTTGGCGGCCCGAAGCTTCCGCTCAAGCGGCTGGCGATGCTGAGCCTGCACACCTCGCCGGTCGAACAGCCCGGCGTCGGGGACGCCGGTGGCATGAACGTCTACATCATGGAACTGTCGCGGCGGCTGGCGGCCCAGGGCGTCGAGGTTGAGGTCTTCACCCGCGCCACGTCTGGGGACGTACCCCCGATCGAGCACATCGAGCCCGGCTTCATCGTGCGCAACGTGGTCGCGGGCCCCCTCGAGCCGCTGCCGAAGGCCGACCTGCCGTCCCAGTTGTGTGCCTTTACGGCCGCTGTCCTGCGGGCCGAAGCGGCGAGAGAGCCTGGTTGGTACGACCTGATCCACTCCCACTACTGGTTGTCGGGACAGGTGGGTTGGCTGGCGAAGGAGCGGTGGGGCGTTCCGCTGGTCCACAGCATGCACACCCTCGCGAGGGTCAAGAACGCGGCGCTCGCCGAGGGCGATGCCCCGGAGCCGTCAGCGCGAGCCATCGGCGAGGGGCAGGTCGTCGACGCGGCCGACCGACTGATCGCCAATACGGCAGCTGAGTCGCGGCAGCTCATTGACCTCTACGACGCGAACCCAGCCGCAGTTACCGTCGTCCCGCCTGGTGTCGATCTTGCGTTGTACCGGCCTGGTTCGCGCGCTGCCGCTCGAGCCCGCCTCGGGCTGCCCGCAAACCGCGACGTGCTGCTGTTCGTGGGCCGGATCCAGCCGCTCAAGGCGCCCGACCTGTTGATCCGCGCGCTCGCCGTGATGATCGATCGCACGCCGTCACTGCGCGATCGGCTGATGGTCGTCATCGTCGGCGGTGTCAGCGGCTCCGGCGTCGCGGAGCCCGACCACTTGGCCCGCCTCGCCGAGCAGCTCGGCGTCGCCGACTTGGTGCGTTTCGAACCCCCGGCCGCCGGTGATCGCCTGGCCGACTTCTACCGGGCCGCGAGCGTCACCGTCGTCCCGTCGTACAGCGAATCGTTCGGTCTCGTCGCGCTTGAATCGCAGGCCTGCGGGACGCCGGTCGTTGCGGCGCGAGTAGGCGGCCTCGTCACGACGGTGAGCGATGGTGTCTCCGGGCTGCTCGTCGACGGGCACGAGCCCGCGCTCTACGCCGACGTTCTGACAAAGCTCATATCGGACGCCGAATTGCGGCGCTCCTTGGCGACGGGTGCGATCGCCCACGCCGCCGGCTTCGACTGGGATCGCACTGTCGATGGCGTCATCGATGTCTATGCCGACGCGCTTGGCGGCGTCGCGGGCCGCAACGTCGAAGGGTTGCCCGTCGCCGTATGGGGGTGAGCGCGTCATGAGCTGGCTGGCGCGCGCCGAAATCGATGGCGTCATTAGGGCGACGCTCGAAGAACGCGAGATCGTCTTCGATCAGGTAGGTGAGTCGGCCTTCGTCGTGCGACTCATCGGAACCCATCGCCTCGTGACGGCCGTGCGGCTCGTCGTCGGTGATCAGAGCCTGCTGATCGAGGCGTTCTTCGTGCGGCGTCCCGATGAGAATGCGCAAGAGTTCTACCGGTTCTTGCTGGAGCGAAACGGACACATGTACGGCGTCCATTTCGCGATCGACGCCAAGGGCGACGTCTACTTGATGGGACGGCTGCCGCTGCTCGCGGTGACTCCCGACGAGATCGACCGGCTGCTCGGGTGCGTGCTGACTTACGCCGACGAGACCTTCGACGCCGCGCTCCAGATCGGCTTCGCGGAAAGCATCCGTCGCGAGTGGGAGTGGCGGGCGTCGCGCAACGAGTCCGTCGAGAACCTGCGTGCGTTCGCGCGGTTCGCTGATCCAGCACTCGGCAGCGCAGGACTCGGCCGGCATCGGCGCGGCACGACCGAGTGACCCGTTGGTCGCTCGGCGGAGTGTGGTCTGGGAAACTGGCGCGTATGTCTGTGCGAACGCTCGTCCTCCTGCGACATGGCGAAAGCCAGTGGAACGCGAAGAATCTCTTTACCGGCTGGGTTGACGTCGACTTGTCGGCGAAGGGCGAAGCCGAGGCCGCCAATGGTGGCCGGCTGCTGGCGCAGCGTGGGCTCACCCCCGACGTCGTGCACACCTCGCTGCTGCGACGTGCAATCCGCACCGCCAACATCGCCCTCGACACCGCCGAGCTGTCATGGCTCCCGGTGCAGCGTTCGTGGCGGTTGAACGAACGCCACTACGGCGCGCTGCAGGGCAAGGACAAGAAGGCGACGCTGGAAGAGTTCGGCGAAGAGCAGTTCATGTTGTGGCGCCGCTCATACGACGTGCCGCCGCCGCCGCTCGCTGCAGACAGTGAGTACTCACAAAGCGCGGATCCTCGCTACGCGACATTGCCCCCAGAGCTGCGGCCAAAGACCGAGTGCTTGAAGGACGTCGTGCACCGGATGCTGCCGTACTGGTACGACGCGATCGTGCCGGATCTTCACCTGGGCAAGACGGTTCTCGTGGTCGCGCACGGAAACTCCTTGCGCGCGTTGGTAAAACACCTCGACGCGATTTCCGACGACGACATCGCTGCGCTCAACATCCCGACCGGGATCCCGTTGATGTACAGCCTCGACGACGACCTCGTCCCGACCGTGCGCGGCGGCGAGTACCTCGACCCCGACGCCGCAGCGCAAGCGGCAAGTGCGGTAGCGAACCAAGGTCGCTGATCCGGGCCAGCGCTGGCGTCGAAGGTCGCAGAACGACCACTGATTACCGCGCTCCGGGGCAGTAAACGCGCCGACGGTGCAGTGAGCTAGCTTGACGACGCGCGGACGGCGAGCGGATGCGCTCGCCGGTGCCGAGCTCGCAGGTGCGCTAGCCACCGGCGCTGATGAGCCAGCCGGGGGTGATCCGACCGGTGATGCGACGGGCGATGCAACCGGGGAACGGTGACGCAACGGGCGAGGACGCCGGCGGGGGCGGTGGCGCCGTCGGCAGGAAGGTGCCCACGACGTCGGCGCCCTGCACTGGCACCAGCAGACCGCTAATCGAACCACCGGCAAACGAGAAGCCCACCACGACCGAGTCGCCTTGGGTCAGTGGTGCCGTGAGGTTGCGCAGCAGGATGCTGATGCGCGCGGTTCCGGGCCCGGCTGCGGTGGCGGCGGGAACGCGGTCGTCGGTTGCGGCCTGCAGCGATTCGGCAGCCGGCGCGACCGAGGCCGCGCTCGAAGCCGAACCTGTCGGTGTGCTCGACACCGGTTCGACTGTCACGTTGACCAGGCCGTCGGGCTGGTTGGCGAAGTTGATCGCGTTGAACTGCAGGTACGCCAACCCGCCCTTGGGCGAAGAGATGCCGCTCGGCAACGCGACGATCACGCCTTGGACTTCGAGGTTGGTGCCGATCTTCGCGGTCGCGGCCTGCAGGTTGGCGACCGCGTTGCGGACCGGCGAACCGAAGCCGGTCGCCGAACACGCGGCAAGGATTGGCGCGCACACTCCGAGCACAGCTGCGCTCACAAGGGAGGTGCGTAGGCGCAGGCGAGTCAAGCTGTGGACCCTCGTGCTGACCTGGGTGCTGCTCACGACCTGTCCCCTTCGGCTGCCCGTCTGCGCCGTAGCCTAACGAGCCGCACGGGGCGCCGTCTCACACCCCGGGTCACGCCCCGGCGTGTGCCGGTTGCTTCAGTTCGGGGAGCACCGTTTCCAGGGATGTGGTGCGGGTGAAGTTGTTGACGATCTGCTCGATCACACCGTCGGCGTGGACCGCCACGACCGTCAGCGCACCCTTGGCAAACGTGGTCGTGATCGCCGAATCCTGGTCGACCATGACGCGCACGGCGAGACTGCTGCTGCTGGCGAGCGCGTTCAACTGCGCCTGGTTTGCCTGGCTCCCGATCAGGTAGATCGTCAGTCCGTTGTCGGCCGCTTCGACGGCGAGGTGCGTCAGCGCGGCGGTGCAGGCGCAGTCGTTCTGCGGGACTGCCAGCAGTGCGGGACGCAAGGCCCGGGCGGTGGTTGCGCCGGTCTGCCCGACGAGGGCGTCGTCGGGGACGAGGCCGCCGACGGTGCCCGGCGCCGAGTTAGGCGCGGCGAGGACGAGAGGTACTGGTGAGGTTGGCGGGCGCTCCGGCGTCCGGCCGGGGAAGATCAGCGTCGCGCCGAGCAGCGCGGCGGCGATCATGAGCGTGATGATGATCGGGGCGGACAACGCCCGCGTCGACGCGGTCCGGCGGCCCAGCATCCGCTCGAAGACTCGGCGGCGGCGCTTCCACCGTTCTTCGCGCCGCCACGCGGCGATGTCGCGCGCGAGCTCACGGGCATCATCTGGGACGACGACGGGCGCGCCGGCCGGTATCCCGCCCGGTTTGTCCTCGCTGCCGCCCACACCCGGCTCCACGGACCCAGTATGAGCATGCGGCTGCGCCGCGGGTAGATCCGCGGGCAGATGGGGCGGTAAATGGGGCGCGGCAAGGGCTTCTCCGCGCACACGTACCCCGGTTTTGTCAAGACCTGAATCGGCGGTTGTTGATCTTGTTTCTCTTGTCACCATGGCTCTGACCTGCGCAGATGCTGAGACCGACGTTCCCGCGGGCCCGTTTTGCGTGGTACGCTGGAGGCAGCGGAAGGGGCTAGTGCCACATGTCGTTCAACGTCGGCGAAACGGTCGTTTACCCCCATCACGGGGCTGCACTGATCGAAGCCATCGAGAGTCGTGTGATCAATGGCGAGGAGCGTATCTACCTCGTCCTGAAGGTCGCCCAGGGTGATCTGACGGTTCGGGTTCCCGCTGACAACGCCGAGTTTGTCGGTGTTCGCGACGTCGTGGGCCAAGAGGGTCTCGATCGGGTGTTCGAGGTGCTTCGCGCCCCGCACACCGAAGAGCCCACCAACTGGTCCCGCCGATACAAGGCCAATCTCGAGAAGCTGGCGTCTGGCGACGTCAACAAGGTGGCCGAGGTTGTTCGCGACCTCTGGCGCCGCGACCGCGAGCGCGGGCTGTCTGCGGGCGAGAAGCGGATGCTCGCGAAGGCACGGCAGATCCTGGTGAGCGAACTGGCCCTCGCCGAAGGCACGAACGAGGACAAGGCCGAAGCGATCCTTGACGAGGTCCTCGCCTCCTAACATGGGTTAGCGCCGGTAGTCCGGCCGCCCTGGAGGGTCATGACCATCAAGAAGCGCGCGCCCAGTGGCGTCGTCGACGTGCTGCGCCTGCTCGTCGTCGTGTTCTTCGCCGGGCTCGGCTATGAGGTCTCGAAGCGCTTCAACTCGGGTGCCTTCGTCTTAGGCCCGCTCAACGGCGTCATGGTCGGCATCATCATCGGGTCGGGCCTCGGCTACGTCCTTGGTGGCGTGCTCGGTCGCACGACCGTCACCGTGGTCGGCCGCACCGAGCACAGCCTGCGCCAGGCGTCGGCCGAAGAACTCGTCGCCGGCTCGTTCGGTGGCGTCATCGGCGTGCTCGTCGGCGCGGGCGTCGCATGGTGGATATTCCTGCTGCTGCAGCCATTTCTGGCGTTTCCGTTGTTCGGGTTCGTCGTCGCGGTGATCGGTTACCTCGGTTATCGCCTGGGCACCAGCCGTCGCGAAGAGATGCTCTCGATGTTTGCCAGCCGTGCGGGCATGGGTCCGCGGCCGCAGGCAAGGTCGAATCTGCCGCGCATCGTCGACACGTCGGTGGCTATTGACGGCCGGATCCTCGACGTCGTGCGCGCCGGCTTCCTCGACGGCACGTTCCTGATCCCCAGCCCGGTACTCGCCGAGCTGCAGAGGCCTCGCCGATTCGGGCGACGACCTGCGTCGTGCGAAGGGACGTCGCGGGCTGCAGAATCTCGAAGCGCTCAAGCGCGAGCCAGGGGTCAACCTCGAGGTGCTCGACGAAGAACTGCCGGCAGTGCCAGAGGTCGACGCCAAACTGGTGCGGATCTGTCTCGACCGCGGCCTCCCGCTGCTGACCCTCGACACCAACTTGGCCAAGGTCGCGACGCTGGCCGGCGTCCACGTCATGAATCTGCACGGGCTCGCCCTCGCGCTGCGCCCGCCGGTCTCCGCGGGCGACGACGTCGTCGTCCATCTGCTTCGTCCTGGCAAGGAAGCGGGCCAGGCCGTCGGGCTACCTCGACGACGGCACGATGGTCGTGGCCGAGCGTTCTCGCGATCACGTCGGTGACGAGATCGCGATCCACGTCACCAGCGTGCTGACGACGGCGAACGGGCGGATGGTCTTCGGCCAGCCGGTGGTCGCTCCGCACGGCCCCAACGGGTCGACCGCGGCCGCGCGCGAATCGGATTCGGTGCGGGCTGAAGCGGCGCGACCCGGCCCGCCGAGCCACCCACTTGGTCGATCGTTGTGACTGTCGCGGCCATCGTGCCGGCGGCCGGTCGCGGCGAGCGGCTCGGTCCCGGTCAGCCGAAGGCGCTGCGCACGCTCGACGGCGTCCCGATGCTCGTCTACGCCGTGCAAGCCCTTGCTCGCGCCCGCCTCGTCGAGCTGGTCGTCGTCGCCGCGCCGCTGACCGGGGTGGCCGAGGTCGAAGCGCTGCTTGCGTCGCACGACATCGGCGCACCGGTGCTGGTGGTGGCCGGCGGTGAGCATCGCCAAGACTCGGTCGCCCGAGCACTCGAGGCGCTGCCGCCCGAGGTCGATGTCGTGCTGGTGCACGACGCGGCCCGGCCGCTCGCACCGAGCGAACTGGTCGACGCGGTCGCGAGCGCGGTGCTCGCAGGTCACGGTGCAGTTGTCCCGGGCCTCGCGATGACCGACACGGTGAAGCGCGTGGTTCTGTCCAATACCGGGCCGGACGCCGACGCAGCAGGCGCCGGAGCAGGTGCTCGAGACGGTGCCGCGAAATGATCTGCGCTGCATCCAAACTCCGCAGGGCTTCGATCGCGCGGTGCTGACGAAGGCACACGCAGCAGCCGAGGACACCGCGACCGATGACGCCGGTCTGGTCGAGCGGCTCGGACTCCCCGTCGTCGTGGTCGCCGGATCGGCCGACGCGTTCAAGATCACCCGCCCGATCGATTTGCTGATCGCCGAAGCGGTGTTGCGCGAGCGTCGGGGTTCCGGTGCCCGCTGAGACAGGCAGCGTCGCGAGCGGGATGCCGCGTGTCGGCCTCGGTGTCGACGTCCACCCTTTTGAGGTTGGCCGTCCGTTGTGGGTCGCCGGTTTGCACTGGCCCGGCGAGACCGGCCTGGCCGGCCATTCCGACGCTGACGTCGTCGCGCATGCGTGCTGCGACGCGTTGCTGTCGGCCGCGGCGCTTGGCGACCTCGGCACCCAGTTCGGCACCGACGATCCCGCGTGGGCGGGCGCGTCTGGTGCGGCGTTGCTCGGCGAGACGATGCGGCGGGTGCGCGAACGCGGCTACGAGGTCGGCAACGTCGCCGTGCAGCTGATCGGGAACGTGCCTCGCCTCGGACCACGTCGCGACGAAGCCCAGGATGTGCTGTCGACCGCCGTCGGCGGTGTGGTGTCGCTGGCCGCGACGACGACCGACCGGCTCGGGCTCACCGGCCGCGGCGAAGGACTGGCCGCGATGGCCACCGCATTGATCTATCCGCGCGCCAGCCCGCCCTAGTCTTGCCCCGTGACGTTGCGCCTCTACGACACCGCCAGCCGTCAAACGCGCGAGTTCGAATCGATCGAGCCGGGCCGCGTCTCGATCTACCTGTGCGGCGCAACCGTTCAGGCCCCGCCGCACATCGGTCACGTGCGCTCGGCGGTTGCTTTCGACGTCCTGTCTCGATGGCTTTCGGCGAGCGGTTATCGCGTCGCGCTGTGCCGAAACGTGACGGACATCGACGACAAAATCCTGGCGGTAGCGGCGGCCGCGGGCGTGCCGTGGTGGGAGGTCGCCGAGCGGCACCAGCGGATGTTCAGTGCTGCGTACGCAGCGCTCGGCTGCCTGCTGCCGACCGTCGAGCCGCGCGCGACCGGGCACGTGCCCGAGATGATCGTGTTGATGCGCCGGCTCATCGAGGCTGGGCACGCGTATGCGGTCGACGGCGACGTGTATTTCTCGGTGCAGTCGTTTCCGGCGTACGGCGCGTTGTCTGGCCAGGATCCGCGCAACCTCCAGCAGGGCGAGTCGGACGTCGACAGCAAGCGCGACCCGGTCGACTTCGCGCTGTGGAAGCGGGCCAAGCCGGGGGAGCCGTACTGGGAGACGCCGTGGGGCAACGGCCGGCCAGGTTGGCATCTCGAGTGCTCGGCGATGGCCACGAAGTATTTGGGGTCGAGCTTCGACATTCACGGCGGCGGCCTCGACTTGGTGTTTCCGCATCACGAGAACGAGCAGGCGCAGTCGCGCGCGGTTGGCGACGGGTTCGCCAACTTCTGGATGCACAACGGCCTTGTCACCCTCGGCGGCGACAAGATGAGCAAGTCGCTCGGCAACACGTTGTCGGTCGAGAACCTGCTTGAGCAGGTTCGGCCGGCCGACTTGCGTTACTACCTGGCCGCGCCGCACTACCGATCGAGCGTCGACTTCACGGCCGCCTCCCTCGACGAAGCAGCGACGGCATATCGCCGGGTCGAAGGCTTCGTGACGCGGGCAATTGAGCTTGCCGGCGTGGGAATTCCGTCGCCGTTGACGCTCGACTCGTTCCCGCCTGCTTTCGTCGACGCGATGAACGACGATGTCGGCGTACCCCAAGCACTCGCCGTCCTGCATAACACTGTGCGCGAGGGCAACGCTGCTCTAGCGGACGCCGACAAGGCGCGCGTCGGTGGGCATCTGCGGCACGTCATCGCGATGCTGTCAGTGCTTGGGCTTGATCCGGTGGGCGACGGCTTGGCGGCCACTGGCGCTGGTGACATGCGAGGTGTGATCGACGCGCTGGTGGCCCTTGCCATCGAGCAGCGCACCGCCGCTCGCGAGCGAAAGGACTATGCCGCCGCCGACGCAATTCGCGATCAGCTGGCCCGAGCAGGCATCATCGTTGAAGACACCGCCGCGGGAGCCCGCTGGCAACTGCGGAGGGATTGACGACATGGCGGGTGGAAAGCGCGGTGGCCAGGGCGGGCGCGGCGCCAAGCCGGGCTCGCATCGTAAGGGCGCGGCTGTCGGCTCAGGCGGTCAGAAGCGCAAGGGTCTTGAAGGTCGCGGACCGACGCCGCCCGCCTCGGAACGCAAGGGTCATCCGGCGGCTCGGCAGGCTCGTCGCGCAGATGCGGCCGCCGCTCCTGGTGGTCGCGCGGGTCGTCCTGCGGCACGCTGGTCGTCCTGCGGCATCTGGTCGTCCAGCCGCTGGTGGTCGCCCTGCGACATCGGGTCGACCTGCGGGTCTGGCCGTTCGGCTGCCGGTCGACCCGCCGCCGGCGGACGGCCGACCACCACTCGGCGTCCGACTCGCACGACTCGACCTGACCCCAATGCGCCGGAGGTTGTCGCTGGCCGCAACCCCGTTGTCGAGGCATTGCGCGCCAGCATTCCGGCGAGTGCGTTGTACGTCGCGAACGGCATCGAGCTCGATGAGCGGGTGCGCGAGGCCATCAAGCTGGCGAACGAGTTGCGCATTCCGCTGCTCGACGCGGAGCGGATCGAACTCGACCGTTACGCGCAGGGTGCGGTGCATCAGGGACTCGTCTTGCAGGTGCCGCCGTTCGATTACTTGCACCCCGACGAGTTGCTCGATCGCGCATTCTCTGCAGGCGTTCCGTTGCTTGTTGCTCTTGATGGCGTGACCGATCCGCGCAATCTCGGTGCTGTCGTGCGTTCGGTCGGCGCATTCGGCGGGCATGGCGTGCTTGGTGCCCGAGCGGCGATCGGCGGGGATGACTGCGGGTGCATGGAAGGCGTCGGCGGGTGCTGCCGCGCGCGTGCCAGTAGCGCGTGCAACGAACCTCACTCGCACGCTGACTGCGTACGCCGAACGTGGTCTGCTCGTCGTGGGTCTTGCAGGTAAGGGATCGCTTGATCTGATGGACCTCGAAGCTGCGACGGAGCCTCTCGTGCTGGTTGTTGGTTCGGAAGGCAAGGGACTGTCGCGGCTGGTGCAGGAGCACTGCGACATCGTCGTGCGCATTCCGATCGCGTCAGCGACTGAGTCGTTGAATGCATCGGTCGCCGCTGGAGTTGCGTTGTATGAAGTGTCGCGTCGCCGCCAGGCTAATTCGTAGCGTCGCGCAGTTCGATAGTCGCGCGTCAGTCGCTGCTGACGCGCAATGCCGCACCGAGAACAGCGCGTTCGTCCGGCCGGAACTTCAGCACGTTCTCGACGTACGACTTTGTCGCGGCGTCCATGCCGACGTCGTGTCCGGCCGCTTCGGACAAGAACCAGCGGTGCACGAGCACCTCGTGGAATATCTCGGCAGGTTCGAGTCGGCCGCGTAGCTCCGGCGGTATCTGCTCGAGCACTGGCTCGAAGACGTCCGTAAGCCAGTGCCGCGCGACCGTTTCCTCGTCGACGTCGGTACCGGGCATGACCGCAATCGCGCGGAAGCTGTCGAGGTCGTTCAAGCAGTCGACGCGCCTGGTTTTCTTCGACGGTCAAGCCGGTCAGCTGTTGCAATCGACGCTGGTGGTGGCCAGCCTCGACGACTTGAGTTTGCAGCTTCAGCCGATGGCCGCCGGGCTCGTCGATGAGTTGCAACTCGCCGACGTCGTAGCCCAAATCGTTCAGCCGTTGCAAGCGGTGTTCGATTCGCCACCACTCGTTGGGATCGACGTACTCGGCGCGGGTGAGCTCGGTCCACAGCGATTCGTAGCGCGAGATCACACTGTCGGCGACGTCGGTGGCTTCGACGCTTTCTGACGAGCAGGGATGCTGCCTCGAGGTCGAAGAGTTCGCCGGCAATATTGACTGACGCGATGTCGAGGTCATGCGCACGTTGCCCGTCGGAGAGCGTGGTGTGCAGCTCACCTGTTTCGGCGTCGACAAGATAGGCGGCGAAGGCGCCGGCGTCACGTCGGAAAAGCGTGTTCGACAGCGAGCAGTCCTTCCACGCGAAGCCGACTAGATGGAGGCGGACTAGCAGCTGGGCGAGTGCGTCGAGCAGCTTGTCGGCGAGCTCTGGGTCGAGCCGGCGCGAGAACAGCGCGCGGTAGGGCAGTGAGTAGCGCAGGTGCTTGGTCACCAACGCGGCGTCGAGCGGATCGCCGTCGTCGGTGACTCGCTCGCTCACGACGCCGCGGGCGCGCACGACCGGGACCTCGCGCTTGCCGAGCTCGGTGAGCAGCCGGTACTCGCGCTCGGCGACCTGCTGCGGGAGCTCCTTGATCGCGTAGACCGTTCCGGACACGCGAACGAAGCGGACGACGTGCCGCGAGATGCCGCGCGGCAGCGAGACCAGCCGGTCTGCGGGCCACTGATCGAGAGGGGTCGACCAGGGCAGCGACAGGAGTTCGGCGGGGTCGGCATTGGTAGCGAAGAGCAAGCGCACGTCTCTACTCTCACATGCGCGGCATAGGATCGGCTGGCAGTCCCGCCGGTGTGGCGCAATCTGGCAGCGCACCCGACTTGTAATCGGGAGGTTAGGGGTTCAATTCCCCTCGCCGGCTCTCACTCGAAATTTTGCTCCTACGCGGTCGGAGGCCCAAATGAGTATCGACCTCGCCAGCGTGCGGGCTATCGATACCCACGTGCACGTCGAGGCCGATAGCTCGGGCAATCACGCGCTGGACGACGAGCTGCTGGCCGCGGCGTCGAAGTACTTCAAGGCCACCGCCAACAGCACGCCGACCATCGACGAGATCGCGCAGTACTACCGCGAACAAGGTCTCGCGGCGGTGGTGTTCACCGTCGATGCCCACACAGCCACCGGGCACCCGGCGCTCTCCAGCGAAGACCTTGTCGCCCAGGCGGGCGCAGCATACCGACGTCCTGATCCCGTTCTGCTCGGTCGACCCGCACGATGGCGCGACCGCGGTGGCCCGGCTGCGTGATCTGGTCGCGTCGGGCGCGCGCGGACTCAAGTTGCACCCGTCATTGCAGGCGTTCGCCCCGAACGAGCGCAGTGTGTATCCGCTCTACGAAGCGGCAGCCGACGTCGGCGTCCCGATCGTGTTTCATACCGGTCAGACGGGCATCGGCGCCGGCCTGCCGGGCGGGCGCGGGATCAAGCTGCGGTACTCCGATCCGATGCTCATCGATGACGTCGCCGCCGACTTTCCGACTCTTTCGATCGTGCTCGCACATCCGTCGGTGCCGTGGCAGGATGCGGCGATTTCGATCGCGACACACAAGGCGAACGTCATGATCGACCTGTCCGGCTGGTCGCCAAAATATCTCCCGCCGCAACTCGTGCAGGCGGCCAACGGTCGGCTCAAGCACAAGGTCATGTTCGGATCGGACTACCCGCTCATCACGCCAGACCGGTGGCTCGGCGAATTCGACGCACTCGACATTAGGGCTGACGTGCGGCAGCTGATCTTGAAAGACAACGCCGCTCGCTGGCTCGGGCTCTGAGCCTAGGCCAACCCCAGCGTTGTGGCGGCCCGAGTAAGCGCGGTGACAGCTTCAACAAAGGCTTCCGAGTCACTGAGTGCAGACAGATCGATTGCCTGCTCCATCGGGACGCCCTGTGCTGCCCGCTTCAAAGGCACTTCAAGTCGCTTTCCGTTGTTGTTACGAGGAAGCGCCTTCACGAAGACGATCGCATCGGGTACGTGGCGCGGCGAGAGTTGACTACGGATCGCGGCCGCGATGGCCGCCCGCAACTCGTCGTCCGCTTCGGTTGGCTTTGCAGGCACGATGAGCGCGATGAGTGATCCGTGTCCCGCGTCATCTTCGAGATGGACGCACCACGCTGTCGGCCACCTCGGGAAGGGCGTCGAGCACGCTGTAGAACTCGGCGGTACCGAGCCGCACCCCGCCGCGGTTGAGCGTGGCGTCGGAGCGGCCGGTGATGACCCACGTGTCGCGCTCGGTATGGATGATCCAGTCGCCATGCCGCCAGATTCCGTCGTAGGTGTCGAAATACGCGGCGCGGTAGCGCGAACCGTCGGCGTCGTTCCAGAAGGCGACCGGCATCGAGGGCATCGGCAACGTCACTACGAGTTCACCAGGCCTGCCGCGGATGGGTCTTCCGGCTTCATCGAACGACTCGGTCGCGACGCCAAGCGGTCGGCAACTCATCTCACCTGCGTACACGGGCGTGAGCGAACTCCCTCCGACGAAACCACTGCAGACGTCGGTGCCACCCGATGTCGGCGCGAGCAGCACGTCAGCGCTTCACGGCGTCATAGATCCACGCCGATGCCGCGGCCGACAGTGGTGAGCCGGACGACGTGAGCTCACGCAACGCCGTGAGGTCATAGACCTCACCGGGTCGCAGGTCCGATCGAGCACAGGCCGCGAGGTACCCGGCGCTGGTACCGAAGAGGGTCGCCTTCGTTTCGGCGACGATCGCCCATTGGAGTGCCGAGATCTGGCCACGCCGGATCGCCGTCGAACAGCACGACGGTCGCACCGACGACCAGCCCGCTGACGAGAAGGTTCCACACCATCCAGCCGGTGGTCGTGTACCAGAACCCGACATCGCCTGGCCCGACGTCCATCTGCAGCGACAGCGCCTTCGCGTGTTCGAGCAGCAAGCCGCCGTGACCATGCACGATCGCCTTGGGCAAACCGGTGGTGCCGCTGGAGAACAGCACGACAAGTGGATGGTCGAACGGCACCGCTTCGAACGTCGGCGGCGCCTGTATCGCGATGAACGCAGCCCACGTGATCACGTCGGCCGGTGGTTCGGCATACGCGTCGAGGTAGGGCACTTCGACAACCGCGGACGCCGGGAAGCTGGCCGCAGATTTCGGCTGCCTGGTCGCGACGGTGCGACGATGCGCTCGCCCCAGCGATATCCGTCCGCGTACACCAGAACTTTCGGCTCAAGCTGCGCGACCCGGTCGAGCACGCTGCGCGGGCCCATCTCGATCGGCACGCTGCACCAGATCGCGCCGAGACCCGCGGCTGCAAGGTGAGTGACGAGCGCCTCCGGGATGTTCGGCAGGTACCCGACCACGCGGTCGCCCTTGACCGACGCCAAGTACACGTAGACCCTGCTGCACCCGGCCCACGAGCTCGGCGAGCTCGGCGCCGTTCAGATCCTGCGCTGCACGAGTCTGGCTTCTCGCCTTCACTTTGACGGCGGAGCCTTGATCGCGCAACGCATGTTCTGCGTAGTTCAATGTGGCACCGGGAAACCATTGCGCGAACGGCATCTCTCGTCGTCCGAGCACTGCTGTTGGCTTGGTGTGAGTGATGATTTCGGCCTGGTCCCATACCAGTTGCCAGAATGTATCGAGGTCTGAGACTGACCATTGCCACACATCGTCGTAGGTGGCGAAGTGCAGGCCCGTCACAGATTCGGCCCTGCTCAGAAACCTGCCGAGCGCCGAGGTCTCCCTGGCGTCGTTGGCCGGCCGCCACAACACCTGCCCTGGTTCGACCATCAGCCGCGAACGGAGAACGTATTGTCGGCGTCGCGCCAGATTTCGAGCAGTTCGGGCAACCCGTCAACAACGAAGTCAGGGCGGTCTGCCGGCAGCGCGAGCTCGACGTCGTCGACGCCGTGGATTCCGGTGGTCACGAGCGCCGAGAGGGAACCGGCCCGAAGTCCCATGCAAATTTCGAGGGTGAGGTCATCGCCGGCGACAAGCATGCGTGCGGGCTGTACGCCGAGCCGGGTTGCGGCAACCTGCATGGCGGCCTCCGAGGGTTTACCCACGACCTCGTAGTCGCGTTCAGTCACGTACGAGAGGCCCTTGGCGATGAACCCGCCGAGGCCCACCGTCGGTCGCGTGCGCGTCGCGAATCGGCGCGCGTCACTGGTCACCAAGAAGTCCGCGCCACCCCAGATCGCGTCGGCAGCGATCTGAAGACGGTCGCGATCGAAGCCGACGTCCCACCCAATGATGACGGCAGCGGGCTGCTTGGAGTTGCCGTCGAGTGACGGGGGCACCAGCTCGATGTCGTAGCTCTTCAGCACGTCGAGGAGCCCCGAACCGCCGAACGCCATGACCGGCTGGCCCGGATAGCGCGCACTCAGCAGTTCTGCAGCAACGACCGAAGGTGTCAGCACGTCATCGGGAGCGACGTCGAGACCGATCGCCGACAATGATTCGGCAATTACCTGTGGTGTCTTCGACGACGCATTCGTGAACAGCACGACTCGGCGACCCGATTCTCGCAACCACTGGATCGCCTCGCGTGCACCAGGCAGGGCATGGCCCGCCGTCGCCGCCGGGTTTGTCTGACAGCACGAGACATCCGTCGACGTCGAAGATGACTCCCTCGACCTGCGCGAGACGTGTCTTGAGCACCGCGTCCATGACGGCCGGTCGCACGCTCACGACGCCTCCTGTGCTGATGCTGCGCGATTCAAGGCGACGCGTTCGGTGCCGCGGGTGACCGTGATCGAGCGCCACTTCGGTAGCGCGTTGACGCCGTCGATGAATGTGTTCGCCGACTCGGGCTTGTCGTGCCACACGGCAGCAGGACGGGTGATCGCGTCGAGTTGGTCACCGGGAAGCACCAGACGCAGCACGACTTCGTCGTCGTCGACGTGGCGCCCGAGGCTCGATGCGACCTGTGCGCGCAGCTCGTCGATGGTCGGGTTGGGCAATGGCTGGTCAAGCTCTTTGGAACGCGTCGCGCCCGCGACGCGTTCTTTCACGATGTCGGCGATCGGGCCGGGCGGTGGTCCGAAGTGCCCGAGCACGTAGCGGATGATCTCGTCGGGAAGTTGCGACCATCGAGGTTGGCCCGACTGCGCGTTTATGACGTTGAGCACCGCCTGGCTGCCGACGAACTGGCTGTAGGGCGTCACCATGATGGGGTAGCCGAGTTCGGCGCGGACCAGTGCGACCTCTTCGAGCACTCGCGGCAGCAGCTCGGGCATTCGCAGTTCGACCATCTGCCGTCGCAGGGTTCGCCATCATGCCGCCAGGAATTTGATGGCGGTGCACGCTGAGGTCGTACTCGAGTGGCCGACCGGGCTCGAGATGCTGCGTTTCGGCGAACCGCCCAATGAGCCGCTCGGCCTCGGCGATGGCGTCAAGGTCGACGTCGACGGCTATCCCGACCGCACTTCAGGTTCTCGACGAGCTTGGTTGCCGACGGCTGGCTGGTGCCGTTGCTGAGAGCGCCGATCGCGGTGTGCAGCACGTCGATGCCGAGCTGCGCGGCGAGCACGTAGACCTGCGGGGCGACGCCGGTCGTGCAGTGACTGTGCAGCTCAAGCGGGGTCTCGCCGACGGCGCTGCGAAGCTCCGGAATCAGCGTGGCGGTTCGTTCGAGCGTCAGCAATCCACCCGGATCCTTGAGATACACGGCGTCAATCGCCGGGTCTTTCGCAAGCTTGGCCGCCGCTTCGCGATACAGGTCGTCGGTGTGCACGGGTGACTCGGTGAAGGTCACGGCCGCGACGACGATCTCGATCCCCTCCTCTTTGGCAAGCCGAGCAACCTTGCTTGCGGCGGCGGCGTCGTTCGATGGCTCCAATATCTGTAGCCGCCGCATTCCGTGCCTCGCGAGCGATCGCATCGAAAGTCGCATGACCGCCTCGGGCGAACGGTCCCACGCCATGAAATCGCATGCCTGTCGTGATCAACGACAAAGGCGTCGTCGGGACGACGGCACGCATCCGTCGGATTCGTTCCCACGGGTCCTCGTGATGCCAGCGAACGCCGACCGACAAATGAGTCGACGACGTGAAGTCGATCGCGTGGAATCCGGCGCGTTCGAGCCACGGGCCGACCGCCTCGACCATGCCAGTCGTGAGGCCGGTTGCTCCCCACAGGCTCTGGTTGCCGTCGCGCGTGCTGGTGTCGACCAGCCGGACCGTTGTCATGTGACGCCGCTCGTGTCGACGACGAACAATGGCTGGCCGGACTCCGACGAGGTCGCCGTCGGTTGCGAGCACGGCGACGATCCGTCCGGCGACAGCTCCGCCTCGACGGGCACCATCATCTTCATGACCTCGATGATCGCCGTCGTCGCGCCGACTGCGACGTGGTCCCCGACGTCAACGAAGGGCGGTTGATCCGGCGCCGGCCGTCGGAAGAATAGGCCGACGATCGGAGCGGTGATTTCGACGCCCTCCGGGTGAACGGCTTCGATCGGAGTCGACGCCCGCAGCCGGAGTCACGCATGCTCTCGGTATTTGCTGCCGGCGCGCTGACCGTCACGTCGGCGAGGCCGTGGCGTGAGACCCGAACCGTGAGGCCAGGCATCTCGACCACGAAATCCTCGAAGTCAGTCGCCTCGAGACGCTCGACGAGGGCGAGCAGATCCGACCAACTCGGCGTCGCGTCGGTGCTCACGCTTTGCGTACTCCGGTTCCGGCGTTCTGAATCACCGAAAGGTAGGACGCCGCGCCACTGGACGTCGCCTTTGCTTTCGATTCTGCTTGGCGCTTCTTCCAGCTCGTCTCGGGCCGTGATTGCAGCAGCACGATGCGCGCAGGTCGAGTGGTCGTCGCGCGCGTTCGCGCCCATTCGATGTCTTGCGGGTGGCCGTAGTGCTTCTCAACCCGCATTGCGATCTCCGCTAGCTCGCGAATCGACTCGGGCGCCAGGCACGCGACGTCCTGTTGATCGTCGGGCACCGGAATGGTGATGACACCTCGACCCGTCGTCGAGGGGACGCACTGCATCGTCTTGTGGGCGATGGTGCTGCTCGTCACCTCGAGGCCGATCTTCGACAGCCAGTACTCATCGGGGGTCACTTCGCCGGACACGACGGCCTGCCCGAGACCCCAGCTCGCATTGATCGCCATGACCGACCGGTCGCCGGTGCGCGGGCTCACTGTGAAGGCGACGCCCGCAACCTCGGCGTCGACCATCGCCTGCACTCCGACCGAGATTAACGTTGACTGGAAAGCGACGTCCTCGGGGAGTTGATGGCGGTACGCAATGGCCTGCGGCGTATACAAACTTGCCCAGCACGCGCGGACGTGATCGATCACGTCGCGCACACCGACGACCCACAGATACGTCTCTTGCTGCCCGGCGAAACTCGTCACGTGGCCGTCTTCTGAAATGCCAGATGACCGGACGGCGACGGGGACCGCCGCGTCACCGACGGCGTCGCACAACTCGCTGTACGCGGCGATGATCTGGTCAACGACGTCTTGCGGCATCGGAGTTGCCTCGACGAGTCCGATGGCGGCGGCGTGAGCAGCGTCGAGCTCACTCGACCGGCCGGGATCGACCGTGCGCACGATGTGCTTCAGGTCGGGTCGCAACGTGCCCTGGTCCCTGAAGGCCTCGAATGCGCCAGCCGTGATAGCGAACCCGTCGGGCACGTCGATGCCCGCATGAATCAGCTCGCCCAGGCTGGCGCATTTGCCGCCCACCTCAGGGCGATCGGTCAGCCTCAGGTCGCTGAAGCGCCTGATGTAGCTCATGACCGACGCCCTCCATTCGATGTTTGCGTCAGCACGTGATCAGTCCGACAGGATCGTGACGATCCCCTTGTCGCCATCGACCCTGATGATCTGCCCAGTCTTTATCGTCGCAGTGGCCGTACCGGTGCCAACTACCGCAGGTAACCCATACTCCCTCGACACGATCGACGCGTGACACATGATCCCGCCGATGTCGCTGACCGTGCCTTTGATCCGCGCGAAGACCGGCGTCCAACTCGGGCTGGTGATCGGCGCGACGAGGATCTCGCCGTCGACAAGGAAATCGAGATCCCCGGGGGTCAGCACGACGCGCGCTGGGCCTTCGGCGACGCCGGGGCTGCCGGCGAACCCAGACAGGACGCGGACGACGCCGTCACCGCTCTGCGCGTCGAGCCAGCTCTTGACCTGGTCGTCGGTGATGCCCCACAGCATGATCGTCATCGGCTCCACGATCTCGGCCGGTGCGGGGCCGAGCGCCGGTGGCGGGGTCCAACGCGTGAGTGCCGCGTGGATGCTGCGGCGTTGTGTGATGACGCCGGGCCAGTAGTCGGGACCAAGCGGCTCGCCGCCTGCACACCATGCCATCTGGACGTCGACCAACGCATCGCCGACCTCGGCCCGCCGCATGAAGAAGATGTCGTCTACCTCGGGGAAGAAGCCGAAGCGAACGAAGACCGCACTGAGCTCGCGCATCTTGTTCCAGAACTTGGTCATGTACCAGTGCTCGATGAAGAAGTTGTGGTTCTCGACGTAGGGGAAGACGACCCGGGAGAGGCCGAGTGCCTCGTCGAACGCTTGGACGTCTTCAGCGTCGAGGAGCGATCGGTAGCGCTCGACCACGGCGTCGCGCTCAGCGCTCACGGCTTCGAGCGGTCGGCTGAGGTCCTCGTGCTTCTGTAGCCGGCCGATGTATTCGGCGATGATGGTTAGCGGGAATGTTGGGTCGTCGCTCCAGCTCCGGTGGTGGTGGTAGAACCCGTTGCCGTAGGAGAAGTTGAACCAGGGATCGGCGGATTCGTCGTAGGCCGCGTTCCACTTCTGGCCGGCCCCCGATTCGGCAAGATCGGAGTGCAACGACTCGAACCGACCCGCTGCGAATCGACCTGTCAAATCGAGCTCTATTGCCAGCGCGGCCAGCTTCTTCAACTCGTCGTCTGGGCGGAACAGCAGTACCTCGACACCGCTGACCATCTTCGCTACTGACTGGTCACTGATTTCGGGAAAGTGCCCGCGGCAGATCATGAGGAAGTTCAGGTAGGCCGCGTAGCCCATGTTGAGCAACTCGCTGTGCAGGTTCCACGCAGCGTCGAGCGACGCGAGAATTGCTTGGTAGGCGACGAGGAGATCATTCGCCGACGTCACTCCGCGGTTGGCGAGTACGTCCTCAACCGGTTCGAACTCTCCGAGCTCGGGAATCGTGATCGCCTGGAGCTTGGCGATCTCGGCGCGGACTTTCGATTCCCACTTCGCGTAGATGTCGGGCCAGTTCTGGTAGTAGTACCCGACGCGCACCGCGAACTCCTCGGCACGATGCCCGATCTCCTCTGGATTCTCGACGCCGTTCGCAGACATGTAGACGTAGCCGTTGAGCACGCGCACATCTATACCGAGCGCTGGCGGTAGCGCGAAGACGCGGGTGTTCATCACGCCGGTGCTCATGAAGGCGCTGTCGGAGGTCACGATGTCGAACGGTGGCATCGGTTCGGGGAAGTGCATGCCGTTGCGAAACCAGGTGCGCTTGGAGTCGCGGTCGCGACGCGAGTCGAGGAATCGGTTGTAGTACGGATACAGTCCTCCCAGCCTTGCGCGCCGTCCGGCGTTGGAATGCTGTACGGATCGGGGAAGCGGCGCGACGATGTGCTGTCCTCTGCGGACGTCATAGCGGTCTCCTTGTGGCTGAGCATTCGTTGTGACTGTGCGAACGTGCTGTGGTGTTGGTTCCTCACGTCGTACGTACAGATCAGGTCGGCGTCATGCCATGACTCGACCGCCGTTGACGAGCAGCACCTGACCGGTGATGAAGCCACTTGCCGGCGAAAGCAGAAAGGCCACCGCTCCGACGATGTCGTCGGGATGCCCGACGCGGCCGAGCGGGGTCGCGGTCGTGTCGTAGGTGGTCTGGGTCGCCGATCGCACGGCGCGCCCTCGGTATCGGTGAAACCAGGTGCGACCGCGTTGACCCGAACCATGTCGGCGCCGGCTTCGCGAGCCAACGCGCGGGTCAGGCCGACGACGGCAGCCTTGCTGGCGACGTAGTGGGCGAGGTTTGTCGAGCCGCTGTACGCGACCTCGCTGGCCAGGTTCACGACGCTGCCACCACCGCCAGCTGCCAGGATCGGCAGTGCGGCGCGGTAGATCAGCCACGGCCCACGCACGTTCACTGCCATGACCTGGTTGAACTCGTAGCACCCCGACGTGTGCCGCAGGCTTGCGAGTCACTGCGACGATCGCGGCGCTATTGACGACGCCGTCTAATCCGCCGAGCTTGTCAGCAGCGGCCGCGACGGCCTGGACCACCTGCACCTCGTCGGAGACATCGCAGGTTCGGGTGGACACGTCACTGCGGCTGAAGGCCTCTTGAAGGCCAGTCGCGTCGATGTCGAGCGCGAACACCGATGCTCCGGAGTCGACGAGGTGACGCACGACCGCGCGACCGATGCCGCGAGCCGCACCGGTGACGAGCACCCGCGATCCATCGAGGTCTTTGGCCGTCATGACTGACTGACCTGTCACGGCCGCGCTAGGCGTTCGCAAATCGGCGTCCGCATCGAGGCCTAGGTCGGCGGCGATGGTCCGCCAGCAGTTGAGACTGCTGCCACGCCCGATGCCAGATCCCGAGTGCATGCTCGATGAGCACATGTACAGATTTTCGAGTACAGATCGGTACGACGACAGCTCCGGGATCGGACGGAAGCGACCAAGTTGGCTCGCGATCGTGCTGCCCTGGCTGTAACCGCCCTCGGCCATATCTGGGTGTGTTGCGAAGATGTCCCGCGGCATCGCGACGTGGATTGACGCGATGTTCTCGCGCGTCATGTTCGGCGCGTACTGCCGCCACTGTTCGACAATCGTGTCGACAGCCTCGTGTTCGATGCGCTTCCAGTCATCGCGATCGAACAATCGCAACGGGGCGGTGAACTCTTCTATGCCGACGAGATGCTCGCCGGCCGGTGCGCGCGACGGGTCCCAGATGGTGTCGGCGGAGGAGAACGCGAACGCTCGGCTCGAATAGCCCTTGGTCATGATCTCGGCCTGGTACCTCGTCGCGAGCCAGTCGGGATCTTTGGGCCCCCAATACAGTCGCGGCTGCGCGCCGACCGGCGTATCACTGTCCGCAGCGGAGTAATCGGGGAGCTCGTGAACCGCGACGTTCATCCAGATCAGCTGGCCGCGATCGAAGTGAATATTGCGGAGCCGGTGCGCAACCCGCTGCGGTAGCGGGAGGTCGGGCAGCAGATCGAGGATTGTTTGTGGCGCGCCGAGCCCGCTGATGACGAGGTCGGCAGCTACGACGCCTCCGCTTGCCAATCGAATCCCGGTGGCGCGGGTGCCGGCCCGAACAATCGCGGCTACCGGCTCGTGCGTGTAGTACTCGACGCCGCGGCGCTGGCCGGCGCTGACCAGCGCGTCGGTCACGGCGCCGGTACCGCCAACGGCGATGGCGGCCGGTTCGAGTGAGAGCGTCAGCGCGAGAACGTGGACGAGTCCTTGGAGTCCGATGACGTCGTCGGGGAAAGCGCCGGTCGAGGTCGTCGCGGCTCGCATGAAGAGCGTGCGGAGCTCGTCAGATTCGAAGAAGTCGTACGCGAGTTGACGCACGCTCATGAACTGGTGCACCGGTTCGATGACGCCACCCTCGCGCATGAGCGACTCGAGCGGATCGTCGGTGCCCCACGGGGTTGGTGCGGTAAAGCGGTGGCGCCCGAACGCGGCTTTCCACTCCTTGAGGTAGGCCTCGTAAAACCTCAGGTAACGTATCGGCATCGACGCCGGAGAACCGGCGGATGGCCGCCTCGGTACGTCGAACCCCCTCGTCCCACGGCTCTTGCCGCCCGGACTCATCGACGACCCGACTGGCCGACCACCCGACGAAAGCGGTGCCGTCGTCGAACACCATCGCTTCGTTGCCCTCGGGGAAGACGTACTGCAAACCTTCTGTGCGCAGGTCGAAGTCGCGATAGGCGGGATGGGAGTAGAAGCGGGTCCAATGCGAATAGTGGTTCATCGTGTAGCCGCGCGCTGGGCCTGGCCCGCTCAGCGCAGCTCCGCCCAGGCGCCCTGACGCCTCGAACACGGCGACCGACATGCCGGCCCGGGCGAGGTACGGCGCGATGATCGTGGAGTGGTGACCTCCGCCCACGATGACGGCGTCATATCTGCTCCCAGCCACCACTCGTCGTCCCCTCTTCTTGGGTTCCGGGTTCAGATTGACTGGTGGCGGGAGCGGTGTCAGGCGATCCTTCCACGATGTGGAAGTCTGCGTTTAGAGTGGCGTTCGCTACCTGATCGAACGGGAGGACACGGTGACGGCACGGCGAAGCGACGACGCGCGGTCGTCGGCCGGCCGGACGCTGTTCGTCTTGGGCGCGTTCGACGAGAGCCACCCGACCCTCACCCTGTCGCAGATCGGCCAGCGCGCTCACCTTCCGCTGCCGACGGCGCATCGACTTGTTGCGGAGCTTGTTGGCGCACGACTGGTGACACGCAGTTCCGATGGCGCGTACTCGATCGGAGCGCGCCTATGGCGTCTCGGGCTACTCTCGGCTCCGACCACCCTGCGCGAGGTTGCGCAACCACACTTGCAAGATCTGGTCGCGACAACTGGTCACACCGTGCATCTCGCGGTGCTCGAGGGATCGCGTGCGATGGTCGTCGAGCGACTGTCTGGCACGCGGACTGTCTCGACCCGGCATCGGCCGGGGGCGCTACTTCCGCTGCATTGCACCGCGGTCGGGAAGGCGTTGCTCGGTTATGCGAGTGCAGATGTCGTCGGCGATGTCATGGCTGTGTTGACCCAGCACACGCCGTTTACCATCACCGACCCGCGGGTGTTGCTCCGACAGCTGGCGGAGGTTCGGCGAACAGGGGTGGCACGAAGTGCGCAGGAGCATCGGCTCGGGGTGTCGTCACTAGGGGTGCCGGTGTTCGGGGACGGCGGCAGCGTCGTCGCGGCACTCGCCGTGATCGCGCCGCTGACCAGCCCGCGGATCACCGAGTCGGTGCCTTCGATGATGGCGGCAGCCGGTGCAATCGCTGAAGGCTTGCGTCGCCAGCGGCTGGCCGCCGAGCTCCAGTAAGCGTCGAACCTCTCGCTCATTACCGTTGGAACAGGCGAGACAGCAGCGACCGACCGGCCGCGTCGGCGTTTCCGTGTTGGCCGGTACACCGCTGGCTTTTCGGCACGCCGGCCAGTACTTGCTCGACGTGTTGGCCGCAGCCCGCATAGGTCGGTTTGCCGCACTTCTTACACGTGACACGACGACACACGATGCCGCTCCTTTCTTGAGACGATGATGGGAAAGCTGGTCAGTTGTGAGCCGGCCGGGACGCCACGACGAGAGCATCCAGTGCCTGCCGCGGTCCGGTGTCAGTGGTGACGACACGGACGACTTGTTCGGCCCGGTCGATCGCTAGGCCCGAGGTGGCGAGGTCAGCGGTGATGTCGGCCATGGTGCAGAGCACGCTCGGATCCTGCGGGCCTCCGTAGCCGTGCACGAGATTGTCGTTGTCATGCGCGACGACGAGAAGGAGTCCACCTGCCCGCACAGCGCTCGCCGCCGAGTTGATGACCGTACGCCGTTGGTCGGGTGGCACCTGCAAGTAGATGAGCATGACCAGATCGCTCGATAAGGCCGGCGGCCGGTAGCTGAGCAGGTCTGCGCACACTCCATGGAAGCGATCCGCTGCGTCGCCGAGGCGATCGCGCGCAAGACCGCGGGCCCGTTCGATGGCGACGCTGGAGAAGTCGACGGCCGTCGCGTCCCAGCCATTTTCGGCTAGCCACAAAGCGTTTCGGCCCTCACCTGCGCCGAGGTCGAGGGCGGTGCCGGGTGTGAGGCCGGAGGCGACTTGCTCGACCCACACGTTAGGTCCGGCCGACCAGACCAGCTCGGTCTGGTCGTAGCGCTGGTTCCAATACTCGGCGTCCATCATCGCTTCCCTGGGGGTGCGAGGTGTTCAGGCGAGGGAGAGGAATAAGCTTCTCCATCTCGTCGGTGGTCATCTGCTCGCCGTCCGCAGTACCGGTCAGGCACTGCTGCAAGCCGAGTGCGACGATCTTGAAGCCAGCCCGGTCAAGGGCTCGCGAGGCCGCGGCGACCTGGGTGACGACGTCCCGGCAAGAGCGACCGGCCTCGATCATCGCGAGGACGCCGTCGATCTGCCCGCGGGCGCGACGCAGCCGGTGCACGACATCTTTCATCGCGACCTCATCCATCTCCATGAGTCTTCCTTTCACATATCTCGGCTCGATCGGGAGTCGGCATGTTACCCCAGGGGGTACCAGGTCGCGGTCGACTTACGATGCGCTGGACAGTTCGCTGGGGTGGTCGCCGACGGCGAGTGACAGTGCGAGCGCTGGCCGTTCTGCGAGCAGGGTCGCCAAACCACCTGATAGCGACGCGACGTCCTCCCAGTCGTGCTGGCGAAGAACGCGGAGCGCGAGGTAGGAACGGAATCCCGATGCGCAGTAGACGCGCACAGCTGCACCGGGCGGAACCTCGTGCAGCCGAGCGCGCAGTTCCGTGTGCGGGATGTTCAATGCGCCGCGGCAGGTGCCCTGTCGCGAACTCCTCGGCCGAGCGGACGTCGAGCAAGAAGCTGGTCCCAAACGACGTCTCATCGAGATCGGCGGCACGCCACAAGGTGAGATTGCCGGCGAGCACGTTCTGGGCGATGAAGCCGGCCATGTTGACCGGGTCTTTCGCAGCGCCGAAGGGCGGGGCGTACGCCAGCTCGAGCTCGGCCAAGTCGTCGACGTTCATTCCAGCGCGAAGCGCTGTTGCCAGGACGTCGATTCGCTTGTCCACTCCCTCGCTGCCGGTCGCTTGCGCGCCAAGGAGCCGGCCATCGGGCGCAAACACGATCTTCAGATCCATCGGGTGCGCGCCCGGGTAGTACCCGGCGTGCTGGGCAGGGTGCAAGTGCACTGCGTGGCAGGCGATTCCGGCTGCTCGAAGTGCTTTCTCGCTTCGCCCGGTCGTTGCGGCGACCGTCCCGAAGACCCGCACGATCGCCGTACCAAGCGTCGCCGGCAGTTGTGCGCCGTGACCGAACAACTCGTCGGCAACTGCTCGGCCCTGCCGGTTTGCGAGACCTGCCAACGGAACCGACGCCCGGCTGCCCGTGACTGCGTCGACGACTTCGATCGCGTCGCCGACGGCGAAGACATCCGGCGCGGAGGTGTGCAAGTGCTCATCGACAATGACCGCTCCGCGGGGATTGACGGCCAGTCCGGCGGCTACGGCCAGTGTCGTCTCCGGCCGCACTCCGATCGCCATGAGCACGAGGTCGGACGCAAGTACGGATCCATCCGCGAGCTCGACATCGACACCGGCGCCGGGGGATCGTCGGATCGCGGTCACTGATGTCGCCAGGTGCAGCCGGATGCCTGCACCGAGCAACGCCGCCTCGACATCGTGGGCCATCTCCGGGTCGAGAACAGGCAGCACCTGCGGAGCTAGCTCGACGATCGCGACATCCAAACCTCGATGCCGAAGGGCCTCCGCAACCTCGACCCCGATGAATCCCGCGCCGATTACCACTGCCCGTTGCGCACCGGCACGCAGCAAGTCTTGAAGCGCATCGACGTCAGGCACCGAACGAAGCACTCGCACCTGCGGAAGGTCGTTGCCAGCAATCGGCGGTACGACAGGTGTCGCTCCGGTGGACAGCACCAACGCGTCGTAGTGCTCGTCGTAGATGCGCCCCGAACCCAGCTCGCGCACAGACACGACGTGGCCGACGATGTCGACGGAGATCACCTCGTGGCCGACTCGGACGTCGAGTGCGAGGCCAGCTGCTAGCGACTCCGGAGTGTGCAGCAAAAGCGCCGATCGATCCGGAATTTCGCCGCCGAGGTAGTAGGGCAGACCACAGTTGGCATATGACACGTAGGCGTCGCGCTCAAGCACCACGATCTCGGCATCTTCGGCAAGACGGCGCGCCCTCGCCGCGAAGCTCATGCCGCCGGCGACTCCGCCGACCACGACGACCTTCACGGGTGCAGCCGCCGTCCGACCAAGTCGGCAGCCATTACGAACATGCGCAGCGGCGTTCGACTGGCACGTCGGCGAGAGCTTGCTCGACATGCTCCCCACACCCCGCCCAGGTCACCTTCTGACAGCGCGGGCACACGACAGGACTACACATCCCGGACTCTCCTTTCGAATACGCTCCATCATATACCCCAGGGGGTACCTGAAAGGGTGTGCCGTTGGTCACAGTGGGCCCCGGTATACGGGCCTGTTCCCCGATCGCCCCACCCATAGGTCTCGACCGGGCCTTCGGTGGGTCGGATGTGCGGCGTCAGCACACTCGCGTGTTAGGCGGTCGAACCGGAGCACCTGTGCAGCTCGACCCCAGGCCTGGAAGCCGCCACTGCACTCGGCTGGGCCTGGGTGCAGCGCCGCTCCCCAACGAACACGCCGGCTGCGCACGAAGAGGCAGCCCGACACTCCATCGCTATTTCCAGAACCCAGGCACTCACTGCCACCATCGACAGCCCGCATCCGATCCACCGCAGTGACGCTGACCCACCGCCGAAGTCGATACCTCGCGCGCGGTTGTCTAGCGGTGAACGTCGGATGAAGAGTCGATGACGTTCCTGGGCGCGCCCGTTTGCCTCACTTAGTGTGCGAGTCGCCGTTCTCGTCTAGTGGGGACAGTCGGGGCTGGAGACTGGGTGACCGAGGAACTGCAGGGTTGGCATCCGGACCCATACGGGCGGCACGAATCGCGGTACTTCTCGGCTGGCCGTCCGACGTTCTTGGTGCGTGACGGGTATGTCGAGGGGTCTGATCCCGTCGAGCAGATTCCGCCACAGCCCTACCCGCCAAGCGTTGTTGCGGGGATCAGCGAGCCAGCCTATGTGCCGGCGCCGGACATGCCTGCAACCCGGCCCCTGGCAGCCAGCGCTGATCTGGCAAGTGAACGCCATGGCTCGTCTGGACACAGTGCCTCTGGACACAGGGCCTCTGGACACAGTTCATCTGGACACAGCGCGCCTGGGCGCAGCGGTCGACTGGCTTTGCTCGCCGCTGTCGCGGTCGTGCTTGTCGTGGGCGTGGTGGTCGTCGCGGTTGGTGCCACCAGGCATCAGCTGCGATCAACCGCCGGTCTTTCATCCACCACGTCGCCGACCGCAGCCGGCTCCCCGGCGTCGGCAGCTAGCTCTCCGAGGTCGGCCCCTAGCTCTCCGAGCACGGCCCCTAGCTCTCCGAGCACGGTCCCTAGCTCCGTGGCGGTCGCTGCGGGTGCGATGGTGGCCTCGACCAGCGGCCACTTCGCGGCTCGTTTTCCCTCCGAGCCGATCCAACAGTCGTTCGAAGAGACGATCGCGGGTGTGCATGCGTCGATCCTGGTCGCAGCGGTGACGTCCCCGTTGACGGAAGTCGCCGAGGAGGACCTCTCAAGTGCCGTCTCGAAGAGTCAACAGGCTCTTGCCTTGCGGTCGGCCATCTCAGTCGCCGCCGCGACCGTGGCTGACGGCGCTCCGACACGGCAAAGTGACACGACGTTTCGTGGCAAAGTAGCGCGGACATCGACGTTCGCGACGTCCACCGGCGAGCAGATAACAGCGATCGCGTTCTTCCAAGACGACCGCACCGTGTATTTCTTGCTTGCCAACGCCGGCGCACCAATTCAGGCTCTTAGCGAGTCACTACAGTTCGGATCCCCGAGCTCCCCGTCAGTGCTCTCATAAGCCCGCCGTGCAGAACGACACCGTTAGGGCTGCGAACCGTTTGTTAACTTGCTGGATGTCTGTCATTGACGTGTTCGCCAGCCTTCGTTTCTAGGCAACCGACATGGTCGTCGCGTGGTTGCGAACGCCAGGTCCAAGCACGCTCGGGGCCCACGTCACGCCAGCCAACCCAGGCATGAGCGAGTACGAAAGCACGGCGCAGCTCATCCGCCGTTGTCTTGGAAGCAGATCGGGACGTCGGGAGTGGCGGCCCTCGTGATGATCTGGGCCGTAGCGTCGGCCCTGGGGTCCCACGCAAACCATTCTCAGCAGGCGGCTGCTCTGGGCAGCGCCCTAGGTTCCTCGTCGGTCATCTCCGCTTCGTCAACGGCTGGGACCGCGGCGGCGCCGTCGAGCGCTGCGATGCCTGTCGTCCCAGGGCTTGCGCAGGCGGCAATTCGCCGGCCGGCCTCCGTGAGCTACGCGACAGTCGCCTGGGCCGGCCGAGCGACCCCGAACGTGGGCAGTACGGCCGCTGAACCTGCATCTCTGCAGGTGACAGCCATTCCGCGACTCGCCAGCCTTGCCTACCAGCGTGCCGCGACCGTGGAGGCTCACGACGCTCCGACGTGCGGCGTTAGTTGGGAAATCCTCGCCGGCATCGGGCTCGTCGAATCGGATCACGGGCGCAGTGGCGGCTCGGGCGATCCCAGCTGGTCGGGCGTCGCGAACCCCACGATTCTCGGTCCGGTGCTCAACGGTCAGGACGGGTTTCCGGTCATCAAAGACACTGACGGCGGCGTGTTGGACGCCGACCGGTCGTTCGATCGGGCCGTCGGACCGATGCAGTTCTTGCCAGCTACCTGGCGCGAATACAACCCCGTGGCGACCGGCTCGGCAGCGGCGAACCCGGAGAACATCTCGGACGCGGCGGCGGCCGCGGCCCGATACCTGTGTGCCTCGAACGTTGATCTGCGTACACCCACCGGCCTAATCGATGCCCTGTACGGATACAACCACTCGTTCGCGTACGTCACGAATGTTGTCACCGCGGCGCAGCGATATGCAGAAGGCACGTTGCAAGGAGCAACCGATGCGCTCGCAGAGCTCCCATCGCTACTCAGAGGGCAGCCAACCGCCAGCTTTGTGACGTACCCAGTGACGCTCCCGCCCGGATCAACATCGCCGACGCCATCGTCTGGCTCCTCCGCAAGCGGAACGTCGACAGATACATCGCCCAGCACGACTCGCTCCGCAATCGTCACGCTGTCGCCGACGGATTCGAACACAACGTCAGGTTCGACGCCGGCGCCCACGGTCGCGCCGACAGACGCCTCGCCGTCCGACTCGCCGACATTGAATTCGCCTGACCCTGGGGGCACGACACCGGGCTCGCCTTCGGCGAGTTCACCGGGCACCGACTCGGCCGCGCCGTCAACGTCGGATTCGCCACCCGCAGATACATCCGCGCCAGACACGTCGAGCCCGACCCCGTCGCTCGCGCCGACGCCATCCCTTGCGCCGACCCCGACGCTGACACCGACCCCGACGCCGACTCTCACGTCGACGCCAACATCGACGCAGCCACCGCCGACGACATCGGGTGGCGGTGCGAGACCAGGCCCGACAAACACTGGCGTACCGGCAGGCACGCAACTGACGGTCTACAACGGTGACCTGACGATTACCACAGCCGGCGCTACGTACTCAGGCCTTGACATCTATGGCTTCGTCAAAGTCGAGGCGCCAAACGTGACGATCAAAGACTCGATCATCCGTGGCGGTTCGGCGACATCAAATACTGCAATCATTTACGACCTGTCAGATACGGCGACCAATCTCGTCGTAGAGGATTCCGAGATTGTGCCGGCCGATCCATCGGTCTACATCGACGGCATCGACGGCTGGAACTACACGGCACTGCGATTGAACATCCACGGCACAGTCGACGGCGCAAAGATGTTTGGCACAAACGCCACGGTGCAAGATTCGTGGATCCACGACCTGGTGACTTACGAACACGACCCGGCTCAGAACGGCGGGCAGACACATAACGACGATGTCCAGATCCTGTCGGGGTCGAATCTGAAAGTACTCGGCAACGATCTCGAGGGCGGTAGCCATAGCGCTATTCAAGTCACGCAGGACCACGGGCCGCTGACAGACGTGCTCATCGACGGCAACTGGGCTGACGCGGGCAACGTGACCTTCAATATCGCGAACAAGCCGCTGGCGTCGCTCGCCGGAATCACCGTCACTAACAACCTCTTCGGTCACGCCGCCGTTACTGGCTGCCAGATCCTCTATACGTCGGTGACGACCATCGTCGCGTCGAACAACGTTCTACGCCGACACGGGCTTGCCTGTCGTCATTCTCAACACGGGCTCCACGACCTAGGTAGGAACACGCGCCGTCCCGCATTCGTGGCTTCTGACGACGAACCTCGCCGCTCCGTAAAGGCGATTGTCAGTGTCGCGCGAGACTGTGTTGCCTCTTCGAACGCATGAGTAAAAGACCCGCCCCTACGAGGGCAGCTGCGAGCAAACACAACTGCGTCAGGGGAAGACCCGTGAATGGCAGCGGACCTCTCCTGGGCGGCGTCACTGTTGGCGGCGGGTTGTCGAAGGTCACGCCGAGAACGGTGGGCGAGACCGATGATCCGGTGCTGCCGCCCGCGGGTGGGGATGTGGTGGTGCCGCCTGCTGGTGGGGATGTCGTGCTTCCTCCGGCCGGCGGACTCGTCGTGCTGCTGGCTGGGCACGCGTTGTTGCTGGGAGTTGTGGTGGGGAACCCAGTGGTTGCGGTCAAGGGCACCACGAGCAGGGTGGGCTCCGTCGACTCAGGGCTTGGTATTGCGGACGGCGGGATGACTGCGTTCGACGATGGAGCCTCAGCACTCGCGCCGGCGACGAGGAAGACGGACGACGTGCCGGCGAGACCCGCGCTCAGCGTGAACGCGACAATCGTCCGCCGCGCCGGCAGCAGTCTGAAGTGTCCCCGCGTGACCCGGGTCAATACGCACAACCCTGGCCGAGGTTGCGAGGAAGCCGTCAAGCGAGCCGGAGCGTCGCGCTCGCGGCGTCGTCATAACTCTCTTCGTTCTGGGGGCGCTGCCTGTCGTCGGTGATGTACGGCGATTGGGCAGGTATGACCGAACCCGGTAATTCGGACCCGATCGCGGAAACGGTTGTCGAGTCATAGGCCGTCGCAGCGAGGGGCATGAGTTCAAAGAATTGGGCGGCGTTGGATTGGCACTCGCGATGGCGCTGGTACATCCGACCGCTCGTCGCGACGGCGATCCCGTCGATTTCAGCTCGCCAAGCCCACAGATTCAGGACGTCGTCATGTCGGACCGTCGTGGCAGCGACGTCGAGGCGATGCTGCACCTGCCGGGCCGCTTGGTAGCACTCATGGAAGGTCGGGAAAGTTCGCGCGCTTCGGGCGACTTCACGGTTGTTGGCTCCCACAAGCCGCCACGCACACCAGCCGTCGAGATTGATCATCCGTTGGTCTGATGCAAGGCCTGGTGCAGACCAGATACCCGAGCGGCCAGATACAACAAACAGCAGCCGGACGGCGGCCACGTTGCTTCCCCTCTCCCGCGTGCGACTGTTGCACGCTTCCCCAACCCGGGAGTGCTTGCCTTGGATCACAAGGTCTCAGATTCCCGTCTCGTTCCCAAGGTCCCAAGACAATCTCTATCCGCCGTTCATCTGCCCTTCGCTTCCCGGCCGTGATCGTGTTGGTATCTCGCCCGTTCCACGCCCGATCGCTGGCGTGTCAGCTCACTGGCTCCGCGACCGCCGCGAGATCGGTGCGGACGACGTTGACACCGGCCATGAACTGCTCGAGGTTGTGCTCGCACTCGCGCTGTCGCGTGAACGACCGTGCCGAGATGGCGATGGCGACGCCGTCAACGCTGACTTCCCAGTGCCACCAGCCCGTGCGCAGACCGGCAACGATTGACTGGCTCGGCATCACCGATGCGCGTTCTCAACACCGCCACGGCCTCTGCGCACGCCGAAGTGTCGGGGAATGTGGAGTAGCTGCGACCCAGCTCTCGGTTGTTCGCACTCAGCAGCCGCCACGCAAACCAAACCGCGTTGTTTGGGGCGGCCGTCTCGGGCAGCGCGAACCAGCCGCCGGGCCATCGCACCATCGATCCAGCCGGTGCCGACACCAACATGAAGCGTACTTGCGTCAAGGTTTCCTCTGCCGGTGTCGCGCTGCCCGCCCTGAGGCACGAAGCAGCCGCGGCCGAATGCTCGTTCACCTGGCGCAACCACGGCCGACGAAAGAGTGAACGACGGACACTAAACGGGTGAACGACCGGTGCGGTCGTCTGCCGCGCCGTCGGCGCTCGCTTCCGCTCAGATCTTCCTGCTCGCGACCGATGTGACATGCGGTCGTCGAGGCGGCTGGGTTCGCCTGCTGCCCGGCCCTACGGAGGGTTGTTCTGTGCGTGCGATTCACGCTTGGCTTGGAGCGCGGCGATAGGCGCTTGCGCGCTCGCCGCGTCGACGGCGGACCGAAGTACGGCAGCACGGGCCTCGCCTGCTGGTCCCGCCCGTCATCGCGCAACGCCTGCCAGGAAAGACGCCCGCGCCGCTTCCTGGAAACCTCGGCGCTGGGATGCCCGCGGCGGCGATCGCAGCTACCGACGGGCTTCCCACGGTTCTTGTCAATGGCCGGTCTTACCGTCTAACGGTTCACGTAGGCGTAGCCGCAGGACAACCGAAGCCCGATGCGGAGCTACTCGTCTATGGTGCCGCTCACTCGGTGTGTCTCACTCAGCGAGTCCCCTCGGGCACGATCTCCACGCTGCACTGCAGCTTTGTGGCCACTGCAACTGGCCCGACCGGCTTGCAGATCAAAGTGTTGGTTGGAACCGCGCACGGTGGCCAGGTCGTCGCGACGTTCGATCACGTCGTCGTGAGGACGGCATCGCCCGAGTAGCCGAGCGTCGGCACGCTACGGGCGACTGCGCCGGTGGACACCGCGACCAGGAAATTGCCGAGAGGTTCTGCTCGCAGTCGCGTCGCAAGGCGAATGAACGGGCCGACACCGCGAGGGCGACGTCGTTCGCCGCCGTTTGCCAATACCAGCGACCTAGCCTGAGACCGGGCAAGAACGCTGGCACCAGATGGCCCGATGCGCTTTGCAAGTACTTGATCGCAGCGGCGCAGGATTCGGCGTCCGGATACGTCGTGAAGCTGCGGGCCAGCTCGCGGTTGTTGGCTCCGAGTAGGCGCCACGCGGACCACGAATGCGTGGCTGCTGCAGGCTCGCTGATCCGTGCACCAGTCGCCTGGCCACGAGATGCGCGATCCAATCGATGCCGACACGATCACGAATCTACGTTCGCCCACCGGACCCCCGGCCCACCGACGCGTCGACCACAGCGACCGACTGCGCTCTCGGAGTCTGGGGCCTGACCGGTAACGACGGATCACGAGAACCTGAACGCCGCACAGGCGAAGGGTGAACGACACGTTTCGGATGCTTGGTGGTTTCTTGTTCACCTTCGCGAAATCCGCCCTTACGGCAGCAGTACCCCGTCGTTAGCGATTCATCGACAGCCTGTGGTGCGTGCCGATGCGGCTCGCTGGCATGCGGTGCCTCACCGGTACCGGCAACGAGAAGAGAAGGGCACGGTGCGGATTGTGTCGCATCTGCCTGCGGCGACAGCTACCAGCCACGCAGGACGCCACCGCACAGTCGGAAAGTTGGCATCCTGCACTGCGGCGTGTACGTCGGCCGTAGTCGGCTTGGCCGGCCCGACCTGGGCGCGCTGGACGACACCCCGGCTACGCGCGCCCGGACCGCGCTCGTCGGTCGGCTCTCCGGGGCGCACATGCTCTCACGGCGAAACACCAACGCCGCAGCCGACGTCGACGCACGGGGCCTCCCAGGGCGGTCGTCACCACGGCGGGTTTCGCCCTGGCGGCGGCGCCTTGGACTCTTGTGTTCTTCGCACCCGTCAGCGCAGGGAGCGCAGGCACCGAGCCTCGCGAGCCAGGCGACGACAAGTGTCACGCCACCGGACTACGCACCGCTCGTAGTAGTTCCGCTGGACTCGTCTGGCCACGGGCGGTGCCGTCCGGACCGCCGCCGATGTCACGGCTCGGCCGTCGGCCGATGTTCCGACGGTCGTCAAGGCGGGTGCGGCGCCGCCGCCCCCGCTCTGGCTCATCAATGCGCAGCTTCGCGACCCAGCCTCCGCGATCGGGAGCGCACCGCTCGTGCCGGCTGCAATTCTGGACTCGCTCAAGTCGACTGGAATTCCGCGGCTTGCGCTCGCGGCCTACATCAATGCAGCAGCGTCACAAGATCGGCAGTCGCCGACTTGCGGGCTGAGTTGGCAGGTGTTGGCCGGGATCGGATATATCGAGTCCGACCACGCTCGCTCTGGAGGTTCGGCGAAGCCGGGGTGGTCAGGTATCGCGAACCCGCCGATCTACGGTCCGCTGCTCGACGGCGCAGCAGCGGCGTCGCTCTGATTTCAGACACGGACCACGGCGCGCTCGATGGCAACACCAGCTACGACCGAGCCGTCGGGCCGATGCAGTTTCTGCCGGCGACGTGGCGCGAGTACGAGGAGGGCGCGTCGGGACACTCGACGCCAGACCCGCAGAACATCAATGACGCGACGATCACCGCTGCGCGTTACTTGTGTGCCAGCGGGCAGGACTTGCGGACGGCCGACGGGCTGATCGCCGCCGTGTACGGCTACAACCATTCGTTCGACTACGTGAGCGCCGTGCTGTCAGTCGCGATCCGTTACGCGGGCGGCACGCTACCAGGCGGTGCCTCTGCGCTGAAGGAACTGCCGGCGCTTGCGCAGACCGCGTCGAGCCTGCCGTCCGCCTTCCCGACGCCCTTAGTTCACCGTCTCCTACACCGTCACCGACGCCAGTCGCCGATGGCACCACCTACGCCGCCGTCGTCCCCGAGTGCAGGCTCGTCAGTATCGCCGAGTCCGCCCGTGTACCAGCCGCCGCCCGCCGGCGCCGAGCCCGTCGCCCTCGGAACCCGGCTTGCCAATCGCATCTCCGCCCCAGGCCTGCCGTCACCCACTGATTCGCCGACCGACACTGGGTCGCCGACGAGCACTGCGCCACCGACGGATAGTCCGGATCCGAGCGACGATCCAACTCCGACGGGCACCGCATCGGATTCACCCGCGCCTGGATCCAGTGCGCCGGCCAGTGAGAGCCCGAGCGCGAGCGTGTTGGAGTCCACCAGTCCCACCCCTCCCGCGACTACGGAGACGCCGTGACAGAAGACGGAACGGCGGTGCTGTACGACACCCCGGAGTATCCGCAGCTGGTGTTCGACCGTGGCGCGCACCTGGACGCGGTTAACATCTCGGCGTGGTTCGGAACAACGAAGGTTCTGGAGCGGGTGAACCTGTCGATGCCACCTGGTGTCGTCACGGCGCTCATTGGACCGTCGGGCTGCGGGAAGTCGACGTTCCTCCGCATCCTCAATCGCATGCACGAGTTGGTGCCCTCGGCCAAATTGGCCGGCGAGGTTCGGCTCAACGGTAGCGACATCTACGACGCCGCAAAGCGCATCACGGAGACGCGGCGCCGAATCGGAATGGTCTTTCAAAAGCCAAACCCCTTCCCGACGCTGTCCATCGGCGACAACGTGGTGGAAGGTCTCAAACTGAACGGTACGAAGATCTCTCGCAGCGAACGCGCTGATCTGATCGAGCGGTCTTTGTCGCGCGCCGGTCTTTGGCTGGAGGTGAAGGACCGGCTGGACTCTCCGGGCGCCTCGTTGTCGGGCGGTCAGCAGCAGCGCCTGTGCATTGCGCGATCGCTCGCAGTATCTCCTGACGTGCTGCTGATGGACGAGCCATGCTCGGCGCTCGACCCGGCGTCGACGCGGCGAATCGAGCAGACCATTCTCGAACTAAAGGATGAAGTGACGATCGTCATCGTCACGCACAACATGCAACAGGCCGCGCGCGTATCCCAGCAGTGCGCATTCTTCTTGGCAGAAGCTGGCACACCGGGCGGAATCGTCGAGGCTGGATCGACAGAGGATATATTCGGTAGTCCCCGCGACCCCCGTACTGCCGACTACGTACACGGGCGCTTCGGATGACCGCGCCGGCAATGGTCAGCCGGTCAGCGCACACCGAGGACATGCCTCGCCGCGATCAAGTGCGAAGCTGCACCCTACTGACCGCATCTTCCACGGAGTCGCCCGAAGTATCGGTGGCCTGGTGCTGGTACTGACCGGCGCGATTGGGCTGTTCCTCGCGCTGCAGATGGTCCCCGTCGTGCAGCACTACGGCTTCAGTTCTTTACTCAGCAGAACTGGAATCCCGAGACAAAACGGTCGGCGTTGCTGCGGCGATTGTCGGCACGATTGAGGTGGCATTCATCGCGTTGGCAGTGGGTTCCCGCTTGCGCTGGCGACTGCATTGTTCATCACGGAATACGCGCCACCGCAGCTGCGGTCCACGCTGGTCGCGCTCGTCGACCTGATGGCAGCTGTTCCGAGTATCGTGTATCGGGCTTTGGGGCTTCTACCTGCTTCAGCCGCAGGCGCGAAACATCGCCCGATGGCTGGCGGAGTACTTCAGCTTCATCCCGATCTTCGGGTCGACACTGACGCGCACGCGGCGGCTCTGGCAGGCCACGAGCTTTACGGAGTCGGCCCTCGTCGCGGGCTCACGGTCGCCATGATGGTCACGCCGCTGGCGTGCGCGGTTATGCGGGGAGTGTTCGACCAGGCGCCTGTTGGCGAGAGAGAAGCCGCGCTTGCGCTTGGCGGTACGCGGTGGGGCGTGATCCGATCCGTCGTGCTGCCGTTCGGCCGCGGCGGAATCATCGGCGGCACCATGCTCGGTCTCGGCCGGGCGCTCGGGGAGACGATCGCGGTCCTGATGGTGCTTGTCCCAGATCTACAAGATCAATCTCCATCCGCTGCAGGTTGGCGGCGTGACTATCTCGTCGCTGATCGCGAACAGATTCGGCGAGGCGACGTCGCTGCAACTCAAGGCACTGTTGGCCGCCGGATTCGTCCTGTTCGTGATGACGTTGTTCGTCAACACTATCGCGGGAATTATCGTGACGCGCAGCCGCAGCGGCGCGGCGACGGAGATCTGACGATGAGCATCACCGAGCGCACGCGACACGCCGCACCGCGGGCTCGATCCGCGCGGCATCCCGCCCGATAGGCGGTGGACGCACCACGGGTACTCGCGACAACGCATCGTTGATGACCGGCTGGCGCTGATCGGGGCCGCTGTCGGATCATTCAGCTTGATCGTTGGGTCCTCTACGAGCGGGTGCTGCCCTTCAGTGGCGCTGTTGGCTTCGTCGTTCTGCTGGTACTTCCTCTTTCTGGTCTTCTACAGTGACGTTGACATGCGATGGCGCACCCCCGACCGATAGCCGTCGATCGGATTGCGCAAGCGGTGATCACCGGGGGCCGCCCTCGTCGGCATGGTGCTGGCCTCGACGGTGCTCTTCACGTTCGCGCGCGGATGGCGTCCGCTTGCGCACTGGAACTTCTACACGAAGGATATGGGTGGCGTACAGCCGACCGCATCGCTGTCACACGGTGGCATTCTGCACGCGATCGTCGGGTCGTTCATCGAACTAGGCGTCGCCGTGATCTGCGTTGCCGCTCGGAATCGGCGCAGCCGTGTACATAAGCGAGGTCGGTGGCCGCTTTGCGCGAATGGTGCGCACCGTCGTGGAGGCCATGACTGCGTTGCCCGACCTACTGGCTGGCCTGTTCGTCTACACAACGCTGCTGATCGGGCTTGGCCTGCAGCGCAGCGGTCTCGCGGCGGCGATCGCACTGTCGATCACCATGCTTCCCATCATCGCTCGTTCGGCGGAGTTGGCTCTGCGAGTCGTACCTGGCGGCCTGCGCGAAGCTGGCAGTCGCGCTCGGCTCAACTCGCTGGCGAACGGTCTCGCGAGTGGTTCTGCCAACGGCAGCGCCTGGTCTCGCGACTGCCCTGATCCTGGCCGTCGCGCGCGCCGTTGGCGAGACTGCCCCGGTGCTCATCGTGTCCGGCGCGTCGAGCTTTCTGAACTTCAGCCCGGTGACCAATCCAATGAACTCGCTACCGCTGTTCAGTCTACGCGGCATTTCGCAGCGGTGCAACCGAGTATCATCGAGCGCGGTTTCGGCGCAGCGAGCCTGCTACTCATGATCGTCCTGGTCGTCTTCGTCGTGCTGCGACTGCTTGCACGTCGCCGGATTGGAAAGTCGCGATGACCGGCACATGCGTGGGCACTCAACCGTCGATCCGTCGCGGTACGTTCGCCGTCGCGCGCTGTCGGCGCGTCGCTGCCGATTGGCGGTGACTCTGCCGGCACGATGTGTGGCCTCTCGGCGGCCCGCTGGCTGCGGTCACTCACTCTCAGATCAACGGGTCTGGCTCGACGTGGGCGGGGAACGCGGTCAATGCGTGGATCGGCAGGTCGCTGCACAGGGACTTCGAGTGACCTTCACTGGCACCGGGTCCGCCGCAAGGCCGGCACGACTTTGCGCTGGGTCACTGTCGACTTCGCGGTCAGCGACATCGGATACCAAGGGGTGGACACCCGTACAGACCGGAACGACACCTCGAGCACAGGCCCTATGCGTTCGTGCCGCTTGTCGCCGGCGGCACCGCGTTTCCCGTACAACATCAGCGTGCGCGGGCAGAACGTGACGAACCTTCGGCTGTCCGGCCAAACCCTCGCGAAGATCTTCACGAATCAGATAACGAACTGGAGCGACCCAGCTATCACGGCCGACAACAATGGCCAGGCACTGCCGTCGATTCCGATCGTCCCGTTGTGCACTCCGAGGGATCCGGAACCACGTACCAGTTCTCCGCGTACCTTGTACACGACTTCCCGACATTTGGGCAAGCTTCTCGGGCACTGACGAAGGCGACCGAGTATTGGCCCAAGCGGAAGGGGCAACAGATTGCGCAGAACGGATCCGACGGAGTCATGAACTACGTCGCGTCGAGCTCCGGCCATGGCACCATACTGTTCGACGAGTACTCGTACGCCCTCGCAAAGGGTTTCCCGTCGCGAAGATCGAGAATTCGGCAGGCTACTACACGTTGCCGACGACAGTACAACGTCGCGGTCGCGCTCACGCAGGCCATCATCAACCAGGACAAGACCGATCCGACCCAATATCTGCTGCAGGACCTGAACAACGTCTACGACTACAGTGACCACGAACGTATCCGCTATCGTCGTACTCCTACGGAGTCATTCCGACCGATGCCGGCGACGGCACGATGACAACCGGAAAGCGGCAGACGCTTGCGGACTTCCTCTACTACTCGATCTGCCCGGGTCAGGCCGCAGTCGGCAGCATCGGATACTCGGCATTGCCGTTGAACCTGGTGCAGGCAGGGTTCTCAGCAGATCGCGCTTACTCCAAACCGCTGATCCGAACGTCGACCTGACGAACGAGAACGTCACGACCTGCGGTAACCCGACGTTCGTCGCCGGCAACCTGAACGAAAATCACCTGGCAGACATTGCGCAGCAGCCGCTTGGTTGTGACAAGTCGGGTGCAGGCCCGTGCGGCGCCACCGTCGTGGCTCCAACTCCGACGGCTAGCGCGAGTTCGTCCACGGGCACCAACCAGACGACTCCGGCCAATCCCACGGCGCCTTCGAAACCGGGGGCGCAGCCCACAGCTAAGGGCCCGACGTCAGTACCGGGAAAGACAAATACCCCTGGCAGCACCGGCGGGAACGGCAGCACATCGCCGGGGAGTACGGCGGGTCCTGGCGCGCCAGCTTCCCAGGGTGCTCCCGGTGGTGGTCCTACAGCGGCGCCGTCTGTCGACCCGATCACGGGCCAGACCGTCGGGGGCGGCGGAGGCGACCCCGCGGCATCGGCTGCAGCCGACGGCAACGGCGGCGCCAGTCCGGTTGCTTATGCGGCGACAAATGTGAGCGCTGGGCAGGGCACGAATGCCGGGTTGGCTATCCTCACTGCGCTTCTCTTGCTTACTGCCCTCATCGCACCCCCGTGGTTGGCTAGACGGTGGCGCGCGCCCGGAGGCGGCGCCAGATGAGTTCGCATCGATTGCTTCGTCGCCGCGTGCCCACCTGGGTGGTTGCGGTGCGACTATTCACGCCGATTGCCGCCATCGCCGCGATCCTGACTGCTCCGCTGTCACATGGCAGCGTCGGAACGCGCCCAGCGCAAGCTGACACGACGACAACAACGACGCCCGCATTCACGAAGTCGGAGACAATCGCGCGCGACAATCTTGTGCCAAATAGCGGGATGCTTCATGACGGTACGACGTGCACTCAGGCCGCCGGCTGCGACGACCAGGTTGATCAACGGAACGTGACGCTCTCGGTAGACGTGACAACGGGATTACTCACCGATCAGCAGCTCACGGTCACCTGGTCTGGTGCTCGGCCAAGCAACTTCACGTATCCCGATCCGAACTCCGACCTGGCCAGCTCGATCCAGGAATACCCGATGGTCTTGCTCGAGTGCCGTGGCGTCGACGACTCGACCAAGCCAGCCGATCAGCAGCTGAGCCCACAGACGTGCTGGACTCAATACGACCTCGAGCGAGGGATGTCGAGCGACACGATCTACCCGCCGTGGCGCCTCGACAAGTTTGCGACGGCGGCGGATCGTGGGCAGTACGTAAACGAGCCCAATCCTGAGCCGCAAAGTGCGGGCTGCCCGCCAGTTACGGACAGCGGGGCGACACACATCGTCCCCCTGATCGGCGCGGACGGCACCGTGTACAACCAGTACAGGTGCCCGAATGGGCTTCGAGCGCCCGAGCAGCAACGATCACCTGGCGCCGGGCTGCCTGACAATGCGACTTTCGCTGCCACGGATACCGACGGAACGGGCCGCACGAGGTTCGTGGTGTGGACCGACGAAACGAACGCAACGCTGGGTTGTTCATCGACAGTGGCGTGCAGCCTCGTAGCTATTCCCGTTATGGGTACCGACTGTGATGCGACCGTTGCGGGGGCGACGGCCGCAGACATTGCTCAGTGCGAGTATGCCGACCCGAAGTCGGGTGTACTCGGTGACACGATCAGCAACAAGTCCCCAAGTCGAGCTGTCACGGGGCAGCTTTGGTGGGCGGCCTCGAACTGGAACAATCGCATCTCGATACCGCTGAGCTTCGCGCCACCTGCAAGCTTCTGCAGCACGGTCACGACGAAGAAGGCCGTACTAATCTACGGCTCCGAGTTGATGACCGAGGCGGCCCAACAATGGGCGCCGACTTTTTGCACCGACCCCAATCTCACCCCGTTCTCCCACATTCCCGAGTCGGAGCCAGCGGCCGTCAACACTCTGGTGGGAGGATCGACCGAAGCCGCTTTCGAGACGACCGTGCCACCACCGCCGGCCTCATCGACAACGCCCGCTACTTCGCCTCCGGTCGTTAATGCACCCGTAGCCGTCAGCGGGTTCGCGATAGCAACTCTCGTCGACGATCAGAACCGGAATGAAGATACAAGTGTGCGGCTCGACGCTCGGCTGCTGGCCAAGCTGCTCACGGAGTCGTACCCGGTACTGTCGTCGATCGCCCAACAGGACGGCGGCACCGTCACGAACCAGGTTGTTACAACAACACCTGGCCCCATGGCAAACAACCCACTCGACATGTTGGAGGATCCAGAGTTTCTGGCACTGAACCCGACGATTCAGGGAAAGGCGATTGGATTCTCAGGAGACGCGCGGGCGGCCGAGCTAATGGCTCTATCGTCCAACTCTGATGTCATATACGCGCTCACGTCGTATATCAACGCCGATCCGGCAGCGCGGGCATTCCTCGACGGAACGCCTGACCCCTGGGGGATGGTCGTCAATCCTGCATACAAGGGGATCGCGCTGCCGACGGACTTTTGGGACTTGAAGGATACGTTCCAGCGGCCCACGGTCGGAGATCCATGCTGGGCGGCCCCCCAACTTCAAGTGCCGTATCTGCCGTTGGTGGCCGCACCACTCCTCTACCTTCGTGATGTCACGGCGCACATTGAATTCGGTTTGCCAAACTCCACCACCGTCTGCGTGCCGCCAGCGACGAACAACGGAGTGCCGCAGCTGACAACCGACACACGTGGGACACCGGGATTTCGATTCGGGCTCGGCCTCGTTTCGCTCTCCGAGGCCCATCTCTACGGCCTCGATACAGCCGCGCTTGAGACACAGTCCTCCACCGGACCCGCAACTAAGTTCACCAGCTCCGACGCCTCTGATCCGAGCAAGTTCACCTTTGCCGCGCCGACCCCTACAACCGTCCGAACTGCTGCGGACATGCTGGATGCCGACCCGGCGGCGGGGACGTGGACGATGAACTACACGAAGCTCCGCACAACGACGACGGGCGCGAACGCCTACCCCGGCACGATGTTGGTTTCCATGAGCGTGCCCACGTTCGGGCTAACGGACACCGACGCAACCGGGTACAGCCAGCTGCTGAAATTTGCTGGCGGCAATGGGCAAACTCCCGGCACGGGCTTCGGCCAACTCCCTGCGGGTTACCTTCCGATGACTGCTGCCGACGGGCTGGGGCAGCTCGCCAACTATGCGAATCGCGCTGCGACTGCAGTGGCGAACCAGGCATGTGAGGTGCCCAACCTCACAGACTCCGGCGTTACAGTCTCGACGTACGCGGGGTGTCCAACCCCGTCCCCGTCGCCGTCCACCTCGGCCCCGGTGTCGTCGTCCGCTCCGTCGTCGACGTCGACAGGTGGTGGCGGCGTCGTAGCGCCACCAGTGCAACCCACGCGTCCTGCCGCAGGTCAACCGGCGGCTCTGAGCCACGCGCCGACACCAGCCGCGACCCCGGGTCAGCCCACGCCAAGCGTCGCGGACGCTGCGGCGCAGGACGTACCTTCGAGCGCCGCTGCCACCCCCGACATAGCGGTAGCTGCTGGCACGACGCCGACATCGAAGGTTGGCGCCATCGGCGGCCTTGTACCAGGGCTGCTGATCGTTGCCGCCGCTGGTGGTACCGCGTCGCTGGTCGTTGACGCGGTCGGTGACGTTCGCGCTCGGCGACGAATCGGTCGGTTTAGACGGTGACCGCAACGCTGTTCGTAGAGCGGCCCGAGACCGAACTCGCACGTCGACCGGGCGCGCACCGGGCTCCGAGCCGCGGACCTGCACCTGGGCCGACCGCAGTGAGGCGAGTTCGTCCTGAACTCCCCGCGGGTCTGGCCGTTGCCAAGGCCGTGCTGACGCTCTTTAGTCTGCTGATGCTCTGGTTGGTTCTGTACGCCGTTGTTTTCAGCGGCCTCCAGGAGGAGCGCACGCAGCACGGACTGTACGCGGCGTTGCGCGCGCAACTTGCCGCAGAGACTGCGCCCGCAGGTGGTGTGATCACGCCGGGCAAACCCGTCGCGTTGCTCGACGCTCCGGACATCGGCGTCCACGGTGTGGTGATAGTCGAGGGAACGTCGTCGGCGACTCTGCAGGAGGGCCCCGGTCATCTGGCCGATACTGCGCTGCCCGGTCAGGCCGGTGTGAGCGCGATATTCGGTAAGAGTGTGACCTTCGGAGGTCCTTTCGCGAAGATTCCCAAGTTCCATGTGGGGAATCCCATAACGGTGACGACCGTCCAAGGCGTCGCGCACTACGTCGTCACCGATGTACGCCGCGGTGGAGATCCGTTGCCCGCACCGCTTTCGGCCGGCCAGGGACGGCTCACGCTTGTCGCCGCGGTTGGATCGGGCTGGCGCTCTGGGTGGGCGCCGACCGGCTTGGTTTATGTCGACGCGAATTTGCAAGGCATCGGACAGACGGCGCCTCCTGGGCGGCCGACGCAGGTGTCGCCTGCGCAGCAGGCGATGGGCTCCGGCAGCAGCGCGCTCTATTCGCTGGCTCTCTGGCTCGAGCTGCTGGCGATCGTCGCCGTTGGTGTGACGTGGGCACGCAGCCGCTGGGGCGGCTGGCAGGTGTGGTTGGCCGGCGCGCCACTGGTGGTCGCCACGGTGTGGATCGTCACGGAGACGGCGACTCGGCTGCTGCCGAACCTGCTGTAGGCAAGTCCCACCGCTGTGTAGCCGAACTGTGTTCGTCTGGCGTTCAACCTCGCCTGCCCGTCGCGTCGTTTTGGCCTCCTAGTTTCGGCAGCGCGGAGGTGGTCTCCGCTTGCACCTCGCAGGAGGACCTATGTTCAAGAAAGCAAGGGCCGTCGCGGTTCTGAGCGTGGCCGGGCTCGGTGCGGCGCTGGTCGTCGGCTCCCCGGCCCTCGCCAGCCCCGGTGGGGCCGCGCAGGGAAGCTTCGTGGGAACTGGTACCGGCGACGTCGTCGGCGTAGGTTCGGACACTATCCAGTTCGCGGGTGACTTTCTCGCCGACGGTTCGACTGCCAACCCTGGCTACAACGGCACTGGCAACAAGTGGCGGGTCGTCAACATCGACGCCACAGGAGACGCAGTTGGCCGCGCGCTGTACAACACCGACGCCACTCAGTTCTACACCGACTCACCGACCACGGCGGTTGTCCTGCGGGCGGGCCAAAACCCCGTAGAAGACCCAGACGGTTCCACCGCCGGACTCGGAGCGCTGATCAACGACTCGGCGGGCGCCGCCGGGTACCAGGGTGCGGCCACCCAGTCGATCCAGTACGCACGGTCGTCGCGGCTTCCTAAGACCGGCACCGGTTCGGAGACCAGCCTGTGTGACGGCAACGCAAGCGGTTGTGGTGGCCTCAACACCTACCGGATGGGTACAGACAGCTTGCAGGTCGCGAAGGCATTCGCCGGGTCCAACGACACGGTGCAGCTCACCGCGTTGCAGCTGGCGCACATTTATCAGTGCGACCCCGGCTACACGACCTGGAACGGTTCGGGCATCGGCGGAACGTCGACCGACACAATTATCCCGGTCATTCCGCAGAGCGGTTCGGGCACCCGCAATGACTTCATCTCAAGCCTGAATACCGCCCTCGGGAGCACCGTCAATATCAACACGACAACCTGTGTGCAGACGGGTCAAGAGCACGACCCGGCGGGTATCACCAAGGCTCACGTGTTTGGTGGCACGACCCTTGCTCCGCAGGACGCTATCGAGCCGTTCTCGCTGGCACGCGTCAACCTCATCAACGCCGGCTACTTTGCTAACGCCGGTGTCGCCGCCAACCAGGTCACCCTGGTGACCGGTGGTTCTGCATACAACCTCACGCGCGGCATGTACTTCAACGTGCGTCACGTCGACCAGCAGAGCACCACGAAGTGGCAGCCCGGTAGCACGCAGAACTGGGTCAACGCAATCTTCGGCCCAGGTGGATACATGGCGAGCGCGTTTGGTGGCGGTGCGGACATCACCGACGCCGGCTTCGTCTACAGCTACAAGGACTGTGGCTTGGACAACGCCAACGTCTGCTGAGCATTTCCGCCGCTTGTCGTCGGCCGCGCACTTGGGTCGGCGACAAGCGACGGGTCCACGCACCAGATGACCTGCAAGTCGAGAAGCAGAAATCCAAAACAGACCTGAAGGAGATAACCAGATGAAGCTTTATCCGAAGCGTGCGTTGGCTGGGGCTAGTGCCCTTGCTATCGCAGGCGGTTTGGCTCTGGCCGGCGCGGGTAGCGCTTTGGCTGCGGGCCCTGCTCCGTGGGAGCCGGACCCCAACGCACAGGGCCAGGTCACATTTACCGACGCCAATGGCGTTCCGATCACCGGCGGTAACCTGAGCGACTCGCCGCTGGCCAACTTCGCACTTGGCTCGACGCCCGGACGTACTGGCGACACGAAGGCGGTGCTCTTTTACTACCTCCCCGTTAAGGGCGTTAACTCGCTGAGCTGGAACGGCGGTCAGGTTGACGGACTCACGGTATACAACCCGGGGTCGGCTCTTCCGCCGAACTTGGCGAGCACTGCCCTCCCGGTGAACACCGACACATCGGGCACCGTCAGCGTTGCCACGATGGTGTCGACATTCCCCAACGACTCCACCGGTCCCAACACAGACGCAACGTGGCAGAACCAGTACGAGGTCCGGTTGAAGACCAACGGTGCATCGGGCACGAACACCAACTACGACGCCGCCGACATCCTGGTCAACCAATCGGCCGGCACGTGGCAGTTGGAGCCGTCGCCGGCTCAGACCGTGCAGACCACGACGACGCTGACTCCCAGCCCGGCTAACCCCGACATCACGTCGGCCAACCCGGCGCCGGTCACGTTGACGACAGTGGTCACTCCGGCCGGTTCGTTGCCGTCCGGTTTCACCGGTTCACCTGGTGTGGTGCAGATCAAGAACGGTGCCACGATTGTGGCGACGGTGTCGATCGCGCCTGGTGCTGCTGCGCCGTACCACATCACGACCCCCGTGTCGCTCGCCAACCCGAGCACGGAGAACTGGGTCGCGACGTTCTACCCTGACAACGGCTCCGCGCTCGTCGGCTCGGCATCCCCGGCCACGCCGTACCAGGTGGAAATGCCAGCAGACGCCACCGCAATCACACTCGGTGTGGTTGCTGGTCCGCACGCTGGTGACAACGTCACATACAGCGGCACGGTGACCGACACCACCACGCCGGCCACGCCGGTTAACGCCGGCACAGTGAACCTGTTCGACAACGGCTCCGCTGCACCACTGAACCCCAGCCCGCTCGCGGTCAGCGGCACCGGCGCCTACACGTTCAGCAACACGTTCGCGACCGCGGGTCCGCACTCGATCGTGGCGGTCTACTCGGGTGTGTCGGGTCAGTTCCTGGGGGCCACGTCAACGCCGCCGCGACCTTCAGTCAGTCCCCAACCCCCGGTAACCCGTGTGATCCTGCGGTTGGTGGTCAGTGCACCGACGTGCAGACGATCACCGGCAAGGTGCCGACTGGTGTCTTGTCGATCTCTACCCCGTACACCGGGGCGAGCAACGCGCTCGACCTGGGCACGTTGGCGCTCGACCCAACTGACACGTATTTCACGGCGCACGCAGCAGTTCGGTAACAGCACCACCGACCCGACGCAGGACATCTTGATCACCGACACTCGCGCAGGGAACTTGCCGTGGACCGCTCAGGCCCAGGCAGCGAACCTGACCGATGGTGGGGTCAACCCTGGTTCGACGATTAGTGGTGAGAACGTGGGTCTGACCAGTTTGACGATCGTGCCGGTCTCCGGTAACGGCTTCAACGGCACCTCGGCCAACTTCACCACGGTCGCCAACGGGGCAGCCACCCCGCCGGTCGGCGCCAGCGGACGCCGGTTTCGCCGGTCTTGGCAACGAAGCACACCGACTTCGCCTATGCCCAGCACGGCCTCGGTTCGGTTGGCCTGCTCGGCACGCTCACGCTGAACGCACCGTCCTCCACCGAGGCCGGTCAGTTCACCGGCACCATCACCTTCACCCTCGTCGGCGCGATCGTGGCAAACGCCCACTGAGTTGAAGGCAGCTAAGTAAGCGCAAGGAAGGAACCGGGCGGGCAGCCAAGCTGCCCGCCCGGTTCTTGTCGTTCGGCGTTCACCTCGAACTTGCCCGTAGTACACCAACTGAAGGTTGGCTTTAGCCGTGCAACTGTTGCCGAGATTCCGCCTCTGCCCGATGACCCGCGCGCAAGCCGTGGCGCTTGGATCGCTCGTGGTCGCCTTACTTCTGTGGTCTCCAGCGGTTGCGCGTGCCGCGTCGCCGTCGCCGTCACCCACTACGCCGGCGGCAGGGGCTGGTCCGAGCTTGGCGCCAGGCGCTGAAGACTGCAGCCTTCGGCCTTGGGCCCGCCACCGCCAAGGCGCTCGATGACCGACCGACGTTCGTCTGGTCGGTCACGCCTTCGGGGACACTCAGCGACCACGTGGCGCTGGTGAACTACAGCACCCAGGCATTGACGCTCGATCTTTATGTACGGGACGCCGTGAACGCTCCAAGCGGGGCGCTGACTATGCAAGCCAAGAGCGCGGCCCCGACCGACGCTGGCACCTGGATCGCTCTCGAAATCCCCGGGAACGCCCAGACCGTGACCGTGCCGGCCCGCTCCACTGTCATCGTTCCCATCTCGCTGCGAGTTCCGAGCAACGCACCTCCGGGTGACCACACGGCGGGCATCATCACGTCATTGACCGCCAAGGCGACGGCAACCAACGGCAACCAGACGGTGAACCCGAACCTCGAACAACGGGTGGCCGTTCCGGTGCAGATCCGGGTCGCGGGCCCCATTCATCCGAATCTGGCAGTCCAGGCTCTGAAGACGTCGTATCGCGAGAACCTCGACCCGGTAGGTGACGGTGGCGCGACGGTGACCTATTCCGTGACCAACACAGGGAACGTCAACCTTGCCGGTCACCAGCAGGTTTCGATCAGCGGCCTCTTTGGTTCGGTCCGCGCCACAGTTGCCGACATCCCGGTGCTACTCCCTCGCAGTTCGGTTTTGATGACGGTGCCGCTGCACGGTGTGTTCCCGCAGTTCCTGATGACGACGCACGTAACCGTGACCCCGCTCGTTCCATCGGGAAGCGTCGACCCTGGTCTCGTCATCACTCACGCGAAGAAGAACTTCTGGGCCGTGCCGTGGGTGCTGCTCGGAATCGTTGTTCTCGCTGGCGTGACGTGGTGGCAAATGCGAAAGCGCAAGGGTCGCTCGAGTGGCCGCCACGGTTCGGCAGGCGGAGGCGGCCGACGTCGTCGAGGATCGTCGCCCGCCGTAGGCGCGAGGCAGCCCGATGCGGCTCCAGGTGGCATATCGGTGACCAACAGTTGGGGTCGCTTGGTCGGCCGTCTCGGTCTCGTTGGCATGGTCGCAGTACTTGCCGCGGGGTTCCCCATCGCTGACGCGGTTGCTTCGAGTGGATTGCCCTACACCGACCAGTACGCGCACGGTTCGATTGGCTTGTGCGACAAGGCCGGCAACAACATCACTCGTGGCAGCGTGTACGACAAGCCGTTCGCTTGGCGAGCCGTTAGCGCGGTTGCGGCGGCCGGCGCGTTGGCCGGACCAGGTCGCAAGGCAACGCTGTACGCATACCAGCCGCGCAAGGGCGTCGATCCGGCGAACTGGAGTGGCCAGCAGCTCGGCGCGGCATCTGCGTACTCCAGCACAACCGTCCCCGTTGCCCAGCAGACGGATCGCGACCCGGCATTGTCGGACTACCTCAACAACTTCCCACCGCAATGGGACAAGCTGGTCGAGCTACGCATCTACTTCGGTGCCTTGAATATCCCGGTGTCGGCTTCGAGCTACCCGGCGGCTGATATTCGGATCACGGGTACAACGTGGACGTTGCTGAATGGCGCCAAGGTCGACTGCAACGCCGGCGGCACGGTGATATCGGCCGAGGCAGGCATTCCGTCCTCAAACTCGGTCGGCCTGCGGCCGGCGCAGCCGCTGTCGGAATTGGCAGCGAAGGCGGTCGGTGCCCCGGCGCCGGCACAAAGTGGCTCGCCGTCCGCCGGCGCCGTCGCGCTGGCAGGCTCGCAATCCAGTGACGCAGCCTCCAGGCACAGCAAGACGACGCTGGTTGTGGTGGTGGCAGTCGTGGCGGCCGCGATGGTGGCGGTCAGTGGCGGCTGGTTCTGGCGGCGGTCGCACCGTCGCGTCGGGGGACATGCCCGTGCCGGGTAGCGCGGACACTGTTCGTTCACCGGCGCTCCGTCCGGCGTTCGCGCTGTCGAGCACCTTCCTTTGCCCGGCTACACGACCCTCGGAGAGGTTGGCGAATCCACCGTGGACCTGGCAAGTATCCGGCAGCCGCAATCTCGGGAGCACAGACGCGTGAACGCAGTAGACACCATTAGCCACGTGCGTGACACTCACGGCGCGACGAATCCGGCACACAGAACGCGGCAGCAAGCTCGGCTCGCTGCCGGCCTCCTGGTCGCCCTGGCGCCACTCGTGGCTCTCGTCGTCGCGAGCACGTCAGGCGTCGGTGCCCATAGTGCATTCGCAGACACGACCGTGCCCTATGAGCCGGTTGGAGCCCCCAGCGAGGTCGGCACGATCACGTTCACGAACGCGAGCGGAACACCAGTCACGAGCGGACATCTCAGCGACTCTCCGATTGCTGCCTACGCGGTTGGCTCCGTAGCGGCACACTCCGGCGACACCAAGGCTGTCCTGTATTACAAGAACCCCGTCAAGGGCGTCGATCCCGCGAACTGGCAGGGCGGCCAGATGGACGCTCTCACGACCTACTCGCCCGCTCCCAGTGGCCTGCCGTCGAACCTGGCTGCCCTCGGCAACTCTGGCATTCCGGTGGTCACTGGTGCCTCCGGCGACCTCACGGTCAATGCGATGATCTCGACGTTTCCGAACACGAACGCAGACGCAACCTGGCAAAACCTCTATCAGATCCGAATGATCACGACGCACAACGGTGCCGGCACCGACACGACCACGTATGACGCCGCCGATATCCTGATCAACTCGACCGCGGGGACGTGGCAGCAGGTCTACCCGGCGACCGCCGTGCTTCCGACGCCGACTTCGACGCCCACATCGACCGCCACTTCGACCGCCACCTCGACCGCCACCTCGACGGCCACGTCGACGGCGACTTCGACGGCCACCTCGACGGCCACATCGACGGCAACCTCCACAGCCACTTCGACGGCGACCTCGACCGCATCCTCGACGGCGACTGCGACTACCAGTGCAACCGTTACGGCGGTCGACGCCACGGGCACCGCGCTGTCGACGAATCCAAATCTGCAGGTTGGTCAGTCGATCACGATTACGACAGGAGGCTTCAACGCTGGCGAGTCAGTGGGGGTCACCCTGCACTCGACGACGCAGACGCTCACGACATCGACTGCGAGCAGCACCGGGGCTGTTACCTACAACTTCACGGTGCCCTCGGGTCTCGAAGACGGCTCGCACTCGGTGGTGTTCGTTGGCAACACGAGCGGCGCCACGAAGACCTTCGCCTTCACGATTGGTAGTGCGAGTGCGTCGCCAACTCCTAGTGTTCTTGGTCAGCCTCCAGCGACCAGCGATCCGGCGAGCCTGCCCTTTACCGGCGCCAGCGTCGGTCGCCCGCTTCTGTTCGCGATCGCGGCGCTGTGGAGCGGCTTTGTACTCGTGCTACTCAGTCGTCGTGGCGCCGTCGTCCTCGTCGGGTACACCGGCGGTGGCGGCTCCCATCGCCGTTCCGCCACGCTGGCAGCCGTCCAATCGACGATGACAGCACCCGGTCGCGGACGCCATCGCGCCACTGGGCCAGGACACCGGGTTCGTTAGGGCTCGAACTTGTAGCCCAGGCCACGCACGGTGACCAAGTGTCGAGGCCGTGCGGGGTGCTCTTCGACTCGGCTGCGCAGTCGCTTCACATGCACGTCGAGCGTCTTGGTGTCACCGACATAGTCGCTGCCCCACAACCGGTCGATCAGCTGGTTGCGCGTCAACACCCGACCGGCGTTGCGCAGCAGCAGCTCGAGCAGCTCGAACTCCCGCAGCGGCAACGTGATCGCCTCCCCGCGTACAGAAACCACGTGCCGGTCGGGGTCCAACCGAACGGGCCCAGCCTCGACGATGCCCGAGACAACAACCTCGACGCTGTCGCTGCGTCGCCGCATCACGGCTCTGATCCGCGCAACGAGCTCGCGCGCGGAGAACGGCTTCGTGACGTAGTCGTCGGCACCGAGTTCGAGGCCGACAACCTTGTCGACCTCGCTGTCGCGAGCGGTCAGCATGATGACCGGGACGTCGCTGCGCTCGCGCAACCGCCGGCAGACCTCCGTGCCGGGCAGGCCGGGCAACATGAGGTCGAGGATCACCAGGTCCGCGCCATGCCGTTCGAACTCCTCAAGCCCAGCTGGTCCGGTCGTGGCGACCCGTACCTCGAAGCCTTCACGGGTGAGCATGTACGCGAGTGTCTCGGAGAACGACTCCTCGTCTTCGATGACGAGCAGATGCGTCACAACTCCTGACCTTTCTGATTCGGCAGAGTGCCGTCGGTGGCCACGGGTGGCACGGGTAAGTACAGGGTGAAGGTCGAGCCCACGCCGGGATGGCTCCAAAGCCCCACCCGACCGCCGTGGTTGTTCGCGATGTGCTTCACGATCGCGAGACCGAGACCGGTTCCGCCGGTCGCTCGAGATCGCGCTGTGTCGACCCGATAGAACCGCTCGAACACCCTTTCCTGGTCGACTTTCTCGATGCCTACGCCCTCGTCGCTGACGGTGATCTCGACGCTGCGCTCCCCGCCGTCCGCGAACACCCGTACCCCGACGCCGACCCGGGAGCCTGGCGACGAATAGGCGATCGCGTTCTCGATCAGGTTCGTCAACGCCGTCGTGAGCTGCCTGCGGTCGCCCCAGACGTGTGCGCCGTCCGAGGGGCCGACGTCGAGGGTGATGCCGGCGGCCTCAGCCCGCACCTGAAGAGGGTCGCTCGCGTCGGCGATGACGTCGCTGACTCGGATCGATTCCATCGCGGGCAGCGGCTCGCCGCCTTGCAGGCGCGACAACTCCAGCAACTCCTGCACCAGGCGCGACATCCGGCCCGCCTCGTGCAGCATCCGCTCGGTGAACTGCTTCATCGCCACCGGGTCGTCCGTGGCGTCGCGCAGGGCCTCGGCCAGCAGGAGCATCGCGCCGACCGGCGTCTTCAGTTCGTGCGAGACGTTGGCGATGAAGTCGCGCCGGACGGCCTCGAGGCGGCGCGACTCCTGCAGGTCGTTCATCAACAGCACGACCTGGGCCGTGCCGGGTACGGGTGCTGCGACCACATGGACAGCTCGAAATGACGAGCCCCACGGCAGGTCGATGTCCTGGGCCATCCGGAGTCCGGTCCGCCGGGCCTCGCGGGCGATCCGGGCGAGCATGCGGGAGGTCAGCTCCCGCCCGTAGACGACTCGCAGCGCCAGGGCGGCCTCGTTGGCGAGCAAGACCTCGTCGTCGTCAAGGAGTACCGCCCCGGTCTCCAGGGCGGCGGCTACGGTCGCAAGAACTGCCGCCGTCGCCGACGGTGGTTCTGGCTCCACAGGAGTCGACCGCACAAGCCGAATGGTAGGGAACCCCAGCGCTGTCAACAAACGAACGAGACGCGTTGGCCGATTGTTCACCTCGCGTTCTGTAGGCTGTCGCCTCGTCGCCCGCCGCCGTCCATGCAAGTGGCAGACTCTGCGGAGGGATGTGCGACCGTTCCGGCTGTGCCGATATGTTGCAGCCGGCCCAGCGGACGGCGCAGCCGGGGCTGACCGAAGGGAGTGGGCGTGCGCGACGCCTATCACGACGAGCTCGATGCCATCACCGATCAACTTGTCGAAATGACGGAGCTCGTTGGCCACGCGATTACGCAGGCCACCGAGGCGCTGCTCGAACTCCGATCTCGGCGCCGCCGAGAGCGTGATCGACGGCGACGCGGCTGTCGACCTCCTTCGCGAGAACGTCGACCGGCGCACTGTCGATCTGATCGCGCGCCAGCAGCCAGTTGCAGGCGACCTGCGGGCGCTCACGACCGGCCTTCGCATTACCTCAGACCTCGAGCGCTCCGGTGATCTTGCCGTTCACGTGGCGAAGTTGGCGCGGCGCAAGTTTCCCGCTTGTGCCGTGCCGAACGAGTTGCAGGCCACGATCAGAGAGATGGGCCGTGTCGCCGCCGACATTGTCGGCAAAGCGGGACATGTCGTGGCGGGACGCGACGCCGCTCGCGCAGCCGAACTCGAGTCCGACGACGACGTCATGGACCATTTGCACCGCACTCTGCTGCTGACGATGCTGGCGCCGGAATGGCCCTACGGCGTTGACACCGCGATCGACCTCGCGCTGGCCGGCCGCTACTACGAGCGTTTCGCCGATCACGCCGTCGCCGTCGCGCAGCAAGTCGTCTATCTGGTCACCGGCGAAACGGCAATGCGGCAACTGAGACCGCTCGCTATGTGGATGTTCACCGCCCGTTCATCCGTCCGTCGGTGCCTGTCCATGTAGCTCGCCTACTTTCGATCCCGACTGGCGCTGTTGCCAGTCGCCGAGCCCGCCCGACGCTGGCCACGGATCGACGCAGTCGGTTCGGTTGACCGACACAGGAGGAGTTTCCCCGTGAGGACTACACGCATCGCCGCAACCCTGCTGACCGCAGGCGTGTTGTTGGCGTCCGCCGCATGTAGCAGCAGCAAGAAGACCACTAGCTCGCCAACCACCTCGGCGCCGGCTGCTACCACCGCCGCTACATCTGCGCCCGCCGCTCCGGCGACGACCGCCGCCGCATCGAGCGCTCCGGCCGCGGCCGGCAGCGCCCCGCCATGTGCCAGTGGCACGTTGGCCGCGCAAGGCTCTACGTTCCAGGCCAACATGGAAACTCAGTGGAGCAAGGACTTCGGTGCCCAGTGCTCCGGCGCCCAGATCAACTATCAAGCCACCGGGTCGGGTGCTGGCATCACCGCGATCGGCAACGGCACTGCGGACTTCGCCGGTTCCGACGTCACGATGGCCGCCGCCGACCAAACCAAGGCGAACGCTGCGTGCGGAAGCACGGCGATCACCATCCCGATCACGGTTGGTGGCGTGGCGATGGTCTACAACCTCAAGGGCGTGACGAGCCTGAACCTTTCGACGCCCACCATCGCCGGCATCTTCGACGGCAAGATCACCAAGTGGAACGACCCCGCGATCGCCGCCGACAACTCGGGTACCACATTGCCGTCGACGCCGATCAGCGTCTTCTACCGCAACGACAGCTCCGGCACGACGTCGGTGTTCACGTCCTTCCTCCAGCAGGTGGCGGGCAGCGCTTGGACACTGGGCAGCAGCAAGACCATCACGTTCTTCAGCGGAGCCCAGGGCGCCAAGGGTTCGGCTGGAGTCGCTGCTGGGGTGACCCAGACTGACGGAGGAATCACCTACGACGAGGAGTCGTACGCTAAGGCGCAGAGCCTTGCCGACGGCGATGGTCAAGGGTGCCGGCAGCAGCTTCACGCTCCCAACGACCGACAACGTGTCGAAGGCGACCGGCGAAGGCTTCACCATCGTCGGCACCGGCAACGACCTCGCAGGCAAGATGGACTACACGAAGATGACTGACGGTTACCCGATTTCGACCGTGTCCTACGCGATCGCGTGCTCGAAGTACAAGGACGCCGCCAAGGGCTCGTTGGTCAAGTCCTACCTGTACTACGTGGTCAGCAAGGGCCAGGCTGCCGCCGATGGCTTGGGCTACGCACCGCTGCCGAGTGACTTGGCCGCAAAGGACGAAGCAAGCATCTCGGCAATCTCGTGACGCAAAGTACGGCCGGGGTCGAGCATGACTCGACCCCGGCAGGGGCGCCTCGGAGGGCTCGGCGTGTCGAGCCCTTCCGGGGCATCACCTTTGCCGCGTCGGTACTCGTTCTGCTCATCCTTGGCGCGATCGCGGTCTTCTTGATCCTGAAGGCGATCCCGTCGCTGAGCAAGGATCAGAAGAACTTCTTCACGACCAAGTCGTGGAGTCCGGACGCGGATCCACCGCTTGTTCGGTATCGCGGTCCTCGTGTACGGCACGGTCCTTTCTAGCGTGATTGCTTTGGTGCTCGCGGTGCCGGTCGCCCTCGGCGTCGCGATCTTCGTCGTCGAGTACGCGCCGCGCCGGCTCGCGACCTGGCTCGGGTACCTCATCGACATGCTGGCGACCGTGCCGTCAGTCGTATACGGCCTGTGGGGTCTGTTGTACCTGGTACCTCACATCAGAGGCTTCCAGCACTTCCTGGCTACGACGTTTGGTTGGATACCGATCTTCGCCGATCCCAACAACCGGACGTCGGTTGCCAGCCGCTCGATCTTCGTCGCGTCGGTCGTGCTCGCGATCATGGTGCTGCCGGTGATTGCCGCGATTGCGCGTGAGGTGCTGCGCCAAGTGGATCCCAGCCTCAAGGAAGCCGCGCTCGCGCTGGGGGCCACCCGGTGGGAAATGGTGCGCACGGCGTTGCTGCCACCCAGCCGCCCAGGCATCATTGGCGGCATCATGCTAGGGCTTGGGCGCGCACTCGGTGAAACCATCGCTGTCGCGTTGGTGCTCGGCACCAGCTTCGCGGTGAGCCTGCACATCCTGCAGCCCGGCGGCAACACGATCGCGGCGAACATCGCCAACTACTTCGGCGAGGCGGGCACAACGGGCCGCTCGGCATTGATCGCGACCGGCTTGGTGCTGTTCGTCATGACGCTCGGCGTCAACCTCATCGCCCGCACCGTCATTTACCGCGCCGCCGTGAAGCAAGGTGCGCGATGAGTTCGCACCGCGATGGCTGGCCCGGGAGCTGCGGCGACATCGCAGGTCTGGAAGTTGCACGGTCGCCGCGCGATCGTCAATCGACTCATGACCGGCGCGATGTACCTGGCGTTCCTCATCGCCGTGATTCCCCTTGCGCTGGTGATTTGGTACACCGTCGGGCAAGGGTCTGACACGGTTCAGCTGGTCGTTCCTCACGCATTCGATGGCGGGCGTCGGTCCGAACGACATTACGGGCGGGATTTACCACGCGATACTCGGGACCGTCGAGGAGTTACTCATCGCCGCGGCCATCTCGGTGCCGCTCGGACTACTCGTCGCGATCTACCTGAACGAGTACGGCGCGAAGGGATTCTCCACGGTTGTCAGGCTCTTGGTCGATGTTATGACCGGAATTCCGTCGATCGTGGCCGGACTGTTCGTACTCGCCTTCTGGGTCCTCGGTCTGCACGAGGGATATTCCGGCTTTGCCGGTTCGATGGCTCTCTCGATCCTGATGCTGCCCGTCGTGACGCGGTCTTCGGAAGAGATGCTAAGGCTGGTTCCCAATTCCTTACGCGAGGCCGGCTACGCCCTCGGGATCCCCAAGTGGCGCGTCATCCTCTCGATCATCCTGCCGGCTGCGCGCACCGGAATCACGACCGGCAGTCATGCTTGCCGTCGCGCGGGTCACCGGCGAAACGGCCCCGCTGTTGCTCACGGCTGCGGGCACCTTGTTTGTCAACAAGAATCCATTCCACGGCCAGCAGGAAGCGCTCCCGCTCTATGTCTTCAGCTCGGCAGCGGGAGGCACTCCCGCAGATGTCAACCGCGCGTGGGCCGCAGCCCTTAGCCTGATCCTGATCGTTGTCCTGCTCTACGTGATTGCGCGGCTGCTCACGCGGCGTGGCGCCACGAACCGGAGGTGAGCGGCCCCATGGCCAAGCGCATCGAAGCGCTCGGTCTTTCGTGCTTCTACGGCAACCACAAGGCTGTCGAGAATGTCACGATGACGATCGAACCCAAGACCGTCACCGCATTGATCGGCCCTTCGGGGTGCGGCAAGTCGACCTTCTTGCGTAGCCTGAACCGGCTGCACGAGGTGATTCCTGGCGCCCGAATCACAGGGCAGGTTCTGCTTGACGACCAAGACATTTACGCGCCGGGTGTCGATCCGGTAGCGCTGCGCCGCAGCGTCGGCATGGTGTTTCAGCGGCCGAACCCGTTCCCGACGATGTCGATCTACGACAACGTCGCGGCCGGCCTGAAATTGGGCGGCAGCAAAGGGAAAGACCTCGACGTTGTGGTCGAGCGCGCACTCACAGGTGCCCACTTGTGGGCTGAGGTGAAGGACCGGCTGAAGAAGCCTGCTCTCGCTCTGTCAGGTGGCCAGCAGCAGCGGCTGTGCATCGCGCGGGCGATCGCGGTGGAGCCAGAAGTGCTACTGATGGACGAGCCATGTTCGGCCCTCGATCCGATCTCGACGCTGGCGATCGAGGACCTCATCGCCGAGCTCAAGGACCGCTACACGATCGTCATCGTGACCCACAACATGCAACAGGCGAGTCGGGTCAGCGAGACGACCGGCTTCTTCACCATTGCCGGCGCCGGGCAACCCGGCCGGCTCGTCGAGTACGACGCGACGAGCCGGATCTTCTCGGTGCCGTCCGACAAGCGCACCGAGGACTACATCACCGGCCGCACCGGCTAGCTCGCATGATCATGCGGAAGTTGTGAGGCTAGCCCGGGCTGTACTCCGCAAGCACGGCGTCGGAGAAGACCGGCCACGCCTGGGCAGCCCAGGGCCCGAACTCGGTATCCGCCACCGCGACGCATCCAAGGCCCACCGACGGGTCGACCCACAGGAAACTGCCCGACCTGCCGAAATGCCCAAAGGTGGACGCCGAGTTGTGCCGTCCAGTCCAATGCGGGTCTTTAGAGTCGCGAATCTCAAAACCCAAGCCCCAGTCGTTGGGACTGCACCGGCCGTATCCCGGCAGCACACCGTCGAGAGCGGGAAACGCGACCGTCGTTGCAAGAGTCAGTGTCGTCGGCGCAATCAAAGTCGGCTGCAGAAGTTCGCGGGCGAACCTCAACAGGTCGACCAGTGGCCCGACACCGCCCGCCGACGGCGTCCCGTCAATGCTTGAACCTTGCATCCCCAGCGGTTCGAACACCGCTTGGGTCACGTACCGCGCGAACGGCATGCCCGTACGAGAACTGACCATCGTGCCCAACAGATCGAAGCCAGCGTTGGAGTAGACGCGCCGGCGTTCAGGCTTCGAAGCCGCCGCGCCGTCGTCGAAACCAAGACCCGAGGCATGTGCCAGAAGATGGCGCACGGTCGACCCCGGCGGCCCGGCAGGCTCGTCAAGTGCCATCCCGCCGGCATCGATCAACCGCAGGACGCACATTGCCGTGACGAGTTTGGTGACCGACGCCCACTCATGGCGCCGATCGACGTCACCGGTCTCGCCGAGCGTGCAGCTGGCGTCCGTGACGCCGGCCGCAGCGTTGGACGCCGACCACTGGGCGACTTGCGCAAGAGCGGTCGCGGACGGCTGTGGCACGCCAGCAGCCTATGGCGAATGTCAGGTGTGGGCGATCAGCTTCAGCTCGTCGATCAGCGCGAGAACGCGGCGCTCGACCTCGTCGCGGATAGGGCGAACCGCGGCGACGTCTTGTCCGGCAGGGTCGTCAAGAATCCACTCCTCATATCGCTTCCCCGGAAACACCGGGCATGCGTCGCCGCATCCCATAGTGATGACGATGTCAGCCGCGCGTACAACCTCGTCCGTCCAGGGTTTCGGGTACTCGCGCGAGATATCTATTCCGCGTTCTGCCATGGCAGCGATCGCTGCAGGATTGACCTGACCGCCGGGTTCAGACCCGCCGGACCACGCGATCGCGTCGTCGCCGGCGTAGTGCTGGAAGAAGCCGAGTGCCATCTGCGAGCGGCCCGCGTTGTGAACGCAGAGGAACAGCACGACCGGCTTTCCGTCGACCTCAAGGCCTTCGATGCGCGCGAGCGCTCGCAGTCGCTGCCGAGCGAAGCGCTCGGCAAGAAGCGGCAGAAAGTTCACCACCGTCGCGCCGGCAGCGAACTGGTCGTACGACGAGTAGAGGAACCGTTCAATCGTTTCTCTACCGAAGCTGTCGGCGAAATCGCGAGACAACCGCATCGCGGCGGTATTAAGTGCTGCCTGCTGGTCCACCGTGAACGGCTGGCGTCGCTCTGGCACGGGCACCGGCTCTCCTCTCATGACCCAACAACCTGTGGAGCCAACTCCCGTACGCGTCGTGCGATACGGGCGAGCGCTTCGTCGAAGGCCGCGTCGTCGCCGACCCGCACCGGGTCAGGGATTGACCAGTGAAGCGCGGCGCGCTCACCGAGTTCCTCATGAGCTAGATCGCAGACGGTGATGATCAGATCGCCGCGTAGCTCGACATCACTGAGCTGCTGCGGATTCGTTCGCCGCAATGGCAGCCGATGACGCTTTGCAGCGGCGATCGCGCGGGGGTCGATGCGTTCGGCAGGGTGCGTGCCTGCCGAAATCGACGGAACGTCACTTGCCTGGCGCCACAGGGCTGCCGCGAGGTGCGAGCGAGCCGAATTCGCCGTGCAGACGAACAACACTCGGGCGGCGCTGCGACCGCCACTTGGTGTGAGATTCGCCAACGCTTCATGGACCAGGTGGATGTACGTGCGCCGTTGATCGCCCTGTGACCGACGGCGTACAACGAGCCGCTGCGTTTCGAGCACGTTGAGGTGGTGTGCGAGCAGGTTGGACGGCATCCCGAGCATGTTGGCCAGTTCAGAGGGCGACGCATCGCTGGCACTCAAGATGTCGACGATCTGCAACCGTGCCGGATCGGCCAGCGCTCCAAAGATCGCCGCGCGGCGTTCGAGCTGACTAGTTTGCTCAGCGTTCATTGTCTCAATCTTGACTGAGTCAGAGAGCTTCCGTCAAGATGGCGCAGTGACAGAAGCCTTGCCATCTCCGGCGACCGAGAACGCAGCCATCGGACGGCGAGTTCTTGCGGAGTTCCTTGGCACCGGGCTTCTCGTCGCGGTCGTCGTCGGCTCCGGGATTGCGGCCCAGCGATTGTCGCCCACCGATGTCGGATTGCAGCTGCTGGAGAACAGCACCGCGACGGTGTTCGGGCTCACCGTCCTGATCCTCATGTTCGGCCCGGTATCCGGCGCGCACTTCAACCCTGTCGTCTCGATCGTCGATTGGGCTCTCGGCCGTCGAACGGGTACCGGCCTCAATGCCCGCGATACGGCCGTCTACAGCGCGGCGCAGTGCGCCGGCGCTGTCGGTGGCGCGTTGCTGGCCAATGTGATGTTCAATCTCGGCCCGCACCTATCGACGAAGCACCGAGCTTCCGGTGGTCACGTGGTCGGCGAAGTCGTCGCGACGGCAGGCCTGATCTTGCTGATCTTCGCTCTCGCACGCACCCACCGAGGCTCGCTCGCGGCTCCCGCGGTCGGCGCATACATCGGGTCGGCGTACTGGTTCACCAGCTCGACTTCGTTCGCGAATCCGGCGGTGACCGTCGGGCGGATGTTCTCCAACAGCTTCGCCGGCATCGCGCCGGGATCCGTCCCAGCCTTCGTGCTCGCCCAGCTGGTCGGCGCCGGTGTCGGTGCTGGGCTGGTGATCGTGCTCTACCCGAATGCCGGGTCCTCCGCCGACGACGTCGTCGTGCCGCACGCTGACTCACTCACTAGCACGCACGTCCGCGAACTGAACGGAGCCAACGTTATGGAACTGGTCGTCATCGGTGGCAGCGACGCCGGCATCAGCGCGGCACTGCGGGCGAGGGAGCTCGACCCGAGTGTCACGGTGACGGTCGTCGTCGCCGATGCGTATCCGAACTTCTCGATCTGCGGCATCCCCTACTACATTTCCGGCGAGGTCACGCATTGGCGAAACCTTGCGCACCGCACGTACGCCGACCTCGAGGCGACCGGCATGAACCTGCGTCTCGACACCCTAGTGACGGCAATTGACGTCGCAGGACAACGAATCGCCGTGCGAGACGGTGACGGCGTCGTATCGAATCTCAGTTACGACGAACTGGTGGTCGGCACCGGTGCGGTCCCGGTGCGCCCGCCGATCGATGGTCTCGACGAGCTCGGGCCCGCCGACGGCGTCCACCTGCTGCACACCATGGGCGACACGTTCGCCCTTGAACGAACGCTGACTGATCGGCGTCCACGCACCGCATTGATCGTGGGCGGTGGCTACGTCGGCCTCGAGATGGCGGAGGGCCTGACGACGCGGGGCATCGACGTCACTCAGGTCGAGATGCTGCCCGAAGTGCTTGCCGACCGTCGACCGCGAGTTGGGCTGCACTCGTCAACGCCGAACTCACGCGGCACGGCGTAACGCGTGCACACCAGCACGCACGGTGACGCGCATCAGTCGGGGCGAGGGTCAGGGCAACACCCTGCACGTGGAGGGCGTCACACCAAGAACAGCAACCAATCGCATGGGACGTCGATCTCGTGCTCGTCGTCGTGGGCGTGCGACCAGACACCGACCTGCTGCGTGGCAGCTGGTGCTCACACGCGGCCCGCGCGGCGCTGTTGTGGTCGACGACACGATGGCCACCGGGCTTGCCGCACGTGTGGGCCGCGGGAGACTGCGTCGTCACTCATCATCGCTTGCTCGGCGTGACCTACCTGCCGCTCGGCACCACGGCTCACAAGCAGGGTCGGGTCGCAGGCGAGAACGCGCTTGGCGGTGCGGCCCGGTTCGCTGGCAGCCTCGGCACCCAGGTGGTCAAGGTGTTCGACCTGGTGGCTGCTCGCACCGGCCTTCGCGAGCACGAGGCGCAAGGCGCTGGCTTCGAGCCGGTCACCACGCAGACTGCCCCTGACGATCACAAGGCGTACTACCCGGGCGCGCGGCCCATCGCGATACGAGTGACTGGCGACATGCGCAGCGGCCTACTGCTCGGCGCACAGCTGATCGGCCCGCGCGGCGCCGAGGTCGCCAAGCGCGTCGACACCTACGCGACGGCGCTCTTTCACGGCATGACCGTTGACGACCTCAGCCAGCTCGACCTGTCGTACACGCCACCGCTTGGGTCACCGTGGGACGCCGTGCAAATGGCCGCACAAAGCTGGGTGCGCGATCACCAACTTCCCGCCCACCGCGCGACGTTCCGAGCTGTCGACGCCCGCTGAACTCGTCAGTCTGAGAGGTCAGGCTTCGTGGCGCGGATGATCGCACCGTGCATGCCGGGCGCCGCGTCGTGCGTGAACGTGACGTCGGCGTCGACAAAGCCAACTGCACCGAGACCTTGCAGGTATTCGGTTCGGCTGAGCGCGCCCGCGATGCAACCGACGTATGAGCCACGTTCCGCGCGATCAGTCACGGTGAGGTCGTCTTCGGCAACGACGTCGGAGATCCCGATCCGCCCACCTGGAACCAGTACCCGGAACATTTCTGCAAGCACGGCCGGCTTGTTCGTCGACAGGTTGATGACGCAGTTGGAGATCACGACGTCGACGGCTCCCGACGGCAAGGGAATGTCTTCGATCGTGCCCTTTACGAACTTGACGTTGGTCGCGCCCGCCCTGCTCGCATTGGCGCGCGCCAGCGCCAACATCTCGTCGGTCATGTCGACGCCGTACGCGAAGCCGGTCGGACCCACCCGGCGGGCTGACAGCAGCACGTCAATGCCACCCCCCGAGCCGAGGTCGAGCACCTTCTCGCCGGCCTTGAGGTCGGCGACCATCATCGGGTTTCCGCAACCCAAACTCGCGGCGATCGCCTCGGCGGGCAGTTCACCTTGCTCGTCGGCACTGTAGAGCGCCGCGCCAAAGGCCGCATCGACCGCGCCACCGCCACCACAGCACGAGACGTTGGCCGCAGCGGCGTTCGTCGTCGACGGCGCGCAGCACTGATCGCCGTCCAGCACGGTGAGAGCGTTTTGACCCGAGGCTGTCACCGCAATCGCGGCCGCCGCGTAGCGGGCGCGGACTTCTTCGCGAAGGTCGTCGTTCCTGGCCATCAAGCAGCTCCTCAGATCGATAGAGTTCGATATGACGAGCATTACCGACGTATCGATGGCTGTCAATATGTGCGACACTGGCGGCATGGCAACCCTCGCTGAATCGCGCCTGCCGGTCCTGTCAGACGCGTGCTGTAGCCCCGTCACGGGCGGCGTCGTCGACACCGACGCGGCCGAAGTTCTCGCGCGGATCTTCAGGGCCCTGGGCGATCCCACGCGGGTGCGCCTGCTCTCGTTAATCGCTGCGCACGCCGACGGCGAGGCGTGTGTGTGTGACCTCATCGACCCGGTCGGCCTGACTCAGCCGACGGTCTCGCACCATCTCAAGCAACTCGTTGAAGCCGGTCTGATCACCCGCGAACAGCGCGGGAAGTGGGCCTACTACCGAGTCGAGCAATCCGCGCTCGACACTCTCGCGTCGGCGTTGCTCGGGCCGACGAGCTAGGCGACGGCTAGGCGATCGCGGCCCAACTCCTTTGCTGCGCGTAGTGCCGTATCCGCGGCGCTCAAGACCTCGAGGTAGGTCATGCCGGGCCGCCGTTCGGCGACGCCGACGCTGATCGTCGCACCCAGACCGCGGGCCAACTCGCGCCACGGATAGGTCTCGACGGCTACCCGAATGCGCTCGCCGACGCGCACCGCAGTAGCCAGGTCGGCACCACGCAGCATGATGACGAACTCGTCGCCGCCGTACCGAACGAGGACGTCGTCGTCGCGGGTTTCACGGCGAATGAGATCCGCGACCGTCTTCAACACTTGGTCGCCGGTCGCATGGGAGAAGGTGTCGTTGACCCGCTTGAACGTGTCGAGGTCGATGAATAACACGCACACGGGTGCCGCCTCGTCATCACTGCCACCGAACTCGGCGAGCGCGTTGTCGAGCCTTCGTCGGTTGCCAAGACGGGTGAGTGCGTCCTCCGTCGCCGCCTGCCCGACGCGCGCGTTCTCCTTTGCCAGCGCGAGCATCTCCATCCGCACCATGACGGCTTCGAGCCGGCGCTCGCGCTCCTCCCACAACGAGGTTGCGAGCACCGCGGTCGCATACACCGCGTGCCCGATCGCCGGATGATCGCCGTGCTCGATGCGTTCGACCTCCGTGGCCGCAAGCACAATCGCGACCTGCCACAGATGTGAGTAGGTCCGGTCGAGCAGGCCTTCGGTCAGCTCAAGGTGCATCCGAGCCTCGTCGGTCAGCCCGAGCGCGGTGCAGGCGCGGGCCAGTCCGAGCCGCATGATGAGGCTGTCCTCGTTGTCCAGCGGGACGCCATGGGCGCCGAGGGCGTCGAGCAGCGCGACCCGGCCGACCTCAGGCTCGCCAAGCGCCGTCCAGGCGAAGCCCTCGTACAGGCGGCCGGCCCGGCGCCAGTGGCTCGTCGGTTCACCGCTTTGAGCTCGGACGGCCGCCCGCAGTGCCTCGCGATAGCGCGCCGCGGCTTCGTCGGACCGGCCGATGACCGACAGGTCTGCGGCAAGTCGGAGCTCGTTGCGCGCGACCGTCGCGTCGACCATGCGGGAAAGAAACGGGAGCGCGACCGTGTGGGCCATTTCGGTCGCTCGGCGAAGCAGGCTCGCGGCCATCTCGTACAGCCCCGCGGTGCTCGCCGCGTTCGCCACCGTGAGGAAGGCGCTGGCGCTCGCCCGGCGTGCTTCGCGCAGGTTCGACAGCCCGGTCAACGCATCGGCCAGCTCGTCGAGCGCACGATTGCCCTCACCACGTGCGAATCTCGCGGTGATGGACTGGCCCAAGATTTGCAGCATGGACGCCGGGTTGTCGGTGTCGCGGTAGTGCTGCATCAATGACTCGGCGACCGCCAGTGCCTCGTCGAGGCGGTCGGCCGCCGCGAGCGCGCTCACGAGGATGTCGCGGCAGCGCCAGGCGGTCTCGTCGTCGCCATACGCCCGGGCGAGTGCCTCGTTGCTCGCGATGCGGGCGAGGCCCGCCGCGCTGGCGCCTTGGGCCAGGCCGCGGAAGCTGTCGAGCGCGAGCCAGTTCGCCGGCCCGAGGTCGCCCACGCGGACGACCTGCGACGTGCCGGTGCCAGGGGCCGGAGATGGGTCTGCGTTCACCGACCCAACATCGGCACGCTTGCCGGCAAACTGGTGGGCCAATTGGAGCCCGTGGTGCATTCGTGACCTAACGCTCCGTGTGCGCCGGCGAGGCCAATCGCTGCAGATTTGCAGCAGATTTCGGGGCCACCGCCGAGGCGAATGACATCCGTGTTGTTTGGGTCCTACGATGGCCCCACTAGGGGACGCTGTGCACCTAGAAGTGCGGTGCCCTAGAAATGCCGTGTGACGGTGGTGGGTCGAACGAAGGGCAGGTCGATGGAGGTCGCGGACGCCGTGAACGCTGACGCGTCGGGCATGTTGGTCGACGTGCTATCCGAGCGCGATCAGCTGATCCTTGAGTTCGAGCGCCAGTGGTGGAAGTACGCGGGGGCCAAAGAGCAGGCGATGCGCGAGAAGTTCGACATGTCGGCCACCCGCTACTACCAGGCGCTGAATGCACTGATCGACCGCCCGGCGGCGCTTGCTGCCGACCCGATGTTGGTGAAGCGGCTCCGCCGGCTGCGCGCCGCCCGCCAGCGCGCACGGTCAGCCCGCCGTCTCGGCATCGAGGCCTAACCGCCATGATCGTCGCGTGACGACGATCGCTTATCTGGTCGAGACTTCATGACGAGACGTATTCCATGACGAGCGCTGAGCCGCGCGCGGGCGGCAGTCACCGCCGCGTCGATCGTGGCCGCCGGCTTCGCGTGCTGCTGGTCTCGCTGGTGGTCGTGGTTGTGGCCGCGGGTGGCGTCGAGGCCGCGCTGCACTGGCGCGGTGAATCCAAGCGTCCGGCTGCCAATGCAGCGTCGTCCCACTACGTCTCCCCGAGCGCAACGCCGTCCGCGTCAAAGCCGTCCACATCAACTCCGGCCAGCGCCGCGTCGTCCGGCGTGACGTCGCCCGCCGCGCCGACGTCCCCCGCGGTTGCTTCCCCGGCGGCATCGACTAGTGCCACGCCGCCGCCCGCCTCGACGTCGCCGGCGGCCACCCCGTCGAGCCCATCGCCGGCCCCGAGCACGAGCTCCAGCACGCCGGCGCCCCGCCCGCCGGTCGATATCCTCAACGGCACTCTCATCAGCGGAATGGCGGCGCGGGCTCGCACCACCGTGACCCTTGGCGGCTGGACGGTCGCCCTGACCGGCAACTACCGACACTCGACCCCGGCGACGACGGTGTTCTACCCCGACGGTCAGCTTGCCGCCGCGCAGGCGCTGGCTGCGCAGTTCACCGCGATCCACAAGACGTTGCCCGCTCCGGCGGGCGTCTCGACCACCCACCTCACGCTCGTGCTCGGTCAGGATTGGACCTCGAGCGGCAAGTAGGGTCGCAGCTGTGCCCCCGCCCGTGCCACGGCTTCCGGTGCCGCGCACGACGGCCGGCGTCGAGGGTTTGCATGCACTGATCGACGAGCCGAGCACGGCGCTGGTCGCGGTCGACTTCGACGGCACGCTGGCACCCATCGTCACCCAGCCAGGAGCCGCGAAGCCGCACCCGCAGGCAGCGGCGGCATTGCGCTCGTTGGCGACTTCCATTGGCGCCGTTGCTGTCGTGACCGGCCGGCCGGCCGCCCTCGCCGCCGAGTTGCTCGGCTTCACCGCGAAGTCGCCGGGTCCGAATGTGTCGGTCGTCGGTCACTACGGCCTCGAGACGTGGACGGCGGCGGCTGGGGTCGTGCCGGACGCACGCGTTGACCCTCGCGGATCGGTTCGCATCGACTACGTGCGAGCGGCGTTACCTGGGTTGTTGCGCGATCTCGGTGCACCGCCGGGCACGCGGATCGAGGACAAGGGTGCAGCGGTCGCCGTCCACGTCAGGGAAACTGCGGACCCGCACGCCGCGCTCGCGTTGCTGCAGGCACCGCTAGCGGCAGCTCGCCGGGTCGCAGGGGTTGCGGCTCGAACCCGGTCGACTGGTGCTCGAGTTGCGCCCTGGCGGCACCGACAAGGGGACCGCGCTCGTCTCGCTCGTGCACGCGTTCGGCGCACGGTCGGTTTGTTACGTGGGCGACGACCTTGGTGACATCGCCGCGTTCGATGCGCTCGACGACTTGCGGTTGAAAGGACTCGCGGCACTCGCGGTGTTCAGCGGCACACCGGATCAGCCGGGCCTTGCCGACCTGGCCGCGCGGGCTGACGTGCAACTCGCCGGGCCCGATGCGGTGGTGGCTTTCCTTGAAGGCCTGCTCGGTGCGGTCAGGTCTCGCGGCTAAGGCTGCTGGCGCATGGGCGGATTGGACTTCACGGCGCGAGGGCTCGGACGGTGCGCGGATTCTTGGCCTGCTGAACGTCGCCGCGGGCGGCACGCGCAGCGTGGCAGGTGGCGCAGCGGATGAGTCGGGCAGGCGGGTCGATGCGCTGCACGCCCGCGATCGCCACTTGGCGGGTCAACCAGTGGCGGGTGTTGACGGCGTGCTCGATACACACGCCCGCGCCGCAGTCGACGCAGATGGCGACCGCGTCGCGGTAAGTCCCGGTGTTGGCGCAGTCGTAGCAGTTCATGACTCGACCTCCACAGCGTCTGGGTAGTAGCGCCGCCGTGCCCACAGCGCGACGTAGACCAGGGCGAGCAGCACGGGGACTTCGATCAGCGGCCCGACCACACCGGCCAGCGCCTGGCCGCTGGTGACGCCGAACACGCCGATCGACACTGCGATGGCCAGTTCGAAGTCGTTGCTGGCGGCCGAGAACGCCAACGCTGTGGTGCGCCCGTAGGACAGGTGCAGCCGTCGGCCGATCGCGAACCCGCCGAACCACATGACGGCGAAGTAGGCGAGTAGCGGCAGCGCGATGCGGGCGACATCGAGCGGCTGGGAGGTGATCTTGCGGCCTTGCAGCGCGAACAGGATGACGACGGTGAAGAGCAGCCCGTACAGCGCGATCGGGGCGATGCGGGGCAGGATGCGTTGCTCGTACCAGTCTTGGCCGTGTGCCCGCTCCCCGAGCGTGCGGGTCAGGTAACCTGCGACCAGCGGTATGCCGAGGAACACCGCGACCGTGGTTGCGATCGTGCCCATCGACACCGACAGCGACTCGGTATGCAGGCCAAGCCAGCGCGGCAGGACGTTGAGATAGAACACGCCGAGCGCGGCGTAGCCGACCACTTGGAAGACCGCGTTGAGCGCGACCAGGATCGCGGCCATCTCCCGATCGCCGTCGGCCAGATCGGTCCAGATCAGCACCATCGCGATGCAGCGGGCCAGCCCGACCAGGATGACCCCGGTGCGGTAGGCGGGCTGGTCGGGCAACAGCACCCAGGCGAGCGCGAACATCACGGCCGGCCCGATGACCCAGTTCAAAATCAGGGAAGCCGCCATCATCCGCCGGTCGGCCGCAATCCGGGCGATCTCGCGGTAGCGGACCTTCGCCAGTACCGGGTACATCATCAGCAGCAGCCCCAGCGCGATGGGCAGGCTCGTGCCGTGGATCGCCACCTTGTTCAGCCAGCTGTTCAGATGGGGCAGCAGCCGACCCAGCCCGATGCCGAACGCCATCGCGGCGCCGATCCACGCCGGCAAGAACCGGTCCAGCACCGACAATCGGGCGACCACCGGCGGCGCGTGCCCGCCGGACGACACGAGATCGGCGCGGATGCTCATCACAGCACCGCCGCGCAGGAGGCTCCCGCGCGCCCTGCAGTGATCGACTCGCCCGGCAGCGGCACGCCCGCTGCCGCGGCATCGGCCCAGAGCCGAGCGAAACCGTCGCCGTCGAGGCGATAGTCGATCCACCGGCCCCGCCGCGTCCCGGCTATCAAGCCGGCCTCGCGAAGAATCCGCAGGTGATAGGAGAGCAGGTTCGCGGCGATCGGCACCCGATCCTGCAGGTCACACACGCACCGCTGCCCATCGGCCAGCGCCTGCACAACCGCCAACCGCACCGGATCGGCCAGCGCGGCCAACCCACCTACCGCATCAAGCGTGCTTGATTCAAGACCCGTTGAATCGACCATGCCTCCATCGTGTGACGGGCCCCGACCGCCCGGCAGGGCCATAGGTCACCATCGGGACACGTCACAGGTCCCGGCCGAACCCCGACCAGATTGGGCTGGATTGGCCGGATTGGGCATTGTGCTGGATCGGGCATTGCCCACTCGGAAACTCGTACCCACGTTTACTGGATCTCGGCACTAGTGCTCTTTACGCATGGCCTCATCTTGCTGCCGTACGCAGGGTCTCGCTGACCGCCGTCCGGTCTCGTGGAACTGATTTTGGGCAGAAAAAAACCGCGGCCGAGAACATTCCTGCCCGGTATGTCCCCGCCCGCGGTTCCCCTCCAATGCGATGACGATAGTGCCTGCCCGACTGGTTGGCTCTCCGAGAAACGGCCGACCTTGGTTGGCCGTTCGGCCCATGCCGGGAACGCGCTACGCTTGTCGTCGTTCGCAGCAGTACCGATTTGCAGCAGCACAGATTCACCGCTCCGCAGTAGTGCTCATCAAGAGGGGCAGAGGGACCGGCCCGTTGAAGCCCCGGCAACCATTTCGCTCGAAGTGCGACGATCAACACGCGGTCTGCACGTAGTAGCGAAACAGGTGCCAACTCCGTCCCGTGGATGGTCCGCGGGGAAGATGAGGAGAAAGGCTCCGCCGTGTCCGCGACCCAGTCGCCCCCCGCCGTCCCGCCCCTGCGACCCTCTTGGGGTCGGCTACCTCGCTGTCGTGTCGCGAGTGCGGAGAGCAGTATCCGATCAGCCCGCGCTATGCGTGCGAGATGTGCTTTGGGCCGCTCGAGGTGGCCTACGACTACACCGGTGTGAGCCGCGAGTCGATCGAAGCCGGGCCGCACAACATCTGGCGCTACAAGCAGTTGCTGCCGGTTCCGTCCAACGTCGCCGAGACGCCGAATCTTGAGCCAGGCATGACAAAGCTGGTGCTCGCTCGCAATCTCGCGCGTGAGCTTGGCATGCGAAAGCTGTGGGTGAAGGACGACAGCGGCAACCCGACGCACTCGTTCAAGGACCGGGTCGTCGCAGTCGCGCTGGCGGCCGCGCGCGAGCTCGGATTCTCGGTGCTCGCCTGCCCGTCGACCGGCAACCTCGCGAACGCCGTGGCCGCTGCGGCGGCGCGGGCCGGCATCAAGTCGGTGGTGTTCATCCCGGCCGACCTCGAGCGCCAGAAGGTCGTCACGACGGCTGTCTATGGCGGCACGCTGATCGCGGTCGAGGGCAACTACGACGACGTCAACCGGCTCGCGTCAGAGATCGCCGGCGAAGAAGAAGACTGGGCGTTCGTCAATGTGAACGTGCGGCCCTTCTACGCCGAGGGATCGAAGACGCTGGGCTACGAGATCGCCGAGCAGCTCGGCTGGCGACTGCCGGAGCAGGTGGTGATCCCGATCGCGTCGGGGTCGCAGCTGACGAAGGTCGACAAGGCGTTCACCGAGTTCGGCAAGCTCGGTCTGGTCGACGCCACGCCGTATCGGGTTTTCGGCGCCCAGGCGTCGGGCTGCTCTCCGGTCTCGAATGCGTTCAAGGCCGGCTACGACGTGGTTCAGCCGGTGCGGCCGAACACCATCGCCAAGTCGCTGGCGATCGGCAACCCAGCGGACGGACCGTACGTGCTCGACGTCTGCCGGCGCACCGGTGGCCTGGTCGAGGACGTGACCGACGAGGAGATTGTCGACGGCATGCGGCTGCTCGCGCGCACCGAGGGCATCTTCGGTGAGACCGCAGGCGGCGTGACGATCGGCGTGCTGCGCAAGTTGCTGGCCGCCGGCGCGTTGGACCCCGACGCCGAGACCGTCGTCTTCAACACCGGCGACGGACTCAAGACGCTGGACGCGGTCGCGCCGGTCGTGTCGCCGTCGGTCACCATCCCGCCGTCCGTCGAAGCGTTTCGGGCCTACCTGGACGTCGCCGGCCTCGCCTAGCGCTCGCCCTTTCTGTTCACCGGCGGTCGGTTGCACTCGGGGTGCCTGAGTGCTAAACATGAGCTAGCACTCTGAGCACGTGAGTGACAGTTCAGCAACTTCATGGCCGGGCCTTCGAGACCCTGCCGAGCCGGCGGACATGACACCGGTTTGGCGTGGTCGGCCGTCGCGGGCGTCGAGTCCGGCCGCAGCTACGTTTCCCGACCCGGGAGGACCATCCGCATGTCCAAGATCATCGCGTATGACGAGACTGCTCGTCGCGCCCTCGAGCGCGGTATGAACCAGCTCGCCGACGCCGTGAAAGTGACGCTCGGCCCGCGTGGCCGCAACGTCGTGTTGGAGAAGAAGTGGGGCGCTCCCACGATCACCAACGACGGCGTGAGCATCGCCAAGGAAATCGAGCTCGAAGACCCGTACGAGAAGATCGGCGCCGAGCTCGTCAAGGAAGTCGCGAAGAAGACTGACGACGTCGCCGGTGACGGCACGACGACCGCGACCGTGCTTGCCCAGGCGCTCGTGAAGGAAGGCCTGCGCAACGTCGCGGCCGGCGCGAACCCGATGGCGCTGAAGCGCGGCATCGAAGCTGCCGTCGCGAGTGTGTCGGCGGCGCTGCTGGCCCTGGCGAAGGACGTCGAGACCCGCGAGCAGATCGCCTCGACGGCGTCCATCTCGGCCGCTGACCCGGCGATCGGCGAGATGATCGCCGAGGCCATGGACAAGGTCGGCAAGGAAGGCGTCATCACCGTCGAGGAGAGCAACACCTTCGGCCTCGAGCTCGAGCTCACCGAGGGCATGCGCTTCGACAAGGGCTACATCTCGCCCTACTTCGCCACCGACACCGAGCGCATGGAAGCCGTTCTCGACGACCCGTACGTACTCGTCGTCAACAGCAAGATCGCCTCGGTCAAGGACCTCCTGCCGTTGCTGGAGAAGGTCATGCAGAGCGGCAAGCCGCTCGCGATCATCGCCGAGGATGTCGAGGGCGAGGCTCTCGCCACGCTCGTCGTCAACAAGATCCGCGGCACCTTCCGCTCGGTCGCCGTCAAGGCTCCCGGCTTCGGTGACCGTCGCAAGGCGATGCTCGGTGACATCTCGATCCTCACCGGCGGTCAGGTCATCAGCGAGGAAGTCGGCCTGAAGCTCGAGACTGCTGGTCTCGACCTGCTCGGCAAGGCCCGCAAGGTCGTCGTCACGAAGGACGAGACGACCATCGTCGAGGGTGGCGGTGACGCCGACCAGATTGCCGGTCGCGTCAACCAGATCCGCGCCGAGATCGAGAAGAGCGACTCCGACTACGACAAGGAGAAGCTGCAGGAGCGGTTGGCCAAGCTGGCCGGCGGCGTTGCAGTCATCAAGGCGGGCGCGGCCACCGAGGTCGAGCTCAAGGAGCGCAAGCACCGCATCGAAGACGCGGTTCGCAACGCGAAGGCCGCTGTCGAAGAGGGCATCGTGGCCGGTGGTGGCGTCGCGCTGCTGCAGGCCGGTCGCACCGCATTCGAGAAGCTCAACCTCGAAGGTGACGAGGCCACTGGCGCTCGCATCGTCGAGATCGCTCTCGAGGCACCGCTCAAGCAGATCGCGATCAACGCTGGCCTCGAAGGCGGCGTCGTGGTCGAGAAGGTGCGCAACCTCGAGCCCGGCTGGGGCCTGAACGCGGCCACCGGTGAGTACGTCGACCTGATCAAGGCCGGCATCATCGACCCCGCCAAGGTCACCCGCTCGGCGCTGCAGAACGCCGCGTCGATCGCCGCACTGTTCCTCACCACCGAAGTCGTCATCGCCGAGAAGCCGGAGAAGAACCCGGCTCCGCAGGGTGGCGGCGGCGGCGGGGACATGGACTTCTAAGTCCAGCACTCGTCAAGAAGGGCGGCGTCCGGGTTTCCCGGGCGCCGCCCTTCTTGCGTCGCTGCGGCGCCGGCGGCTCCCGCCGGCCGCGCCGCTCGCCGCACATCGTGTGCGTTTGCTGCCCTGGGAGGGCAGTGATTCACCACGATGTGGGGCTGCTGGCGCCGGCGAGGTCAGACGTTGCCGAAGCTGGCGGCGATCTGGCGCTCGGCTTCCGCGTAGCTGGTGCTGGCCTGGCCGAGCAGTTGGCTGATGCCGCCGAGTGCGTCGCGCAGACCTTCGGCGGACTTCTGCCACTCGGCCCACAGCGCCTGGAACCGCTGCTGTGCAACACCGGCCCAATCGCTGCCCAGCGGCGCGAGCGAACCGGTCAGTGATCGCAGCTCGCCCTCGATGCTCGCCGACCCCGAGCTGACCCGCGACGACAGACTGGCCAGCTGCTCTGGAGTAACTCTGATGCCGCTCACGCCGACCTCCTGATAGCGAGCCGTCACCCGATTGCGCGACTCGCCACGAACAGTAGGTCGGACGCCGATGTGCCGGCGTTCGTTGTCCACAGGCGGTCCGCAAGCTCCCGCAAGAGCGGATCGGCGTCTTGCGAAGCGTTGACTCAGAAACTAAGCGCGCATACTAAATCCATGACTACTATCGCTACCGCGCACGCCGCCGCCACTGCATCGCCGTCCGCCATCTTTGAGAGATGGGCCGACGTCGCCACCTGGCCGCAGTGGAATGCCGACACTGAGTGGGTCCGACTCGACGGCACGTTCACGCAGGGCGGCACCGGGGTGTTGAAGCCCAAGGGTGGCCCCAAGGTGAAGTTCGTCATCGAGAAGCTGACCGACACCGAGTTCGTTGACGTCTCGCGTCTCGTCGGCGCGCGGTTGACGTTCAGCCACGTCGTGACACCCACCACCGACGGGTGCGTCATCGATGTGGCCATCGCCATGACCGGCCCGCTCGGATGGCTGTGGAAGAGGATCCTCGGCAAGGGCCTCGCTGCATCGGTGCAGCCCGATCTCGAGGCATTGGCGAGAGCAGCCGAGAGCGGTCATACGCTGGCGCAATGACGCGCCTTGCGACCGAGCATGAGAGCGCCGACGACAGCACCGGCCTGCTGCTCTGGCAAGTAACCAACCGCTGGCAGGCCGCTCAACGCGCCGCGCTCAAGCCGTTCGACCTCACGCACGTGCAGTTCGTTCTGCTTGCGTCACTTACTTGGCTGGACGCCGACGGGCCGGTGACTCAACGTCAGCTGGCCGACCATGCGTTCACCGATCCGATGATGACGTCGCAGGTGCTGCGGGTTCTCGAATCGCGCGGGCTCATCGAACGGGTCGCGCATCCCGATGACAAGCGCGCGTGGTCGCTCACCGCGACAACTGCGGGCGTCAAGCTGGCCAATCGCGCCAACGCAGCGGTGGAGGAATGCGACCGCCAGTTTTTCTCAGCGCTGCAGGGAGACCAGACCGAATTCACCGCAGCGCTACGGCGCCTGCGGTAGCGCAACCTTAGATCTCGTCGCCGGCGAGTACGTCGTCGGCGTCGATGATGCGATACGCGTAGCCCTGCTCTGCAAGGAATCGTTGGCGATGCGCGGCGTAGTCCTGGTCGATCGTGTCGCGCGCGACGACCGCGTAGAAACGTGCGGTGCGACCGTCGTGTTTAGGTCGCAGCAGCCGGCCCAAGCGCTGCGCTTCTTCTTGGCGCGATCCGAACGATCCCGACACCTGGATCGCGACTGACGCCTCCGGCAGGTCGATCGAGAAGTTCGCCACTTTCGATACGACGAGCGTGGTGATCTCACCGGTCCGGAACGCGTCGTACAGTCGCTCGCGCTCCTTCACCGTCGTCTCACCCTTGATGACCGGGACGCCGAGGCGCTCGCCCAATTCGTCGAGCTGGTCGAGATATTGGCCGATGACGAGCAACTGGTCGCCGACGTGGCGGGCGGCCAGCGCCTCGATCACCTTCATCTTGGTCTCGGTCGTGGCCGCGAGCCGGTAGCGCTCCTCCGGTTCGGCGGTCGCGTACAACAACCGCTCGTGCTCGGTGAGGGTCACTCGCACTTCGACGCAATCGGCCGGCGCGATGTAGCCCTGCGCCTCGATGTCCTTCCAGGGCGCGTCGTAGCGCTTCGGACCGATCAGGCTGAACACGTCACCCTCGCGGCCGTCCTCGCGCACCAACGTCGCCGTCAGCCCCAACCGCCGACGCGACTGAATGTCGGCGGTGAACCGAAAGATCGGCGCCGGCAGCAGGTGCACCTCGTCGTAGATGATCAGGCCCCAGTCGCGCTCGTCGAACAGTTCGAGGTGCGCGTAGACGCCTTTGCGACGGGTCGTCATGACCTGGTACGTCGCGATCGTGACGGGGCGAATTTCCTTCTTGGCACCGGAATATTCGCCGATCTCGTCTTCGGTGAGCGACGTGCGCTTCAGCAGTTCGTGACGCCACTGGCGAGCTGCGACGGTGTTCGTCACCAGGATCAACGTCGTGGCCTGCGCGCGAGCCATTGCAGCAGCGCCGACGATGGTTTTGCCGGCACCGCACGGCAACACGACGACACCAGAGCCGCCGTGCCAGAAACCCTCGACGGCTTCGAGTTGGTAGGGCCGGATCGCCCAGCCGTCCTCGTGCAGCGCGATCGCATGCGCCTCGCCATCGACGTAACCGGCGAGGTCTTCGGCCGGCCAGCCGAGCTTGAGCAACACCTGCTTGAGGTGACCTCGCTCGCTCGGATGAATGACGACAGCGTCGTCATCAAGACGGACGCCGATCATGGGCGCAACCTTCGGGCTGCGCAGCACTTCCTCGAGGACCGCGCGATCGACCGAACGCAGCACCAGCCCGTGCGCGGGATCGTTGGTGAGTTGCAGTCGGCCGTAGCGGGCCATCGTCTCGGCGACGTCGATCAGCAGCGCGTGCGGCACTGCGTAGCGGCTGTACTTCAGCAGCGCGTCGACGACTTCTTCGGCATCGTGTCCGGCCGCCCGCGCATTCCAGAGACCCAAAGGCGTGAGGCGGTAGGTGTGGACGTGCTCGGGAGAACGCTCGAGTTCGGCGAACGGCGCGATCGCCCGCCGGCACTCCCCGGCCAGTTCGTGCTCGACCTCGAGCAGCAGCGTCTTGTCGGATTGAACGATCAGCGGGCCGTCGGTCACTGAGCCATTGTCCCAGGTGTCGACTCGTCGGCGTTGGCGACGATCTCGCCATCGGTCAGTTCGGCGACTCCGGTGATGCGGTGCACCGCGAACGTCCGCGGTTCGTCGCGTCGGTAGTCGAACGCGGTGAGGTACCCACCGGAGAGCCGTTGCGGCTCGATGATCCGGTTGCTCGCCTGGCCCTGCGCGTTGAGGTAGCCGATCCAGACAGCACGACCGGCCGTCACCGCATCCTGCAAGAACCGCCAAGGTCTCACTGGACGCCGAGTGCGGCACGACGTCCGATATCGCACCGCCGACGACCAGGCCGCGGCTCGACGTCACCGCCCGGTCGCCGCCGCGAATCGCTTTGACCGCGACGGAGACGACCGAAGCGGCGGGCGCCGCAAGCTCGGGACGTCGCCGAAGAGGCCGCGGCCGCGCGGGGGCTCGACCTGCATCTGGACGGCGGAGCAGCAACGCGCCGTCCGGACTTTCCGCGGCAGGGGCGTAGCCGACCTCGCGCAGCCGTTCGGCGACTCGCTCGGGCGCCAGCGGGCTGACTAAGACAGACGGCGCCAGCCGGCGCAGCCGCAGGCTTTCGACCCGGCGGTCGGCGAGCACCTCGTTCAGCAGCCCGTCGTCGTCGCAGCGAACGTACGAACCGGCGAGCCCGATCCGGATCCGCCCGTGCCTGCGGGCGACGTCGTCGATGAGATAGCTCAGCGGCTGCGGAACCGGAGTGCGCGACCGGGCAGCCAGCAACGCGTGCAGGTCGGCCGCACTGCGCCCGGCGTCGAGCGCCCGCCGGATCGACGTGTCGCTGAACCGAAAGACGGTCGCGCCCCCGGTCGACTCGATGTCGGCGGTCATCGCGAGTTCGCGGGCTAGGTCACTCTCGAGCGGTCCGGGCGCGACTGCGGTGAGGTCGGCTTGCAGCAGTACGTGGTCGAGCGGTTTCGGCAGCAGTACGTCGAGCAGCGCTGTGGCCTCGGCCGCAGGATCGGCACCCGCGGCGGCCATCTCGGCGTCCGTGTCGGCGTAGAGGCCGGCGCACAACGGCCGGGCGAAGGACGACAGTGCGCCGCGACCGGTCAGGCCAAGCAGCTCGGCCTCTTCGAGCGTCCAGCTAGCGAGGTCGTCGCGCAGTCGCCCGCCACGGCGGGGCCATGACCAGCGCAGCGACTCGTTGATCGACTCGGCGGTCGGAGCCTCGCCGGCGCTCGCTCGGAGCAGGATCTCGAGGACCTCGCGGCGCACGACCGGTGCCAGCGCCCGATCGAGGTCGCCGCCGAGCGCATTCGCAGCCGGCTGCTGTCGCTCGACCTCCTCGCGGCCCGCAAGGATGAACGGCGCTTCACGACGACCGACCAACCCCGGCACCCGGGTTGTGACCAGCCATGCACTGACGAGGATCAGCCAGCGGTCGGCGATCGACTTCGCCAGCCAGAGGTCGTACCCGGTGGTCGGCAGCCAGCTGTCGGCCGTCTCGCCGTCGGGGGCGATCAGGCCCGCGGCGTGCGCCACCTCGATAAGCAGCGCGGCGCCCCGTTCGTCGAGTTCGAGCTCACGTGCCGTACGACGCAATTCGCGGACGCCGAGGCCGCCCGCCCGCAACACGCCCGGCGGCTCGACACCCCAACGTTCTAGCAGTGCTTCAACCAGCCGGACGACGGTGAAAGCTTGCCCGGCGGCGCTCCCATCGACGTCCGCCTGCTTGTGCTTGGTGCTTTGACTTGTCGGCGGATCGAGCTCGACGGCGCCGAACGCGCGGCCGCCGCGCACCTGCATCGCGACCTCGCGCGGCAGCACCACGGTGAAGTCGTCGACCGCGATCAGCAGCGCGTGCGCGAGCAGCCAGCGCACGGGCGAATCGGCGCTGGCCGCGTCAACCGGACGCCGCGCTGAGGGGATCCGACCGGTCGGTGGGCCGACCGCGAGCAGGTCGACGACTTCGCGGGCAGCCGCCGGCGCACGGTCGAGCAACTCGCTGAGCTTGAGCTGGGTCTTCGAGCATGCCTGCTAGCGCGTCGACGCCAGCGGCGGCGGCCGCGATGCTCAGCGTCGGATCGCTGACGCTCGCAAGGCCCAGGTCGGCGAGCATGCTGGCGAGCTGGCTGCGCGAAACATGTTCGAGCAACGTGCGCGCGGGTGGCCCGAGGGCTGCGGGTGTCGGCATCAGATCGCGGACGACGGGGAGCAGCCGCAGCTGATCATCGCGACCCCAGACCACCATCGCTTGCCGTAACCGGTCGAGCGCGTTCGTGAGCTGGGGCGGTGTGACGTTGAGCAGCGCGGCCAGTGCCTGGACGTCGGTCGGGTCAGGCGACAACACCATCGCCTCGGCGACCTGCAGGGCGCCCACGTCGAGTCGGTCGAGCGCGATCTCGACGGATGCCCGCCCGGCTGTGCGTGCCGCCAGCACCTCGATATCGGATGGGACGGGGTGCAGCAGGTCGGGCCGGGCCATGAGCAGCCGCCCAAGATCGTCGTCAGGCTGCTCACGCAACCAGTTGACGAGATCGACCTGGGCTGTGCTCATCCGCACAACGTTAGTCGGTCCCCAGCTACCGCCGCGTTGTCGCGAGCGGTGCTGGGGACACAGCGACCTGCTTAGTTGACGGTTACTCGAACGCTGAAGGCGACGTCGCTGCCGTCGATGGCCTCGTACGCGCCGATGCCAGTCAGGTGCTGGAGGTCGCTGGGCACCGTGCTGCCGACCTTCGGCCAGATCCCGGCGAGGTTGACGTAGGCAGCCGCGACGACCTGGTCCGGCATGCCCGACATCGCCGTCTTGAAGCCTGAGTCGTTGCCGAGCGCACCGGTCGCGGCGGCGTCGTTGGTGACGATGACCTTTGAACCGGACGCCGTAGCGGTGGTCGAGATGCCGTTCTTCGTCAGCAGCCCGGTGAGCGCTTGTGCGGTCTTGAGCCCCTTGGCAACGTCGGTCGGTTCCGCGATTGCCGTGAACTTTGCCTTGGCGCCGTCGGCAGGAACGCCGTCGAGGCCGATCGCGACATTGTTGCCGAGCAGGTTGATCGCGTCGCCCGGCAGGCTGATCCCCAGCTGCGCGCTAGCAGCATCGAGTTCTGCCTTGATACCGAGCGATGCGAGCGGTCCGGATTCGAGTGTGGAGAGGTCCTTGCTGATTGCGCTGCCGATATTGGACGCTGCTACGCCAGCGACTGACCCGGACGGCAGCTGGCCGAGCAGCGTGCCGGCGTCGCCGTTGTGCACCCCGCCCATGTCGACCCCGAAAACGCGGCCGCTGATCGAGGCATAGCCGGCCTGCAGTGATAGACCGACTGCCAGTCGGCCAGTGACCTTGGCCGCACCGCTGGTCAAGCTTTGAATGCCGCCGAGGTGCGCGAGACCAAGAACGCTCGTGGTACCCAGACCGCTGGCAGGCACCAGACCGCTGCTGTCGCCCGTGCCGCTGCTGTCGCTCGTGCCGCTGCCGCTGTTGCTCATGCCGCTGCCGCTGCCGCTGAGATCCATGCTCTGGATGCTGCTGAGCGCGCTGGCTTCGGCCTGACTGACGTACTTGGCTAGTGCCCCGAGGTCGGCCCACGCGGTCACGATCCGGTCGCCGCCCAGCGTCGCCACGTCGCTGGCGTACTGATTGCTTGCCGTGATGCTGGAGGTGCGGGCTGCAGCGATCGCCGCATCGACCGCAGCCTGCGACGGCCCAACGACTGCATAGTCACCCTCAACGTCGAATCCGGGCGTGCCGCTGGAGTCGCTCGACGTGTGGATCAGTTTCGTGAGGCCGACCTTCGCCAATGCGGCGTCCTTCACTTGGAGGATGCCGACGGGTTGCACCTTGCCGCTCGCGTCGGGGTACAGCGCGACCGCGACCCGATCACCGAGCCATGGCTTGATGTCGGTCGCATAGTCGATCTCGCTGGAGGACCGGTCGAAGGCCGCGCTGAGGAGGCTGTCCTTCAGCTGGTCGGCGCTCGTGACGTGGGGAGCATGGGGGAAGTTCCGCTCGAATCGCAGCGCAGCGACCTTCTCCGACGCGGCCGGGTCGAGATCGATCTTGATGTAGGCGATCGACGAGGCGGGTGCCCACTCGTCAGGCTGAGCGCCTGAGCTCGCGAGCTTGTGGTAGCCGACGTAGGCAACCCCGCCACCGATGACGGCGAGCACCGCGACCAGGCTGACAACGATGGCGCCGAGATTGCGGCGGGGCCGCTCGATCGGGCCGCTGGCGAGGATGTCGGCGCCGCCCAAGCCGCCTGAACCGCTGGACAGCAACTCGCCGCTCAGCCCTCCGGAGGCGTCGTCGCGGTAGGGGCTGTGGTCGCTGGTGGGCTCGTTGTCGCTCATCCAGCTATTCTCGGGCATCGCCGTACCGCTCTGTAGCGCTGTTCAACACATTGGTGCGTAGTCGTTTGTGCCGCTAGCCTGGCATGTCCACAGTGTTTGCATCCCATTCATTTGCACGACTTTTCGAAAGGGCTTCCCGTGCCTACCGGCAAGGTCAAGTGGTACGACACCGACAAGGGCTTCGGCTTTGTCTCCCGCGACGACGGCGGTGACGTCTTCGTGCATGCCTCGGCCCTGCCGTCGGGTCTTGAGGCACTGAAGCCGGGCAGCCGGGTCGAGTTCGGTGTTGCCGAAGGCAAGCGCGGTGAGCAGGCATTGTCGATCCGCGTGCTCGACACCCCGCCGTCGCTGGTCGCCTCCCAGGCCCAGGCGCAGCGCAAGAAGCCCGACGAGATGGTCGTCATCGTCGAAGACCTGATCAAGCTGCTCGACGGGATCTCCAACAGCCTGCGCCGCGACCGCTACCCCGACAAGGCGACCGGCCACAAGGTGGCCACCGTCCTGCGCGTAGTAGCCGACGACCTCGACCAGTAAGTTCGGCGCTTTCCGGTCGTCGCAATGCTCGGCCGCTGACGCAACCTCCTGACACTTCGAGGCGTTCTTGGCCCGAGGTGATCCGGATGGTGCGTGCAGGTCGCCTGGCAGCGGCGGTCGCGTGTGCTTGGCGCGGCTGCGTGCGGTGTGCCGCACACCACGGCGTCGCAACCGTCCCGGATTCCGAGCGCCGTCGTACGCGGCTAGTTCGGCGGCGGCGAGCAGTGCGCCCGTCGAGAGTGCGCCGGCCGACAATGCGCCGGCGTCCAGCCCACCTCCCGTTGTTGCGGCGCCGCCGAAACCAATCAACCCGCCGCCCGCGGACGTCGGCGATCTGCAGCAATTCACCCAGGTGTCGGCAACGACGTGGTGGGCAAGCGTCGTCAGCAACCTCACGAACGAGACGTTCGTCGTACGGACGGTCGATGGCGGCCGGAGCTGGCAGGACGTGACTCCACCCGTTGCCGCATTGCGCTCGAACGGCGACCCGATCAGCGACGTCCGATCGGCGCAGACCGCGTGGCTGGGAGCCGCGACCGAGGACCCCGCCTCGCCTATCCCGTTGTACCGCACGGACGACGGCGGCCAATCGTGGCAGCAAGTCGGCACGCTGCCACCGGACTGCACGCTCCAGTTCGTGGACGTGTCCAACGGCTGGTGCTACGGGTTGCAGGGCGCGGCGGGCTCGATGGGTGTCGAGATTTACCGCACCGAGAACGGCGGATTGACCTGGCAGCTGATTTCCAAGACCACCGGCGACGGCACTCCATCCACCGTCGGCGCATTGCCGTTCGGGTGCGACAAGTCACTTACATTCACGCCTCAGGGCGTCGGTTGGGCGTCGAGTTTCTGCGCGGGTGGTGGCCCCTATCTCGAGATCAGCACGGACGGCGGGGCGCGTTGGCATGCGGTTACGCCGCCGCCGTTTCCTGCTACGGCGGACGCGTCGGAAGGTGAGGGTCTCAGCATCCCGGTCGCAAGCGGTGAGGACGTCGCCGTCGCGGACCTGGGTGCGCTCGGTCCAGGTGGGAGTGCGATCGACACGAGCTCTGACAGTGGCAAGTCGTGGCGAATCCATCCGCTGCCAACTGCGCCCAGCAACAGCTACTGGAACGTCGATCTCATCGATCCCGCTCATTGGCGAGCAACCGACGGCAGCGTGATCATCTCCACCGACGACGCCGGCGCGCATTGGCAACGTTGGACGCCCGACATCGCCATGCACGACCAGGTCGGAACGTTGAATCTCGACTTCATTTCACCTGACATCGGCACGGCCAGCGATCCCGCAAACCACAGTCCGCTGTGGTCAACCACCGACGGCGGCAAGACCTGGGCCAGGGTGGCGATCCTCGCTGGCCCCTACGTGGTGAAGTAGGTCAGCCGCGCTCGGCGGTATAGAGCACGCCGGTCCGGCGGGAGAGGGTTGGCCCGACCGTCGTGGCCTCGCCGATTAGGTCGTTCATTGACTCTTCGTCGAGGCCGGCGCGAAGTTCGTCGACGTTGGCGAGCCAGGTGTCGTACATCCGCTGGAGGTCCTCGCGCCAGTGCGGGATCTCTACGCGTCCAACGACACTGAGGCCGCCCGCGCGGATGATCGGCCCCCAATCGGGAACCGCACCTTCCCGCTCGGGATCGTCGCTCTCGTCGGCAGTGAAAACGAATCGACCGCCGGGCCGCAGTATTCGTGCCATCTCCGTGAAAACGGCGACCCGGTCGGTCGCGAAGAACACCGCATCTGCGCAGACGACGCCATCAGCCGCACCCGAGGCGAGTCCCGTCCCAGCGAGATCACCCACAACGAAAGTCGTCTGTTCGACCGGCACGAATTGCGAGGCGCGAGCCGTCGCCTCGGAGACCGCCGCCGGTGACCAATCGACGCCCGTGAGCCGTGCACCAGTCGCCCGGGCGAGCCAAAGACCCACTCCCCCTCGGCCGCACGCGAGGTCGACGAGATGCTGGCCCGGACCGACTCGCAGTCCGGCGACGAACTGACCGAGGGTCCACCAAGTCGTCATGCCCCACGGCTGGATCTCGTCGGGATAGTCGTCGCCGTACGCCTCGCGCGAGAGGCGCCACAGGAGCTCGTTCTTCGCAGTCGTGCCATGGGCCCGATCGAAAGCCTCTGGCGTGATGTCGTCTCGAGGTGGCACAACTGCCCCGCGTATCGGGCTTTCGCTCATGGTCGAGATTGTCGCAGGGCCGCGGGGTCGACAGCGGGAACCAGTCCTTCGGTCGCCGCGCGGTTCAACAATGCCGAGATCGCGGCGTAGCCCTCATCGCCGAGGTTGACCGAGAATTCGTTGACGTATAAGGCAATATGGCGCGCCTGCACGTCGGGATCCATCTCGCTCGCATGCTCAGCCACAAACTGGGCGGACGCCGAGGGGTTGGCGAATGCGTGCTCGACAGAGGCCCGCGCAGCCGACGCCAGCCCACCGACGTCCAACTTGCGTTTTGCGAGGATCGCACCGAGGGGAATCGGCAATCCGGTGTCGGCCTCCCACCAGGCGCCGAGGTCGACCACGTTCGTCAGGCCGTAGTTGCCGTAGGTGAAGCGCGCCTCGTGGATCACCAGGCCGGCGTCGAACGTGCCGTCGCGAACGGCCGGCATGATCTGCGGAAACGGCAGCACGCTGATCTCGCCGACGCCCTGATCGGCAGCCCACAACCGGAACAGCAGGTAGGCCGTCGTCCGCTCGCCGGGAACCACGATCGATGCGCCGCGCAGATCGCTGCGGCCGGCCGTCAGCACCAGCGGTCCGCAACCGCGGCCGAGTGCACCGCCGCTCGGCAGCAGCGCGTACTGGTCGAGCAACCACGGCAGCGCGCCGTACGACACCTTCACGACGTCGAACTCGCCGCGCTCGGCAGCGCCGTTCGTCACATCGACGTCGGCGAACGTGACGTCGACCGGTGGTGCGCCGGGGATCAGGCCGTGCGTCCATGCGTAGAACGCGAACGTGTCATTCGGGCACGGTGAGAAGGCGATCGAGAGTGGCGTCACGGCAGCGGCTCGCTCAGTAGCGTCGACATGGCATCTGCGAGAGCGCTGAACGCCAGCGGAATGTTCCAGGTCGAGATATCGCGTCGCCCGATGATGTTCGAGATCGCCCGGATCTCAGCGACATAGCGCACATCGTGGTTGAAGCGGGCGGCGGCGACCACGGCGAAGCCCTCCATCGCTTCGGCCAGCGCGCGCGGATAGCGGACGGCGAGCTCGTCGGCGTCCGCGTCGGTGCCGGTCATCGCCGACAGCGTCAGCACTTCGCCGACCAACACCCGGGCAGCGCTCATGCGATCAACGAGGCGTTGGTCGCCTAACGCGAGTGACGAGTCTTGATCGATGCCGATGTCGCGCAGGGACATGAACCCGCCGTCGACCCGAACGCCGAGGTCTGCGTAGGTCGCGAGATTGGCAAGGACGACGTCACCGACCTCGACCCGGCCACGAAAGCCGCCGGCGATACCCGCGCTCGCGACCATCTCGTAATCCATGGCCAGCAGCGTCGCCGTGCCGACCGCTGCTGCCACCGGACCGACGCCGACGCCGAAGGCGTGGACTTCGCCGGCAGGTGTGTCGACGGCCAGGCCGGGGTAGGCGCCGACGGCGATGTCGCGCGCCGGGCCGAAATTGCGCACCACGGCGTCGCGTTCTGCCTCGACCGCGCAGATGACGAGAACGCTCACGCGTCGCTCGGCGCGGGCCGGCGGCGTTCGCGGAGCAACTCGATGCCACGGTCAGGGCTCACCCGAGTGCGGACCGCCTTCACCGTCGAGAACAGCACGACCACGAGGACCGCAGATCCAAGCGTCAACCCGAGACTGCCGTTGGACGGGAGCAGGATCGCTACGAACCCACCGAGCACCCACGACAGCTGGAGCACCGTCTCTGAGCGGGCAAATGCCGAGGTGCGCACGTGTTCGAGGGCATCGCGCTGGATCACCGAGTCGAGGCCGAGTTTCGACAGTGACTGGCTGATGTTGGCCACCAGGATCGCCAGCGCTGCAGTGCCGAGGTTGAACCAGATCGCGGTGACGACCCCGATCACCGCTGCGGAGAACAGGCTGATGATCGCGAGGATCTCGGGCTGACGCGGTTTCAGCCAGCCCCCGAGCGTCGTGCCGAGCACGCTGCCGAGCGCGGCACACGCCACGATGACGCCGAGGTCGACGTTCGGGTGGAAGACGCCGAGCGGATGCTTCCTGATCAAGAAGGCGAGGAACAAGGTGAGGAAGCCGGTGAATGCGCGCAGGCCCGCGCCAGCTCGAAGCATCGTGGTCATGCGTGGGCCGATGCCGCGAAGCGGCGGCAGGATCCGGCGGTACGTCGATCGAGCGACCGCAATCTCGCGACGCGATCCGTCGCCGGACTCCGCTGCCGGCCGAGCCCGTCGCGGTCGGCGGCGAAGCCGGACCTCACCCTCGCTCGAGTCGACGCGCTCTGGCAGCCGGAACGCGAAGATGATGCCGGCCAGATAGACGATTGCGCAGAGGCGCAGTGTCCACGACGGTGAGCCGGTAGCCCAGCGTCAGGCCCTGGCCGATGGGTGCAGCGACGGTTGCGGTCAGCACTCCCCACAGGGTGAGCCGGGCGTTGCCGCGGACCAGCGTCACGTTCGGCGGCAGCACGCGTGGCACGACCGCGCTTCGCGACACCCCGTAGGCCTTGGAGCAGACGAGCGCGCCGAACGCGGCGGGGTACAAGGCAAAGGCGCCCTTGGAGCCGACCGCGCCCGCCATCACCCAGGCCAGGAACGCGCGCAGGAGCAGCGTCGTCGCGAGCGCGTATCGACGGCCGTTGCGGAACCGGTCGAGGAGCGGACCGATGACCGGCGCGATGACCGAGAACGGCGCCATCGTGATGAGCAGGTAGAGCGCGACCCGACTGCGTGCCTGGTCGACGGCCACCGAGAAGAACAAGGTGTTCGCGAGGGCGACGGTGAGCAGGGCGTCCCCGGCACTTTGGATGGCGTGCAGGTCGATCAGGCTCGCCAGCCCGCTCGCGTCGGCTCCCTCAGCGCGGGTCGAGCGCTGAAACCATCGACCGGCCGAGCCGCCCACGACGGCGAGCACGTGGACGGCCTTTCGGCCGACGCTGTCGTGGTCGTCGGTCTCGGAAGGCCGGGTCGTTCGAGGTTCGGACACGGGCATCAGTCAACTACTCACAGGCCGCGCGCGCGATGCATGCGAGAATCATGGACTGTGACCGACACTTCGCTCGACATCGCCGTGCAATCTGTTGGTAATGGCGACTCGGTCGTGCCCGATGCGGTCTGCGCGGCGGCGGTCGACCTGGCCCGCGAAGCAGCCCAGGCCGTCGCTGGGCACTCGCCGGTCGGCGACCACGAAGGTGTCGAGGCCGACGACGAGCGGATCGTCACCCACTTCTTTTCCAGCACAGATCGGGCGTATACCAACTGGCGATGGGCAGTCACCGTCGTCCGGGCACCTCGTTCGAAGCACGTCACGGTCGATGAGGTCGTGCTGCTGCCCGGGCCAGGCGCATTGCTCGCGCCGCCGTGGGTGCCGTGGAGCGAGCGGCTGCAAGCCGGCGACCTCGGGATCGGCGACGTCCTGCCGACGGCCGCTGACGACCCGCGGCTGGTGCCTGGGTACGCCGACGATCGGTCCCCATGACGAGACCGACGACGTCGACACCTTCGATGCCCTCGTCAGCGACATGTGGCTCGGGCGCCCTCGGGTGCTGTCGGAGTACGGTCGGGTCGAGGCGGCCGACCGGTGGTACGACGGCGACCACGGGCCGCACGCGCCGATCGCCCGGGCCGCCGACATGCACTGCGCGTCGTGCGGATTCCTGGCGCTGATGCGAGGCGCGCTGAGCCGCGTGTTCGGTATCTGCGCCAACGAGTACGCACCTGATGACGGCCGGGTGGTCTCCTTCGACCACGGCTGCGGCGCCCATTCGCAGGCGTTGGTCGCGCAGACCGAGCCGTTGCGCACGCCCGACGACACGGCACCCGAGGACGACGTGCAGGCGATCGACGCGTTCACCGTCGACCCCGTCGTCGACGCCCCGGTCCTCGACGTCCCGGTCGAACACGAGGTGCCGGGCGACATCGTGCTCGAGGACCTGCGCGACGAGCGCCGGACGACGACCGACCCGCCCGACGCGGGCGCGCACTGAACGACCCGTTCGGCACGGCGGCCCTGCGGGCGAACGTGCTGGCCGCGTGGGCCGCGTCGCCGGCCCGCTTCCGCGAGGACGCCAACGCCGAGGAAGACCTCGTACTCGGTGGGTATCGCGATCGGGTCCTGATCGAACTTGCCCAAAACGCCGCCGATGCAGCGAGCAGGGCGGGCGTTCGTGGCCGGCTGCGCTTCGAACTCACCAGCGCGGACGCCGTGTTGCGCGCCTCGAACACCGGCGCACCACTCGATGCCGCCGGCGTCGAATCCGCGTCGACGCTGCGGGCGTCGGCGAAGCGTGATGACCTGGCGGTCGGTCGGTTCGGTGTCGGATTCGCGGCGGTGCTCGCCGTCAGCGACGAGCCGAGCATGCTCACCAACTCGGGTTCGGTCACCTGGTCGCTCGCCCGCACCCGCGCCGACCTTGCGCCGCTTGCCGACCTTGCAGACGAGGTGCAGCGTCGAGGCAATGCGTTGCCCGTGCTGCGGCTGCCCTACGCCAGCGAGGTGCGGCCTTCGGCTGACGGGTTCGACACCGAGGTCGTGCTGCCCTTGCGCGACGATGCGGCCGTCGAGCTCGTCCGAGGTTTGCTCGTCGACGTTGACGCCGTGCTGTTGCTGACGCTGCCCTCGCTCGCCTCGGTCGAGATCGTCATAGACGGCGACGTCGCGTGAGCTGGCGGCGGAGCCGACCGCTGACGGCGTGATCGTCGACGGCACTCGCTGGATCGTGCACGAGAGCACCGGCCGCCTCGACGCCGAACTGCTCCGCGACCGGCCGGTCGAAGAGCGCGGTCGGCGTGACTTCGTACTCACCTGGGCAGTGCCTGTCGACGACGCCGGTGCGCCGGTGGCGATGCCGCCGTCGGTGCCCGCCGTCGTCCACGCACCGACTCCGACCGATGAGCCGCTCACGTTGCCCGCGCTGCTCATCGCGCCGCTGCCGCTCGATCCGACGCGCCGCCACGTCGCACCCGGACCGTTGCGTGACGCGCTGCTCGATCACGCCGCGGCCGCGTACGCAGACCTCGTCCGCGGGCTCCCGCCGACGCCCGACGTGCTCGCGCTGGTACCGGTATCGGTCGCTGCCGGGGCGATCGACGGCGAGCTGCGGGCGCGCATCCTGCCCCTGCTGCGCGACGTCCCGTTCATTGCGACCGCGGAGGCTGAGATCCGGATGCGGCCTGCAAATGCGGTGATGTTGGACGACGCAGGGCTGGCGTCTGATGAGTCGCTCGGCGACGTACTCGTGCAGGTGTTGCCTGAGTTGGTGCCGGCATCGGTGGGCGCGTCGTGCGCCGACCGCGCTGACCGCATTGGGCGTGCGGCGCATTCAACTCGGGGCGTTGATCGACGAGCTGGCGACGGTCGACCGCGAACCGGGGTGGTGGCACTCGCTGTACGGCGCGCTTGCAGACGCTGGAGTATCGACCGACCTGCTCGCCGGCCTGCCGGTACCGCTCGGATCAGGCGGTGTCGCGCGGTCGGCGCGCGGGTTGTTGATGCCGGGGGAGTTCGGCGACCTCACGGTGCTCGGGCTACGCACCATCCACCCCGACGCGGCCCATCCGTTGCTGCTTGCGGCTGGGCGCCGTCGATGCCGAACCGCGGGCGGTCTTGCGTGACGATCACGTGCGAGCGGCGGTGGAGAACTCCTACGACGCCGAACAGCCCGCCGACATCGCCGACGCCGTCCTCGCCCTCGTGGCCGCCGCGCATCTGCAGGCGGGTGACGAGCCGTGGCTGGCCGAGCTGGCGTTGCCGGCCGACGACGGCGAGCTCTACGTAGCCGGTGAACTCCTTATGCCACAGGGAAAGCTGGCCGCGCTCGTCGTCGACGATGCCCCGTTCGGGACCGTCGACCTCGGCACTGGTCGAGCGGTGGGGCGCTGCGGTTCTCGAGGCAGTCGGCGTCCTCGACAGCTTCGCCGTCGTGCGCGACAACGATGTCATGAGCGCCGACCACGACCTCGATCTCGAGGACGAGTACCTCGACGTGATGCGATCTGTTCTCGGGGTCGACGAGCCGGTCGTCATGAGCGAACTCGTCGGCGTCCGTGATCTGGAGTTCGTCCGCGACGACGCATGGGACGCCGCGCTGTCGCTGCTGTCGCAGCCACCACTGCGGGCCGCGGTAGTCGAGCAGGCGGTGGTGATCGGCGCAGGTCTGCAAGCGCGAGTGCCGTCCTACACGGCCTGGTGGTTACGTGAGCATCAGGTCGTTCGCGGCCGCCTCGCGACGTCCGATCCCTTGCTGGTAGGGCTTTTCGACGTCGTCGGCGCCACGGGCGACGACGAGTTCTTGGTCGCGGCCGGCGCGCTTCGCGACCTTGACGACGCCGATCACGACGAGATCGCCGCACGTCTCGGTGATCGGTTCCCGCGTTGTGACGCGCGAGCAGGTCAAGGCCTTGTACGCGCATCTCGAGCCGCGAGACTCGCCAGCCTCTGTGCGGGCTGTACGTGACGGCGAACTCGTCGTCGTGGCGGGGGACGATGCCGCGGTCATAGATCTCCCGGAATTGCTGCCGTTGCTAGGAAACTTCGCCGTCGTGCCGGCGTCGCTAAGCGATGCGACGCGGGTCGCCGACGCGCTCAACGTGGCGTTGGCGAGCGAGCTGGGCGGCTTCGCGTTGGTGAGTGAAGGTCGCCCAGACAAAGACCATGTCGTGCACGACCAGCTACTGGTCGAAGACGTCAACGGCGACCCGCAGCGGGTCGCATGGCGGGTCGTCGACGGGGTGCTGCACGTCGATGCGGGTGCGTTGGAGTTCGGGCTCGGTCGTGGCCGCGCGTGGCGCGACGGGCAGTGGTCGCAGCGCTACTTGGCGACCGAACTGCTGCGCGGCGTAGTGCCGTCGTCGTTGCTGCTCGCCGAAGCCGATCTCGACTGAGCCCGCTGGATTCCGCGACGGCGAAGCAACATCAGCGACAGGCCCCAGAGTCCGAGCAGGAACCCGCTCAGCCCGACCCACACGTACCAGCCGTGCCCATGGCTGGCCAGTGAGTGGTGCTGGGTCAGCAGCACGAAGAACGCCACCAGCCACAACCCGGTAGCCACGATGACCGGCGCGAACTCATTCGTCTGAAACGGCGGTGGGTCGGGACGACGCGGTGCGGCCATGGTCGTCAGGCTATTCCCGCCTCGGGGTGTAGTGCGGGACCCCCCAAAACCGGATGACCGTTAGCAAGGCTAATGAGCTATGCTAACGATCGTGCCGTCAACCACCGCCACCACCGAACTCGCGAGCGAGCTCCGGGTCTCACTGATGAGGCTGGCTCGTCGATTGCGGGCCGAGCGGCTCGATGAAGGGCTCACGCCCACGCAGCTGGCGGTGCTGGGCTCCCTTGATCGGCACGGCCCGATGACCCTCGGCGAGCTGGCCGCGCACGAGAAGGTGCAGCCACCGTCGATGACCCGAACCACGGCGATCCTCGAGGAGCGCGGACTGCTCACCCGCGTGACCGAGGAGGTCGACCGGCGGCAGGTGCGGATTGCGATTAGTACCGCGGGGCTGGCCCTGTTGCGCGAAGACCGCAAGCGCCGCGATGCGTGGCTGGCCGGGCGCTTCGAGCAGCTGACAAGTGACGAGCGTGCTCTGTTGCATCAGATAGCGCCGCTGCTCGATCGGCTGGCGCAGTCTTGAAAGGTATGTTTCGAGCTCTCTCGGTGCGCAACTACCGGCTCTACGCAGGCGGTCAGGTGGTGTCGAACACTGGCACCTGGATGGCGCGGGTAACGCAGGACTGGCTCGTCTATCACATCCTCACGAACGACAACAGTTTCGCGCTCGGTGCCGTCACCGCTCTGCAATTCATGCCCGCATTGGCTTTCGGCATGTACGGCGGGATGCTCGGTGACCGCTATCCGAAACGCGTGGTGCTGACGATCACTCAAAGCGCGATGGCCCTGTTGTCATTGCTCAGTGGACTGCTCATCGTCTTTCATGCGATGGAACTCTGGACGATCTGCGTGATCGCGTTGGTGTTCGGCGTGGCCTCGGCGCTCGACATGCCGGTGCGGCAGGCCTTCGTGATCGAGATGGTCGGCCGTGATGTTCTGCAGAACGCGGTGAGCTTGAACTCAGCGACGTTCAATGCGTCCCGGATGGTCGGTCCGGCGGTCGCGGGCCTGCTGATTGAAGCGTTCGGCACGGCGCCTGGGTTCTTCCTTAATGCGGTGTCTTACGTCGCAGTCATTGTCGGCATGCACGCCATGACCAAGAACGAGCTACACGCCGCGCCGCGCGTCGCCCGGGCCCGCGGTCAGCTTCGCGAGGGCCTGTCGTACGTGCGAAATCGCCCGCAGCTGTTGCTGCCCGTGATGCTGATGGGCTTCATCGGAACGTTCGGTTTCAACTTCCAGATCACGAACGCGCTGGTCGCGCAGGGCGTCTTTCACAGAGGCGCCGGCAGCTATGGGATTCTCTCGACGGCCCAGGCTGCGGGGTCGCTGGCCGGCGCGCTGTTTGCGGCGCACCGTCGACAGCAGCCCAGAGTTCGGCTGCTGATCATTGCCGCGCTGGTGTTCAGCGTGCTCGTCGCGGTGTCCGGCTTCGTTCCGTCCTACGGATTGTTCATGCTGCTGTTGCTTCCGATTGGGTGCGCGGGAATCCTGCTCGCCACATCGTGCAACGCGATGCTGCAACTGAGTGCGGCGCCGCACATGCAGGGGCGGGTGATGGCGCTCTACACAACCGTGTTCGTCGGGTGCGCGCCGTTCGGCTCGCTACTTGTCGGCTGGCTTGGCGGCGCGTTCGGACCGCGGTGGGCGCTGTTCGCCGGGCGGACTCATCTGTGCGGTCGCCGTCGTGGGGTGCGCGCTGTATTACGTGCGAGCGCAGCGGCTGGAGATCCGAGTCGCCGATCACGTGTGGTGGCCCCGAACGGCCGAAGACGAACTCGAGGACGACGCGTTGCTGGCGGACGTGCGAGCTCGCTGAGCCCGCCAAGTGGCTCGCCGCGACTACGCCGGACGCCTCAGCGGTGCCGACTACTCGGATGATGACTCGGTGTAGCCACTCTGTGACACTTAGGTCACTGTGAGTGACGACGCCGCCGCGGCGCCGTCCAAGGCGGGGGACAAACGTGACGCACGGCAGTGATGCTCAGCCCGGGGCGACCTGGGCCCGAGCCCGACGATCCGCGTTCGTGGGAGCGGTGTCATGTGCCGCCGCCGTCGGCCTGCTGCCACTCGCCGGCGCCGCGAGCGCCAGCACCCCGCAGCCGATCACGGTCTCCGCGAGCGGCGCATACATCGTGCAGTCCGCCCCTGGGCATGGCTCACAGGCGAAGCACGACGTCATCGCCCTCGGTGGCACGGTCGGCATCGACCTGCCGATCATCAATGGCTTCGGCGCATCGATGTCACCCGCCGCCGCGAGCTCGCTGGCCGGCTCCGCCGACGTCCGCGAAGTCTCTCCTGACGCTGCGACCACGACTCAGGGCAGCAGCTACAACCCGGCTACCGACGTCGGATCGCCCGCCGGTCTGTCGTCAGATGTCGGCTACAACACGTACTGGAGCCAGCGCTTCAGCGGGCAAGGCGTCGGGGTCGCGTTGATCGACTCAGGCGTCGCGCCGGTGCCCGCCCTCTCGGCGTCCGGCAAGGTTATCTACGGTCCGGACTTCACTCCGACCGGCTACTTCCCGCAGGTGCGTGGGCTCGACACTTACGGCCACGGCACGTTCATGGCGGGCCTGATCGCCGGCCGTCAGCCAGGCGCCACCGCGCCGTACAACGCGAGCAGTGGCTACTACCTGGGCGTCGCGCCTGACGCCCACATCGTGAGCGTCAAGGTCGCCGATGCAACGGGTGCGACCGTGCAATCGGCCGTGATCGCCGGCATTCAGTGGGTGGTGCAGCACCGCAACGACTCCGGCCTCAATATCAAAGTGCTCAACCTGTCGCTCGGCGTGCGTGACGGGCTTCCGTATACCCGTGACCCGCTCGACGTCGCCGCCGAGGCTGCCTGGCGGTCGGGCATCACCGTTGTCACCGCCTCAGGCAACGACGGCAAGGTCGGCATGACGGCACCCGCGAGACGACCCGTATGTCATCGCTGTGGCGGCTCTCGACGGCGGCTCGAGTACTTCAAGCGGGGACGACGTCGCGGCCAGCTTCTCCGACCAGGGCGACGGGACCCGCAACCCGGACTTCGCAACGGTGGGGACCCACGTAGTCGGGCTGCGCGTACCTGGCTCTGCTATCGACAACCAATACGGCAACGGGCAGGGCAACATCAGCTCTTCGCTGATGCGGGGCAGCGGCACATCCGAGGCCGCAGCGATCACGTCGGGCGCCGCCGCACTGATCATCGGACAGCGGCCGGGAATCACGCCCGACCAGGTGAAGGCAACCCTGGCCGTCCACACCACGTGGACCGGGAATGTGGGACAGCTCGGCAACGGCCAGCTCAACATGGGCTGGGTTTTCAACGCCGCGACGGAGAATCGCCCCCAGCACTGGCAGACCGCCTCCGCGACCATGCCGGCAACACCGGGCTCGGTACTCGCCGCACCCGCGAGCACGACCGCCTCGGGCGCGACCTGGACGGGTGCGACGTGGACGGGTGCGACGTGGACGGGTGCGACGTGGACGGGTGCGACGTGGACGGGTGCGACCTGGACGGGTGCGACGTGGACGGGTGCCACGTGGACCGGCGCGACGTGGACGGGTGCGACCTGGACCGGCGCGACCTGGACGGCGGGCGCGTGGACGTCGAACTCGTGGAACTGACCTGACATGACCGTGCCGGGCACGCCAGCCAAAGGCGAGCGAACCAGCGGGGCCGGGAGACGGCTCCGCTCGTTCGTGGTCGGGCTCGTCGCGCTCGCGCTCGGCAGCCTCGGCGTCCTGTGGACACAGACCGGCACGGTCGCGGCGTTCCACATTCCGTGGTTCCTGCTCGCGGCCTTGTTCTACCTCGCCGAAATCTGTCTCGTGCATCTGCACTTCCGACGAGGTGCGCACTCGTTCTCGATGAGCGAGGTGCCGCTCGTTCTCGGGTTGTTCTTTGCGACGCCGCGCGAGTTGCTGCTCGCCCAATTTGTTGGTTGCGCACTCGCCTTGGCCGTGCAACGCCGACAGAGCCTGCTCAAAGCGGCGTTCAACCTGGCGAACTTCGCGGTGACGACGTCAGTCGCGGTCTTCCTGCTTCGGGCCATCGTGCCGCTCGGCAGCCACTTCGACATCCGAGCCTGGGTGGGCGCAATCGTCGCCACCATGGTCTACGCAGCCCTCGGCAGCGTGGCGGTCGGCGTCGCGATCTGGCTGTCCGAGCACAGCGCCGAAGCCGGCCGCCTCGGATACGCGTTCCTCATGCTGCTCAGTTCATCGCTCACCAACCTCAGCCTTGGGCTGGTGGCGGCGACCGTCATCGACTACCGGCCCGACGCTGCGTGGCTGTTGATGGTTCCGGCGGCCACGGTGTTCCTCGCGTATCGCGCGTACATCCGCGAACGCGAGAAGCACGAAATCCTCGAATTCCTTTATACGGCAACGACAATTCTGACCCAGAACCCCGACCTCGAGAAGGCAATCGTCGCTTTGCTGGAACAGGCAAAGAAGACGTTCCGCACCGAGAAGGCCGAGGCTGTCATCGCTCCGCCCGACGATGCGCCGCTGCTGCGGATCCGTCTCGACGGCGAGCAGGTGCCGTGCGTCATGGAACAGGTCACTGATCCTTCGACACTCGCCATGTGGGAGCGAGTCGCGGTCTCGCGGGGCCCCATCATCGCGTCCGGTCAAGCGGTGGACTATCTCGAGGCTCAGGGCCTGCGCAACGCGATGATCGCCCCGTTACGTGGCGAGACCCGCGCCATCGGCATGCTGATGATCGGCGACCGGATGGGTGAAGGGACGTCCTTCGGCAAGCAGGATCTGCGGTTGTTCGAGGCTCTCTCCAACAACGTCAGCGTCGCGTTGGAGAACGGCCGGCTCGAGCAGTCGCTGTCGCACCTTCGTGAACTCGAGCGCAAGTTGACGCTGCTCGCGTTTCACGACCCTCTGACCGGCCTCGCGAACCGTTCACTGTTTTCGGATCGAGTCGTCGAGGCGCTGGCTACCGCGCGAAGCGAGGACCGCACCTGCGCGGTTCTGTTCATCGATCTCGACGACTTCAAGACGGTCAACGACACGCTCGGTCACGAGGCGGGCGACCAGTTGCTGGCCGCGGTCGCCGAACGCATCACGAGTTGCTTGCGGCCAACCGACCAGCCCGCGCGGCTCGGCGGCGACGAGTTCGCCGTCCTCATCGAGGACGCACTGTCGGGCCAGGCTGCCGAGCGAGTGGCCGCCCGAATCACCGATGCATTGCGACTCCCGATCAACATCAACGGCGGCGACCTCTACACCCGCGCGAGCATCGGAATCGCCACAAGTCAGGATGTTCATTCCGCGGACGAGATGCTGCGCAACGCCGACCTCGCGATGTACATGGCCAAGGCTGACGGCAAAGGTCGGTATCGATGGTTTCGGCCGAGCATGCGAGCGGACGTCGTCAAGCGCCACCAGTTGAAGTCCGACCTCGAGCGCGCGGCCGACCGCGGCGAGTTCCAGGTGTACTACCAGCCGATCGTCGATTTGCACACCGGAGCACCGGTCGGCGCTGAGGCGCTTGTGCGTTGGATACATCCCCAGCGCGGGCTGATCTTCCCGGCGTCCTTCATTCCCACTGCCGAACGGTCGGGCCTGATCAACGAGATCGGCCGCTTCGTGCTGCAGGACGCCTGCGCGCGGGTCGCCGGCTGGCAGGAGATCGCGTCGTTCAACCCGACCCCGTTCGCCGTCAGCGTCAACCTCTCGCCGGCCCAGTTCACTCAACCCGACCTCGTCGCACAGGTCGAAGAAGCCGTCGAGAGAGCAGCCATCGATCCCGCGACCGTGATCCTCGAGATCACCGAAGGTCTGATGCTGGCAGGTTCCGAGCGGGTTGTGCGCACACTCAAGCGGCTCAGCGCAGTCGGCGTCCGGATGGCAATGGACGACTTCGGCACCGGCTACGCGTCGCTGAGTTCGCTGCGTGAGCTGCCCATGGACATGATCAAGATTGCGAAGACGTTCACCGATGACATCAGCGACAACGAGGTGAAGTCGCCGTTCGTCCGCGCCATGATCGAACTCGGCGAAGCGCTCGGGCTCATTACGCTGGCCGAAGGAATCGAGACCGCGCAGCAGGCCCGCGAGCTCGACCGGCTCGGCTGCCAGCTCGGACAGGGCTACCACTTCGCGCGGCCGATCCCGGCGACGGGTATCGACCAGTTGCTGACCCGCTACGTCGAGGAGAACGGCAAGCTCGCGCAGGTTATCGCCTTTCCGGCGTAGCGAACGAAGTGAGTGAAGCAGGAAGGCCCGTTTAACTGCTTTCCCGGCGTAGCGAACGCACGTGCGAGCATGTGCCGGTGAAGGTGCGCGGGGCCGTCGTCGGCAACAACGCATTGCTCCGCGCCCAACTGTCGTTCGGAGCCGCGTTCACCGCGGAGTGGTCATTCTCGGTCGGCATTAGCCTGGTGGCGTTCGCGCACGGAGGCGCAATCGCGGTCGGGCTGGTTGCGCTAGTTCGGCTGGTGCCGGCGGCCTTCCTCGCGCCCGTCACTTCTGTCTATGCCGATCGGATGCCGCGCGAACGCGTCCTGTTCATCTCGAGTGCCGTCCGAGGAATTGCGACGCTGGCTGCAGCACCCGTTCTAGCCGCCGGTGGCCCCGTAGTGGTGGTGTATGCGCTGGCCGTCGTGTCCACGATCGCCTTCACGCCATACCGGGCGAGCCACTCGGCCCTGCTGCCGTCGTTGTGCCGCAGCCCAGACGAGCTGACGTCAGTCAACGTCGTTCGCGGCGCGCTGGACTCGCTGAGTGTCATCCTCGGTCCTTTGGTCGCGGCGCTTCTCCTCGCCGTGTGGAGCATCTCTGCGGTGTTCGTGTTCGCCGGGGCGTGCGCGTTGATTTCTGCAGGTCTGGTCGCGCGGCTGAGCTATGAGAACATCCCGCTGCCGGCAGCGCGACGAAGGCATCTCTGGGTCGAGATCCACGACGGACTCACGGCGGTCGCCTCAAACGCGGGTGTGAGCGTGGTGGTCGGGTTCGTCGTGCTGCAGGCCGCGATCCGGGGCGCATTCAGCGTCTTTGTCGTCGTCGTGACGATCGACACCCTCCACGGTGACCAGTCAAGCGTCGGACTGCTTCAGGGTGCCGTTGGCATCGGGGCTCTGCTCGGCAGCATCGCATGCACACAATTGATAGGTAGTCGCGCGATGACGCGATGGCTCGGTGTCGCAATCATCTTGTGGGGAGCGCCCATAGCGCTGATTGGTTTGCTGCCGCACTATGGCGTCGCACTCATTGCAGCCGCAGTCATCGGTATCGGTAACTCACTGGTCGACGTCACCGCGTTCACACTCATCGCGCGCATGGTGCCCAATGCAGTTTTGGCCCGCGTGTTCGGGGTGCTCGAGAGCGCGGGTGCCCTGGCCGTCGGAATCGGCGCGATTGTGGCGCCGCTTCTGATGGAGTTGCTCGGTACGAAGGGCGCCTTGCTGACGGTCGGTGCCATCGCCCCGGTCGTGACTCTAATCTGGTGGCGGCGGCTCACCACGATCGACGCGTCGGTGGCGGTCCGGACCGACGACATCATGTTGCTCCGCGAGGTACCGATGCTTCGGCCATTGCCAGTTCCCGTGATCGAGCAGCTCGCTCACGGCCTACACCGCACGCAGCTAGGCCCAGGCGAGGCGGTCTTCGTAGCAGGTGCCACCGGCGACAGCTTCTACGTTGTCGCTCGCGGCACGGTGAACGTGCTCGACGGTGACCACTTCGTACGTACCATGGGACACGGGGAGGGCTTTGGCGAGATCGCGCTGCTTGGCAATAGCACGCGGACCATGACCGTGCGAGCGTCCGAACACGTCGAGCTCTATGGCATCAGCCGCAGCAACTTCCTCACCGCGATCACCAGCATCCGCGATGCTCGTATAGCAGCGGAGGCCACGAGGTCGACGTACGTGACCCACGCGCCCGGCACACCGGTGGACGAATGACGGGGCGGACCGTGTGGTGACACCGGGCGAGAGTGGCGAGGACGATCCATGGCTGGCTGGTGATTCACGCTGCGCTCTGAGGCGCTGGCTGCCGCGCATCGCGTGGGCGGTCGGTGGCGTCTTTCTCGCCGTGGCTGCGCTGCCGTTTGTCACCCGCGGCGTCTGGTCTAGTGCCCCACGCGACGCTGAAGGGTTTTCCGACCAGCCGATCCCGAGCCTCGGAACTGTCGCAGCGCTGGCGTTGCTGGTGACCCTGCCCTATCTGCTGTTTCCGATCGCCTTCGCTGCCACAACGTCCGTCGTCGACCAGCAGGTCGAGGCCGCGACTGTATGCGGCAACAGGTCCGTGCGACTCGATCGCATCGCGCACGTCGGGGCCACCGCGATCCGCTGGCGGCGATCGACGTTCAACCTCTTCTTGCGTGACCTCGATGGCCGCCGGCTGATCGTCGTGACCAAGACTGCAAAGGATGTCCCCGACGAGATTCGACAAGCTGTGGTCACCCTCGCCGCCGCCCACCCGGACGCGGTCTCGACCCGCGCCCGGGCACACCTGCGATTGCCGGACAGACCCGCGTTCACCCGACGAACACTCTTGGGATCGGTCACCGTGCTCGCCTGGATCGCGTGGACCTTCATGTTGCTTGGCGGTGGCGCCTTCTATCTGTGGCTACTCGGCTAGGTATCAGCTTCGAGGATCAGCTTCCGGGTCGTAGCCGTCTGCTACTTGAAGTTGCTGTTGTGCAACTCCGCGAACTTGGGGTCAGGCGTGTCGGGAGGCAGGTGCGGCTTGACGACCTGGTTGAACCAGGCGTCGTGCTGATCGATCGAGTCCCAGATCTCGACCACCGTGATGCCGCCGTCTTCCGCGATGGCGTAGTGGGCAACGAACCCGTCAGCCTTGCTTTGAGACGGTAGGGCTGCGGCGGCGACTTGGTCGTACATCTCAAGGGACATGTCCGCCGAGTGGTGCTGCTTGAGGACTGTCATGGCTACCCTTCGCTCGCGGCCCGGAAGCCCGGGCCCCGACATCATCGCCCCGCCGGCCCGCGGAGGCAACGAGAGCCAGCCGGCGCGCATACAGTGCTGGGAAAGTGGGGTCGAGGTGGCCTGAGGCTGGGGGGAGTGTCATGGGCGACGTGCTGGGTCACGACCCTGCTCAGTGGCCCCGGCCGCGGCGGTCGTTGGTGGTCGCGACCGTGGTCGTCGTTGTGTTAGCTGGCGTGACGTGGCTGGCCGCAGTGAACAGGAAATCGCATTCCGCCGCCGGCCCGATCGGTGCGCCCGTGACGGCGGCCGCCTCCTCATCGGGTGTCGCGATGGTGAGCGCCAGCGCGTCTGCGCAGGTGGCTAGCAGCTCGCCTCCGCTCGGGACCGCGAGCACCTTCGTGGCGACGTTCTCGCCAGCGGCATCGCCACCGCCGACGTTGGTAGGCCGGGCTGCGAGAAACACCGGTGTCCGGCTGCTGGTCGCGTCCTCCGCTGCGCCTGCGCGGGTCGGGATCTTCGCCCTCGACGGCGGAACCGTGTCAGCGGTGCGTGGCATTCCTGCGGGCGGCTGCCCAGTGGGCAACGTCTTCCGGATACCGGGAACCGAGAAGTGGGCGCTTATCTCGCAACAGCCAACTAGCGGCTCGCAGCCGTGCGATTCGGCCACCGGCGGCATCTATGTCGTCGACGCCGTCGCGTTGACCGCGCGCTGGATCGGCTCAGCGCAGGGTATTGCCGCCGCCGATAGCGGGTCGCTATGGACTGTCTCAGGTGTTGATCTGCAACCAGCCCAACAACTCGTGGGATCCGAAATTGTGCAACGCGTTAGCCTCACCGGTGCAGCGTTGAGCCCGGTCTACGCGCTGCCATTCGGCTGGGCCGTGATCAAGGGCCTCACCCCTGACCTGCTGTTGCTTGTCCGCGACCAGGGCGCAGGCTCAGACAACTACGAGGCTTGGCGGCCAAGTACCGGCACAGTTCTGGGTCAATACGAGCGGGTGCTCGCCGCGAACGCCAGCGTTGTGGTGTGGGTGAACACCGCGTGCGCGCCCGACAACTGCCCCGTCCATCTCAGTGCACCGGCCAGCGACACCGACCGCACCGTCTCGCTGCCCGCGGGTGCCTATGCCTACGACGGTTCGCTCAGCGACGACGGCACCTACCTCGCGCTATCCCTGGGTACCGGGGCCGACACCCAAGGAGCCACCGATCAAGACACTGGTGTCATCGTGGACATGGCTTCGCGGGTCGTTCACCTCATCCCGCAAACCAAAGTTCCGGCGAGCGAGACGGGAGGCCTGTCACTGAACTGGGCCGCGCGAGGATGGCTGCTCGTCAGCACTCCCGGACCCAATGCGACCAGTCAACTTGCGGCATACAACCCCACCACCGGCGCGTTCGTCGTTCCTCAGCACCTGCCGCCGACCGACGAATACGCAGTCGTCTAGGGCTCTTAGAACCCCGACGCGAGCAACCAAACGAGCATCAGCAAAACGGTCGGCCACAGCGGGCCGCCCCCGGCTGGGGATCTTCATTGGGGCGGGTGCGCTGGCCTCCCCGGTTGCGGGTGAATCGTTTCGTGGCGGGCGAGCATCGCGACGAATTCGTTGATCTTGCGCTCGCGGGACTCGTCCCGCTTCAGCGAGCCGAGGCGGTGGATGAGGGCGTAGCGGTTGGCCTTGGTCAACACGTCGAACATCGCCTGAGCTGCCGGGTTGGCGGCGATCGCGTCCAGCAGTGCGGCTGGTACCTCGGCCTGTGACTGCGGGGCGTAAGCGGCCTGCCACCGCCCGTCGGCCTTCGCCGCATCGACCGCAGCATGGCCCGCCGGCAGCATCCGACCTGCCCTCTCAAGTCGCGCGACGTGACCGACGTTGCGCTGAGACCACGAACTGCGGGGGCCTCGGGGTGTGAACCGTATGAGAGAGGTTTCGTCGTCCCGCTTTCGTGTCTGCCCATCGATCCAGCCAACGCAAAGCGCTTCGTCGACCGCTTCCGGCCAGGTCAGCGTCGTGGTCGTGCCACCCTTCTTAGTCAATGCCAGCCACACACCCGGTGACGTGGTGTGGTGAACAGCCAACCAAGACCGGAGCGCTTCGGCATCGGAGACGACCAGCACGTCCAGCTCTGCTCGCGGCATAGCGACACGGTAACGGCAGCTACCGACGCACGCCGGATAGCGCCGCGCAGCGCGGTGCCGACAGCAAGTGTGCGCGTTTCCGATGGCGCTACCGACGTGTAAGCGGTAGCACTGTCTGAACGTCAGCGATGGCAGCGCATCGGCGGCTGCGGGGCTAGCTGGCGATTTGTCGGCGTTGGGCGAGGACGCTAATCGCATACGGACGATCAAGTCGCTGTCCGTCCCATCGTGGGGTGGCGGCATCGGCGGCGACATGTGCGTGTTCGTCTTCAAGGGGCCGGGTGTCTGGGCTGGCCGAGCGTCGGATCGGTGCGCTGAGGTCGCGGCCGTCGGAGGCCACGAAGCGGAACCTGCTCGCCCCGGCGGGCAGGATGTGGAACTGCCCGGCGTGATGGGCCACGTGGTGTCGCTCACAGAGAAGCAAGAGGTTGCCCAGATCGGTGCGGCCACCGTGGATCCAGTGAATCCGGTGGTGGGCGTGCAGGTTCTTGGTGTTCGGGCAGCCCGGGTGCGCGCAGTGACCGTGTTGACGCAGCAACAAGGCTCGGTACTGCCGGTCGGTGACCAGCCGATGGGAGCGCCCGACGTCGAGCACGTTCGATGCGCTGTCGTGGATCACGGTGCGGATCCGACCGTCGCACAGCAGCCGTTGAACGACCCGGTCGGGAAGCCCCGGCCCATCCGCGATCCGCGCATACGGACGGGCAGGAATCGGGGCGTCGCCGGGGTCACGTTCAGCTGAACGCGGGTCAGGCGAGTCATCGGTCCCGCGTTCAGCTGAACGCGGCGGCACCTCATCCTCATCGTGCACCGGCACCTGTGCGGCGTCGAGGTGGATAACGACTGCGGCGCGTTCATCCCCGCGCAGCTCACGCGGCGGATTGTTAGCGTCGCCCAGTGAAGCTAGCCCGATCTCCGCCAGCCGCAGCAGCGCATCCGCCGGGCTACAGCCGTCGCGCCCCACGATGGCGTCGATCGCTGCCCCCACCAGCGCGCCGCGTTCTGGGTCGAGCCGGGCGGACAGCTGCCAGCGGCTATCCGAGCTCCAGGACTGCTTCAGGTACTCACCGCGGTCGCTGGCCTGCTCATCGTGATCCACCGTACGCAACCCGCGGACCACCACCTCCAACTGGGCCACCGTGGCGTGCCGCGCCGCCTCGATCAGCTCATCGACCAACCCGACCTCACCGGGCTGCGCGATGCGGCTGATCGCGCGCACCTGCGAATACGACAGGCGACCGGCGGCCATCTCCTCAGCCAACCGGGGATGGTGCCGCAGCGAGCTGGCGACCCGCACGTGTTCGACCGCGGTGCGCTGCGCGATCCCACACGCGTGGGTCAACCACTGAGCAGACGACACCAACCCGAACGGGATATACCCCTGCCGCGCATCGAACTGCGCCACCAACAACAAGAACCTGCATGTCGCCGCCGCCAGCCGACCCGACAAGTCAACGATGCGCGCACCAAGCTCATCGACCGACAACTCAGCTGGCGAACGATCTACAGAAGAAGAATCAACGAGTTCCATCCCCGCACGCTACCCATCCCCACCGACACTTGCAGGGTCGTGTGTGCCCGCCGTGTTCAGCTGAACGCCGAAGAATCTCCAACCTGTTGTCGTAGTGAGCGCACCGTGGATCGACCAACCCAGCGACCTCGCACTGCGCGGCATCAGTGCCCGAACTTGTCGGAGTCTTGTGCCGCCGACTCGCCCTGATCGAGGGTCGCGATTTGCGCCATGTCGTCGGTGGTCAGCGCGAAATCGAAGATGCCGATGTTCTCGGCCATCCGTTCTACGTTGCCCGACTTCGGCACGATTGACACGCCGATTTCGATGCCCCAACGCAACACGACTTGTGCGGGTGTGCGGCCATGCGCACGCGCTATCTCGATGATGGTTGCATTGCGGACGACGGCCGCGCCGGGGCCTCCGAGTGGACTCCAGGCTTGGGTGACGATCCCGTGCGCTTCGTGGTACGCACGAGCATCGACTCTCGCGATCGTCGGGTCGAGCTCGATTTGGTTGACGGCCGGAACAATGTCGGTGTCCTTGCGTAGCCGGTCAAGGTGCGTGGGCTTGAAGTTGGAGACACCGATCGACCGCGTCTTGCCCGTAACCACCAGCTGTTCGAACGTCTTCCACGTGTCGACGTAGAGATCACGTTTCGGCAGCGGCCAGTGGATCAGGATCAAGTCGACGTAGTCGAGGCCCAGCCGGCGCAGCGATTCGTCCAGGCCGCGCACTGCCCGGCGTCCGCCTTGGAACTCGCCGTCGAACTTCGTCGTGACGAAGAGCTCTTCGCGATGCACGCCGGAAGCCTTAACGCCTGCACCGACTGCGGCTTCATTCCCGTATCTGACCGCGGTGTCGAACAGTCGGTAGCCGATGTCAGCCGCGGCGATGACTGCGTCGGTGCCCGCTCTGCCGTTCAGTCCATAGGTGCCGAGACCGAGCACAGGCATCCGCTGCCCGTTGTTCAGGGTCAGCATCGGTGAGGGGGAGCGCGTCACGGTGGCGGTGTCCAATCTCGAACCTGCGGGCGGCCTATCGAGCAACGTTAGACGCGTGACTGCAAGAGGGCGTAGACGGACGCCGGCGGCGGCTGCTGTGTCAGTGCGAGCAGGAACGTCTCCCGGTCGAGGCTCAGAGTGTCAACCTCATCTGTAGCCGTGACTGTCGCCGTCCGCGGTGTCGGGAAGAGTAGCGCCAGCTCGCCCACACCGCTGCCGGGTCCTTGATGGTTGATGATCGATCCGTCCTGGCTGATGTCGACGTGGCCGTTCACGATGACTTGATACAGATCGCCGGGCTCGCCTTGCGTCATGAGTGCGCTGCCGGCCGCGAACGTGTGAGGTTGGGCCGCGCGGCCTAGTGACTCGAGCATTGCTGCGCCGAGGTGCGAGAGCGTCACAACCGCGCGCAGTGCTGCGACGCGCTCGAAGGCGCCGAGTGCCGCCTGCTCTGCGACTGCGATCGGCCGCAGCGCAACAATCCCTGCCACGAGCAGAATTCCCGCAATCGCCGCGCAGGTGCCGTTGATTCCCACGGTACTGACGAGCAGCGGCACCAGTAGCGCACCAACAAGCAGCATCGCCGACTCGAGCGCTTCCGCAGCGGCGAAGACATGGCTGACAAGTCGTAGCTCGGTAAGGCGCTGCAGCGTTGCCCGGCCAGCGACCAGCATCAAGGCCGCGGCGGCACCGATCCCGACGAACACGGCCCCCGCTGCGACCGGGGCAGTTGTCGCGCAGAGTGCGGCCACGGTTGCGCCGGCCACGACCGTTGAGGCGACTGCAGCCGGCCAGAGCCGACGGCGTCCGATCAACAGAACCGACACGGTTCCGCCGACCATCGCTCCCGCACCTAACGCGGTGCCGTACCAACCCGCGCTGGCGAGACTGCCGTGAGTTCGGTCGGGAATGACGACGACGAGGAGGTCGAGGCAGCCCACCAGCAAGCCTTGGGCGGTCAGCAAGAGCAGGGCTGCGCGAGGTCCGCGCGCCTTCGAGATCCGACGGAGCGCGCCACCGAGTTTCAGTGGCGACTCGTCTTCGAGCAGTTCGATTTCCCCTCCACCAGGTAGCCGGAATGCGAGTAGCGCCGCGAGGCCAGCGATTGCCGCGAACGCGAGAAACGACACTGGAAAGTCGGCGATCAGCAGGCACACGGCGGTCGCCGCCGGGCCGACCAGCGTTGCCGCACTGTCGAGCCAACCCAGCAGAACGTGCGCGCGCGTGATGCTCCGGGCATCGGGTGTGAGGGCCGGGAGCAGCGCGCAGACTGACGGCCGACTCGTGACCATCGCGGTTGCCGCCACGACCGCTGCCGCGTAGGTCGCCAACACCGGCGCACCTTGCCAACTGCACAAGGCCATCGCGGTCAGGCTGGCCGCCTGAATCACCATGCCCCACGCGAGGAGGGCTCGGGCATGAAACTTGGCGAGCAGGCTCCCCGTCCAAAGCGCCGCAAGCGTCGCCGGCACCAGCGAAGCGACGAGCACTGCACCCGCTTCTCGGATGCCGCCGCGGTGGTTGGCGTAGATGGTGACCGCGATCCAGGAGCCGTATTCGCTGGTCTTGAAGCAACCAAAGATGAAGGCCAGGCGCCGCAAACCTTTCACGCCGATCAGGTTAGGGCGAACCGGACCCGGCGTCGCGTGGCATCCGCGAGCGACCTGCGCCGGGGCCGGCCACCGAGCGCAGCACCGGCAACGTCCGCAACGGCACCAGCCGCGAGAGGACGACGACGCTGGTCGATCGCACGACAGTCGCCGACCTGTTCAACGCGACGAGGATTTGCTGCAGCGCTTCGTGCGAACCGGCCGCGACCCTGCACAGAACGTCGCCGGCACCGGTGGTCGCGTACGCCTCGAGGACGCCAGGGATTTCCTGTAGGTCGCGTTGTACATCTTCGATCGCGCCTTGCGCGATCTCGAGGGTGACAAAGGCCTGGACGCCGAGCCCCGCCGCGACCAGGTCGACGTCCGGTCCGTAGCCGGTCACGACGCCGGATCGTTCCAGCAGCTCGATTCGGGCCGTGACCGTTGCGCGGGCGACGCCGGTGAGCCGGGCCAGCTCGAGCGCCCCGGCCCGGGGGTGGTCGGTGAGCGCCTGCCAACAGCGCGACGTCGAGCTCGTCGATCCCTACCTTTTCCGGCACGTCGGCACCTCGTCCCCGGTCTTGTTACTGGAATCAGCTATGCAGAACGCCTAGCAAATCGCCGTCCAGCTTCGCCAAAGTATGCACGATGCCTAGCAGTTGCTGCGCTGGTTGCATGCGTAGGTACGCCGGTGTCTAGTGCGGGCAGATACCGAGTAGGGCGGAAAAGGGAGCGACATGAGCCTTGAGCAGACGCTGAACGACGAAGAGCGCTTGGCCCAGCTCGACCTTGACCAGCTCAAGCAACTGGTCGGCCTCGTGGAGTACGACGCATCGCGCGACCCGTTCCCGGTCTCGGGCTGGGACGCTCTCGTGTGGATCGTCGGTAACGCGGTGCAGACCGCCCATTACTTCGAGTCGGCGTATGGGATGGAAATCGTCGCCTACTCGGGTCCGGAGAACGGCAACCGTGACCACCACGCCTTCGTACTGAAGTCGGGTAGTGCGCGGTTCGTTGTCAAGGGTGCCTACGATCCGGCGAGTGAGTTGGCCGATCATCACCGAAAGCACGGCGACGGCATCGTCGATATTGCGCTAGCTGTGCCGGACGTCGATAAGTGCATCGCGCACGCCGCTGCTCAGGGCGCGACCGTTCTTGAGCAACCACATGACATCAGCGACGCCGATGGGACCGTGCGGCTCGCAGCTATCGCGGCGTACGGCGACACCCGGCACACGCTCATCGACCGCTCTCGCTATAGCGGTCCGTACCTGCCGGGCTACGTCGCCCGGACGCCGGCGTTCCGACCGCGGCCTGGCCGGCCGAAGCGGCTCTTCCAGGCCATCGATCACGTCGTCGGCAACGTCGAGCTCGGCGCTATGGACCAATGGGTCGACTTCTACAACCGCGTCATGGGCTTCACCAACATGGCGGAATTCATCGGTGCCGACATCGCGACTGACTATTCGGCACTCATGAGCAAGGTCGTCGCCAACGGCAACCACCGGGTCAAGTTCCCGCTGAACGAGCCCGCGCTTGGCAAGAAGAAGTCCCAGATCGATGAGTACCTCGAGTTCTACCGCGGCCCTGGTGCACAGCACGTGGCGCTGGCCACCGGCGACATCATCGGCGCGGTCGACGCGTTGACGACCGAGGGGGTTGCGTTTCTCGCGACTCCGGACTCGTACTACGAAGACGCCGACCTGCGCGCGCGCATCGGGGCGGTTCGGGCGCCGATCGAGGAACTCCAAAAGCGCGGCATCTTGGTAGACCGTGACGAAGATGGTTACCTGTTGCAGATATTCACCAAGCCCATCGGCGACCGGCCGACGGTGTTCTTTGAACTGATCGAGCGGCACGGGTCGTTGGGGTTCGGCAAGGGTAACTTCAAGGCGCTCTTCGAGGCCATCGAGCGCGAGCAGGAGAAGCGCGGCAACTTCTGAAGTTTCGTATTCACGGAGGTCTACAGATGGCGTTCTACCGGCAGGTGGGCGATGTCCCGCGCAAGCGGCATACCCAGTTCCGCCAGCCCGACGGTCGCCTGTACTCCGAAGAACTGGTCGGAGAGGAAGGCTTCAGCTCCGACTCGTCGCTGCTGTATCACCGCGGCATCCCGTCGTCGATCGCCGAAGCGCGCTCGTGGGAGCTGCCCGACCTGTCGACTGTGCCTAACAGCCCGCTCCTCCCACGGCACTTGCGGCTGCACGACTTGTTCGTCGGCGACGACCATGCCGTTACCGACGCTGTCACCGGACGACGGTTGGTGTTGGGCAATGCCGACGTCCGCATCTCGTACGCGGTCTCGTCGAAGGCCTCGCCGCTGTATCGCAACGCCGTGGGCGACGAGTGCGTGTATATCGAGAACGGGACGGCGACGGTTGAGACTGTGTTCGGAGCCCTTTCCGTCGGTCGCGGCGACTACGTCATCATGCCGCGCGCGACAACGCATCGCTGGTTGCCGACCGGCGACGAGCCGCTACGCACGTATGTGATCGAGGCGAACTCGCACATCACGCCGCCGCTTCGGTATCTCTCGAAGTTCGGTCAACTGCTCGAGCATTCGCCGTACTGTGAGCGAGATTTGCGTGCGCCGTTGGAGCCGCTGCTCGCCGAGGGTGGCGCCGAGATCTACATCAAGCACCGAGGATCAGGCCCTGGCGGTTTGAGCGGCACGATCTACGTAGTTGACGAGCATCCGTTCGATGTCGTGGGCTGGGACGGTTGCTTGTATCCCTACGTGTTCAACGTCGCGGATTTCGAACCGATCACCGGACGCGTGCACCAACCACCGCCGGTGCATCAGGTGTTTCAGGGCAACAACTTCGTGATCTGCAACTTCGTCCCGCGCAAGGCCGACTACCACCCGCTCGCGGTGCCGATCCCGTACTACCACGACAACGTCGACTCCGATGAAGTCATGTTCTACGTCGACGGTGACTACTCCGCGCGCAAGGGATCAGGGCATCGGGCGCGGATCGATCTCGCTGCACCCAGGTGGTCACTCGCACGGCCCGCAGCCCGGTGCTGTCGAGCATTCGCTTGGCGTGGAGTACCTCGACGAACTGGCGGTGATGGTCGACACGTTCCGCCCGCTCGAGCTCGGCGAGGCAGGTCGGGCGGCGGACGACGGCAAGTACGCGTGGACGTGGGCCAGACCGTCGACCTAACGCTGCCACTAGTAGGGCCACCGGGCTAGTCGCTGCCGTCGACGCGGGTGGTGGCTGCAAAGCCACGATCGGAGCCGCTTGTTCAGGGTCGGTCAGAGGGAGCCTTGTGGTACCAGCCTCACGTGACTCCCTCCGCTGTCGTTAGTCCAAGTCGTAGGGATACCTCGACCGTTCGCACAAGGCGCCGGCTCAGCGCGGCGCGGAAGACTCGAGTGGCTTGTCAGCGTCGGCGTCTCTGTTTCGACGAAGAATCTCAGCCAAGTTCTGTCGCTCAAGCTGGTCGCGGGCGTCGCGGACCATGTCGACGAGCGGATCGATTCGTGCATCCGTGAAACGTGATGTGGGCCCGTAGATGCAAATTGCTCCCCGGACCTCGCCTGCCGCTGATCGGATCGGTAGAGCTATTCCACCCACGCCTAACTCTCGTTCGGAGTGCGCGACGTCATAGCCCCGGGTTTGGGCGAGGACGAGTCGCTCCTGGTATTCCTTCCAATGTTCAGCGGTCATGACGGCCTGAACCGCGTTGCAGACCGAGGGTGGGGCGCCGATCATCAGAATGCGACTCGCGGCTCCCGCGGTCAGCGGGAAAGGCTGGCCGAGGCGCACGACATGTCGCAAAGCTTGGGCGCCCGCAACCTGAGCAATCACGTAACGGTTGTCGCCGAGACGGACCTGAATGTTCGCGGTCTCCCCAGCACGTTTGGCAAGCTCGGCTAGTGCTGCGGTAACAAACTCGGGCAGATCCCAGGCTGCTCGACCCACATCGTTCCACCGCAGGAGTCCCGGCCCCGGAGAGACCTGCCCGCTGGGCCCAACCCAGATGAGGCCTTCGTCGTGCAGTGTGTTCGCTAGTCGCAGCACGGTGGTTTTCGGGAGGCCGATTTCCCGCGCGATTCCCGCCAACGTCCAGGTCATGTGATCTTCAGAAAATAGCGACAGCAACGCGATGGCGCGCGAAACAGCGCGCACGGATTCCGACGCAGGAGCGCGATCCACGTTCCCATTTGCGGCTTCAGGTATCTGCTGCATATCGCATGGCTCCGAGCTCACGGCTCGCGCGACGGGACCGCTCCCGCGACGCAAGTCTGATGGTCAGGTCTGGGTGTTGACAGGTGGTCGCGATCACCGTACCGTCCTGCCCGTGGTCCGGCAAGCGGATCACGTGATCCACCTAGCAGACGGGCCCGAATCGGTGAAGAACGATCTGTCGGCGGGCCTGGCTCGAACCGCCGGAGGCTCCAAGACGGGTCGACGGGTCGTATTCCTGCCCGGGCTTGGTTGTGAACGAGGCCAGTTTGATCGGCTGGGGGCGATTCTGGGCGGCACGTACTCGACCGCCGCTTTGGATCTTCCCGGCCATGGCGAGTCAAGGGATATCGCCGACATCTCGCCCGGAGCCGAGTACACGCTGCGTGATGTTGCCGTCGTGGTCGCCGACGACCTCCGCGCGAACGGCGACCGGGGCTGCGTGTTGGTCGGTCATAGCGCCGGCGGCGCGGTTGCCCTGCACATCGCGGCGCACCGTGCTGGATTGATTTCTGCGGCAGTCGTTCTCGATGCGAATGTCCCCGTTTCGGCGAGCGCCCAGCAGCGCAAGTTGGCACGAGCTGAACGCGCCGCTGGTGTCCAGTGGCATCACGAACTGATGCTGGCCATGGCGGCGGCGTGGGGTGAGCGGGACACACCTGAGGGAGATCGACGCAAGGTGCTAGACACCATTTCGCGGACCCCGGAACGAATCGTGCGTCACCTGTGGCCCGACGTGCTCCGCACCGATGCGCGGGACCTGTGGCGGCGCTGTTCAGTCCCTGTGCTCTACATCCGAAGCAGCCGCGACGTTGGCCTAACTCTGTTACGGACCCTGAATCCGTTGGTGGAGGCGGTTGATCTCAGTGGCACAGGATGCGGACATTGGCCGCACCTGCTCGAACCTCAGCGCGTTAGCGAACTGATCGACGACTTCGTCATGCGGTCGAGCAGTTCGCGCACCTCCGTGAGAAGCGTTACCACCGAACGACACGTATAGGAGCGGGTGGGATGCATCAGTTCTGGTTGGCAGTCGGATTCGGCCTCGTTACCGCATCCGTTCTCGCCGTGGCCGCCGTTGGGCTTAGCCTGCAGTTCGGTATCACGAACTACATCAACTTTGCGTACGGGGACTACATGGCCCTCGGCGCGTACCTGAGCTGGGAACTGAACGCCGGCCTATTGCACTGGAATATATGGCTGGCGATGATCTGCGGATCGGTCGCGATGGGCTTCATTGCCGTCCTGCTGAATCGGTTGATACTCGCACCGTTCGCTCGCCGCTTCGAAAAGCTCTTCTACATCCTGATCGTCACGTTCGGGTTGTCACTCATCATCTTGAGCGTGCTGAACTCGGTGTGGGGCGCCGAGGTCAAGCACTACGCCCTGAAGAACCAACGGCCCTTACACATAGGGCCTTTCCTGCTCACTGTTGACCAGCTGATCGTGGCCGTCGTGGGTGTGGTTCTCATGTTGGCGATTCACCTGCTACTGACGCGAACGCGGCTGGGGAAGTCGATGCGGGCGATGTCGGACAACACAACCCTGGCGATGACCAGCGGAATCGACACGCGGCGCATTACCACCATCACCTGGTTCTTGACTGGCGTGCTGGCGGGCCTCGCCGGGACCGTTCTCGGGATTACGTCGGCGAGCATCACCCCGAGCTTCGGCGAGACCTTCCTGTTCGTGATCTTCGCGGCAGTGATCGTCGGCGGTGTCGGAAGCGTGTACGGCGCGATCGCCGGCGCGGTCATCATCGGGATGGCGACCGAGGTATCCGCGGTCTTCATCAACCCCTCCTACAAACTCGACACAGCCTTCGCGATTTTGATCCTGGTCTTGCTATTTAGGCCGAGCGGCCTCTTCGCCCGAGCAGGGAAGGCCTGACTATGTCACCAGTCATCTATTACGGCTTTACGCTGCTGTTCTTCTTTGCTGCGTACAGCATCCTCGGTTGGGGTTTGAACCTGCAGTTCGGCGAGGCCGGCATCCTGAACTTCGCCTACATCGGGTTTGTCGCCATCGGCGCGTACATCACCGGCGTGACGTCGATGGGCAAACCCCCGCAGGGCTCCGGTGAGACCTACATGTTCGCGGCGCGGCTACCGTTCCCGATCGGCCTGCTGCTCGGCGGCCTCGCGTCGTGCGTGCTTGCGGTGCTTGTGGCGTTCATAGCCTTCAGGCGGCTGCGAAGCGACTACCTCGCGATGGTGCTCATCTCGCTCTCACTGGTCATGTACGACATCATCAACAACTACGTGCCGCTCTTCGACGGCGCCGACGGGCTCAACACGGTACCCATGCCGTTCGCCGGAGTGCTGAACCTGAACGCCAACTCGTTCCTGGTGTTCTTCGCCGTCGCGAGCGTCGGCATTGCTGGCCTGATGTGGCTCATCATCAGCCGAATCACTCGCTCCCCGCTAGGCCGGACGTTTCGCGCAATTCGAGACGACCCTGACGTGATCAGTGCGCTCGGAAAGAACGTATTCCGCTACCAACTAACGGCAATGTTGATCGGTGCGTTCTACGCCGGGGTGGGCGGTGGGCTCATCATCGAATTCTCCTCCTCGTTCAACACCAGCGCTTGGCTGCCGCCGGAGACCTTCCTGATCTTCGCGGCGCTCATCATCGGCGGCCTGCGCAACAACGTGGGCGTCGTCGCAGGCGCGTTCGTGGTGCCCGTGCTCTTCACTCAGTTGCCGAAGTTCCTGCCAGACATTCCCGGCCACCCCGGCCTGATCCTCAACTTGGAGGGCTCGGTCATCGGTGTGCTGCTGATCGTCACGATGTGGTTCAGGCCGCAGGGCATCATTCCCGAGCGCCGCCGGCGTCCCGATCAGCTCACTCGACGAATCAGGACGCATCTCACGCGTGGCACCGACCCAGCAAAGGTATCCGACAAATGACCGCCGCGCCGACAGCAAACACCACCGCAGCAACCGCCCTCACTTGCCGGAACCTGCGCAAATCCTTCGGCGGGAAAGTCGCGGTAGATGGCGCGCAGATCGACGTCCCGCAAGGACTCGTCACCGCCCTCATCGGGCCCAATGGCGCGGGCAAAAGCACAGTGGTGAACATGTTCTCCGGATTCATGCAGCCGGATGCCGGAACCATTCAGCTCGACGAGATTGACGTGACGGGCTGGGCGAGCCATCGCATCGCCCGACGAGGCCTGATCAGAACATTTCAACTGTCACGCGAGCTGCAAGGGCTCACCGTGCTGGAAAACCTTCTCGTCACACCCACGAATCAGCTCGGCGAATCGCTGAAGAACATCTACTTCCGTCCGGGGAAGGTCAAGCAACAGGAACGCGAATACCTCGAGCGGGCCTGCCAACTCCTGAACGACTACGGGCTGTATGAGGTGCGTGCCAACTGGGCGCGCGAGCTTTCAGGCGGCCAGAAGCGACTGCTCGAACTCGCTCGGGCAGTCATGGCTCAACCTCGGGTGCTGCTGCTCGATGAGCCCATGGCCGGTGTCAACCCGGTGCTCGTCGACCAGATCGGCGCACACATTCTCAAACTGAAATCTGACGGAGTGACCGTGCTGATGGTCGAACACAACCTCGGCGTCGTCGAACGAATCTGCGACCACGTCGTCGTCCTGGCGGAAGGCCGAACGCTCGCGACAGGGCGCATGAGCGATCTGCGAAGCAACCCCGCGGTCGTGCAGTCGTACTTGGGAGGGGTGCTCGATGCCCGCCTTGACAGCTGAAGACATCACCGCGGGCTACTCGCGGGTGCCGATCATTCGCGACGTCAGGCTCACCGCCGAGGCAGGCACGATCACGACCATCGTCGGGCCCAACGGCGCCGGCAAGTCCACCTTTGCGAAGGCACTGTGCGGCGTCCTCAAGCCGATCACGGGCCGCATCTGGGTAGGCGACCGCGAGATCACCAAACTGCCCGGCCACCACATCCCGCGCAACGGTCTTGCCTACGTGCCACAAAATGAGAACGTTTTCGTCTCGATGACGGTTCGCGAGAACCTCGAGGTCGCCAGCTACATCCGACCCGGGAACAGCAACGCGAAAATCGCCGAAGTCCTAGCGGTCTTCCCAGACCTGGCGGCTGCCGAGGGCAAGCGGGCCGGTCAGCTATCCGGTGGCCAACAAAACATGCTCGCCATGGCGCGATCACTGATGGTCGATCCCAAAGTGATCATTTTCGACGAGCCAACGGCGGGGCTGTCGCCCGCCTACACCTCGATCGTTTGGCAGCAGATCGAGCGGATCGCGTCCACCGGAACAGCGGCCATCGTGGTCGAACAAAACGTCGACCGAGCACTCACCCACGCCGACCGCGTGTACGTACTCGTCGCCGGAACCAACTACGTCGACGGTACCAGCGCAGAGATCGGGGCGCTCGACCTCGGCGCGATCTTCCTCGGCCACAGCAAGGCCGAGTTCGACAACCAACAGAAGGCTCAGTAACTCACCCCTCCTAAAGGAGAACCGACCATGCTCGTGCACAGAGCTCACCTGCGGAAATGGACCACCGCGACACTCGCGGCATCCATCCTTGTCACCACCGTTGCAGCCTGCAGCAGCAAGAAGAGTAATAGCAGTAGTCCTACCAGTACTTCTGCGAGTAGCAGTGCCACCGGCGCTCCCAGCAGCGGTACCCCGACTCCCGCCAATGGGGCCGCGAGCAGTCCCGTCAGTTCTGGCACAGCCAACAGCGCCACCCCCTCGAGCGCTTCGACTGCCAGTGCAGGGACCAATGGCTCGATCAACCTGGGCGAAATCTTTCCTTTCACAGGTTCGAAGGCGCAGCTCGCCGACTGGGGCACGCATGGGGTCCAAGCAGCGGTTCAAGACATCAACAAGAACGGCGGCGTGCTCGGCAAGACTCTGAATGTGGTGTCGGCGGACGACGCCGCCGACTCCGTTGACGCACTCCCCGCCTTGCGGAAACTGCTCTTGTCGCACCCGAAGGTCGTCATCGGACCGTTCTCACCCACCATCGAAGCAGTGATCAACGACTTCGCCCCCAACGATGTCGCGGACTTTATGATCGGAGGTACCTCACAGCTCGACAATATGAACTTCCCGTACGTCTTTCGGACGTCCTCGTCCGACACGACCGAGGCGACGGCCATGGCGATCTATGCATGGAACGCCGGCTACAAGACTGCGTCACTGATCTTCGACAACTCCGCGAACTCGCAAGGCTTCGTCGCCCCCCTTACTGCGGCATTCACTAAGCTCGGCGGGCAGGTAGTTTCCAACCAGGCGATCGTTCCGGACCAGAGTTCTTACCGATCCGAACTCGTGAAGGCCTTCACAGGCAAACCCCAAGTCGTCTTCTCTTCGTTCGACACCAAGACGGCTTCGACGCTTTGGTCCGACGCCGGACAGCTCGGCTACCTCAGCACGCCGTGGGTGGGCGACGACTCAGCGGCCGGTGCAGACTACGCGAAGGCATTCGGCCCCACCGCAAACTCAGACCTGCTCGCGGCGCTACCCGCTCCGCCGACCGGTACCGGCTACAGCCACTTCCTGGCCGCCTACGGCGCGGCGTACCCGGGCGCAACACCGTTGCCGGCAACGTACAACATCTACGACGCCGTGATCATCGCGGCACTAGCGATGACCGAAGCCAAGAACACCGATCCTAAGGCGTGGATCACCGACGTCACCGACGTCTCGAACCCGCCCGGAACGATCTGCAACGACTACGCCACGTGTGTCGGTTTGCTCAACTCCGGGCAGCCCATCAACTTCGAAGGCGCTGGCGGCTCCGACGACTTCAACGCCCACCACAACGTGTTCAGCGGGTTCTCGATCGTCGGATTCAACGGAACAGCCAACAAGCAGGTCGCGGCCGTGACAGCCGCCGACATCGCGAAGCTCACAGGCTGAGCTAACAGCAGCTACCCGCCCCCTGCGCCGCGGTGCACCGCCGCGGCGCAGGGGCGCGCGGGGTCCACCGCAATCCGCAGCAACCTGCCACCGCTACGAGTCCACCGGATGAGGATGAGCAACACGGAAGTTCAGCCCGACGATCTGGCCGCTGACCTCGCCGAGAGTGATCCGCCCGGCTGGATGCAGGAGCCGTCGCGCGGATCACCACGATGTCGCCATCGGCCAGGAATGTCCGCGGTCCCTTGCCGGTCAGCACGGATCGCTCCCCGTTCCAGCTCAGTTCCATCAGGCTGCCGTACTGATCGGCGCGCGGACCACTGACGGTTCCTGAGGCGTACAGATCGCCGGTGCGCAGACTCGCGCCGTTGACCGTCATGTGCGCCAGCATCTGGGCGGGTGTCCAGTACATCGAAGCGAACGGCGGCGACGACACAACTGTTCCGTTGACCTCGACCGTGAGTTCGAGATCGAGCGCGTCGCTGCGTCCCTCGTCGTCCAGGTACGGCTGCACCTGCTGGTTGCGCGTCGGGCGGACGCACCCACGCCGCATCGAGTGCACCGAGTGGCGTGATCCACGCCGCGATGCTGGTAGCGAACGACTTGCCCAGGAACGGACCGAGCGGGACGTACTCCCAAGCTTGGATGTCGCGCGCCGACCAGTCGTTCACCAAGCAGATGCCGAAGACATGCGAGCGGAAGTCATCGACACCGACGCTGGTGCCCAGCGACGAGCCGACACCGACGACGAATCCCACCTCTGCCTCGATGTCCAGCCGCGTCGACGGGCCGACGACGATCGATCCGTCAACGTTCCGGTGCTGCCCGTTTGGTCGCGTGATCGGCGTTCCGCTGACGACGACGGTGCCGGCGCGACCGTGGTACCCGATCGGCATGTGCTCCCAGTTCGCACTCAGCGGCGGCCCGTCGGGTCGCAGCATCCGGCCGATGTTCGAGGCATGGTCGCGCGACGCGTAGAAGTCGACGTAGTCGGCGACGTCGAACGGCATCAGTTCGGTCGTGCCAGCAAGCGGACGCAGTGACTCGTCGAGCCGCGCGTCTGCACCGCTGCCTATGGCGTCGAGCAGCGCGCCGCGAACGTCCGCCCACACCTGCGGTCCCGCCCCAAGGAAAGGGTCGAGCCGACCCGCAGTGAACAGATCGGCGAGCATGCCGCCGTCCAGGAATGCAGCCAGGTCAACGAGGTCGGTGCCCAACCGGACGCCCGCCACAACGCGGCCGTGCTCGATCGCGCACCCGACCATACGGCAGGTGGAATGCCTCTGCCGCGGTCCAGTCGCGCGCGCTCATACGTACTTGCTTACCAGGAGTAGGCCTCTGGTGCTTCGCCGCCCGGGCCGGGCCAGATCTCGTCGAGTCGGGCGAGCGCCTTTTCGTCGAGCTTGATCTCGGTGGCCCGCACCACGCCGTCCAGCTGGGCTAGCGTCCGCGGGCCAATGATGGGCGCCGTCACCGCGGGCTGATGCAACAGCCATGCGAGCGCGACGTTCGCGGGCTCTTCGCCAAGCTCGTCGCAGAATGCCTCGTAGGCTTCAACGGCCGGCCGGTTCGCGGTGAGGGTGTCGTCGGCGCGGCCACTCTTGCTGCGGTTGCTGTCCTGCTTGCGCAAGATGCCGCCGAGCAAACCGCCCTGTAGCGGGCTCCACGGAATGACACCGAGGCCGTAGTCGAGCGCTGCAGGAAGAAGCTCCAGCTCGACCGCGCGAACCGCGAGGTTGTACAGCGACTGCTCGGCAACCAGGCCGAGGAAGTTGCGCCGGCGCGCAGCTTCTTGTGCCTTCGCGATGTGCCACCCAGCAAAGTTCGATGAACCGGCGTAGATGATTTTCCCTTGCGCACGCAGGATTTCGTACGCTTCCCAGATCTCGTCCCATGACGCGGCGCGGTCGACGTGGTGCATCTGGTAGATGTCGATGTAGTCGGTCTGCAAACGCTTCAGCGATGCGTCGCACGCGCGGCGGATGTTCAGCGCCGACAGCTTCCCGTCGTTGGGCCACTCGGTCATGTCGCCATAGAGCTTGGTGGCGAGAACCGTCTTTTCACGACGACCGTCACCGCGAGAGAACCAGTTGCCGATGATGTTCTCGGTCAGGCCCTTGTTCTCCCAGCCGTAGACATTCGCCGTGTCGAAGAAGTTGATGCCGAGCTCGTGGGCGCGATCCATGATGTCGTGGCTGTCGGTGACATCGGTCACGGTCCCGAAGTTCATGGTGCCGAGGCAGAGGCGGCTGACGCTGAGGCGGGTTCGGCCAAGTTGTGTGTAGTCCATCTCTCAATCATTTCACGCCCATGCCGGACGCCGGTTGGCCGGTGTCCGTTCGCAGGCTAGGGCGCTGGCCGCGTGGGCGTCGACGTCTGATCGTTGTAAACAGCGGGATATAGCGGCGTGCCTCCGGCGCCGACGATGATGTACGCACGCGTTGCCACAAAGCCAGGCACGTTGAAGCTGCCGTCGAAGACGCACAGCGATGTTGGCTTCGTACTGGTGTGCTTCGCATCGTGCTCGACCGCGGCTGGCTGACTCGGGGTGCCCGACACAAGATCCAGATAACGGTTTGCCGCTCCGACCGTAGTATCGAAGCCTGCGACAACCGCGGACGCCGAATTTTGGCTCGCGACAGTAGTGAAGCACTGCTGGATCGCGTCAGGGTCGCCGATCGGGTCGACCCATGGGCGGAAGTCAGTCGATGATCGTCTGGCACAAACTCGCTTCGGATGCCGGCAACGTGCACGTCACCTCGGCCGCCTCGTCACCCATGGTCGGTATCGGTCGAGGGGAATACCGGATCTGGCCACGCGCGGTGTAGCGGCCACCCGACGGTGTCCCGATCCCAGCGACGCCTGGTGGGTCAATGAAATCGGCAGTCGTGTGGTCGACACGGGTGAACCGCTCGCCAGCCGGGACCTTGTGGCACTGCTCAGCGTCGCTGGTCACGCCGAGGTCGGGCATGGCTGCGCAAGTGAGCTCGAAGGGGATCTGCGCGCTTACACCGAAGGTCGCACCGATGCCCTCGCGGACGTCTTTCGTGTAAGCGTTGCCCGTCGTTGCCGACGACGACTTCCGGGCGGGGCGATGAAGAGGAACTCGTTGCCGTCAGCGGCGTCGATCGCACTGCAATGCCAGCCGCGAGGCCCGACCACCGACATGTTGTGCAACCCGTCGGTGTAGTTCGCCAGCTGCGACGAGACCGGCGCGGGAACGATCACCGACTTCACGGGGCCAGCCGGACCAGGGTCGTTGATGCCGTATTGCGTCGGGCATTCGACGACCGGCAACGTCACGAGTGTCAGCGCCGTGGGCGTTGCCGAAGCAACGGCCGACGGCGATACGGGCGCGGACTGCACTGAGTGACGACGCGGACGGCGTGGGCGCTGGCGACGACGGATGCGGTGACGGCGGTGTGTGACGGCGTGGGCGAAGGCGAACTCGGAACCGTGACCACCGGCGAGAAGCCATCGCGATCGGAGTGCGTGCTGATGGCCCAGCCACCGACGCCGATGCCCCCGACGACCACTGCCGCAGCCGTGACCGCTGCCGCAGCTCGCCGTCGCCGCAACAGACGTGATGTGCGAAGCGACCGGTCGAGCAGGTCTGCGACCTGAGCGCGATCGCCGACGGCATGCATCGCCGTCCGCAGTCGATCGTCGAACTCGCTCATGGGGTCACCCCTTCATCTGCGTGCGCCGGCGCTAGCTCAGGGCACAACCGCTTGAGCTTCGCGAGTGCCTTCGCGGTCTGGCTCTTGACCGTGCCAACAGAGCAACTGAGAACGGTCGCGGCCTCGGATTCGGTCTGGTCTTCGAAGAACCGCAGCGCGATCACTGCTCGTTGCCGCGGCGTGAGTTGGTCAAGTGCACGGGCCACCGAAACCCGAAGAACCACGGCGTCCGCGTTGTCGCCGGCCGGCAGTTCTGGGACGACGCCGGGCAGCGTTTCCAAGACCCGCTTGCGCCGCCACCAGTCGACCTGCAGGTGGTACATCACCTTGCGGGTGTAGGCCTCGGCATTTCCGTGCTCGCTCAGTCGGCTCCAGGCGAGGTGGGTGCGGGCGAGCGCCGACTGAACGAGGTCTTCGGCGAGACCTTGATCGCCGGTCAGGACGAATGCGGCTCGCAGCAGCGCAGCCGTGCGCCCCCGCACAAAGTCGGCGTAGTCGGCATCGGCGCGCGCAGCGGAAGCGCCGCTGTCGATCCCCCGCACGTCCACGGTGCTCCTTGCGGCGCAGACTCGTCTTGCGCCTCGCCACTGTAGACGTGCATCCCGGGAGGAATGGTTGCCGTCGAGCCGACGGGTTTGTCGGCGTCCGGCGCGATCTGACAGCCTGCGATGGTGCGTAAAGCCCGGACGGCGATTGGCTGGCTCCTCGCCCTGACATTGGGCGGGCTCGCAACGGGAACCGCGACTGCTCATGCGGCCTCGGGTGACTCGACTCTGCTCTTCCACTTTGCCGATTCGCAGATCAGCGAGTCGAGCGGCCTGGGTACTAGCTCGTACGGCGACGGCATCGTCTACACGCACAACGACAGTGGTGACACGGCACGCTTCTTCGCGGTGAATTCGAGTGGTGCAACCGTCGCGATCTACACCTTGAAAGGGGCGACGGCCCACGACTGGGAAGACATGGAAACCGGCACCGATGCCAGTGGCAAGCCGGTGCTGTACTTCGGCGACATCGGCGACAACGCAGTGAAGCGCACCGAGATCGATGTGTACCAGGTGCCGGAGCCGCGTGGACCGAGCGCGAACGTGCCGTGGATCCGGTACCGGTTCACGTACCCGGACGGCCCGCACAATGCCGAGACCTTGATGGTCGACCCGCACACCCATCGGATCTTCATTGCCAGCAAGGCGGCGATCGGCGACGGGCTGCTCTACGAAGCGCCCGCGGTGTTGAGCACGACCGCGATCAACATGCTGGCGGTTGTGACGCCGCAACGGACCGTGCCGATGTTGACGACGGCGGGCGACATCTCACCCGACGGCAAGCTCATGGTGCTGCTGACCTACTTCAGTGCGTACTGGTCGGTCGGCGTCAACGGCGAACTGCACGAGTTCCCCGTTACCGAGCAGCGACAGGACGAGGCGATCGCGTTCACCCGCGACGGAAAGTCGGTCATTGTCGGTAGCGAGGGCGTGCACAGCGCGGTGTATCGCATTGCGCTGCCAGCCGAAGCGATCGCCGCAGATGCGGCGGCCGACGGGCACCCCGACGACCAACGCCCGGGTTCCGACTGCGCAGCCAACGCTGAAGCCAACAGCGATCGCCTGCACCTCCGCGTCCCGTCGGCGCTGGTGAGTACGTTGCCGGGCCCGTCGAAAGCTGGCTCGTCGAACGGACCGTCGCCCTCGACGTCCGCCTCGCACTCGTTAGGCGGCTGGCTGTGGGTTGTGCTTGTTGTCGTGATCTGCGGTGGGTTGCTCGTCGTCGCGCAACGCTTTCAGTGGTGGCCCTGGCGTCGCCGATAACGACGAGGCGACACTGACCGCCTTGGGCGGACGACGTGTGGTTGCGACGCCTGCAGCGGCCAGCAACACGAAGACCGGAACCACGGTCATCGCGGTGTGAGATCCGACGTGGTCGGCGAGGGCACCGAGTCCGAATGGGGCGGCGCCGACGGCGAACCCACCGCCGAGTGCCGCGTAGGCCGTCGCCAGATCTGGGCGGCCGTCGGAAAATCCCACTGCTCTGCGTGATCGCGAGCGGGTACTGCAGCGAAATGCCGAGCCCCACGATGAACAGTCCCGCGAACGCAAGCACCGGGTTCGCCGAAACCCAGAAGATGCCGAATCCCACGATGGAGATGCCAAACACGGACAACAAGAGTGCGTCGGCGGTGTAGCGCAAAGTCAGCCGCCCCGATGCGAATCGGCCAATCGTCATGCCGGTCACGATTGCCGTCACCCCAGTTGCGGCGGTGCCTTTCGAGAGGCCGTCATGGTGGTGCAAGACGTCTGAGCACCAGATCGTCATAGAGAACTCGATCGCATTCGTCATGACGATGACGAAGCATGCGCGCCAGTATTCGCGCGACAGCCGGTTGCCGTCCGGATGCGGCTCGACCGGCGCGTCAGGAATGTCGTCGAACCGAACTCGGCGAGCGAATACCGCGGCGACAACAGCAGCGAACACCACCGTCACGAGCACGCCGGCGCGCCAGCCGACGCCAATCGATACCGCACCCCCGACGAGAAGCGGCGCCACAATGCCGCACGCCGATCCGAGCCCATTCGCCTGAGTGACCGCGGTGCCGCCAGCCGCGCCGGCGTGATGGGCCGTCAACACCGCCACCGAAATGTTCAACACCATCGTGCCGCCGAACCCTGCCAGCACCGCACCGCCGATGGTCACCGCGACCACGTCGCATGAGACGAACACGACAACGCTCAGCGACAAGATGCCGAGCGCCACCCACATCATGCGCGCCCGGCCAAAACGCCTGATCAGTCGCGGGGCGATGACGGCGGTCAGCATCGCGCCGACGGCGAGACCCGTTCCGTGCAGGCCGGAGATCGCGCGGCTGGTGTGCTCGTCGTCGCGCAGCAGCGTCACCGACGGCGTGAACGAGTACAGGAAGTATCCGTAGATGGCCAGCTGGAGATAGGTCATCCAGGTCAAGCGATCGCGCACTAACCCGGACGTCGAGTTGCCGGCGTCCGGGTTAGTGGAGGTGTCTTTCGTCAGGAGAGCTTCGAGACGACGTAGTCGATGCAGGTCGTCAGCGCTTCGACATCTGCGGGGTCGATCGCGGGGAACATCGCGATCCGCAGCTGGTTGCGGCCCAGCTTGCGATACGGCTCGGTGTCGACGATTCCGTTAGCCCGCAGCGTTTTCGCGACCAGTTCGGCGTCGATCGAGTCGTCGAAGTCGATCGTGCCGATGACGTTCGAGCGCATGTCGGGATCGGCGACGTACGGCGATCGTGTAGTCGGTCTTCTCCGCCCACGTGTAGAGCCGCTGCGCGGAATCGGCAGTTCGCGACGTCGTGAACTTCAGACCGCCCTGCGAGTTCATCCACTCGAGTTGGTCGGCGAGCAACCACAAGGTGACCAGCGCGGGAGTGTTGTAGGTCTGGTCGAGTCGGCTGTTCTCGATCGCCGTCGAGAGGTCGTACGAGGTCGGCACCCAACGGCCGGACGCCTTGATCTCGTCGACGCGGGCGAGGGCCGCCGGGCTGAAGGCGGCGAGCCACAGGCCGCCGTCGGAGGCGAAGCACTTCTGCGGTGAGAAGTAGTAGACGTCGGACTGCGTGATGTCTATGTCCAGCCCGCCAGCCGCCGAAGTGGCATCGACCAACACCAGCGAATCGGCGTCCGCGCCTTCGATTCGTTTGATCGGCATCATGACGCCGGTCGACGTCTCGTTGTGGGTGAGCGCGTACGCGTCGATGCCCGGCCTCGGCCTGCGGGCATCGGGTGCGTTCCGGGCTCGGACTTGATGACCGTCGGGTCACCGAGGAACGGAGCCGCCTTGGCCGCGCTGGCGAACTTGCTGGAGAACTCGCCGAAGTTCAGGTGCTGTGAGCGCTCTTTGATGAGGCCGAAGGTGGCGATGTCCCAGAACGCGGTCGCGCCGCCGTTGCCGAGGACGATTTCGTAACCGTCGGGCAGCTCGAAGAGGTCGGTGAGGCCGGCCCGGATCTGGCCGACAACCTTCCTGACGCCCGGCCGCCGGTGCGACGTGCCGAGGTAGCTAGCACCGACTGCGGCGAGCGCGGTCACCGATTCGGGGCGGATCTTGGAAGGGCCGGCACCGAACCGGCCATCGGAGGGCTTGAGGTCGGCCGGAATCTCGATCTTCTCGGTCGCGTCGGTCACGGGAAGGCTCCCTAAGAGCTGCGGGCTATGCGGGTGGGATCGGCGACGCTGCCGTTCCCCATTGTCGCAGGTCCTCGTCGCCCCTCGGCCGCGGGCGCTGGTGTCCAGCGGTCGCAAGTGCGGCCATACCGCACCAGTGCTCGCGAGACGGCGGGGGCGGACGGCGGGACGACGGCGGCCGGGGGCCGAATCAGACGTGGCTGTGGGCGACTTCCCAGCCTTCGACCGATGAGGCGGGGCGGGTGCCTGGGCCGATGTAGCGAGCCGACGGGCGGATCAGGCGTCCGGTCCGCTTCTCTTCGAGGACGTGCGCGCTCCAGCCGGCCACCCGTGCGCAGGTGAACATCGCCGCGAACATGTGCGCGGGAACCGCGGCCAGGTCGAGGATCAGGGCCGCCCAGAACTCGACGTTGGTCTCGATCGGGCGATCCGGACGACGGGTGCGCAGCTCGGTGAGCGCCGCCTGCTCGAGGGCGGCGGCCGCCTCGAAGCGCGGCGACCCGAGTTCTTCGGCGATCCGGCGCAACACCCGGGCGCGCGGGTCCTCGGCGCGGTAGACCCGGTGACCGAATCCCATCAGCCGCTCATGCCGATCGAGCAGGCCCTTCACGTAACCTTCCGCGTCGCCGCTCTTCTCGACCTCCTCGACCATGTGCAGCACCCGCGTCGGCGCACCGCCGTGCAGCGGGCCGGACATCGCCCCGATCGCTGCGGAGAGTGCGGCCGCGACGTCGGCACCGGTCGATGCCACGACTCGCGCGGTGAAGGTGGACGCGTTGAGCCCGTGCTCGGCGGCCGACACCCAGTAGGCGTCGAGTGCCTTCACCTGGAGTGGGTCGAGTTCGCCGCGCCATTGCAGCAAGAATTGCTCGACCGCGGTGGTGCCCTTCTCGACCTCGCTGTGCGGGACCGGCGTCTCGTCGCCGCGCGCCGACTGCGCGACGTAAGAGAGCGCGGTCACCGAGGTCTGGGCCAGTTCGTCGCGAACCTGGGTGTCGTCGAGGTCGAGGATCGGCTTGAAGCCGAGCTGCGGGGCGAGGGTCGCGAGCCCGGCCTGGACGTCGACCCGCACGTCACCGGAGTGCACCGGCAGCATCAGCGTGTTGAACGGCGGCAGCCCCGGCGTGAAGGAGTTGTCGACGAGCAGGCCCCACACGTCGCCGAAGGACATCTGGCCGACCAGCTGTTCGATGTCGACGCCGCGGTAGCGCAGCGATCCGCCGTCCCTGTCGGGCTCGGCGATCTCGGTCTGGAAGGCGATGACCCCTTCGAGGCCTGGAACGAAGTCGGACATCAGCGGCACTCCTCGCTCTGATCATGCGCGGCGGTCATCACATTGTCCCCGCTACTGTGCGGGATGAACGAGCAGGTCCTGCTGAGAATGCCGGGGCCCCTGAATGCGGAGGTGTGTCAGTGGACGCCGAGCTGGTGGCCGCCCTGCGCGCGCACTACGCAGACGTCGGTCTCGACGCGGCCGATCTTGCGGTCGATCCGATGACCCAGTTCGCGGCGTGGCTCGAAGAGGTCGTCGAGCTCGGCGTGCCGGAGCCCAATGCGATGGTGCTCTCGACAGCGGACGCCGACGGGCAGCCGAGCAGTCGTCATGTGCTGCTGAAGGGAGTCGGGCCTGACGGGTTCGTGTTCTTCACCAACTACGGCTCTCGAAAAGGTCGTGAGCTGGCCGCGAATCCGCGAGCCAGCCTGTGCTTTCCATGGTTTTGTATCGGACGCCAAGTGGTCGTGACCGGTCTTGTGACCAAGGTCACGCGGCCCGAATCGGAGGACTACTTCGCCGCGCGACCCCGCACGTCGCAACTCGGCGCCTGGGCGAGTGCGCACCAATCCGAGGTCGTGGCGAACCGGGCGGTGCTCGACGATGCCTACGCGCGAGGTCGCGGCCATGTACGGCGGCGCTCGATCCGATCCCGGCCCCGCCGTTTTGGGGCGGCTTCCGGCTCGCGCCCGCGACCGTGGAGTTCTGGCAGGGCCGCAACGCGCGCCTGCATGATCGGCTGCGCTTCCGACGGATGGACGGGCCGGACGGCGGGGGGCCAGGTCCGTGGGTCGTCGAGCGCTTGTCGCCCTAGGCCTGGCCCGAACCCGAACGACCTGCCGGTTGGCCGGCCAGTGCACGCGCCGCCACTTCGAGGTCGGCGACCAGGCCGGCGTACGCGTCGTCGCGATCGTGGCCCGCAGCACCGCCGACGGGTGGACGGTCGGCACCAGCACGATGCTTCGTCGGTCGGCGGCGGCCATGCCGGGTGGTGGCCAGGCGATGGTCGGTGCCGCGCGATCGCGTGACCCGAAAATCGTTGCCCATCAAGGACTTTCCGGCGGTCGCGCCGAGCGCGACGATGACGTCGGGATCGATCAACCGGAGTTCGGCGGCCAGCCACGGCCGGCAGGCGACGACCTCGCGCTGCTCGGGAGTCTGATGGATGCGGCGCTTGCCCTCGCCGTCCTGGGTGAACTTGAAGTGCTTCACCGCGTTGGTCACGTAGGTCTGTTCGCGGTCGATGCCGGCGTCGTTCAGCGCGCGATTCAGCAGGATCCCCGCGGGCCCGACGAACGGCAGACCGCGTCGGTCTTCCTGGTCACCGGGTTGCTCGCCGACGAACACCAGCCGCGCGGTCACGGGCCGGCGCCGAAGACGGCCTGCGTGGTGCCGGCGTGCAGCGGGCAGCCGCGGCACTGCTGCACGGCCGCGCGCAGCTGGTCGAGGTCGGCGTTCGCCGGGACGTACGCCCGAGCCCCGGATACTCCTCGTCGGCCACTGCCCCCCGGTCCGATCTGAATTCCTTACCCAGGAGGTTCCCGCGTCGCAGGCAGGGTAAGACCTGCACCGATCCGCCGTACGAGGCGGCCACTTGAGGAGTTCGAGGAGTGCGACCATGAGTTCAACCCTTGACCCGAACGTGCCCCTGCCGCCGGTCGACGAAGACTCCGACCTGGTCGGCGAGAACAACGAGCGCGGCATCTCCGACGACGACCCGAACGGCGCGAGGCGCCGGCGTGACCTTGCCGATCGCCGGCGCGGGCGTATCCGCTGCCGGGCGTGCGTTTGCCGACGAGCTCGAAGGCGCGTCGGCGAGGACGAGACGGGTAGCCCCGGCTACGACTTCGGCGCAGCAGGTTCCAGTGCCGCACCACGTGCGCGCCGTGCTCGAAGCCGAGCACCGACACGCTCCCCGTGTCGAGCGCGAGCAGCGCCCCGCCCGTCGGCGGCAGCGACAGCCAGCGGGCGGCAAGTACGCGCAGAAAATGCCCGTGCGACACGAGCGCAACGTCGCCGCGGCCGAGCACCGGCAACACGCGCGCAAGAACTCGATCGGCCCGCCCCCCGACGTCCACCGCAGTCTCACCGGGCTGACCGTCGCCGCTGGCAGGCACGCCATCTCGCCAAAGCGACCAGCCAGGCAATAGCGCCCGAATCTGCGCTGTCGTCAGGCCCTCGTAGCCGCCGTAGTCCCACTCGACGAGGTTGGCGTCGGTCTCGATATGCGGCAGTCCGGCGAGCTTCGCGGTCTCCTGCGCGCGGCGCAGCGGACTCGCGAGAACGAGGGCGAAGCTGCGGTCGGCGATCAGACTGGACATCCGTTGCGCCTGCTGCTCACCGAGCAAAGTCAGCGGGACGTCGGTGCGACCGGTGTGCTTGCCACTCGCGCTCCACTCGGTGGCGCCGTGCCGCAGCAGCACGAGCTCGCCGACGGGTTGTTCGGTGTCGACGGAGCGCGTGGGGTCGACTGTCACGGCGCCACGTTACTGGCGCGCCGCAACCCACTCGCGCCGGCCACGATTCCGGTAGCGAGTCCGAGTGCGGGGAAGTGCCAGACGAAGTCGACGAGTCCGGCCGCGCCGACGCTGACGAGCACCGGTGCCGCCAGTGACCCACGGCCGGCCGCGAGCGCGCGGGCGACGACCACGGCACACACCGACCAGCACCACCGTGCCGACCACGCCGATCGAGATCAGGATCTCGACGGGCTCGTTGTGGGTGAAATACGCGATGCCGGCCTGGCCGGTCAGCGTGTGCGCGCCGAAGCTCGGGTCGGGTCCGGCGCCGAAGAATGGATGCTTGGCGAAGACGCGTCGCGGCGCCGCGCAGGATGTGCCCGCGCTCGGTCCAACTCGCGTCGAAACCCGAGACCGCGTGGTGCTGCGTCACGAGCAGCCAGCCGACAACGCACACTGCGGGCAGGGCAGCGGCGCGCACGACGCGGCGCACCACGCCGTCCGGTATCTGGGCTAGACCGGCAGCAACGACGACCGCCGCGACGACAAGAAGATGGCTCGCGTGCGTGCGCTGACCCAGCAGCAGCAACGGCGCGCCGATGACCGCCGCGACGACCGCAGTACCGAGTTCACGGCGGACGACGCGAAAGCACAACGCGACCGCGAGCCCGACCACTGCACCTCGACTGTCGGTCGCGACGATGCCGAGAACGGTGACTGCGCGCACGCACGTTGACGAGTCGTCGCAGTCGCGAATTCGTCGTAACTTGGGTGCCGGCGATGAGCGAGATGACGAGGAACAGCCCGACCGCGCTCGGGTAGGTGAACGGTCCCGAGAAGCGCAGCGAACGCTGGTCCTGCAAGGTCCAAAACGTCGAGCGGACGCCGACGAGCACAAGTCCTGCGATCGCTAGCGCGTCGCCCATGACCGCAGTGCCGAGCAACGCTGCTCGTCTTGCGGCGGGCGGAAGGCTGCGTGCGCAGCCGTATCCGCACGCCAGGCACAACCAGGCTGCCGGCAGCCGCCATGAGTCGACGCTGTGATGGGAGAGCTCAGCGTCGCCGATCCACCATGCGGTGCCGATCAGCCCGGCAGCAACGGCCGCCAGGTGGTCGCGAGCCCAGTCGCGGACCTGCGGTACCGACAGTGCAAGCGCGAGCGTCGAGCGCCGGCGAGACCACGATGTCAGGGCGAAAGAACGCGCCCTTGCGGATGACGGCAACGACCAGCAACGTCAGCAGCGGCGCGGCTAGTGCGAGTGCGTCGACGCGGCTGGCCTTAGCGTCCTGCGTGATCGCCGTGCTGGTCGCCACCGTTAGTTGTCGAGACTCACGACCATCGACGGCGGCGTGATGACGTGATCGGCGCGCAGTGGCCGAACTGCCGTGCCGATCGAGAAGAACTCCGTCGTGTGCGCGCCCCACGAATGGTTGCGCTGGTGCAACTGCACGCCGACGATGCCCTCCGCGTGCAGTTCCTCAGCTTCCTTCTGCATGCGTTCCATCGCGAGTTCGCGCGCGTCGTAGAGCGCCTGCGTGAACTGGGTCAGCTCGGTGTTCTTGCCGACGTTCGACAGCACGTTGCCGAGCCCGCGATGCGCGATGTGGTAGACGCAGGTGCCCATCACCATGCCAAGCGGTGCGTAGCCGGTCTGCACGAGCGTCCAGAAATCCTGACCCGACAAGTCGGAGGTGAACGGCAGTCCCTTGTCGTTGCGCCAGCTCGTGCCGTCGTCGGCTTTCACCGCAGTGCCGACGGCGAGGAACTCGGCGATGTCGGCTGCCCCATTCCTTGAACTCAACTTCGAGCCGGACGCCGACAATGCCGTCGGCGCCGAGCACGTTGGCTTCTTGTTCCATGCGACTCATCGCGAGTTCACGCGCGTGATACATCGCCTGCGACAGGACGTCGAGTTCTTGGTTCTGGCTCCACCGGCCGACTTGAATGCCGACGTGATAGATCGACGAGCCGAGCACCATGCCGACCGGAGTGAAGCCAGCCTGCTTGACGAGCAGGAACTCGTTCACGGTGAGGTCGGAGGTGAAGATCGAGCCGGGCTTGCCCGGTTGCAGCTCCGACAGCCTCGTCATGGCGTCTTGGGGAAGGCCGCCTGTGGTCGCCGTCGGTCATCGGGTATCTCCTCTGGTCATTTTCAAACGCAAGTCACTTGTTCAGTCGCAAGATCGGTAGCGGGCGGGGAACGTCGTTCGCGTGGCCGTGTCGCAGCGGTACCAACGCAGTGCCGATCGCCAGCGACTCCGCGACGTGGTCGTGGCCTTCAGTGCCAGACCTGCATCCCTGGTGGAAAACCCAGAGGCCCAGATCGCGAAGCACCACGTGCTGCGCACCGAAGCGCGATGCATCGCTTTGCAACGTCGCGCGAGCCCGGTCGCGCGCGCTGGTCACGAGGTCGGTGACGCCGCTGACCTCCGTGTTGTTCCACGAGCCGCTTTGCCAAGCGGTCGTGTAGTCGTCGTGCCGGATCAGCACAGCGGTGCCCATGACCAGGCCGGCGGGCAGCCAGCCGGCGAGCATCAACTTCGCGAAGTCCTGGCCGGTGACGTCGGAGGTGAACGGACGCGGCGGTCGCACATCGCCGTCCGCGCGCACCGCCGTCCCGATCGCTTGCACTTCGATGCCGCCCGCGACGAACGGTTCCATCGTCAGTCGGACGCCGACAATGCCGTCACCGCGCAGGCCTTCGCACTCTTGCACCATGCGGCTGACCGCGGCGTGCCGTGCGCCCTTCAGCGCGGCTTCGACCTGCTGCGCGACAGTGACCGGCGCGGCGCCCCACGCGTAGCGCATGCCGTAGCCGTAGTAGCCGCACATGCTCAGCGCGTACGCGCCCTGGTGAACGACGCAGGTGCCCATGACCTGGCCGACCGGGGAGAAGCCGACCGACCTGATCGCGTGGTGCTCATCGACGCTGAGTGCTGACGTGAACGCGGCGTCCTCGCGCATGGTGGCTAGTCGCTGTTGGGCCCGCAGCGGAAGGCGGCCCGCGTCGAGTTCGGCGATGCTGCGCGCGTCGATCTCGGCCGCGGTCATGCCGGCAAGCAAGTCGTCGAAGCTATTTGGCATCAGCGCATCATCGACGGGATCAACGTCACGGGTGGTCAGCTGGTTCCGTTGATCGCGAGTTGCTGCAACGCCAGCGCTGCTGACGCACTGCGCCCGGCCGCGGTCGAGAGCGCCGACAGCAACTCACGAACCCACGCATCGAATTCGACCGGCGTGGTGCTCATGACGATGCCGCCCGATTCGTGGCACACCGATGATGCGAGGCCGGACGGCGTGGTCTTCAGCACGTAGCGCCGGTCGCCGACGCTGATGTGCACGCCGACAACCTTCGACTTGCGCACCAGACCGCCGGACCGCTCCACTCGGGCCAGTTCCGGCGGCAACGCGTTCGCGAGGGACTCCAGGACGACCTGACCGTGGAGTCGGGTGTCCTCGGCGTCGCGCCGAAGCCCGGCCGCGATCAGCTCGAGATTGGCTTGCCCGTCGTCCGGGGTGTGGCTGTCGTCCCCCATCGAGCTGCTCCCATGGGTCGGCTGTGTACGCGTTTTAGGTATTTCGTCCTGGTCATGCTGGCATGCTGTTTCCAGGCAATCATCCCTGGTCACCCGTCGACTTTCGGCGATGGGAGGGATTGGACCGCCCAGAAGGGGTAGGGATCAAACCGGAGCGCGTGCTTCGCTCGAAGCGCCGCGGCCGGCACTAGGACAGATGCACCGAAATTAGCGAAAGGGTGACACGCGATGCTGATCATCGGCCTCTTGATCGTGGTGGCTGCCGCCGCGTTCGCGGGCGTAGTCGTCTCGGAGAACTGGGGCGGCGGGACGTACGCCGTTAAGGGCTTCGGGCACCAGCTCGGCCACTACACGCTTGCGCAGATCTTCTTGTCCGCGGTCGTGCTGACCACAATCTTCTTCTTCGGCCTCTGGGCCGCCAGCGTCTCAACTCGCTTGCGTCGTCGCGCCTCGAGCCGGCGTCGGGCCGAGAACAGGGCCGCTCGCGAAGAACACGACGGGCTGGTGGCGGAGCGCGACAGGTTGGCGCGCGAACTAGCTGCTCAGCGCGCTGCTGCGCCGGTCGCCGTCCCCGCCGCGCCAGTAGAGGTCCCCGCAGCTACCGGTCAGCCGGTGTATGCACCAACGGGCCAGCCCGAGTACGTCGCCCCTGGCCAGCCGGCGGAACTACTCCCCAACGGGACGCGGCGTCCGGTCGTGCTGGACGAGGGCCCGCTCATGCACGAGATCGAGGTCTGAGCACCCGCTAGTGCCTCGAGTGAAGGAATTCGGCTGTGTTCCGCGCACCGAGAACCGCCGAATTCCTTCACTCGGCACGGCGGCGGCGGGACGGCGGGCCGGGCGGCAACAGCGGACGCGGGCCGCTCGGGGTTAACCGGTTGCTGCGGCGGGAGAATCGGTCATCGTGACCGCAATTGGCAGCGAGACGACGTCCGCGCCTGCGCTCTCGTCGTCCAACTCGGTGACCGCTACCGCTGCCGGTCTTACGGCCAGGGCGGGCGGCGGAAGCGCGTCGGGATCGAGGCCGCGCTCGAACCGATCGAGCAGGGCGAGCAGCGTGAAGAAGCAACACGGCAAGACGATGATGGTCAGCACGGCGAGGAGAAAAACCTCGACCAATCCACTGCCCATTGCACCGCCTCCTCGTTTCATGTCGAAGGGCTCGCAGCTGTCGAAAGACTGGCAGCTGAGCGCGTGGCTCGTCGGCGCGCCGAACCTGAATCGTCGTGACCAAAATCGCGCGCGACCCAAAATAGTCGCGCGTGACCCGAAATCGCAGCTATTCGACTGTACGGAACTTCGCCCCTGACGCCCCTAGCCAAACGTATTTTGCGGCTTTATCGGCGTGTCGTGAACACCGGGGGTCAGTAGCCGCGCGCACGGCTACTAAGCGTGATCGACCGCCGGGCTGTCCCACGACCCCGCGATGTGGATGCAGCCGTGACCTGGCAGGGCGAAACGCTGCTGGTCGCATCCGCATTCGTGCACGTGCGCCCACCGCACCGGAACTGTGAGCCACACCTCCTTGCCGTCGGTACGCTCCGCGACGCCCCACTTGTCGCCGAGTTGGTCGACGATTAAGAGACCACGGCCGGCGGCGATGCTGCCACTCGAGCCGACGCTCGCAGTCGGCTGCCGGTCGGTGGGGTGCTCGTCGGTGGGGTGCTCGTCGGTCGGGTGCTCGTCGGTCGGGTGCCGGTCGGTCAGGTTCCGGTCGATCTGGAGCCGGTCGTCGAAGTCGGGGGTCACTGACGGCACCGCGTCGAGGTCGGCCAGCAGGTCGAGGCGGACCGGTCGAATCACCGGCGGCCGTGGATCCCGATCGATCACGCCCACCGTCATGGCGGCACCGATCACGCACAGTTCGACGTCGATATTGGTGCGCGCGTGCAGCACCGCGTTGGTGACCAGTTCTGACACGGCGAGGGTGACCTGGTCGATCACGTCGTCGATGCCCCACCGCCTGGAGACTTCCGCGACGAAGTGCCTGGCCGCGCCGGCCGCCTGTGGCGTCGGCTCCAGGCCTAGTAGCGCGCGCCGGCACATCGTGGCGTCGCGCGAGTTGAGGCACTCATCCCTGTCGCCATGCCCGTAAGGCCGACCACCTAAGCATTTCCGGCGGTGACGTCCGGAACCGCGCTCGGAAGAGACATCCGTCAGCGCGCGGCGACGACCAGCCCAACCGCCACCGCGACCAGCGACCACGAGACAGCCTTGAGAGCGGTTTCGATCGGCCTCAGCAGGCTCGCGACCGTCAGCTCAACCGGCGTCCCGTCGTTGAGGGTGCCCTTGCCGTCAATGTCGCGTACCGAGCGGCGCAGCCACCGAGCTTGGGTGCTCAGCGTGCGCTGCGCGAACGACAAACCGAACGCGCCGACCGCCGCAAGGCCGGCACCGACCGAGATCGACCAGTGCTGCGTGTAGTAGCCAGTGAGCACCGGAAACGCACCCCAGGACGCCGCGAAGCCCGCGCTGTTGTGCACGATCCCGCCGAACCACTCCAGGTTGTACGCCAGCACGACTAGCGCGCCGACCGCAACGAACGGCAGCAGGTGGACGCCCCCGACGAGCCACCCGTCGACGGCCGCGCCAGCGACGGCCGCACCGCCGACACCCGCAAGAGCCCAGGTCGGGACGCCGGTGCGCAGCGGACGTCCGTGCAGCTCGTCGAGAGCGTGGGCGCCGATGCCGACGCCGAGGAAGAACCCGAGCAGGCTCCAACCGAGCCGGTCGAGGCGGATCGGGTGAGCCAGTGACGCGCCGATGGCGACGTAGGACAGGTGCCAGGCGGTGTACGGCGGGTGCAGCAGCGTGATCCAGTCGCGCCACCCGCCGTCCCCGCGCCCTGCACCGTAGAAGGCGGCTGCCGGTCGAGTCTCAGCCACCGCGGGTAGCCGACATCACCAGGCCGCCGCCGAAGCTCATCGGTTTCACCTTGACGTTGTCCAGCCCGGCGGCACGCCAGTTCGCGACGTGCGCGGCGACCGGGTAGCGCAGGTAGTGGTAGCTGATGTTCGGACCGAGGAAGCGGCCCACGCGATACCAGGCGCGGCCTCCCGCGAGCCCGCCGGCTGCAGGTAAGACGAAGCGCGTGTAGAACCACCACACAACCCGGGCCGGCGCCCAGCCGGGCACATGGAATTCGAGGCTGGCGATCGTGCCGCCCGGAGCCAGGCAGCGCGCGAGTTCGGCGATGGTCGCCGCGGGATCCTCGACGTAACGCATCAGGTAGCTGAAGGAGATCGCGTCGAAAGTGCCGTCAGCGAAAGGCATTTCCTCAGCACGGGCAATCGCCAGCTTGACCCGGTCGTCCAAACCGGCGGCGCGCACGTTAGCCAAGCCTTGCCGGATCATGTCGTCGGTGAGGTCGACGCCGACCAGCTCGGCGTCGCAGGCGTGCGCGATGGCCAGTGTCACTCCCGCCGGCCCGCATGCGACGTCGAGCACTCGTCGAGGATTCGCCGCGGTGATCCGCTCGACCACGGCGGCCCGCCACCGCCGGTCCTGGCCGAACGAAAGGAGGTAGGCCAACGTGTCGTAGCGGGACGGTAGATCCGCAAACAGCGAACGAGCGAAGGTGTTGACCTCCGTTGGCGATCGATCTGTGCCCATACTCGCTCCAGGAGACTTACACACGTGCGCGGCGGCGGCGCCGACGCCGATGGACAACTTGCGAGACCGGAGCCAGCGTAAGGGAGGTGGCGTGAGGGCATGGCGTGACGTCGTCGATGACGCGACCAGTCGGCTAGGTCCGGTGTCGCCCGCGCTGGTGCGTCATTGGCGTGCCGAACTTGACGAGGTCGAACGCCGGGTCGGCTTGCTCGAGTGCGCGGCGCCGAAAGCCTCCGCGGTCGACGGCCTGCACGCGTTCGTCGCGCTCGCCACCGCGCGGCTGGCCGACGCCTGGGATCCCGCGCAACTCATCGACGTGGCGACCGCGGTCGAACTCGCACACCGCGCCTCGCAGCATCATCGCCTGGTTGTAGACACTGCCGTCGATTCCAAGATGCGGCAGGACGGCGAGCGGTGCCCGAACGCACGCGTCGTTCTCGATGGTGATTGGTCGATCACCCAAGCTGCCGTGCTGGTCGCCGACATCGGGCCGGCCGCCTACCGGTGCCTCGTGCGTGGCTACGGGTCGACACAGGTCGGTCAGATCTTTGGGGACGCCGAACCGCTGGCGCTGATGAAAGCAGCAGTCGAACTCGCTGCTCTGGTGGCCGGCCTGCCCGACGATGCGGCGCGCAGCTTGTGGGCCGCATGCGACCGCCGCCCGGACACCCGCCTCCGGCGGGCATCCGGTGTCCTTGCCCGTTGCCGTCGTCGCTTGGGCGATCGGGTCTTACTCGTCCGTTGGAACGACGAACGCCCGCAACGTCGTCCCGCGAATTCCCGGGTCGGTGCCCAGCGACGTCCAACTGCCGTCGAGATCAACCACGACGAGCCCGGCGGTCGGCAGGTCGTAGCGCAGTCTCGGTGGTACGGATGACAGTGGTACGGATGACAGTGGTACGGACGACGGTGGCGCGGGTTCTGCGGTGTCGTCCGATCCGTCGTCGCCGAGCAGGATCAACGCGAGCTCATGCAGGCCGGGATTGTGCCCGCACACCAGCACGGTGGCTTTGTCGTCATGCACTTTGCGCAGCGTCTTCAGCAGTCGCGCCGCATCGGCGAGGTAGAGCTTGTCGACGAGCTTCAGTCGGGCGGCGGCCACCGCCGGCTCGGCCTGCGCGACGAGGTCGACGGTCTCGCGGGTGCGGGCCGACGGCGAGCAGAGCACGAGATCGAGCGGCTGTCCCTCAAGGTGATCAGCAATGTTGCGGGCAACGCGAGGCAGCACGGCGCGGCCGCGTGCTGCCAGCGGCCGGGCATGATCGCCGCCGCTCGCCGTAGGTGGGTGCGTCGCCGCTTTGGCGTGCCGCAGGATGAATAGCCGATGCATCACCACAGTGTCGTTGGTGCGTGCGCTCGCTGCTAGCAGTGGTGCGTGCTACCGGTGCGGCGTGCCACGGATGGCCGTTCAGTTCCGCATGCGCGTCGCCGATGAATACATCGCTGCCCGGATCGGGAGCCTTGTGTCCCCGGGCCTCACCTACAGCCGGCGCGGAGGGATCGGTTCGCCGAAGCCGCGTCGAGCTTCTCGCCGAGAGGCGACCAGCTCCCGATTTGGGCAGCACCACGACAGCACGCTCGAGACTGTCGAGGGTCCGAACGGCTGTACGCGAGTGCGCCGGTCGGCGTAGTCGAAACGCGCAGCTGGCCGAACTCCCTGGCTGGCAATGGTCGACATTCCATGTATGCGAAGCGTGCCCCAGAGCCGGCCCGCGGTCCCACTGTTCGCCGTCTACGCTGCCGCGTCGCTCGTGCCGGTCGTCGCGCTCGGCGCCGTCCTCGCCATCACGTACCGGGCCGACACAAATCGCAGCGCGATGGCCGAAGCCCGCAGCCAGGCCTCGCTGCTCGCCGACGACATCGTCGGACCGACGCTTGGTACCAAGCCGCTTCAAGGCTCGATCCCGCCGAGCGCAGCTACCGCGATTACCGCCGCCTTCAGCCGAGCGTCCGGTGAGAACCGGCTGCTGCGGCTGCGGGTACGCGACATGTCCGGCGACGTGGTGTGGTCGGACGACGGCAGCGGCCGGTCGACGCAAGTCGCGGGCGACGACGAAGCGCTCGACGCGGTGCACGGCGAGGTTGTCAGCAAGCTCAGCAGACTCAACAGCGACGCCAACGACCTTGGACCGGTTGGCCCGCGGGTCGTCGAGATCTATCAGCCGATCGATGTCGGTACTGCCCGCACGCAGGTCGGCGTCCTGGAGATGTACCTGCCGTACGCGCCGATCCAGAAGGACGTGACTGCTGGCCTGCATCAGATGTACGCGCTGCTCGCCGCCGGACTGCTTGCCCTGTGGCTCGTGCTTGGTGCTATCTCCGCCTCGACCACGCGGCGGTTGCGCAAGCGCGCCGAACGGCTGCAGTACATCGCTCACCACCACGTGCCGTCCGGCATGCTGAACTCTGAAGGCTTCGCCGACGCGTTGCAGAAACGACGCGATGCCGCTGACTGCTGGGGATGCCGCCGCGACGCCGTCGGTGGCGCTCATCGACGTCGCTCGCTTCCGGGAGATCAACGAGGCGTTGGGCCGGGCCCGTGGTGACGAAGTGCTGCTTGAGCTCGGACGTCGACTTGCTGCCGCCGCGGGCACCGACGCCGTCGTCGCACGTCTGGGTGGCGACGAGTTCGCGCTCGCCAGCTTCACCGCGCCCGACAGCGATCTGCGCGCCTGGGCATTGCAGCTGCAGGCGGTAGCGGCCGAGCCCGTACTTGCTGATGACGTTCCGGTTCTTGTCGAGGTGGCCGTCGGGTACTACCGCGCCGTCGAAGGTGAACCCGTCGATGAGTTGCTCGTGCGCGTCGATGCCGCCCTCGGCCGGGCGAAGATGTCCGTCGACAGGTGCGCCGGCTACGTCGACCGCCCAGACCGGGCTGCGTCCAACGTTGCGCTGCTCCCGCGTTTCCACCGTGCCATCTCGGCCGGCGAACTCGAGCTGCACTACCAGCCGAAGACGCTGCTCGCCGATGGCACGGTCGTTGCGGTTGAGGCGCTGATCCGGTGGAACCTGGACGGCGAGTTGTTGCCGCCCGGTGTGTTCCTGCCGTCGATCGAGCAAACGGCGATGATCCACCCGCTGACGGACTGGGTGGCGCGTACTGCACTCGCCCAACTCGATGCGTGGGGCCCCGCCGCGGCCGGCCTCGAGGTCGCCATCAACGTCTCGGCTCGCAACTTGTCCGACCCTGGTTTCGCGGCGCGCTTGCTCGCGATCGTGGCGGAGTCTGGCGTAGCACCGCACCGACTGATCGTCGAGATCACCGAGACCGCGCTGTTCGTCGATCCGGACGCTGCGCGGGTGTGCCTCGGCACCTTGCATGACGCCGGCGTCGTGCTGTCCATCGACGACTTCGGTCAGGGGCAGACGTCACTTGCCTACCTCGCCGCGTTGCCGGTCGACGAGCTGAAGATCGACCGCGCCTTCGTCTCGCGAGTCGTCGCCGATCCGACGCACGCAGCGATCGTGCGTTCGATCATCCAGCTCGGACACACGCTGGGCCTTCGCGTCGTTGCTGAAGGCATCGAGCGCGATGCCGAGTACGCCCAGCTCCTCGCCCTCGGCGCCGACATTGCGCAGGGTTACCTGATCGCTCGGCCGATGTCGGCCGCTGCGTTTCTCGACTGGCTTGCCGGGCGAGTGCCGACGGGGTCGCACGCAGCCGCGTCCTGATCACCGCGAGGCTGGCGGCATCCGCAGCCCGTACATGCCGCCGTCGACGGCCAGCAGCGTGCCCGTGGTCGACGCCGCGGCGGGTGATGCCAGATAGGCGATCGCCTCGGCGATTTCGTCGGGGGCCACCAGCCGACCAAGCGGTTGGCGCGATTCGAGGGCGGCTCGTTCGGCGACCGGGTCGTCAGCGGCGTCGAGCAGGCGCCCGACCCACGGCGTGTCGGCCGTGCCGGGGTTCACGCAGTTGACCCGGATGCCTTCGCGCACATGGTCGGCTGCCATCGCGAGAGTCAGCGCCTGCACGGCGCCTTTGCTCGCGGTGTACAGCGCGCGCGCCGGCAGTCCGGCCCACGAGCAGATCGATCCGGTGTTGACGATCGCCGCGTGCGACGAGCCTCGCAGATACGGCAGCGCTGCGCGGCTCACCCGAACCATGCCGACGACGTTGACGTCGAGCACGTGATGCCATTCCGCGTCGTCGTTGGCGGCGACGTCACCCCGAGCACCGATGCCGGCGTTGTTGACGACGATGTCGATGCCGCCGAACCTGAGCACCACGGCTTCGATCGCGGCCTTCACTGAATCGTCGTCGGTGACGTCGGCTCGCACGCCGAACAGATCGGCGTCCAGCCCTTCGATGACCACGTCGAGGCACGCGACCTTCGCACCTCGCTGCGCCAGCAACCGCGCGGTCTGCAAGCCGATGCCCGACGCACCACCCGTGACGACGGCGACCAGGCCGTCGAAGTCCGTCGTCATGCTTGGCCCAAGAACTTGGCGCTGGCGTCCGAGGCCTTCGATTTCCAACTCGAGCGACGTCACCTGCGCGCAGGAACGGCTTCGGCTCGGGCTGTCCTTGCGCGACGCCGGCCGGCGTGCCGGTGTTGATCACGTCACCGGGCCGCAGCACCATGAACTGGCTGATGTAGCGGACCACCTCCACGACGCCGAAAATCATGTTCGAGGTCTTGCCGTTCTGTCGCAGCTCACCGTTCACCCAGAGCCGCAGGCCGAGCGCTTGCGGGTCGGCGATCTCGTCGGCTGGCACCAACCACGGCCCGAGCGGATTGAACGTCTCGCAACTCTTGCCCTTGTCCCACTGGCCACCGCGCTCGAGTTGGAACTCCCGCTCCGAGACGTCGTTGGCGATGGCGTAACCCGCGATGCACGCGAGGGCCTCGGCGTCGCTGCCCAGATAGCGCGCGGTGTGACCGATGACGACGGCGAGTTCGACTTCCCAGTCCGTCTTGACCGACCGGCGCGGCACCAGGATCTCGTCATGAGGCCCGATCACCGTCGACGAATCCTTCATGAACAGGATCGGTTCGGCCGGCACCGCCGCGTTCGTCTCCTCGGCGTGGTCGCGGTAGTTCAGACCCACGCACACGACCTTGCCGGGCCGCGCGATCGGCGGACCGTAGCGCAGGCGCAGCGACTCGATGGGGCCAGCGACCGGAAGGCTGCCGTCGGCGAGAGCGGCACGAACTCGCTCGACCCCGCCGCCGTCGAGGAACGCGCCGTCGATCTCCGCGGTCAGGCTCTCGATGCTTGACGCGACTCCGTCGACGATGGCAAACGGACGCTCGTGGCCGGCCGCTCCGAGGCGGGCTAAGGCAAGGGTCATGAATCGGCGCTCACTGTCTCGTGTGATGGTCCGGGGAGGAGTACTTGTCGGGCGTCACGACGATGACCTTAGCCGGGCAACGCAGCTAGAACGATCGAAGTGGCTTTCGGACGGCAACGGCCGCAGAGACGACGCACTGTGCACGCTAACATCGGGCTCGCTCGACTGGGCCGTTGAAGGCGCTATGACGCCGGGCCTCCTAGAGGCCGCCGGCGAGGCGGTAGTACGCCTGATTCCAGCGCACCTCGTTGGCGAACTGCCGCATCGTGGTGTCCGCGTCGATGTGCAGCAGTTCGACGTTCGCCAGCTGCGCGAAGTCGGCGAGCGTGTCGAAGCTCAGGGCCGTCGTGAGCGCCGTGTGGTGCGGACCGCCGGCGGTCAGCCAGGCCTCGGCGGACGTCGCGAAGCTGGGCGCCGGGCGCCACACGGCGCAGGCGACGGGCAATCGCGGAAGCGGCTCATCGGGCTCGACGATCTCGATGTCGTTGGCGACGAGGCGGAACCTGTCTCCGAGGTCGATCAGCCCCACCACGAAACCGGTGGCCGGCTTGGCGCGAAACACCAGCCGGACCGGGTCTTCGCGACCGCCGATCCCGAGCGGGTGGATCTCGCAGCTCGGTGGTGCGCCGCTGATCGTGGGACAGACCTCGAGCATGTGCGCGCCGAGGATCTTCGGCTCGCCCGGCCCGAGGTGGTACGTGTAGTCCTCCATGAACGAGGTGCCGCCTTCGAGGCCGGCCGACATCACCTTGAGCAGCCGGACCAGCGAGGCCGTCTTCCAGTCGCCTTCGCCGCCGAACCCGTAGCCGTCGGCCATCAGCCGCTGGACGGCCAGGCCCGGCAGTTGCCGCAAGCCGCCGAGGTCCTCGAAGTTCGTCGTGAACGCGGTGAACCCGCCGTCCTCGAGGAACGTGCGGAGTGCCGCTTCGATGCGGGCCGCGTAGCGCAGGGAGTCGGCCCGTTCGCCGCCGGTCCGCAGCGAGGGCACCACCGTGTACGAACTCTCGTACTCGGCCACGAGAGCATCGATGTCAGATTCTGGAACGGCGTCGACGACCGCGACCAGATCGTTGACACCGTAGGTGTTGACCGACATGCCCAGCCGGAGTTGCGCCTCGACCTTGTCGCCTTCGGTGACGGCGACGTCGCGCATGTTGTCGCCGAATCTGACGAGCCGCATCTCGTGCGCGGCCTGCCAACCGATGGCGGCCCTGGCCCAGTCGGCGATGCGGGAAACGGCGCTCGGATCAGACCAGTGTCCGACGACCGTCTTGCGCCGCAGCCGCATCCGGGTCTCGATGAACCCGAACTCGCGGTCGCCGTGGGCGGCCTGGTTCAGGTTCATGAAGTCCATGTCGATCTCTGCCCACGGCAGCGACAGGTTGGCCTGCGTGTGGAAATGCAGCAGCGGCTTGCGGAGCGCGTCGAGGCCGCCGATCCAGGCCTTGGCCGGCGAGAAGGTGTGCATCCAGGTGATGACGCCGACGCAACTCTTATCCGCCGTCGCGTCGACGCACGCCTGGCGGATCGCCTCGGCGGTGGTCAGTACCGGCTTCCAGACGATCGGCAACGGGATGCGACCCGACCCGTCGAGCCCAGTCGCGATTTGCTGCGACTGCTGGGCAACCTGACGCAGCGTCTCCTCGCCGTACAGCGGCTGGCTCCCGGTGAGGAACCACAGCTCGCCCTGCTGCCTAGGTAGATCCAACCCTTCGGGCATGTCCGACGACCCTTCGAGAACACGAGATGAGAGCGTTAACATATCTCCTGGAGCGGCCTACGGATACGGGTGGCTCACGCTAGCGATCCGGTAGCCGTCGCGCGGACCGACGTCCACGACTCAGCAGGCAACCGGAGCGTGGTGGTACCGCCCGTGGCAGACGGACCATTCGATCGGGCGGGGTTGCGCAGCGGCCGCCCCAGTCGCGTCGTGCCGGGGGCCGACGTTGTCGGCTGCGATCGATGCCGCTTCGACCACCTTGAGGTCGGGCAAGCTGCGATGGTTCAGCGTGACCACTAGCGGACTGAGTCCTCGGTTGACCATGAAGATCGTGAGCTCGATCCGATCGTCATCGACTTGCGACGCGGTGACGACGGCGTTCAGGTCGCTGACCTCACCGTGGCGGTCGGTGTCCGACACTGGGGCCGACACGACCGCGTGGAGTACCTGCGAGCCGCGCAGGGCGGCCGTGTGTGCGAACGGATAGAAGGTCGTCTGCCGCCAGGCGTCCCCGCCCGGCGTCGTCCGAATCGGCGCGATGACGTTCACCAGCTGCGCGAGACAACCGATGCGCAGCCGGTCGGCGTGCTTGAGCATGCTGATCAGCAGATCCCCGACAACAACGGCGTCGAGGGTGCTGTAGATGTCTTCAAGGAGTGCCGGCGCCTCGACGAGATCGCCGGTGCTGGCCGCAAACCTGCTCAGGTACCAGACGTTCCACTCATCGAGCGACAGGTAGATGGTCTTGTTGCTGTGCAGCCGGGCCTTCACTGCGTCGACTGTCGCCACGACGTCGCTGATGAACGCCTCGAGGGCGGCTCCGGACGCAAGGAAGCTGGCGCGGTCGTCGCCGTGTTGTTGGTAGTACGCGTGGAGCGATACGTAGTCGACGAGGTTGTAGGTGCGTTCGAGGACGGTCGACTCCCAGGCTGCCGAACGTGGGCATGTCACGCGACGAGCTGCCGCAGGCGACGAGTTCGATGCTGGGGTCAACGGCGCGCATCGCCTTTGCCGCTTCGGCCGCTGCGGTCGCGTACTCGGCGGCGCTCTTTTGGCCGGTCTGCCACGGTCCGTCCATCTCGTTGCCAAGACACCAGAGCTTGACTGCGTAGGGTTCGGCAGACCCGTTAGCTCGGCGCAGGTCGGACCAGTAAGTGCCGCCGCGGACGTTCGTGTACTCAACGAGGTCGGCCGCGGGCTGCAGGCCACGGCTGCCGAGATTGACCGCCATCATCGGCGTCAGGTTCTGACGGCTGGTCCAACCGAGAAACTCGTCGGTGCCGACGTGGTTGGACTCGATTGATCGCCAGGCCAGGTCGACCCGCCGCGGCCGATCGGCTTTCGGGCCGACTCCGTCCTCCCAGCGGTAGCCCGAGACGAAGTTGCCGCCGGGATAGCGGACGAGGGTTACGCCGAGTTCACGTGTCAGGTCGGCGACGTCGGTGCGAAACCCCATGGTGTCGGCAGCTCGGATGACCAGGCTCGTAGACGCCGGTGTAGACGCAGCGCCCCAGATGCTCGACGAACGATCCGAACAACCGTGGGTCGACCGAGCCGACCAGAAAATCTGGATGGAACGTGATGGTGGCCGCGGGTTGCGGCACCGAGTCGCTCGCAGTCACGACGTGCACTCCTGCCTTGAACGACAAGTGGTGGAGCGCCACAGTATCGCCAGTCGCTGCGACCGGGCGGCGTAGCCTAGACTCGCAGTCGGCGATGGAGCTCGCCCGCTTTGTCGAACCGCCACCCGGCCGATGGCTCCTACTTCTCTACGGAGGGGTAGTCCATGTCCGCCGACGTGCGAGCGCCAATCTCACGCCTGTGTCGCAGCCGGGTAGATCTCGAGTTGGTCGAGTGTGACAAGCCGACCGTGCAACAGGTCATCGTTGTGATGAACGAAGTCGCGCAGCTTGGCATCCTCATCGACGATGACGATCGAAATCGGCAGATGGTCGGACACGTCGAGAATCCGCGTTGTGTGGATGTCACCCGATCGCCCGAATCCCTCGATGCCACGCAACACAGTCGCGCCGGCGAGCCCAGCCTCGTGCGCCCGGTGCACGATCGCGTCGGACAACGGCTTGTGGTGGTGAACGGCGCTGTCGCACACGTAGATGGTCAGCTGGCACGGTCGCTCGAAGTTGCTCATAACCGACGATCTCCGACGGTGGTTGGCGGGCCCGCCGATCGCTGGTCTCAACATAATGGCTGTTGGCGGGGGATCGGGTCGCGTGCGGCAGGGATTTCAGCGACGTGCATCAGAGGGGGTCGCCGCGGTGAGCGATGAGCCGACTCCGGATGCGGTCGGCGGCTTGCGTGCCCTGCCGATTGATCCTGACGTCGACGAGCCCGAGAGCCCGCCTCGACGGCGGCCAGCGTCGCGATGGCCGCGGCTGGCACCCGGCGTCCTGCTCGCAGTCTTTCTTGGAGGCGTGCTCGGGGGAGGCGCTCGCTACGGCATCGGTATTGCCGCGCCGCCGCCCGTTGACGGGTTTCCGTGGGACATCTTCGCGATCAACCTGTCGGGGGCGTTCGCGCTCTCGGTGCTGCTGGTCCTGGTTCTCGAGGTCTTCCCGCCCACCAGGTATGTGCGGCCGGCCCTGGGCACCGGGTTCATCGGTGCGTTCACCACGTTCTCGTCGTTGGCAACGGCTACCGACCACTTGTTCGCGCACGGCCATCCGATGCTGGCGATCGCGTACACCGTGGGCAGCCTTTTCGGTGGGCTGGTCGCAGCGTCTTTGGGCTTGGCTAGCGGGCGCGCCATCAGTGCGAACCGCCGTCGTGCACGTACATCGGAAGGAGTGCCTTCGTGAATTACGGTCCGCATCTGGAAATGACTGTGCTGGTTGGTGAGCACGCGCGCTTTCACCACACGCCGCTCTACAGCGAGATCGTCCACCGCTCTCACAAGAACGGACTCGCGGGGGCGAGTGTCTTTCGCGGCATCGAAGGCTTCGGCCACTCGCATGAGATGCATGAGGCACGCATCCTCGACTTCGGCGCGCACACGCCGCTCATCGTCGTCATCGTCGACACCGAGGCGCGGATCCGCGAGTTCCTACCCGAAGTGCAGGAGCTGGTGGGTGACGCAGGTCTGATCACGATTCGCCCGGTCGAGATGCTCTCCCCTGCAGTCGGACGTCGCTGATGCTGCTTGGTCTAGCCGTGGCTGTCGTGGCTGGCGTCGGCGCCGTCTGCCGATACGTTGCCGACCAGGTCATCTCCCATCAACACGACAGCGTGTTTCCGTGGGGGACCTTCGCGATCAACGTCCTCGGCTCCTTCGTCCTGGGCTTGACGACGGGGCTAGCCGCGCACCACGGCTTGTCGGTGACGGCCGCCACCATCATCGGCAGCGGCTTTTGCGCAGGGTTCACGACGTTCTCGACCTGGATGTGGGAAACGATCGCACTCGGCGAGGCGGGGGCAATGCTGGAGGCGACACTCAACGTCATCGCCAGTCTCGCGGTGGGGCTAGGCGCCGCGGCCCTTGGGCTATGGCTCGCCTTGTAGTGCGGGTCAGTTCTGGCTCGGTACCGCAGCAAGATGCTTCCGTCATCCGAGCCGAACGAAACGCACTAACTCGCGCAGCTATGTTCTCCGGATGAAGGTCACTGCTGAGGCGGCGCGTCGCTATCTGCTCGCGCGGCACTTCCTCGCGCCTGCGCGGTCTGTTGGGGGTGGTCTCGACGGGGTGCTCACGGTCTTCCGTAAGTTCGGGTCAATCCAGTTCGACCCGATCACGGTCGCCGGCCGCAATCACGACCTCGTGCTGCACGCACGCGTGGCCGGCTACCAGCCTGCTTGGTGCGACGTGCTCTACGAACGCCGCGAGATCTTCGAGGCGACCAACAAGGCGCTGTCATTCGTCCCGACAAGCGAGTTTCCCTGGTTTCGTCATGTTTGGGGCCGCAAGGGGCCTCGGTTCCACGCTGCCGCACTCGCCGAGAACGCCACGGTGGCCGAGCGGGTGCTCCGGCGGGTCCGCGCTGAAGGACCTCTGTCATCGCGCGATTTCGAGCGCGAGTCTGGCGCGACGAAAGACTGGTTCGGGGTGCCGGAAAACGCCGTGCGGTCCGTGCTCGAGGCATACACCGTCACGGGCGTGATCGGCCTCGCCCGGCGCGACGACAATCTCCGATACTACGACCTCCTCGAACGGCTGCTCCCGGCCGAATTGCTCGCGCAGGAAGTGCCAGAGCGCGAACAGCAGCTGCACAAACTCCTGTCCCGGTATCGTGCCCACGGCCTGCTCGGCGCCGGCGGCGCCGGCGGCACGTTCGACCGCATCGCCCCGCCGAGATCGACGTCGGAGCGGGTGGGCCGCAATACGCTGCACGCGGAGCTGGTCGAGCGCGGTGCGCTGGTGCCCGTCGAGGTTGACGGGTTGCGAACCAAACGCTTCGTCCTACCGGAGGAACTCGCGCTGCTCGAGGCGCCGCCAGAGCCGACGCCATCCGTCGCCTTCATCGCTCCGTTCGACGCGCTGCTGTGGGACACCGCCCTGCTGGCGAGCCTCTTCGACTTCGAGCACGTGTGGGAGGGTTTCTTTCCGCCAGCGAAGCGCCGTTGGGGCTACTACGTGCTCCCGATCTGCTTCGGCGACCGCCTCGTCGGCCGGATCGAACCGCGGATCGACCGGGACCGAGACCGCGTGGAGGTGCTCGGCGTCTGGTGGCAAGAAGGCTTCACGCCGCGCCGCGCCAACGGCTTCGTCGAGGCGATGCGCGACGCGCTCCGGGCGTACCTGCGCTTCGCCGGAGCGGACCGCATCGAGTGGGCGCCACACCTCGCGACCGAGAAGCGGCTCTTCCCCGCCTAAACTTCAACAACAACCAGGTCGGGAGACGTAATGTCCGTCCAGCTCAATCACACCATCATCCACACGCGCGACAAGAACGAAACCGCCGAGTTCTACTGCGACATCCTCGGACTCCCCGCGCCATCAGTGAGCGATCCCTTCCTCACCGTTGCCTGCGCGAACGACGTCACGCTGGCCTTCGCCGACTACCTTCCATCGGCCATGCCCCAGCACTACGCGTTCCTGGTCAGCGAAGCCGAGTTCGATGCGATCTTCGAACGGCTCACCGCGCGCGGTCTCCGCTACTGGGCGGACCCGATGCATCTGCGCGCTAGTGAGATCAACGATGCCGACGGCGGGCGCGGCCTGTACTGGGAGGATCCGAACGGGCACAACTTGGAGATCATCACCCGACCGTACGGAAGCGAAACATGACGGCCGTTACGCAGCGCGGGGCGTGCCGCGACGGCTTCCCTCACTAAGCGAAGCGACGGAGATATGCATGACGCCGACTTTGCCGCCTGAGCGTGTGCATTCCGCCCGCCGATGCCCACCTCCCGAGACCGTGAGTTGGGCCTCGGACCTTTGTTCATCGCCTCGTCTTGCTGCCGTACTCAGCTCTGGCTGAGCTTGTCAACCAAAACAGCCAACGCGGGGACGGCGGCGCGCACCGCCGCACGCTGCGCAACCGACAGTTGCGCTAAGGCAGTTCCGAGCCGGCGTTCGTGCGCCTTCTGCCAGTCCTGCAGCTGTCGGCGTCCGGCCTTCGTCAGTCGCACTACGGCGACCCGTCGGTCGGCAGGATTGTGATCTCGCGTTGCGGTGCCCGCCTCTACGAGTTGCTGCACGAGGCCGCTCGTGGTTGCCGGAGCTAGATGCAATGTTGTGCAGATCTCGCCCACCCTGATGCCCGCAGGCTCGTGGTCGCGCAGGCACTGCAGGAGTTCTATCTGCGCCATGGGCAGCGTTTCCCACGGATAGTCGGTACGGATGCCCGCTCGCAGGACCCGACGCAGGCGGTTCACCACGTCGGTCAGAGCCTCGGCGTCGCTGGGTCGCAACTCTTCTGCTCTAGGCACCGTTGCATCGTACGTCAAATACACCGTCTCCCGAAACGTTCGGTAACCGGTGTAGTTTGAAATGGTGGCGGACAGCGAATCCGACGAACCGCGTGGCTGGCAGCGCCTGGTCGTCGAGCCTCGTCGGCCCGCGGCGATTCGCAACTGGCCGAACGCGCCGTGGCTGGTTGTTGCCACGGTGAGCATCGGCGCGTTTCTCGGCCAGCTCGATGCGTCGATCGTCACCCTCGCGCTACCGACTTTGCAGCAGCAATTCCACGCCAGTCTCGCGAGCGTCGAATGGGTCGCACTCAGCTACCTGCTCGTGCTCGTCGCGAGCGTCACCGCGGTCGGCCGGCTCGCGGACATGATCGGCCGGAAGCTGCTGTATACCTACGGCTTCGCGATCTTCACGCTCGCGTCAGTCGGCTGCGGGTTATCGCCCAGCCTCGGCGTCCTCATCGGTTTTCGGGTTGTGCAAGCGCTGGGCGCCGCGATGCTGCAAGCCAACTCGGTGGCGCTGATCGCCACCGCGATTCCGACGGCCAGCCTCGGGCGAGCCATTGGCATCCAAGGAGCGGCCCAAGCGACCGGTCTTGCGCTCGGTCCGACCGTGGGCGGCCTCCTTATCGGCGTCGCCGGCTGGCGGTCGATCTTCTTCCTCAACGGTCCCGTCGGGCTGATCGGTTTGGTGCTGGCTTGGCTGTTGCTGCCGCGCACCAGAGAACTCGCGCCGCGGGCGCGCTTCGACTGGTTGGGCCTCGGGTTCCTCGGGCCCGCAGTTGTGGCGCTCTTGCTTGCACTCAATCTTGCAGGCAACCCGGGATTCGTGGCGCCGCTCGTGCTGCTCGGCGCGGCAGCGACATTGATCGGCCTATTCAGCCGTCGCGAGCGGCGCACGGCTGCGCCCCTGATCGACCTGCACCTGTTCCGCAACCTCGACTTCACTGCCGGCATCGCATCGGGTCTGCTCAGCTACCTCGTGCTGTTCGCCGTTCTCTTCGTCGTCCCCTTCTTTCTTGAGCACGCGCGGCATCTCTCGACAACCCGCGCTGGTTTTGAACTCGGCGTGCTACCCGTCGCATTGGCCATTGTGGCGCCGTTCGCCGGTCGCGCCCGCGATCGGATAGGTGCGCGAATCCCGACGGTCACCGGCATGCTTCTGGTCGCAGGGCTACTTGTCGGACTCGCCTTTGTCGAGCGGTCTTCGGTCGCCGTGGTCGTGGTGCTGGCCGGCATCGGGGTCGGGCTCGGTCTCTTCACGCCGGCGAACAACGCCGCGATCATGGCGGCTGCTCCCCGCGAGCACTCGGGAATGGCCGGTGGCATCCTCAACTTGACCCGCGGTCTTGGTACCGCGATCGGCGTCGCGGTCACCGGCCTTGTGCTGGGGCTGCGCAACGCGGAGGGCCAGCACGCGTCGCCGCACGTCGTGACCGTTGGGTTCCAGACGTGCGTGGTAGTGCTAGCGGTCGTCGCTGTCGCGGCCGCAGCCCTCGCCTCGCTGCGCACGTCGCCGTCCGATCAGACCGGCCTCAGCTAGCCGCCGTCCCAGGCCAGTACGGTGGCTGTCGTGATCGAGAGCTTGGCGCGCGAACGCCTGGGTACGCGGGAGGCGGATGCGTTTCTGACTCGCCTTGAGCTGGCGCTGTTCGACATCCGCCAGCCACTAGAGGCGCTGTACGGCGAGGTGGTCGACGTCGACGAACTCGTCAACGATCTCGTGTCGGACGCGATCGATGCGGCGGCTGCGCGACCGGAGAAGCTGCGCATCATCGACCGCCGGCGCGAGATCGATCGGGCGTGGTTCCAGCGAGCCCGCATGATCGGCTACGTCTGTTACGCGGATCGGTTCGCCGGGTCGCTCGAGGGCGTGGCGAAGCACCTCGACTACCTGGTCGAGCTCGGCGTGACCTACCTGCACCTGATGCCGCTCCTCAAGCCGCGGGTCGGTGAGAACGACGGTGGCTACGCGGTGCAGAACTACGACGAGGTCGATCCCCGTGTCGGGACCATGGCCGACCTGCAGGTGCTGGCGGACGACCTGCACGACCGCGGCATGGCGCTATGCATTGACCTGGTCGTCAATCACACGGCGCGCGAGCACGAGTGGGCGCAGCGGGCACTCGCCGGAGACCCCGTCTACCGTGACTGCTACCTCGTCTTTCCGGACCGAACGTTGCCCGACGCGTACGAGCGCACACTGCCCGAGGTCTTCCCCGACATGGCGCCTGGCAGCTTCACCGAGGTGCCGGGACTCGGCTGGGTGTGGACGACGTTCCATGAGTTTCAGTGGGATCTGAACTACGCCAACCCGACGGTGTTCCGGGCCATGCTCGGCACCATGTTCGCGCTAGCGAACCGCGGGATCGACGTGCTGCGTCTCGACGCCGTCCCGTTCCTTTGGAAGCGGATGGGGACCGACTGCCAGAACCAGCCCGAGGCGCACCTGTTGGTGCAGGCGTTCCGGGCACTCACCGGCCTCGCCGCACCCGGTCTTGCGCTGAAGGCCGAGGCGATTGTGAGCCCGGACCGGCTGGTGCAGTACCTCGGCGCGCACGACCGCTACCAGCCGGAATGCGATCTGGCCTACGACAACCAACTCATGGTGATGCTGTGGTCGACGATGGCGAGCCGCGACGTCCGCCTTGCCGAGCAGGCGTTGTCGCGCCGCCGTCCAGCTCCGCAATCGACATCCTGGGTTACGTATCTGCGCTGTCACGACGACATCGGGTGGGCGGTGTCCGACGAGGACGCCGCCGCCGTCGGGCTCAACGGTTTCAGCCATCGTCGTTTTCTCAACGACTACTACGCCGGCAGCTTCGCTGGGTCGTTCGCGCGCGGTGCGTTGTTCCAAGAGAACGAGGTCACTGGCGATGCCCGTATCAGTGGCAGCGCTGCGTCATTGTGCGGAGTCGAGGCTGCCCTAGCTGCTGGCGACGATCACGAACTTACGCTCGCCTTGCGGCGGCTCGAGTCGATGTATGCCGTGGTGTTTTCGTTCGGCGGTATCCCGCTGATCTACATGGGCGACGAGCTCGCGATGCGAAACGACCCTCATTGGGACGACGATCTGGCGCACGCCGACGATAACCGGTGGATGCACCGGCCGGCCATGAACTGGACTGTCGCCGATCGCCGAAGCGACCCGAAATCTGTGGAGGGTAAGGTTTTTGCGGCGATTCGCGGCCTGGTGGATGCGCGACGATCCTTGCTGGCACTGCGTGCGGGCGGCGAGACCGAGATCCTGCCAACCGAGATCAACAGCGTGCTCGCCTACCGCCGGACGCATCCGCGCAGTGCACCGTTCCTCGCGCTGACGAACTTCAGCGATCTCACACAATACGTCGACACTGGCGTATGTGGACGCGCTGGTCTGCACGCGCCGCGCCACGTGCATTCCACCACCGGCGAGCTGATTGTCGACGACGGTCGGATTCAGCTCCTGCCGTGGGGATTTGAGTGGCTCACCGGCACCTGAACAGGTCACGTGCCGGTGCACCACACAGACCCATCAGTCGATGTCAGGTTCCACGAGGTCGAAGAATGTCAGGTCGCCCTCGATCGTCTCGCGCAAACCCTCAGCGAGCTCGGGCTTGTCCTGCATGGCCTTTTCGCCTTCGCGAGCCGCCTCCTCGGAGCGGAAGTAGATGAACTGGGTGAAGCCACCGTCGCCGTGAAAGCCGACGACGACACCGAGGAGGTCGGGTCGCAACGCACGCAGCTCGTCTTGGCTGGCAACACCGAATCTGCGCATCTCGGCTTGGTTCTTGGTGTGTCCCTGAAGCACCTGCACGAAGCCCGCGGAGTTGTCGCCGCCGCCGAGAATGGTCTCGACTTCGGTGCAGTTGTGGAAGGTGACGTCGTCGCCGAACGCCTTCGACGCTTCGTTCCACCAGGCACCTTGCTCGGCGCGATCGCTGTTGGCCTGCGCGTCAGCCTCGGTTTCGAACCGGACCATGGTGATGCCCCGGCCGTCTGGCGTGACCCCGCCGGTGGAGCCTAGATAACCGTGCGCGCCAGGCTTGATCTCCTTGCGCCACCGTGCCACCGACCGCTGCAGTGCGTCGGCGTCCACCACCGTGCCCTGGATGATCTGGACAAACATCTGCGCCGCCTTTCAGAGGGGAAGCCTCACAGGGTGAGCTGAGGCTACGTCCTGGCTGCGCGACGCACTAGGGGGCAGCAGCACCAGGACCCACTACCGCCGGCGCCGCGCGAGCTTCAGGAAGAAGCGGACCAGCGCGAGTGCGAACCACAAACCCATGCCGCGACGCTACCCGCTCACCGGTCCGCCCGCCTGGCATCTGTGCGCGTCTGTTCAGTCTGGGACAGAGTGGGACGACGGCGGCAACCCATCTGGGCAACGGTCCGTATTGCGGGGTGTGACGACATCGATGGAGCGGTCCGACGAACTCGACGCTTCCGGGCAGACCAGCTCGGCGACTGCTTCGGCCCAATTCACCCGGTTCGTGACAGAGTCCTCGGCGCGCCTGCTGCGGACAGCTTGGTTGCTCACGTCACACCGGGAGCAGGCTCAAGATCTCACCCAGCTCGCATACGCGAAGACGTTCGCCGCGTGGCGCCGGGTGCGGCACGACGATGCGGAGGCCTACGCGCGTCGGGTCATGGTGAACAGCTATATCGACTGGTGGCGCAGAGCACCGTGGCGCGAGCGCCCCACTGAACGAGTACCTGAGCACGGCCTGGTGCCCGATCACGGCAGGACAATAGATGAGCGGACGGCGCTTGCTGCCGCCCTTGCCCAGCTCACGCGTCGAGAACGAACGATCGTGGTGTTGCGCTACTACGTCGACCTCAGCGAAGCCGATGTCGCCGCGCTTGTCGGCGTCTCCGTCGGCACCGTGAAGAGCACGTCATCGAAGGCGCTGGCCAAACTGCGCCGCTCACCCAATCTTGCAGACAATGACGGGCCGGCGGTTTCGCGGGCACGAGAGGAGAGCACATGAGCGACGACGATTTCGGCGAGGAACTCGGTCAGTTGCCGCCCGACCTCGAACTCGGTGCGACGTCTGACCAGACTCATGCGACGCGGCCGCCGAATCAGGCGGATCCGGCAGGTCTCGATCGTCGGCGCTGCGGCGGTTGCGGTGCTTCGGCATCACGGCGACCGGTGTCGCGTTCGCCGGCCGCCACAGCATGCACGTCGTGCACCCCGCATCAGGTGGTGTCGGCCGCCCGCTGACCTCACCGTCGCCAGTTCCTCTCACGACTACGGCTGCCTCGCCGATCGCGTCAAGCTCAAACGGAGTGGCAGGTACCGCCGCGCCGGTCGCCTCGGCATCGAGCGTCTCGACGTCGTCCTGCTTTCCCGAACCGCAAGCAACGACGGGCGCCCCGCCTGCACCGCAGAACTTTGACCTCAACGAAAATCCGCAGCCGTGGGGCAGCCTGATGCAATGTCGGTACCGACAGCAACGGCAGGCGGTCGTGCTGTACGGCTATCACATCGACGACGCGGTGATGCCCTGCACGCATTTCGGCCTGATGCTCGGCACAACGGATCTGTCCACCGAGGGGACGGGCGGCGTCACTGGCGTGTATGGCGACGAACGACTCTCGGGCAGCGACCTCGGGCTCGGGATGCACGCGGTCAGCCTGTCGGGGCGGAAGCCGGATCAGCGCGTCGTACCTCATCGGCTACTACGTCGGGCCGGCTGCCTCGATTTCCGTCCGCGTGAACGGCGTTGTGACTCCGACGACCGTGGCGGCCTGGAGCGTGAATCCCGACGTCAAGTTCTGGTGGTTGGCAGCGTGAGCGGTCCGACCCGACCTCGGCTCACCCGTACGCGAAGGACGCCCAGGGGAACCCACTGCCGATCGGCGCCCACGCCCAACCCGGCGTCGGCTGACCTCAGCTATGTTCGCCCCGACTCAGGTAATATATCTCCGAGCTAAACTACTTGTCTCCGAGATATAACATGTGTAGTGTCCTCGTTACTGAGGCAGCCCGCCTCCCTGAGCGTTGGGAGCTACGCAATGACCGCAACTCTCGTCGTCCGGCACAAGGTGAACGACTACGCTGCATGGCGAAGCGTCTACGACGAACTCGAACCGCTCCGCGTTGAGCACGGCTGCACCGGCAAGCGTGTTCTGCAACTTCCCGAGGATGCGAACGAACTGTTGGTTACGCATGACTTCCCGTCGGTCGAGCAGGCGGCGAGCTTCGCCCACGACCCGCAACTGAAGGCTGGGATGGCGCGCGCCGGAGTTGCCGGCCCGCCTCAGATTGAGATCTTCGCGGTTGCCTGAGCCCTATCGCCGTCGGCCGGGGAGGAGCGCTCGCTCGTCCCCGGCCAAGCTCGGCCTCGTTAAGGTTGATCCTGATTACAGGGCGGAATACCCGGGCGGCGACGCCAGCAGCACGGAGGCGTTCGCCACACTTGTTCGAGCTGGCACGGCGAGTCTGATGGAGTTAGACCGTCGGATTGTTGCGTCGTTCGACGTGCCACATCCCGCGGCAACCATGCTCGCTGTTGTCGACGGTGCGGGCGAACCCCTGACGCCATCGCAAATCAGTGAGCGCGTTCTCGTCGCGTCGGCCAGCACCACAGCCACCCTTGACTTGCTCGAGCGGCGTGGCTGGCTTCGTCGGATGCCCAACCCCGATGACCGCCGCAGCACACTCGTCGAGATCACGCCTGCCGGCCAGGCGATCGCGGATCGGCTGCTGCCGGGCATTCGGGTAGTCGAACGCACTGCCATGGACGTGCTGACGAAAAGCGAGCGCGTGCAACTGCTTGCGCTGCTCGGCAAAGTTCTGGGGCGACTGGCCGAACTTGCCGACGAAGAGCCCTTGCCGTTGGACGGCGATCGGAACCGACCAGCGCGACTCATCCCGCCGTCCGGCTGAAGCCTCGCCGGCTGGAGCCATATGGGACGATTTGCCTTACTCCGGTAGGACGTTCGTCCCTAGAGCCGCGGCGTCGGCGAGCCGATTATGTGTTTGCTCGGTTATCCCTGTAGCGAGGTCAGGCGACGCGAGCAAAGGGTGATCGGGCCGCGCCAGGATCACGTGCGGGGTGCGCGAGCAGGGCTGGCGCGGGCGTCTCGCAATGGAAGTGATTGTCATGCCTCGGACGAACAATCTTGCGACGCGGCCTTGGCCGCTGTCACGGTTCGCCGAGTGGCCCGACTTCGGGCTCTTCGGTGAGGTCATGCGTACTGCGGCCGATGAGACGATCCGAGTGGAAGAGCTCGTCGAGGACGACAAGCTCGTCGTCCGGGCCGAGCTACCGGGTATCGATCCGGAAAAGGATGTTGAGGTTTCGATTTCAGGCGGCGTGCTGCGCATCGCGGCGACCCGCAACGAGAAGTTCGAACACAAGAGCCACGGTGAAGTCCGCTCGGAATTCCGCTATGGCTCGTTCACGCGCAGCATCGCGTTGCCGGCGGGAACATCGGAAACTGACGTTGTGGCCAAGTATGCCGACGGCATTCTCGAAGTCCGCCTGCCGATGACCACCACGAAGACCCACAAGATCGAGGTGCAGCACTGAACATGCGTGGGGGACGCGAACGACCGTGGTTCGCGTAGGAAAAGGGGGGCTCTCGGGTGGCGCCGGCGTAATCGACGGCGCCACCCGAGCGTCTCGGTCAGACCAGCCACAGAGTCGCTGTGAAAGCAACCGTCGATGAGGATGTTGAGATGATCGATCACCTGTCAATTCAATGTGGTGATGTCGCCACCAGCGCTCGCTTCTACGACGCGGTGCTTCCGACGATCGGTGCCGGCCGTGTCATGGATTTCGGGGACGTGATTGGGTTCGGTCCACCCGCAAAACCGGTGTTCTGGATCGGCCCGCGGTCGACCGGTGACGGGTTCCGCGAAGCTCACATCGCGTTCGTCGCTCCCGATCGGGCGGCCGTCGTCGCATTCTTTGCAGCGGCAATGGAAATCGGCGCGGAGGTGCTGCACGAGCCCCGCCTCTGGCCGGAATATCACCCGACTTACTACGGTGCATTCGTCCGCGACCCAGACGGCAACAACGTCGAAGCCGTCTGTCACAACGCGGAGTAGAACGTCACCCAAACAACCGCGACGACCTCCTACCAGATCCAGGGGACGAAGCGTCGACGTACCCGCAGCTGGTAGTCCTGGTAGCCGGGATACTGCTCGACCAACCATGCTTCCTCGCGGCGGCGTTTGGCGTCGAAGAAGATTGCGGTGAGGCCCAACGGCAGCATGGCCAGCGGTGAGGTAATCAGCGCCCAGCCGAGAATCAGCAATAGCACGCCGCCGTAGATCGGGTGACGAACCATTGTGTAGACGCCGTCCTGCCTGAGTGCGCCGTCCGCAATCGGCCGCGGGAAGGGTGTCAGTTGGCGGCCGAGGCCGAGGCCGCCGCCGATGAGTAGTGCGGCTCCGGCGAGCGCGAATAGCGCACCTAATGCGGCAAGCCAGTAGCGGGCCGCCGTGGGCCAGGCCACTCCGAACACACCAACCGCGACCGCTGCGCCGAGGAACGCCACCTGAAGACTCACCCAGCCGCCGCCGCGACGACCGAGAGCGGGCAGTCGGCTCCCTGGTGTCATGCGCGTACCTCCTCGCGCTCGCGACGAAGCGTCATTTCCCAATTCACCTTCCAGCTGACACCGCCGTCATCGGAGAAGGACTGCTGCCAGACCGGCGTTGAGGGATCGGCCTGCCAGTCGAAACGGAGTATGACTTCTCGTCCAGCCACCACGTCAGTGCCGTGGAACACACCGTGGCCGTCGGTGAACCGCCCCGTCATAGGCGCGTCCAAGCGACCTGGCGCCCTGGTCGAACTCCACCAGATGCTCCACTCCTCGGTTTTGGGGTCGAAGAGGCGCAACGTGAAGCCCTCGGAGGGCTCACCATCTGGCGGATCCGGCACGTAGATCCGGTCTCCATGTCCGAAGGCTCGCAGTATGGGAAACGCCTCGCTGGTGGCGTCGAACTCAACCCACTGGTCGCAGGCTGGGTCGGTGACATCGCGCAGCTTTCTGTTGTGCACACTCCAGTGACCGTAGATGAAATCAAAATCGTGGGCGCCGGTTTCGTTCATCCCTCAAGGATTCCACCGAACGCTGACAAGGTGCCCTCGGCAGTGTTGTGCCCTCGGCAGTGTTCTGCATCAGGACATAGGAAACGGGTCTCTCGCGACATAGGAAACTCGGTGCGCTGATGCTGCTCGATGAGCAAAGCGCGTTTGGTGATCACTGCGGTTGTGTTGGAGGGCCGGCCTCAAGCTGAGGTCGCCCGCACGTATGGGGTGTCCAAGGGCTGGGTGAGCAAGCTCGTGGCCCGTTATCGGGCCGTCGGCGAGGAAGCCTTCGAGCCGCGGTCGCGGCGGCCGAAGAGCTCGCCGCACGCGACCCCGCCGGCCACCGTGGAGTTGATCGTCGCGCTACGCCGGCGACTGGCCGACGCGGGTCTTGACGCCGGCCCGGACACGATCGGCTGGCACCTGGCTCACGAGCACCAGGTGGTGGTGTCGGCGGCCACGATCAGCCGCCAGCTGACCAACGCCGGCCTGGTCGTGCCGCAGCCAACCAAGCGGCCACGCTCGTCCTACGTGCGGTTCCAAGCGGATCTGCCCAACCAGTGCTGGCAATCGGATTTCACCCACTACCGGCTGACCACCGGCGCCGACAGCGAAATCTTGTCCTGGCTCGACGACTGCTCCCGCAAAGCGCTGCACGCCAGCGCGCATGTTGCGGTGAGCGGCCCGATCGTGCTCGCCACCTTCCGCCAAACCATTGCCAGCTATGGGATCCCGGCGTCGACGTTGACCGATAACGGCATGGTGTTCACCACCCGGCTGGCCGGCGGCAAAGGTGGGCGCAACAGCTTGGAGAACGAGCTGCGGCGGCTACATGTGCAGCAGAAGAACTCCCGACCCAACCACCCGACCACCTGCGGCAAGGTCGAACGGTTCCAGCAGACGATGAAGAAATGGCTACGCGCCCAACCCGCCCAGCCGGCCACCATCGGCGAGCTGCAGGCGCTGCTCGACGTGTTCGTCGACATCTACAACACCGCACGCCCGCACCGGTCATTGCCACACCGGGCGACCCCGGCGGCGATCTACGGAGCGCTACCCAAAGCGCTACCGGCTAACAGCCGAGACGCCGACACCCACCTGCGGATCCGGCACGACCGCATCGATGACTCCGGCGTGCTGACCGTGCGTCACGCCGGGAAACTGCACCACATCGGCGTCGGCCGAACCCACGCCCGAACCCACGTCATCGCGCTGATCGCCGACCTCGACATCCGCATCGTCAACGCCGTCACAGGCGAACTACTACGCCACCTCACACTCAACCCCGCCATCGACTACCAGCCCCAAAACACCGAAAACCCCTGACCCGCGGGTTCAACCGCAGGTTCAGAGGTTTCCGATGTCTTGAGAGATGACACGACGCGCTCGGCAGGATTCGAACCTGCGGCACACGGTCTAGGAAACCGATGCCCTATCCCCAGCTACGAGGGCCGGGTAGCGCAGGAGTAGTGGGCCGCCGTGCAGCCGGCAGGTCCGCGAGTGCCGCGACCAATGGTGCGCAGCGCGGTCGGCTACGGCGCGTCCGTGTATTGAATCGACACCTGGTTGGAATAGCCGTGCGGCACGGTAGTTCCGTCCGACAGCCACGTTTCGTAGAAGACGGGCTGCGGCTGCGCGTGTTCGCCGACGACCACGAAATGCGCGACGCCGGCACTGTCGGTCAGCGCCGACACCGGACTCGTGCCTTCGCCGGCGCCGTTGATGCTCGACTCGCCGGCAAGGAGTCCGCCGGACGCGTAGACAACCTGCCCCATCACCACAACGACGCCTGCACGATGCACCGGGTTGCCGTACTGATCTTGCAGTTGGACGGCGAGTTGCACCGCCTGATGCACGGGTACCGCGTTGTTCACCGCATCCGGAACGATCGACGTCGAGAACCGAGACACCAGGTAAGTAGCACTCGTCGACATCGCCGCCGGGCCGGTAGTGAACGCCGCGACGAACATCGGCGAAGCGAGCGCTGGCATCGATGCCGTGTTCGGTGCGCGCAAGATGAACGTGCTCGTGCCATGAGCCGCTACCACCGGAATCACTGCGTGCCCCGACGTGTCGACGGCGTTCCAGAAGGTCGTCGCATGCGCCTGCGTTTGCACGGTGAAGTGTGGTTGCAGCGATCGCCCAGTGTGGTTCGTTACCTGAACCGTTGCTTGGTCGATCGTGCCGAGCTGTCCCGTCGACTGCGTGTCGACGATCCGAATCGACAAGGGCGCCGGCGTCGTGACCGCAAGAAGCGCGAGCGAGGCCGTCACGACGCCACCCGCGACGAGCCCAAGACCGATCCAGCGCTGAAAGCTATGCCGGACCCGCCACCCGACCGGCGGTGCGCCAACGGTAACTCCCGCAATGATGGCGGCGGGAACGAGCATGAACAGGTACGACCCGAACGAGCGCGTCGGCAGAAAGAACGTCACGCCAACTAGCGGCACCCATGCACGCTTCAATGCAGCGTATCGGTACCGAAAAGCCAGCAATGCCAGGGCGAAACAGGCGACGCCCGCCAACGTGTAGAAAGCGAGTCGCCCGCCGCCGAGGTGGTTGAAGATGGTGAGGTCGACGAGTCCTTGCCCATCGGGAATCGTCGGCTGCAGCAGTGGCAGGAACGTCCCTCGCGCCCACGCGGCAGGGTCGGCGACGATGAATGGCGCGTTCAGAAACAGAAATGTGCCGAGTGCGGTAGCTGCATAACGGGCGACAACCCGCACGCCGTCCGTGCCATTTTCGCGGTGCTCGATCCACAACCCGATCAAGAGAAACGGCGCAAGGAACCACGGCGTCTGTTTGACGCTGCACGCAATGCCGAGCGCAATCGGTCCGATCCACCGTGCAGCGGAGTCTTCGAGATGGACGCCGTAGCGGTCCCACCGGTAGACGGCGATGAGCACGAAGGGAACAAACAATGCGTCGGTCAGACCGCCGAGCATGAACGAGAGGTACACGGCGGCACTGAGGATGAGTCCCGAGACCCACGATGCACGCGCGGGCAGCATCCGCCACGTCATGATTCCCGACAGCGCCCAGAACGCCACGTCGATGACGTTCGCCGCTTGCGTATGTAGGCCGAGCATGAGTGCCGGCAGGTAGAAGAGGAAGGACGCCGACGGGTACGAGAGGTTGTCGACCTCAGTGCCATTCAGGCGGTAGGTGTGAAAGATCTGCGGAACGTGGAACTGCGTCAGCGCCGGCGCCATGGAGTGCGTGTAGGGATTCAGTCCGTGCATCGCCAGGCTTGCCGCGTACTGATCGAACGCCGCGCCGTCTGTGCCGTAACCGGGCTGCGTCATCCAGACCGCGGCCGCGTAGAAGCCGATACCGACAACGAGGGCGAGCAGCACAAGCGCTTGGCCGCGCACCCCGAGTCCGTCGCGGCCGACCCACGCCCGCCAGCCACCCCACAAGCTGATGAGGATCAGCGCAACGCTTACCAGGTTTGCGCCCGGCACCAGCGTCGAACCACCCCACGCCTGCAAGCCGGTCAGTCCGGTGAGCAGGCTGACGAGCGACCAACCGATGCGCGCGGTCAGGAGCGCGGGGTCTGCGTCGTCCGGCCGTGAATGGTGTCGTGGTCGCCGCGCTGCCTCTTCAGCCAGCGCAACTCGACGCGCTTCCTCGAAGATGAGTCGGCGCGAGGGAAGGACGTCGATCGTGCTCACGATCGTGCGTGCTTCGGGGTGAACGTTGGCGATGGTGCACGCCGCCGATTGCTCAGCGTGCTTGACGAAGAATGCTTAGGAACAAAGGGATCTGGGCGTCGGACGCGCATCATCAGCATCAGCAGACCGGCCGCGACGACGAGCACCATCAAGACGGCGAACAGGGTCTTGTCGACGATCGAGCCGCCAGGGCTCTTCGTGAATTGCTCACCTTCGACGATGGTCGGCGGGCTGCTACCGGACGGCGACGGGCTCGCGTTCGCTGCTGCTGCCGCGCTCGTCGGAGAGGGCGCGAGCACGGCGAAGTCGGGGTCCGCCGCGAGACTTACTGTGACGCTGCCGGCCGTGAAGACCGCTGCCTGAAGCGTCGCCGCTGTCGAGAGGCTGGTGAACTCGACGAGCAAGTCGCCGGCGCCGATCCCCGAACCGGTGATGGTCAGGGTCAGCGGATGGATGAACAGTCCGGTGAGCGGCTTGCCGTTCGCGTCGTCGATGCTGATGCCCACACCGCCGATTGCCGAGTAGCCCCCGAAGCCGAGCTGGGGGAGCACGGCATTGATGCCGCTCAAGTCGGGTGCGGTGATGACGGCCTGCACCGGCTGGCCAAATGCGCCGTCAGGGACGGTCAGTTGAGCTTGCCCACCGGGCACCGCCGCTGTCACAGTGCCGCCGGCCGTGCCGAAGGCGTGCGTCGTCACGATGTTGCTGAAGCCGCCGGGAGCACCGGCAGGGCCCGCAATTCCTGGGCCATAGCCGCCGCCCGCCGCGTGCGCCGGAGAATCGCCGAGCAAGCCGATGGTCGCGACCACCGCGAAAATGAGCACGATGGCGAGGCGCGCGATGCGTCCGAAGACGCCGAGCAAACTCGACACGCTTTCCCCCAGTCCCCCACTGCGCACCGAGGCACGCGGCCCCGACCCGAAAGCGCAAGGTCCCCCAGGGCCAAGGCTCAAACTCCATGGTTGCTTCGCAGCCTCGATCACGCTGCCGAAGTCGAACTAGCGACCCGAATGGCGTAACCGTTGATCAGGATTTCGTCCGCCTTCCCCCGATTCCGCACGTATGCAGGTCCCGCGCCGACGTCGGTTGTGACGTCGCTGCACCCCCCGTAGTGTTTGCGACGTTTGCACCAGCACGCACGCGCCTCCAACCCCAGGGTGACGAGTTTCTGAGGTGACTACCTGATGAGCGCATCCGCCGCGCGAGGAACGTGAGCCCGCTTCCACTCGTCCGGCCGATGCTCGCCGTCGCCGGACCCATTCCGCAGCAGGACGACGGCCGGTTCGCCGTCGAGATGAAATGGGACGGCGTGCGCGCCGTGTCGTATTGGGACGCCGGACAGTTGCGGCTGCTGTCGCGCAACGACAACGACGTCACGGCGGGCTATCCCGAACTGGCGGCGCTCGGTGCCCTTCTCGGCTCGCACAGCGCGATCTTGGACGGCGAGATCGTGGCGTACGACCGCGGCCGGCCGTCCTTTGAAGCGCTGCAGGCTCGAATGCATGTGCGCGGTTCGAAGGTCAAGCAGTTGGCTGCCGAGGTGCCGGTGACTCTGCTGTTGTTCGACATCATGCGGCTCGACACCACCGCAACAACCGGGCTGACTTACGCCGAGCGACGTCAACTGCTCGAGGGACTCGAGCTGAACGGCGACCACGTGCTCACGCCGCCGGCCTTTCACGACGAGCCGAAGACGGTGCTTGCCGCGAGCCTCGCGCAAGGTCTCGAGGGTGTGGTCGCGAAAGCCGTCGACAGCACGTACCAGCCTGGTCGGCGATCGCCGTCGTGGATCAAGGTCAAGCATGAGCACACCCAGGAAGTCATCATCGGCGGCTGGAAGCCGGGCGAAGGTGGGCGTGCCGGCCGCATCGGTTCGCTCCTGCTCGGGATCAACAACGACGCGGGCGAGCTGATCTACGTCGGCCACGTCGGTACCGGGTTCAGCGATCGCGCGTTGGCTGATCTTGGATCGAAGTTGAAGCCGTTGCACCGCAAGACCAGCCCGTTCACCGACGAGGTGCCGAGACTGCATGCACGCGACGCCGTCTGGGTCTCGCCCGCGCTCGTCGGTGAGGTGAGTTACAGCGAGTTCACCCGCGAACTTCGCCTGCGTCATCCGTCGTGGCGTGGTCTGCGACCGGACAAGTCCCCAGCCGACGTCCACCGCGAACCCTAGCGCGCGACCGCCGCCCCTCGCCGTCCCGCCCTCTTTGCCACCGAGTGAAGGAATTCGGCTGTGTTCTGCGCGCGAAAGTGCGCCGAATTCCTTCACTCGGCGAGGAGCGGATGGGCGGCACCTAGACTTGCGCGCATGGCGTTCGAGCTCGCGCAGGTGAACATCGCGCGGTTGGTGGCGCCGCTCGACGACGCCCAACTCGCCGACTTCGTCGCACTGCTCGACCCGGTGAACGCGGCGGCGGACGGCGCTCCCGGCTTCGTGTGGCGATTGCAGACGGACGACGGTGACGCCACGTCGGTGCGCGCCTTCGAGTGGGACGCCGGGGACTCCGCTGGCGTCATCGTGAACATGTCGGTGTGGGCTGGCATCGACGAACTCGAGGCCTTCGTCTTCGGCGAGATGCACCGGCAAGTGTTGCGCCGGCGCCGTGAATGGTTCCACCGCATGAGCGAGCCATACATAGTGTGCTGGTGGGTACCCGCGGGACATCGACCGACGACAGACGAGGCCGAAGACCGCGTCCGCAACTTGCGCGCGCACGGCCCGAACGCGCAGGCGTTCACACTGCGCGAGCGCTATCCGCGACCCGACGACCACAGGTAGCTACGCGTGAGCGCCGGGACAGCTGGCGAAGCCGCAGCCCGTGCGTTTACCGCCCTCGCGGGGTAGCTAATGCACTGGCTGTTGGCAGTCCCGATGGTTAGCGGGCACGCGTGCTGGGCACAACTAGTACCGATCGCTCGCTGAGATCCGTCGGCGGGCAGACCTCAAGGAGGCAGTCCGATGATCGTGCTCGGCATCGTGTTACTCATAGCCGGAATCGTCCTCAACGTCGGCATTCTCTACACGCTGGGCATCATCCTGGTCGTCGTTGGCGCGGTGCTTTTCCTGCTCGGCTCGATGGGCCACGCGATCGGCGGCCGAAGCCACTACTGGTAGCAAATCGCTGTTGATTCCTGCTCGATGTCGCACGTCGAGTGTTTATGCATGGACGCGGCGGGAACGAAATTGCTGAGGGTCGTACCTAACACCCCCAACCGAGATCAGGAGAGATTTCCATGTTGCTCGTCATCGCCATTCTGTTGTTGCTTCTCTTTGGCGGTTTGGGTTTCGTTGCACACGTGTTGTGGTTCGGACTGATCCTGGCGGTCATCATCGGCGTGGCTCACCTGCTCACCGGCCGCCGCGTCTAGTTTCAGGGGACCACGGGGGAGCCTCCTGGCACCGGAGCACTCCACCCCAACCATCAGGTCGGCGCTTGGCGGGACAGCGTCGACCTGATCGGGTGTTCAGCCCCGGATCAGCTCTTAGCCGGAGCCTGTTCAAGCGGACCGCGTGCGACTACCTTTCTGCTCATGGAGCAGGCCGAGGTGGTCGCTTTCCCCACTCGCGGCGAGGTTTTCCTCGACCACCGAGGCGAAGCGCGCGCCCTGCGGCTGGCTTGGCACACTGAGGCGGACGTCGTGGTGCTGAGCCTCTGGCAAGCCGACCGGTGCTCAGGGTCGTTTCGGCTCGCGCTCGATGACGTGCCGAGGTTCGTGGCTGCGCTCGTCGAAGGTTTGGGGGCTGCCGCGAACTTGCCGGCCGCGCAGGCCGCGCGCCTGCGGATGAGTCGGACGGCGCAATCGGCCAGCGCGACCGCGATCTGACCCACCCGATCTAACCTGCCCGAGCCGCGCGAGATGACCTAGCGGCGGCCGCGGGTGCCGTGTTGGCGGCCGGCCCGTCGAATCTCCCGGATCGCCGACGCCTGCCAGCCACGCATGCTCCGGCCGCGAACGCGATAGGGGTCGGGGTGCGTGCGCACCGGCTGCTGCGGACGGTTGCGGGCGACCATGACGATCGTGGCGATGATCGCGATCGCGACGAGGCTGCCGATGACGATCGCCACGATCCCGATGATGTCCGCGGCCATGTCGATCACTCTGCCACGCCCACCGATCACAAATCGGGTGCCTTTACTGCCCTCCTGGGGCAGCAAACGCCCACGATTTCGCTCGCGGGCCGTCCAAGGCCGGGCCGGGCTAGCGGAAGACGATCGTCTTGTGGCCGTCGACTAGCACCCGGTGTTCGAGGTGCCACCGCACCGCCCGCGCTAACGCCAAGCACTCGACGTCCCGCCCGATCGAGGTCAGGTTGTCGACGTCGTCACCGTGGTCGACTCGGGCCACTTCTTGCTCGATGATCGGTCCCTCGTCGAGATTCGCTGTCACGTAATGCGCCGTCGCGCCGATCAACTTCACGCCGCGATCATGCGCCTGGTGATAGGGCTTCGCGCCCTTGAAGCTCGGCAAGAAGGAGTGGTGGATGTTGATGATCCGGCCAGGCAGCTGCTCGCAGACGCGCGCCGAGAGGATCTGCATGTAGCGGGCGAGAATCACTAGCTCGACGTGGTTCTCGGCAACGATGTCGAGGAGTCGCTGCTCGGCGTCGTCCCGGCTCTGAGGTGTTATCGGCACGTAGTGGTAAGGGATTTCGTAGGACTTCGCGAGCGATTCGAAGTCGCGGTGGTTGGAGACGATGCCGGCGATGTCGGCGGGCAGTGAGCCGATTCGCCAGCGGTAGAGCAGGTCGTTGAGGCAATGACCTTGCTGCGACACCATGATGACGATGCGCGCGCGGGCAGCTTCGCCGTCGATGTGCCAGTCCATCGAGAACGTTTCGCCGACGGGTGCGAAGGCGGTGCGCAGGTCGTCGAGGTCGAGCGGTCGATCGTTGGTTTCAAGGTGTACGCGCATGAAGAAGCGGCCGGTGTCGCGATCGCCGAACTGCTGGCTGTCGAGGATGTTGCAGTCGTGTTCGGCGAGGAAGCCGGTGACCGCGTGCACGATTCCGACTCGGTCGGGACACGACAGCGTGAGGATGAAGCCGTCCACGAAGCGGCCTCCTCCAACGTCTGGGCTCTGCGTGTCGCAGAATAGTGCCTGAAGACCGCTCGCTCTTGCTGCGGACGACGAACAGTGGGGACTGCGTGATCTTCAAATCTGTCGAGGATGGCCGGCCGTACCCGGCACACGACCTGCTGCTGCGCGACTGGGCACAAGTGCCGCCGCGCCAGGTTCGGCTCGACCAGCTGATCACGACCAAGAAGGTGCTCGCGCTCGACGTCCTGCTCGACGACGACTCGACGTTCTACGGCGACCTGTTTCCGCACGTCGTCCAGTGGCACGACGAGCTCTACCTCGAGGACGGCGTGCACCGCGCGCTGCGGGCCGCGCTCCAGCAGCGGACGGCGCTGCACGTGCGGGTGTTGAACCTCGACGCCCCGGGCGCTGACTTGGCTGCGTCCGCCGATCTGGGCGGCGACCGGTGAGCGAGACACTGCCCGAGCAGACTGCCGACGACACCGACGCGGGGTGGGGCGACGAGTCCGCAGCAGAGAAGGCCGAGCGGGACGACGAGTGGTACCGCAGCGAGACACCTCCGCACCACGGCGACTAACCGCCGTCCCGCGCCCTTCGTCGGACGGCGCCGCCGGCCGCCGTCCCGCCGGGCCGCTATGCCGAGGTGGCCGCCGACACTGCGGTGCAGAACATGCACCTGGTCGCTGCCTCCGGGATGCTGCTCAGGCACTCGGGGCATTCGCGGGTGGGCGCGTCCGGCTCCGGCTCCTTCTTGTAGCGGTCGAGCAATGCGGTGAACGGCACCACGACGAGGAAGTAGATGACCGCCGCCATGATCAGGAACGCGATGACCGCGTTGATGAAGTCGCCGTAGGCGAAGACGCTGTGGTGCACGGTGAACGTGCGGCCACCGAAGGCTCCCTTGCCGCCGATGATTCCGAGCAACGGCGTGATGAAGTCCTTGACGAGCGAAGTCACCAGGGCGGCGAATGCCGCGCCGATCACAAACGCAACAGCGAGGTCGACCAGGTTGCCGCGCAGCAGGAACTTCTTGAAGCCTGACACTGTGTGCTCCCTCTGTAGGGGTCTCTTGTCCGGACCGTCGGCTGAGCCCATCAGGGACATCCGAGCGGCAACGGAACATAGCGTGCGAACCCGATCTGCGACTAGCCGACCACCACAGCGGATAGTCGCGACGTCACCTGGGCCTGGGCCAGCTGCCGGGCTTGCAGTGGGGTCGTGGCGAGCACGACCAGTGCGCCCTCGACGCCGACGGAGTCGATTTGAGACCCACCGCCCGGGGGCGCGGCTGCGATCGGGATCGCGACCACCATCACGCCGGCCGCGACCACGGTCGCCGCAGCTCCGCCATCGCCGACGGCAGTACTTGCTGCCAGGACGTCGATTCGCTGGCCTGGCTGCAACAGCTGCGCGGCCTGCGAATCGGCGAGTCGCACCGGCGCGGAGACGAGCCCGGCGTCGGGCCGTCGCAACACCCCATCGGTGAGCCGGACGTCGGTCAGCGGCTCCCCGCGTCGCACCGCACCGGAGAGCTGGCTGCCGACAGCCGCGGCCACGTCAGTCGTCGCGCCCGCGGGGACATCGGCCGGCGGGACGGCGATCGTGCGCAGGTCGGCAGTCGTGAGCACCGCACCCGCAGGGAGGTCGTGCGCGGCGGTCACGATCGAGGTCGTCGGTGCGGGCTTTGGGGACAGCCGCCCGACAACGAGCAGCACCGCCACGGCGATCAGCACCGCGCGCAGCAGTCGGCGATAGCGGCGGACGCCGATGCGGATCTCGCGCCAAAGCTGCTCGCTACCCCGTGGTTTGGTGTGGGACGACGGTGCATCGCGAAGGGGAGGCGGCGCCGCCCGAAACGGCACCCAAGGCAGCCCGGCGCCACCGCGCCGGATCACGGCAGGGCGAAGGGCAGCGGCTGGCCGTCGAGCGCGTGAGAGCAGTCGCAGGTGCGTTCGGTCGGTAGCGCCTCGATCACGCCGGCGAGCAGCGAACGGAGCCGGGAGATGCTCGACGCAAACGCGGCGAGGACCTCCTGGTGGCTCACGCCTTGACCCGCTTCGACGCCCGCGTCGAGGTCGGTCACGACCGCGATCGAGGTGTAGCAAAGGGCCAACTCTCGGGCCAGCACCGCCTCGGGCTGCCCGGTCATGCCGACCACGGACCAGCCTTGCTCCGTGTGGTGCCGCGACTCAGCCCGGCTCGAAAACCGCGGGCCCTGGATCACCACCAGAGTGCCGCCGTCGTGTGGCTGCCACGACTGTGCGGTCGCCACCTTGACGGCAGCCGCCCGGCCATGAGGACAGTACGGGTCGGCGAAACCGACGTGCACGACCGGACCCACCGTGTCGTAGTAGGTCAACTCGCGACCCCACGTGCGGTCGACGACCTGGTCGGGAACGACGAGGCTGCCCGGCCCGAGTTCGGCGCGCAGCGACCCGACAGCACACGGCGCCAGCACTTGCCGGACGCCGACTGAGCGCAACGCCCACAGGTTGGCGCGGTACGGCACCCGATGCGGCGGGTAGCGATGGTCGCGCCCATGGCGCGGGATGAACGCGACGGGTCGGCCCTGGACCAGCCCCGTGACCACCGGCTCGCTCGGATGGCCGAACGGGGTCTCGACCGGCACGCTCACCGGGTCGTCGACAAACTCGTAGAACCCTGAGCCCCCGATGACCCCGATGGGCGACGAAAAATCATCGATCATGCGCCGACCCTAGGTGACGCCGTCGCCGATCGAACAAAGGCCCAAGCAGAATGTGGACGTCGAGTTGCTGGGCTGTGGACGAAACGCTCAGGTAGTCGCGGCGGCCTTCGAGCCGCCACCGCCGCTGGTGCCAGATCCGGACCTGCCTGATCCGGAGCTGCCTGATCCGGACTTGGCGCCGTTCGATGCCGTCGCGCTCGGCTTCGCGTCCGCACTCGGTTTCGCGTCCGCACTTGGCTTCGGGTCCGCACTTGGCTTCGCCGAGCCGCCGGAATCACCGGCACCCGAACCCGAACCCGAACCCGAAGCCGAACCCGAAGCAGAGTCGGACGACGTCACGGACCCGGACCCCCCGGCGTCCGCTCGGGTCTTTGAATCGCTTCGACTGTCGGTGCGGTAGAAGCCCGAGCCCTTGAAGACGACCCCGACCGACGAGAAGACCTTGCGAAGCTTTCCGCCGCAGGTCAGGCACACGGTCAGCGCGTCGTCGGTGAACTTCTGGACGGCCTCGAGCGGCGTGCTGCACTCGGTGCACACGTATTCATACGTCGGCACGTCTCAGACCTCCGCTGGCACTCTCGACCCCTGATTGCTAATGATGAGGCATCAACGACCGGCCTACAAATTTCTTGCGCCGATCGTGTCGCTCGCACCAGCCATCTGCATCCCTGTGCCGCCCACCCAGATCGTGGGTGTTTGCTGCCCTCAGGGGGCAGTGATTGCACACGATTTCGCGGTGAGGTGATCCGGCGCGCTCTTGAGGGAGTGGCGGGTCAGGCGTAGCGTCCGAGGCTCGCGTCATGCCGACGCGGAGGTTGACGAATCCGTCGCCTCACTCACGAGCGAGGTGGAGAGCAACCCATGGCCCAGTCGATCATCTTGGAGTTCAAGGGCGTCGGAAAGAACGAGTACGACCAGGTCAACAAGATCCTCGGGATCGACATGGCGACCGGCGCGGGTGACTGGCCCGCCGGGCTGCTGAACCACACCGGCGCGGTCTCGGCGAACGGTGACCTCGTCGTGTACGAGATCTGGGAGTCGAAGGCTGTGCAGGAGACGTTCATGTCGCGACTCGGTCCGGCGCTGCACGAGGCCGGCCTTCCTGAGCCGGTCGCGCATGGAGTGGTTCGACGTTGTCGGGCAGTACCACACGCACTAGGGGCCGTCCGCCCAGCTCGTTTGGCCGACTGAAGGAATTCGGCGCACTCCCAGCGCGAAAAGTGCCCCGAATTCCTTCACTCGGCGCGCTGCTGAAACCATGCGTGAGTGCCCGCCGACGACATCCCACCGCTGACGACGCACACCGCGTTCACGCAGTGGGAGTTCGCGCCGGTCGTGACGGCGGGCGTCATCGTCGCCGCAGCGATCTACCTGGTGGGCGTGGTCGCCGTCCGCCGCCGCCGTCCTCGCGGCCAGTGGCCTCTGCGCTGGACGGCGTCATTCCTCGCCGGCAATGCCGTGATCGTGATCGCGACGCAGAGCAGCCTGGGCGCTTACGACGACGTCCTGTTCTGGATTCACATGGTGCAGCACGTACTGCTGCTCATGGTCGCGCCGCCGCTGCTGTTGCTCGGCCGCCCCGTCACGTTGCTGCTGCACGCGACGCGCAATCCGGTGCATGCCATGGTCAAGCGCATCGTGCGCTCGGCACCCGTCAACGTGATCACGTTTCCGCTGGTCGGCGTCCTCGTCTATATCGCGACCGTGGTCGGCACTCACCTGACCGGCTTCATGAACGTCAGCCTTCAGCACCCGGTCGTGCATGACCTCGAGCATGTGCTCTACCTCGTGGTCGGCTACCTCTACTTCCTGCCGCTCATCGGTCGGGAACCGATTCGGTGGCGCTTGTCGTTTACCACTCGGCTGTTCTTGCTGGTGCTCGCGATGCCGGTCGACACGTTCACCGGCGTCGTGCTGACGCAGACGAACCACGCACTGTTTCCCGCTTATGCCGGACGTCGAGACTGGGGGCCCAGCTTGGTCGCGGACCTCCATGCCGGCGGCGCAGTCATGTGGATCGGCGGCGACTTCGTGATGCTCGTCATGCTGCTCGTGCTGTTCGGTGGCGTGGCTCGCTCGCGTCGTCCGCTCGACGGCGGCGCGTGGGTCGAGTCGGCTCGCCAGAACTCGCTTGGCCGGCGGCACGTTGGCGGGCGTTGGGTCGCAAGCTCTGGACGACGACGAGGCTCAGCTTGCGGCGTACAACTCCTACCTGCAAACGCTCGGCGACTCCCACCTGCAGTCGCACGGTGGCGACGATGCGGCTTAGTCGTCCGGTGATCGCGGGTTTCTGCGTCGTTGGTTTGATCCTCGTCGCGGCCGCGATCGGACAGTTCGCCCCGACGTCCCCGAAGAAGCCCAGCCTCTCGATTGGGACGGCGCTAAACCAGCCGCTGCCCGCATCGGTGGCGTCGATCAATTTCACCGACGAGTTCGGCAAGCGAACGACGTTGGCCGCGTTCAAGGGGAAGTCCGTGGTGCTAGTGCCGTTCATGACGCTGTGCCAGGAGACGTGTCCGCTCACGACGAGCAACTTGCAACTCCTCGACAAATCTGTGATGAAGGCTCACGAAGTGAACAACGTCCAGATCGTCATGGTCACTATTGACCCTGGTCGCGATTCGGTCGCCCGCTTGCACGCTTACCGGTCCGTCGCGCAAATCACGCAACCGAACTGGACGTTCTTGACGGCAGCGCCGGCCGATCTCACCGCGATGTGGAAGTCGCTCGGAGTCGACGTCGAGAAGACCGCGGAGGACAACCCGCCCGGCATCGACTGGATGACGGGTGCGCCGCTCACTTATGACCTCAGCCATACCGACGAGCTGTTCATGCTGAACAAGTCGGGCAACGAGCGGTTCCTGATCGACGGGATGCCGAACACGCAAGGCGTCGCGCCGGTGCCGATTCTCGACAAGTTCCTGAGCGACCAGGGTCGCGCCAATCTCGCCCACCCCGACGCGTCAACCTGGACCGCAGCCGACGCAACTGAGTCGCTCGCCTGGGTGCTGGGCAAACACCTCCCCAAGTCGTAACTGCCCGCTCAACCGGCCGACTGAGCATCTCTTTTCTGGTCGCTTTGCTCTGCTCCGCTACAGGAGCAGACCTGCGCTGCTCCGCTACAGGAGCAGACCTGCGCTGCTCCGCTACGGGAGCAGAGCAAAGCGGCCAAGAGAGTCGGCCTCCGCGCCCCGCAACCAGCGCGCAAATCGGCGCATGCTGCGAAGACGGGCTACTGGCCGCGGTCTCCGTACCAGGCGGCAAGTTTGCCGCGGCGGCTGACTGCTCGCAGGCGGCGCTCGGCTTCGACCCGCGCGGATGCCGTCGTCACGATCAGCAGCGCGTCGCCGCGGCGCAACTCGGTCTCGTTGTTCGGCACAAAGCTCACGCCATCGCGGACGACGAGGGTGACCGCCGCGCCGCGAGGCAGCCGCAACTCGAAGATCTCAACTCCGTGCAGCTGCGATCCGGGTGGGATGCGCAGCTGCAGCACCTCGGCGTCGAGGTCCTCCAGTGGCGCGGCTTCGACGTCGATGTGCGACGGCTCGGCCGCGACTACCAGCCCGAGGAGGCGGGCGACCAACGGCAGCGTGGGTCCCTGCACGAGGGTGAACACGACGACGAGCACGAACACCAGCCCGAATAGCTCGCGGCTACGAGGAACGCCGGCGGTCACGGGGACGGTGGCCAGCACAATAGGTACCGCACCCCGAAGTCCGGCCCACGAAAGAAACAGCCGCTCGGCGCGACCAAAGGCCGCAGCGCGCACCCGCCGAATACCAAGCGGCAGCAGCGAAAGAGCGACCGATACGGGTCGGGCCAGCAGAAGCAGTGCCGAGCCGACGGCGATCGCGGGCAGGATCTCGCGCGGAAGCGCGGACGGAATCACCAGCACTCCGAGCATCACGAACAGCGCGATCTGCGCCAGCCACGCGATTCCTTCAGCGAAGCTTCGCGTCGCGGGCCGATGGGGCAGCCGCGAGTTGCCAAGCAGCAGACCCGCCACGTACACCGCAAGGAATCCCGACGCGTGCGCGAGTGATGCGGTCGCGAATCCGGCGACGGCGAGCGCCAGTACCGCCAGCGGATACAGGCCGGACGCCGGCAGCGCCAGCCGGCGCAGCGCCTGAACGCCTCGAGCCACGCGACTCCGAAACCGATCGCTGCGCCGGCGACCAGCTCGTAGAACACCAACGCAACGACGATGCCTGGGTTGGTCTGCGGGTGGTGCGAGCTGAGCAACACCACGGCGATGACCGCGGGTGCGTCGTTCAGTCCCGACTCGACCTCGAGCACTCCGGCGAGTCGCACGGGCAGTTTGAGCCTGCGCAGCATGGAAAAGACGGCCGCTGCATCGGTTGACGACACGATCGCGCCGAGCAGGAACGCGAGCCGCCAGCCGCCCCCGAGCACGAGGTGCGCGACGAGCGCAGTCACGCTCATGCTGATCGCCGACCCCGAGGGTCGACAGCAGAACTGCAGGGACGACGGCCGGCTTGACGTCGTCCCATCGCGTCGTGAGTCCACCCTCGGCGAGGATCACGACGAGCGCCGCGAGCCCGAGAGATTGCGCGCGTCGCGCGTCGTCGAAGTGGACGATGCTCTGCAGCGCCAGGCCGATCGCGAGGTAGACGAGCAGGCCGGGCAATCCGATGCGGGTCGCGAACCGGACCGCGACGATCGCGGCGAGCAGCACGACGGCACCAAGAAGCAGCGTCAGGTCGAGCTCGGTCGCGCCCACGAAGGTCAGCCGTCCGCGGCGGTACCGAAGTACCGCACCCCGCTCGGAGTCAGAACGCCGTCGACGATGCGGTCGTGCGGTTCAAACGGCACCGCATCGAGAACTTCTTCATCGTGGACGACGGCGAGCACGGTCTGCCCGCGCCGAACCCGAGTCAGCGCCCGGTCGTACGAACCGCGCCCGCGGCCCAGCCGGTGTCCGCGCAGATCGACCGCGAGTGCCGGGACGAGGACCACGTCGGCGTCGGTGATCGCATCGACTCCGAGCGGGGGGCCGTCCGGCACACTCGGTCCAGCCGAGGTCGAAGTCGGCCAACACGGTCGGCGCGAGCACCCGCACCTGCTGGTCGGCGAGCCAGTCGATGAGCGGACCGGTGCCCGGCTCGGTCCCGAACGAGAGGTACACCGCAACCACGCCCAGCGGCTCGGCGCGCACCCGCCACCCGAACTCAACCCCGAACGCGGCGGCGAGGGCGGCGGCGACCCGTGCTCGGTCGGCGTCCGTCTGCCGCCCTCGCCGCGCGAGCACGTCGCGGCGCAGGGACGCCTTGGCAGCGGCGACATCGGGAACGCTCATCACCCATCCCCCTTCGTGTCCCGTTTGACCCTCTATGCGGTGGCAGCGCAACGACTTATCCCCCGGCTGGAGGCTTCGCAGCGGCGGGTGTCCATGCGAGCATCGCATGGGGAGTTGCGCCGCTTCGTTAACAGATGTGGTCACCTGACCGTGGCGACGAACACCGGAGGTGCCGGCACATGGCGTTGCGAACCCGGCTCTCCCTTGCCTTCGTTCTGATCGTCTTGGTCCCGATCCTGGTCGGCGCAATCGCGGTGCTGATCGCCGTCCCGCACATCTTGAAGAGCCAGATCGGCACCCGGCTGCGTACCGCCGGCGTCAGCGTCACCGACGTCCTGTCCGCGAGGTGCACGCAGGCGCAGCAGGCCGCGCAGCTGCTCGGATTCGAGGTGGCCACCTACGGCCCGCAGGCCGCGGTCACCCACATGGTCAGCGACCACGCGGTCGACTACGCGGTGGTGTCCGGGTCGGACGGCGCGATTGTCGCGAGTGCTGGTCAACTTGCCGGCGCCCCCGCGCAGATAGCGCGCCACCGCCAGCACGCGGTGCTGAACAGTTGCGGGGACGCGCAGAACGCGAACGTCGCGATCTCCAGCCGCGCGAGCTCTGGCGATCGCCGAGAGCCCACAGCTGAGCCAGGTCGCGGTCGCCTACTCGGTCGGTCCGACGACGGCGGCGAGCCTTCGTTCCGGCGCTGTCGGGTTCGACCGGCGGTGACGCTCACGACCGGCGGCGCGCTGGTCTCCAGCACCCTGACGAGCACCCAAGCTGCGACGCAGACCGCGCCACGAGAGCGCAGGAAAGCGGCGACGAGCGCGACCCCGAAAGTCTTCGACGTCGGGGGCCGCATCCTGGCGTTCGTGCCGGCGTCCGCGAACGAGCCTTACGGCGTCATCGTCAGCGAGCCGGTGCCCAACACGACGAACCTGTCCTCGGTGCTGGCGGCGATCGTGGTCGTGACGATCCTGGCCGGACTTCGTCATGGGCCGCTTGCTGGCGCGGCTGATCTCAGGTCCGGTTGTCGAACTGTCCGAAGCGGCGGCGCGGGCGGCGAGCGGTGACCTCGACATCGCGATTCCGGTGCGGAGCAAGGACGAGGTCGGTCAGCTGGCGACCGCCTTCAACCACATGACGAGTGAGTTGCAGACCTACATCCGCCAACTCGAGAGCAGCCGTGACGAGCTGCGGCAAAACCTCGACCGGCTCGGCGCGACGCTTACGCACACGCACGACCTCGGACGGGATTTTGGCGGTCGTGCTCGATACCGCGATCGGCAGCGCTCAGGCGACCGGCGGCGCGATCATGTTCCTCGACGCCGACGGCAATCTCACCGTGCAGGTGCGCCGCGGGGAGGTCGCCGAGAGCGTCGACGTCGGCACCGTCGTCCCGCTCGGCAAGGGCATCTCCGGACAGGTTGCCGTCACCGGTGAGCCGGTGTGCGGACAGGCCGGCGAGGGCCCGGGACTTCGACGAGTGCCCAGCGAGCCGGACGCCGCGTCAGTGATCGCCGTCCCGCTGAAGCAGTCCGGCCGGATCGTGGGCGTGCTGAACTTGTACGACAAGGCCGGCGCACGAGAGTTCACCGCCGCACAGACCTCGACACGATCCTCGCGTTCAGCACGCAGGCCGGCGTGGCAATCGACAACGTGTTGCTGCATCAAGAGGCGCAGCGCCTAAGCCTGACCGATCCACTTACGGGCCTGTGGAACTACCGCTACCTGACGATCGGCCTCGGCCACGAAATCGAGCGCGCCACCCGATTCAGTCGGCCGCTCGCGGCACTGATGCTCGACCTCGACCGGTTCAAGTCGATCAACGACAAGTACGGGCATCAGGTCGGCGACGCGGTGCTGATCGAGTTGGCCGGCCGGATGCGCGCCGAGGTTCGCGAGGTCGACACCGTCTCGCGCTACGGCGGCGAGGAGTTCGTGATCGTGCTTCCCGAGACCGACGCGATCGGTGCGGCGCGTCTTGCCGCTCGTCTCGGCACCGTCATCAGGTCGACGCCGTTCTGCTTCGACCTCGCGGCCGAACGGGCACACGCGTCGATCCGCGCAAGGGCCTCGCCGTGACTCGCCTCGATCGGCGTTGCGGTCTTCCCCGAGCACGGCAAGACGCCGTCGCGGTTGCTGCGCAGCGCCGACGATGCGTTGTACGCCGCTAAGGACGCCGGCCGCGACGGCTGGCGCTTTGCACTAGCCACGGCAGGACGAAGACACGGACCAGGAACGCCGAGGTTCTCGTCGTCCCGGATACAGATATTGCGCTACCTGAGGGCGCAGATCGCCCCCGTTTCCCCGACGACTGATCCAAAACGTTAGGGTTCGGTCATGGCGGATCAAAAGGTCACCAAGGCCGTCATCCCTGCGGCCGGTCTCGGCACCCGGTTCCTGCCGGCCACCAAGGCGACGCCGAAGGAGATGCTGCCGGTCGTCGACAAGCCGGCGATCCAGTACGTCGTCGAGGAGGCCGTCGCGGCCGGGCTCGACGACATCTTGATGATCACGGGCCGCAGCAAGCGCGCACTCGAGGACCATTTCGACCGCAACTACGAACTCGAAGAGACGCTTCGCGCCAAGGGGGACGCCGACCGGTTGTCGCTCGTGCAAGAGGCGACCGATCTGGCGACGGTGCACTACGTGCGCCAGGGCGAACCGCGCGGCTTGGGCACGCCGTGCTGGTCGCCGCGCAGCACGTCGGCAACGAGGCCTTCGCGGTTCTGCTCGGTGACGACCTGATCGACGTGCGGGATCCACTGCTGTCGCGCATGGTCGAGGTACAGCAGCGTCTCGGCGGCAGCGTCATCGCGTTGATCGAGGTCGAGCCGTCGCAGATCCATCTGTACGGGTGCGCCGCTGTGGAGGCGACCGCCGAAGACGACGTCGTCTGGTCACCGATCTGGTCGAGAAGCCGAAGACGAACGCACCGAGCAATCTCGCGATCATCGGCCGGTACGTGATCGCGCCGGAGATCTTCGACGTGCTGCGCGAGACACCTCCGGGGGCGGGTGGCGAGATCCAGCTCACCGATGCGTTGCGGGTGCTCGCCGGCCGCGCCGACCACGGCGGGCCGGTGCACGGCGTGTTGTTCCGCGGCCGGCGATACGACACCGGCGATCGCGCCGAGTATCTGCGGGCCGTGATCACGCTGGCCGTCGGACGCGCCGACCTCGGCCCCGATTTGCTTGCCTGGCTTCGCGATGTTCGTCAAGCAGCAGGACGCCGCTTCCGAGGACCGTCGCTTCCGAGGACCGCGCACGGGCATGAGGACCGTCGACGAACACCTGACTGCGGTGCTCGGGACGCTTGGTCCGCTGCCACCACTCGAGGTGAACCTGCTCGACGCGCACGGCTGCGCTCTCGCCGAAGACATCGTGGCGTGGCGGCCGCTGCCGGGCTTCGACAACTCGTCGATGGACGGTTACGCGGTGCGATCGGTCGATGTCGCGTCGGCGACGCCGGAGACTCCAGTTGAGTTGCCGGTGATCGGCGACATCGCGGCCGGTAGCGGCGGCGTCTATTCGGTGAACACCGGCCTCGCGGTTCGCATCATGACCGGCGCGCCGATTCCGGCCGGCGCCGACTGCGTGATTCCCGTCGAGTGGACCGACGGCGGCGTCGCGCGCGTTCGGATCAACTACGCGCCGCCGGCCGGATTGAGCATCCGGCGCACGGGCGAAGACGTTGTTGCCGGCGAGACAGTGCTGACGAAGGGCACCTCGCTCGGTGCGCCGCAGATCGGTCTGCTCGCCGCGATCGGACGTGCCCGAGTCTTGATCCGGCCGCGCCCTCGAGTGGTGATCTTCTCGACGGGCAATGAGCTCGTCGACGTCGGCGTCGAGCCAGGGCCGGCGCAGCTCACCGAATCGAACAGCTATGCACTTTCTGCTGCCGCCCGCGAAGCCGGCGCCATCGCCTACCGGGTCGGCATCGTCCCCGACGACCCCACCAAACTCATGTCGCTCATCGAGGACCAGCTGGTGCGCGCCGACCTCGTCGTGACGACCGGCGGCGTGAGTGCCGGCGCGTACGACACGGTGAAAGCGGTGCTGTCGCGGCTCGGCACGGTCGAGTTCTTGAAGGTCGCGATGCAGCCCGGCATGCCGCAGGGGTTCGGCACCGTCGGGCCTGATTCGACGCCGATCTTCACGCTGCCAGGCAATCCGGTGAGCGCGTACGTGTCGTTCGAGGTCTTCGTGCGGCCGGCGATCCGTCGCATGCTCGGCGTCCTGCCGCTCTATCGCCCGCTCGTTCGCGCGCGATTGGCGCAGCCGATCACCAAGACCGAAGGCAAGCGCGCGTACGTGCGCGCGCGCCTCGACGTTACCGACGGCGCGTACGTCGTGACGCCCGTCGGTGGCATGGGCTCGCACCTGGTCGCCGACCTCGCGCTGGCCAACGCGTTCATCGTCGCGCCCGACCACGTCTCCGAGATTCCGACCGGCGCGACCGTGTCGGTGATGATGCTCGAGCGGCGCCAGACGTGACGGGCTTCTCGCACCTCGACTCTCGCGGCGCCGCGCACATGGTCGACGTCTCAGGCAAAGAGATCACCGCGCGGACGGCGACAGCATCCGGTCGTGTTCTCGTGTCGCCGGCTGTCGTCGCGTTGCTGCGCGAGGGCGGGGTCCCCAAGGGCGATGCGCTCGCCGTCGCGCGGCTGGCCGGGATTCAAGGTGCGAAGCGCACACCAGATCTGGTGCCGCTCGCGCACCCGATCGCGCTGCACGGCGTGACCGTTGACCTGTCGGTCGAGGACGACTGCGGTTCGCATCGTCGGCCACCGCCCGAACTGCCGACCGCACCGGCGTCGAGATGGAAGCGCTGACCGCTGTGGCCGTCGCCGGACTCGCGCTGATCGACATGGTCAAGGCGGTCGATCCGGGTGCGGTGATCACCGACGTCCGGGTCGAGGAGAAGACTGGCGGCTCCAAAGGCCCCTGGACCCGTCCCACCTGATCAGCGCGGCCCTGCGCCGACGGCTTCCGGATGTCTTTCCCGCGCGCTTTGCTCTGCTCGCTATATAGGAGCAGACCTGCTCTGCCGCATAGGAGCAGACCTGCTCTGCTATATAGGAGCAGAGCAAAGCGGCCGGAAGAGCTTTTCCCTGGCCGGGGATTCTCGAACGAGAAGGGCGTATTGCCCCACGAGCGCGCGACCCGCCGCGATGCACTAGTTTCGCGTCATGCCGACCGTCGCGAGCGCTGAGCTGATGGCGTCGCCGACCCCTCGGGCGCTCGTCATCACCGCGTCCGACCGCGCGTCGGCCGGCATGTACGCCGACAAGGGCGGTCCGCTGATCATCGACGGCGCTGCACGCGATCGGGCTTCGAGGCGGACGGTCCGATCGTGGTGCCCGACGGCGCGCCCGTCGAGGTCGCCCTCCGCTCGGGCATCGAAGCCGCGTACGACGTGATCATCACGACCGGCGGCACCGGCCTCGGTCCGCGCGACCACACCCCACAGATGACCGCGCAGGTGCTCGACTACGAGGTGCCGGGCATTGCGGAAGCGATCCGGGCGGCGGCACGCGTCGACGTCCCGACTGCTGTTCTTGGTCGTGGCCTTGCAGGCGTCGCCGGACGCACGCTCATCGTGAACCTGCCCGGATCGACGAGTGCGGTGCGCGACGGGATGGCGGTTTTGGCGCCGATCCTCCAGCATGCTGTCGAGCAACTCGCAGGGGGCAACCATGGCGATCACGGTGGCCCGCACGCACATGACCCCGATCAGCAGGGATAGGCGCACGTGAGCGTGGGCTGGCCAGTAGTCCTTGAGCACGGCCCGGTGCGGCTGCGGCCACTGCGACTGCGCGATGCCGGCGAGTGGCGGATGACGCGGTTGATGAATCGCGACTGGCTCGAACCGTGGGAAGCGACGACGCCCGGGGTCACGCCGAGCGACGCCGGCCGGGGGTACGGCGACGCCGTTCGCGCCCTGCGACGCGACGCCCGGCTCGGGCTGTGCTACCCGTTCGCCCTGCTCGTTGGGGAGCAGTTCGCTGGCCAGGTCACGGTCGGCGCGATCGCGCGCGGCTCGGCGAACTCCGCCTATCTCGGCTACTGGATCGCGCGCCAGTTCGCCGGGCGGGGCATCATGCCGACGGCGCTTGCGATGGTCATCGATCACTGCTTCGGGGACGCCGGGTTGCATCGCGTCGAGGCCAACATCAGGCCCGAGAACGCGGCGAGCCGCCGGGTGGTCGAGAAGTTGGGCTTCCGGCTCGAGGGCACCCGCGAGCGCTACATCCACATCGCCGGCGCGTGGTGCGACCACTTGTCGTACGCGCTTACGGTCGAGGACGTGCCGGGCGGCGTGCTCCCGCGCTGGCTCGCGCGACTGGCGGCGGCGCCAAGTTGAGCAGCGCCGACTCGACCTGAGCCGGCCGCCTGCGAAGGCAAACGCGAAGTCGACATATTCCCCGACACACCACCGATGTGCTCGTCACATCCGTCACTCGTGTCTAGCGTGACGAAGTGTGAGCAGCCTCATCGTCCTTGGCATCATGGGGATTTGGATCCTGGTGCTCGTCCCGATGTGGCTCAACCGGCACGAAGCCGACAGCGCGAGTCGCTCGATGGACACCTTCTCGACCGCGATGCGAGTGCTCTCGCGCCGCGGCCCGTCGCGGGCTCAGCGCGCCCGCTCCGATCGCTCCGACCATTTTGCCCAGGGTCAATACCTCGTGATGCCACGCGACAATTGGGGAGTCACCGTGGACAACCAGACCGACATGTCACCCGCCCGGCGCCGGCTTCGGATACCGCTCCACCTGCCCGCGCGCCGACAGTCGTACGCGACGAGCGGCCGGGCCCAGCTGATCGCCCGCCGCCGCCGGATCGCCGTGGGCTTCGCCGCCCTCGTGATCGGACTCGCGCTCTCCGCCGAGTTCGCGCACACGTCGTGGTGGTTCGAACTCGGCGCCGGACTGGCACTCGCGGGCTACCTGATCCACCTGCGCACCGAGGCGATCCGGACCTCAGAGATGCGGCGCCGCCGACTCGCTCGCGCGGCGAGAGCAGCAGCGCCGTACGCAGCGCGGACGGCGGGGGGCGAGCGTTACTACGCCGCTCGCGTCCGGCACGACGCTGATGTCGAGTCGGTCGCGACTGAAACTGTCAGCGTGGTCAGCGCCTCTGGAACAGAGGATGGATCGCGATGGGAACCCATCGCCGTCCCGCTACCGACTTATGTTTCGAAGCCGGTTGTGTCGCGTCCGGCTACGGCAGCACCGAGGGCGGACGTCGAGTCGGGCCCAGTCATCGACCTGACCCAACCGGGGAAGTGGATCGATTCGCAGGTCGACGTCCGGCATCTGCTGCTTGACGACGAACCGCCCGAGGTCGACGAGCTCGACGCGATTCTCGCCCGCCGGCGGGCCGTCAACCACTAGAGAGCGACCGGGGCGTCGCGATGCCGGGTGGTAACCTGACGAGTCCCATTTTGGGGCTGTGGCGCAGCCTGGTAGCGCACCTCGTTCGCATCGAGGGGGTCAGGGGTTCGAATCCCCTCAGCTCCACCCTCTGTGGTTGACCCCTCGCCGCAGTCAGAGGCCAGTTCACATCTGGCTATTGCACCTTCGGTTGTACTTAATAGGCCGATTGGGTGGTCTTGCGAGGCTTTACGCTCCCTTTCCTCGCGGGCCGTTACATTGCGGTGACGCTTCGGGACAGACGCGGGCGCCGGTCGCCCGAGGCTGACCGTGCCACTGACTTCGCTCTGGGGGAAACGTAATGCGCAAGGGTTTCACGGCTGCCGGCATCGGCTTGTCAGTGCTCGCGATGCTGGCGACAACAGCGGGTGCCATGTCTGCAGCGTCGGCGAGCACTGGCACATGCACCGCGATCGACGCGCCGAGGGCGATGAACGACCTCCCCGCGTCGGCTGACTGTGGCCAGCCAGCGCCAGCGGCTAGCAGTTTGCAGGCTGCCGCGTTGAGCCCGAACTTCACCGGCGTCTCACCTACGACGGTGATCAGTTCGACACCGCTGACGTTCTCCCGCACTAACGGCGACATCCTCGCGATCACCAAGGTCAACGGCGCCTCCAACGAGCTTGCTATCGGCGGCGACTTCACCACCGTCACCCAATCGAACGGTCATGTGGTGCCGGCAAACAATTTCGCGGTCCTCAACGCGACGACGGGCGACGTCATCTTCGCCGGTTCAGTTCCGGCCAATAGCGTGACGGCCTCTGACACCTATGTGCGTGCGATCACGAGCTTGAACGGCATCATCTATGTCGGTGGCGACTTCGATTCGTGGGATGGAACGCCCCGTGCGCATGTGGTCGCGCTTGATTCCAGCTTTGCCGTGAACGCCTGGAATCCTGTTGGGAACGGCGTGATCCGTGCTCTTGCCACCGATGGGAGTTCCATCTACCTCGGCGGCGAGACCTCTGATGTAAGCGCGGTCGATCCTTCCGCTGGGAGCGTCCGGTGGGCGAAAGGCGTCACGGGTGGCAGCGTGCATGCGCTGTTAGCGACCAACGGCGTGTTGTATGTGGGCGGCCTATTCGAGACGTATGACGGAACCACGCAGCACGGGCTTGTGGAGGTCAACACGAGCGACGGATCGATGATCACTGCGTTCAACGCCCACCTGCGCGCCGACTCGGACTCCACTGCCACGACCGGCGTGGCCGCCTACGACGGGGAAGATCCGATCTCGTTGTCGGTCGGGCCGAACGCGAGTGAGATCCTCGTCGGCTGCGGGGGACACGCGCCGCCCGGTCTGTCGTCGAACGAGGCGAACCTGATGAACGCCACGACGGGTGCGAGGACGGGCGCGGGGCTTTGGAAGTTCCCGACCATCGGCGACGGTCAGGCGATCGGCTCGGTTGGTGACACGGCGGTTGTCGGCTACCACAACAGCGTCAACAACACGACGTCCGCGCCGTTCTACGCCGCGCAGCTGGAGGACTCGAGCGGCAAGTTGACCACGTGGGATCCGCTGATCACCGGACAGTCGCCGAACAAGAACGCGGACGGCGGCAACGGCGGCGTGCAGGCGATGTACGTCGACCAGACCACCGGCACCCTCTACCTCGGTGGCGATTTCATCCAGTGGAACGGCACGAACCCGCTCACCCATGCCTCGCTGATCGCGTTCAGCTTCACCCCGCCGCCGCCGTCCGTGCCGGACGCCCCGACGATCGGCACCGCGACGGCTGGCGACACCACTGCGAACCTGACCTGGACCGCGCCGCTATCCGATGGCGGCTCGCCCATCACGGACTACAAGGTGACGACAAGTCCGTCGATCGCCGGTAGCCCGATCGATGTCGGCAGCGCCGCGACGTCGACGACGATCCCCGGGCTCACCAACGGCACCAGCTACACGTTCAAGGTCGCCGCGGTGAACAGCGTCGGCACCGGCGCTAAGTCAGCCGCTTCGAACGCCGTCACACCGGTAGCTGCTGGCGGCGGCGGCGGCGGCGGCGGTGGCGGTGGCGGCGGTGGCGGCGGTGGCGGCGGTGGCGGCGGTGGCGGTGCTCCGGCGGTGGTCTCGAGCGCACCGGTGCGGATCGCTGGTGCGGATCGGTTTGGTACGGCTGACGCGGCGTTGGCTGCGGAGTTCCCGACTGCGGGTAGTGCTGGTGCGGTGGTGTTGGCGACCGCGGGTAACTATCCGGATGCGCTGATCGGTACGGCGTTGGCTGCGGCGAAGAACGCGCCGTTGTTGTTCGTCAGCGGGTCGCTGAGCGCGAACACGAAGGCCGACATTGTGCGGGTGTTGCCACCGGGTGGCATGGTCTACCTGCTGGGCGGGACGGCCGCGATCCCGGACAGCGTGAAGACTGCGCTGACGGCACTGGGTTTTGCGGTGACGCGCTACGCGGGCAGCGACCGGTATGGCACTGCGCTGGCGGTTGCGGCGGGGTTGGGTAACCCGGGCACGGTGTTCTTGGCGACCGGGTTGAACTTCCCCGACGCGTTGACGGCCGGCCCTGCTGCCGCGCACCTGCACGGGGTGGTGCTGCTGACCGACGGATCGGCCATGCCAGCCACGGTGAAGGCCTACCTGACCGCGCACCCGGGCACCGTCTATGCCGTCGGCGCCCCCGCCGCGGCGGCGGACCCGGCGGCGACTCCGTTGACCGGGGCTGACCGTTACGCGACTGCGGTCGCGGTGGACACCTCGGTGTTCGCCGGCGGACCGACCACCATGGGCGTGGCCAGTGGCCTGCAGTTCCCGGACGCGCTGAGCGGCGGGGTCTACCAGGCGCACTTCGGTGGCGCGATGGTGCTGTCTGACCCCGCTGCGCTCCCGACGTCGACCAGCACGTATCTGACCAGCGTGAAGACCACCGTGGCCAGCACGGCAATCTTCGGCGGCACCGCCGCGCTGTCAGCAAGCGTGCAGACCGCCATCGGAGTAGCACTCGGCCTCTAGCGCGGCGACGCCGTGACCATGCCATCGCCGTCGGGTGCACTGGAACGGCGTCTCGGTCTGGGCGACGCGGTCGTGATCGGCCTCGGCTCGATGGTCGGTGCAGGGGTGTTCGCGGCTTTCGCGCCGGCGGCGAAGGCTGCGGGGTCGGGTCTGCTGATCGGCCTCGCGGTCGCCGCGATCGTCGCGTACTGCAATGCGACGTCCTCGGCCCGGCTGGCGGCGCTGTACCCAGAGTCCGGCGGCACGTATGTCTACGGGCGTCGCCGGCTCGGTGACTTCTGGGGCTATCAGGCCGGCTGGTCGTTCGTCGTTGGCAAGACCGCGAGCTGCGCCGCGATGGCACTGACGTTTGCGTCGTACGCCGCTCCTGCTCACGTGCGGTTAGTCGGTGTGTTGGCTGTCGTCGCGCTGACCGCCGTGAACTACTTCGGTGTGCGGAGGTCGGCGTGGCTGACCCGGCTCATCGTCACGTTGACGCTGCTCACGTTGGCGGTTGTCGTCATCGCCTGCCTCGCCGGCGGGCGAGCAAGCGGCCACCACCTCACGCCGTTTCCGGGCACCGGTGTGCGCGGTGTGTTGCAGTCCGGTGGCTTGTTGTTCTTCGCGTTCGCCGGCTACGCCCGCATCGCGACCCTCGGTGAGGAGGTTCGCGATCCGGCGCGCATCATTCCGCGCGCGATCACGATCGCACTGCTCATCACGTTGGTGATCTATGCGGTCGTCGGGGTTTCCGCGCTGATGGCCGCCGGACCCAGCGGGCTCGCCGCCACCACGGCACCGCTTCGCGCCGCGGTCGATACCGGCCGACTCCACGCGCTCGCTCCGATCGTGCAGGTCGGCGGCGCGATCGCCGCGCTCGGGTCGCTGCTCGCCCTCATCCTCGGCGTCTCTCGCACTACCTTGGCGATGTCTCGCGACAGTTATCTACCGACGGCACTGGCCGCCGTCCACCCGCGTTTTGGCGTGCCGCATCGCGCGGAGCTTGCCGTCGGTGCCGTCGTCGCGGTGCTGGTCGCGACCATCGATGTGCGGGGCGCGATCGGCTTCTCGTCATTCGGCGTGCTCGCGTACTACGCGATCGCCAACGCGAGCGCAATGACTTTGACCCGCGATGAGCACCGGCCGCCTCGGTGGTTACCCGTGCTCGGCCTGGTCGGTTGCGTGGTGCTGGCGGTCAGCCTGCCGGCGCGCTCAACTGTTGTCGGCGCCGGCGTCTTGCTGCTCGGAGCGCTCGTGTTCGCTACTCGCCGCAGATGGTCAGCAACCGACGGCCGAAACGGCACGGTGAGCCAGGACCACGGGCGTACAGTCCGGACTTAGCGGACGGCGGACGGCGGGGGGCTGCCCTCGGCGGGGACGGCGGTGGGTGCGGGTACAGCGCGGCCGCTGCCGAGCCCGTGGGCTTGGCCGACTCGGCCAGCTTCGACGCGGTTGCTGACCTCGAGTTTGTGCAGCACGTTCGACACGTGAACGCTCGCGGTCTTCTTGCTGATGAAGAGTGCCTCAGCGATTTCGCCGTCGGTAAGTCCGTCGGCGAGTAGGCCGAGGATCTCCAGCTCGCGCGGCGTCAGACCAAGAGAGTCCGTCGAAGAAGCAGCCGGAGCGAGGGAGACAGAAAGCGTGATGCGCGCACGCTGGGCGAGCTGCTCGATGTGCGTGCGTAACGGGATTGCGCCGATCCGCGAAGCCGTAGCAAATGCAGCTGAGAGGCAAGACGCCGCTTCTCGACGTCCGACGCGATTTTCTAGCAGCGCCTCGGCCTGCCGCCACTGGCAATAGGCGGCGCGGTAAGGCTCGTGGGCGGCGTCCCACAGCGACACCGCCTCCGCCCACAGCACCGGATCGGACCGTGAGAGACGAGACTGCTCCGCAGTGGCCGTCGCTATGCATGCCGCCGCCTGCGGTGGGTGCAAACCTGCGCCACCGTCAACCGGTCGGTTGGCCTCTTTGACTAAGTCGGCTGCTTGAGCCCGCGCAATCGAAGCGTCGACACGTTGGCCGCGAGCTTGCGCCAAAGCTTGCCCGTCCGCGAGAGCCCGCACGCCGATCGCACACATGTGTGCACGACGTGATGCGTCGTCAGTCATCGTGACGAGCGCGAGCGCACGTTCTATTTCGGTGTAAGCCTCGTCAGGGAGGCCTCGCTCGATCGCCAACTCGGCAGCTTCGATGTAGAGCTGGCCTCGGGTCTGAATGTCGTTGAGGTTGATGGTTGACCGCTCCGCGTCGGCCAGCAACCGAGCAGCGTCGTCGAGTCGACCGCGCCGGATCGCGATCATCGCGGGCATGAGCTGCGGGGCGAGGTTAGAGGTGCCGACTCCTTGGCGCCCAGTGCTCGCGATCATTGCTTCGGCTTCCTCGTAGCGGCTCAGGCGAATGAGCCCCCACACCCCGTTGATGACGGCGCCGTTCAGCCAGGGGAATCCGCGTTGCTCGCCGGCCGCACGACTCTCCTGCACCAGGTTGACGGCGCCCTCGAGGTCGCCCCAATCGGTGAGCACGTGGCCGAGATTGACATAGGCCCGATCCATGTCCTCGGCTGATCCGACTTCGAGCGCGATGGTAAGGGCGTCACGCAGCAACGCGATGCCCTCGTCGGGATGACCGAGATCGGCACGGCAGACTCCCAATGTATTGATGGCGTGACCCTCAACCGTCCGCGCGCCGATCACTCTCGCAACTGCGATTGCCTCACGGGAACGAACTTCGGCGTCGCTGTTGCGCGCGGTGAGCATGAGCCAGCGGCCTTCTTCGGCGAAGATGCGAGCCAGCTCGACGGACGGCGGGTCCGTGGGCAACAGCGAAGCGGCTTCCCGATATGTGTCGAAAGCTGCTTGCGATTCGCCGAGTGCCCAAAGGTGTCGGCCGAGCAACGTGTAGTACCGGGCCGCACCGAACGGATCCTCGACCGGGTCCGCGCTATCGACGGCAGCCTTCGCCAACTCGAGGGCGCGCTGACCAGCGTCTGCCAGATACGCGACCTCCGACACCTTGGCGTACAACTGCACGCGGTTGGTTCGGGCTTCACCGGGAATTCGGTCGAGCGCTGACAATGCGTGCTCGAGATGCGCAAGCGCCTCGGGAAACGCCCACATCGCCTCGGCCGCTTCGGCGGCCGCGAGTGACGCGTCGAGCGCCTGCGGCCACTCACCGGCCGCCCACCAATGACCGGCAAGTTCGGCAACCCGATGTCCCGGCCCGGACGCACCGAGCGTTGGATCTGCGGTGAGCGTTGTCGCCAACACGCGATGCAACCTGCGCGCCTCGCCAGGCAGCATCGCCGTGTAGACAGCCTCGCGCAGCAACGCATGCCGGAAGCGGTAACCGGCGACGCTGACGTCGACGACGAGGATCTGCTTGTCGACCGCTTCGGCTAGGGCAAGGTCAAGAGCCTCAGAATCGAGGACGCCCAGCGCTGCCACGAGACGGTCAGTTACCGTCGTCCCCGCTGTTGCAATGACCCGCAGCACTTGCTGCGTTGGCTTCGCGAGCGCTTCGACGCGACTGAGGATCACACCTTGCAACTCCGGCGACAGCGACGGATCGTCGCGCGCCGCGATGAGCTCTTCGGCGAAGAACGGATTGCCTTGTGAACGGGCCCAGACTCCGTCGGCGAGTGCCCAGTTCGGCTGCTGGCCAAGGATCGCGCCGATCAGGGTCGCGGTCTCGGCACGGTCGAGTCCGGCGAGCTTCAGTTGAGTCGTGCGCGGGTGCCTCGTCAGTTCGGTCAGCCAGCCGTGCAGCGGGTGGTCGCGCAGGACTTCTTCGGCTCGGTAGGTGACGATGATGAATGCCTTGGCATCGGTGAGGTTACGCACGAGATAGCCGAGCAGTTCGGCACTAGCAGAGTCGGCCCAGTGCAGGTCTTCGAAGACGAAAACGACGGGCGACTCGTGCGCCACCTTGGTGACGAAGGTGAGGATCGATTCGAACAGGCGGGTCTTGGCGAACTCGTCCACCGGCAGCAATCTCACCGGAGGTGTCGATGCCGAGGCCGCGGGCGACCGGGCCAACGATGTCGGCAGCTTTCCGTTCGTCGAGCTGGCTGAGCACGTCGCGCACGATGCCGACGATCGGTGCGTAGGGGAGTCCGCCGCTGTCGGTCGGGACGCAGACGCCCGTTGCGACCAGCGCATGTTCCGCGCGGGCGATAGCGCTGAACTCCTCGACGAGCCGCGTCTTGCCGACCCCAGCGTCACCGCCGATGAGCACTGTCGTCGTCCGGCCGTTTCTTACTTGATCGAACGCTGCGCCTAGAACCTCGAGCTGCTCGGTGCGTCCGACGAACTGCGGGGATGAGACCCGACCCCCCACAGCTTCACCTGTCCTCATGCGCCGGCGCGACGTGATCGAGGTTACCGCCGGCGCGACATCACTGGCACTCACCTAGCACGGCCGACCGGCGACGCACGACGCGGTGTTGGCCTGGCTGAGCTGCTGCGTGACCGGGGCGACGTCGTTCGCGATGAGGGCGCGGTTCGCGGGGCTGAGCTGCTCGGTGGTGGTGCCGCTGACCGGGGCGACGTCGTTCGCGATGAGGGCGCGGTTCGCGGGGCTGAGCTGCTCGGTGGTGGTGCCGCTGACCGGGGCGACGTCGTTCGCGATGAGGGCGCGGTTCGCGGGGCTGAGCTGCTCGGTGGTGGCGCCGCTGACCGGGGCGACGTCGTTCGCGATGAGGGCGCGGTTCGCGGGGCTGAGCTGCGGGTGGGTCGCGACTTGAGCCGAAGAGCCGACGTGGCTGGTGGCCGTCGCGCGGCCGACGAAGAACGACAGCGCGAAGAGGGCGATGATGATCATCGCGATGACGGCGTTGCGCAACGAGCGAGTCGAAGTTTCGCCAGTGCGGACCTGACCGAAGACTGTGGTGGCGCTCATGATGTTCCCTTTCGGCTCGACCGGCTCGGTCACCCGATCCGGCTGGTCGATCTCCCCAGTGGCGATCGCCTCGAGTCCAAGGTGTCTCTAAGGAGCGGAGCGCAGGCATCGGGAGCCCTCCTCAGATCAGCCGTAGGTACTACCTAGATTCCGGCGCGGGGATGGCGGGACGGCGGGGACGCGGGCGCGATGAGTCGCCGTGACTAGACCCACACGGGACTAATGCCGATCAGATGCCGCCCGGAATTGGTCGAACGGTCCGTGTCCTGGTCCAGTCAGGCTAAATCCGCCCGTTTGCGTTTGCAGGTGGGCACTGCGTCACAGAGGATCGACAAGACGCGGATATGCCGCTCAGTGGGCATCGCGCCCGTTCAGCTCCGTCCAGGGGGACGTTTTCCATGCGCAAGGCAAGTTCTTCGGTGTCCATCGGCCTGGCAGTCACAGCAGTAGCAGCCTTCGGGCTGTTCGACGAGCGTGGTGGTCGCCGTTTCGGCGTCGGCCGCAACCTCGACATCCTGCAACGCGATCGACGCGCCCAAGGCCATGAACGAACTGCCTGCGTCAGCCGACTGCCCGACCCCCGGCTCGACCAGCTCGCTCAAGGCCAACGCCCTCGCCCCCGCCGTCACGCCCATCGCGACGACGCAGATCAGCTCGACCCCGCTGACCTTCGCCCGCACCAATGGCGACATTCTCGCGATCACCGAGATTGCGCCCGGACGAGTTGGCGATCGGTGGCGACTTCACCAAGGTGATCCAGCCTGCAGCCGGCGGGGGCACCACGACGGTGCTCGCGACCGACTTCGCCGTCATCTCCGAGACCAACGGGCAGGTCCTCTTCGCCGGTCAGACCGTCGGCACCGGGACGGATTCGGCCACCAACGGTTACGTGCGAGCGATCACCAGCTTCGGCGGCGTCACTTACATCGGCGGCGACTTCACGTCGGTCGGCGCTCCAGGGCGGCACCCAAACCGCGCGCAGCTATGCAGCGGCGCTCGACTCGTCGTTCAACGTGACTGCGTGGGCCCCAACTCTGACCGGCACCGTGCGTGGCCGTCGCCGCTGACGCCAACAACGTCTACGTAGGCGGCGACTTCGGCAACGTGCAGGCGCTGCAACGCCGCGACCGGAGCCCGACGTCTGGGCGCGCGCTGTTACGGATGGCGGCGTTCACGCATTGCTCGAGACCGGCGGTTTCCTTTACGTCGGCGGCCTTTTCGAGACGTACGACGGTGTGACGCAGCACGGCTTGGTGAAGGTCAACCCCAGCGACGGTTCACGTCGTGACCGCGCTTCAATGCCAACTTGCGACCCGATGACGGAGCTCGGCACCTACGGCGCCTACGACGGCGAGGACGTCATCGCCTTGTCGGTCGGACCAGACGCGAACCAGATCGTGCTCGGCATCGGCGGCCACGCCCCCGCTGGCCTGTCGTCGAACGAAACGATCCTGACCGACGCTGCGACGGGTGCGCGTCTTTGGCGTTACGGCACGCGTGGCGACTCCCAGGCGGTCGGCACTGTGGGAGACACCGCCGTGGCGGGCTACCACAACAGCACCTCCGATGACCCGGCGACCTCGCCGAACTATTTCGGCATTCAGCTGGACGACACCAACTCGGCCGCTACATCGTGGGATCCCGCGGTGACAGGCACCGTTGGCGGCAATGCGGACGGCGGGAATGGCGGCGTGCAGGCGATCTACGTGAACCAGACCACCGACACGCTCTACCTGGCGCGGCGCCTTCACGATCGTGGAACAGAACCAGAATCTCGTCGACAAGTCCCTCATCGCGTTCTCGTTCACGCCCGGTGCCGCGACGTCGCCGGGCACTCCTGCCATCGGCACTGCGACCGCGGGAGACACGACCGCTGACGTTCAACTGGACGGCGCCTTATGACGGCGGCTCCGCCGATCACCGGCTACACCGTCACGTCGACCCCTGGTGGCATCATCGCGACCACCACGGGCGCGACCGACGTGACCGTCACCGGACTCACCGACGGCACGAGCTACAAGTTCAAGGTCACCGCGACAAACGCTCTCGGCACCTCGGGGTCGTCGTTGTCCTCGAACTCCGTCATACCGACCGCGCCGGCGTGACAACCACAACGACGTCAGTAGGTGCGACACCAGCCAGCCCGGTGACCGTCGGCACATCCGTCACGTTCACCGCGACCGTCAGTCCCAGTGCTGACGGGTCGGTGCAGTTCATGGACGGTTCTACAGCGCTCGGCTCGCCCGTCACGGTTTCGGGCGGGACGGCGTCGCTGACGACGACAGCGTTGAGCCAAACCACGCACTCGATCACTGCTGTCTTCACCTCCACAGATCCCGCGTTCTCGTCGTCAACCAGCAGCGCCGTCAGCTACGAAGTCGACGCGGTCAGCGGCGGCGGTGGCGGTGGCGGTGGCGGCGGTGGCGGTGGCTGGCGTAGCGCCCGCGACGACGCCAGGCACCGTCGTCCGCATTGCTGGTACTGATCGCTTTTTGACTGCGGTTGCCACGATGAACGCCGAGTACCCGACCGATGGCAGTGCGGGTGCAGTGGTGTTGGCGCGAGCGGACAACTACCCCGACGCGTTGGTCGGCACTGCACTTGCGGCTGCGAAGAATGCGCCGCTGCTGTTCGTGCAGGGCGGCTCTTTGACGCCGGAAACCCAAGCGGGCATTGTGCGCGTGCTGCCGGCTCACGGCACCGTCTATCTTCTCGGCGGTACGACTGCGATTCCGGACAGCGTCGCGACAAGCCTGACGAGTCTCGGATTCACCGTCATGCGCTACGCGGGCACCGACCGCTACGACACCGCGCTGAAGGTGGCTGCCGCGCTCGGTAGCCCGAGCACGGTGTTTCTTGCGACCGGCATCAACTTCCCCGACGCGCTCAGCGCCGGGCCGGCCGCGGCGAACGCGCACGGCGTGGTGTTGTTGACCGACGGTTCGACTCTTCCCGCGGCCGTGAAGGCGTACCTGACTGCACACCCGGGCACGGTTTACGCCGTCGGTGGTCCGGCCGTTGCAGCCGATCCCGCAGCGACTCCGTTGCAGGGCGCGGACCGCTACGCCACCGCAGCTGCAGTGGCCGCCGCGATCTTCTCCGCACCGACCAGCGTCGGCCTCGCGAGTGGCGAGACGTTCCCGGACGCACTCAGCGGCGGTGCCTACCAGGCGCATGCCGGCGGTCCGATCCTGCTCACGGCCGCAGCCTCGTTGCCAGGTGCGACGAGCAGCTACCTGACCGGTGCGAAGTCGACGATCACCAGTGCCGACATCTTCGGTGGCACCACCGCGCTGTCCGCATCGGTGCAGAGCGCGATCGCGGCCGCGCTCGGCAGCTAGCCCAGTTCTCTGCGCGGCCGAGCGGGCGGCGGTGTGGAACGGCCGGGCGTTGGCGGCGTTGCGCACCGGTGGCGGTGCGGCGATAGGGCGGGTTCGAGCGAACTCGGACCGCGCTAGAGCGTGCGGGGGAGGCCGAAGTGCGGCGCGACCGTGGTCTCGAACCTGGTGATCTCGCAGATGCGGTCGCCGGCGAGCGCCGACGACCTCGATGCCCGTGAGGTGCAGCGCCCCGGTGGTCGAGTCGCGGCGGTACTCGCCCCACGCCGGCTGACCATTCGCCCGGACCGGTACCAGCTGAGCGATCCCCCGCCGATGCGCAGCCGTCGCGGTAAAGAAGGCGTGCACCGCCGCCGTCCCGCGGTATTCGAATGGCAGTGGTGGCATCCGCACCCACGCGTCGTCCGTCATCAACGCGACCAGCGAATCGACGTCCAGCGAAGTGAACGCGGCGACGAAACGGTCGAGCAACTCCCGCTCCTCCGCACTGCCCGGCAGCGGCGGCGGCGAAGCAGGCGTACGAGCCGCGTCCATCGTCGCGCGGGCCCGCTTGAGTGCACTGGTGACTGCGTCTTCGGTGAGTCCGAGCAGCTCGGCGGTCTCACTCGCGCGGTAGCCGAGCACGTCGCGCAACAGCAGCGCAGCGCGTTGGTTCGGCGGCAAGCAGTTGGACGGCGGTCACGAACGCCAGCGAGATCGCCTCGCGAGATTCGTACCGGGCCTCAGGACCAGGTGCGTCGTCGGACAGACCTTCCAGCAGCGCGTCGGGATATGGCTGCAGCCACAGCACTTCGCCGAGCCGCGTCGGCTCCGGCGGGGTAATCGGTAGCGGCGCCGCGGTTACCGGTCGTCGCGACGACGAGCGCAGCAGGTTGAGACACCGGTTGGTCGCGATGCGATACAGCCAGGTGCGCACCGACGAGCGACCCTCGAAACCGTCGAGTCCGAGCCACGCCGCTAGCAGTGTTTCCTGCAGCGCGTCCTCGGCGTCCTGCAGCGAACCGAGCATGCGGTAGCAGTGCACCTGCAACTCGCGGCGGTGCGGTTCGACCAGCGCAGTGAACGCCTCGCGGTCACCCGTGCGCGCGCGTTGCAGCAGTTCTGCCGACATTTCCACCTCCGGTTAGGATTCTCTCCCCGTACTGACACCGGCGGCCAGCCGAACTGGTCGCAATCGCAGCGCCCAATTTCGGCCGCGCGCCTTGTCTGTCCCTGTGACCGCAGCAACACGTCATGCAAGGAGAAACGAAATGACACAAGCATCAAGCAGGGCGGACGCCGCCCCTGCCGCAATTCTGCACAGTGCTGTTCTGGTGACCGGCGCGAATCGCGGCATCGGATATGCGCTGGTCGAAGAGGCTTTACGTCGCGGTGCGCGGCGCGTCTACGCCGGTACTCGGCAGCCGTTCACGCACCCGGACGAGCGGGTCACGCCACTCACACTCGACGTGACCGACGCCGCGCAGATCCGGGCGGCCGTCGAGCAGGTCGACGCGCTGGACATTCTCATCAACAACGCCGGCGTCGCGGCGTACGACGACCTCAGCGATCGCGCCGTTCTCGAGCAGCACCTTGCGGTGAATCTGTTCGGCACCTACGGCGTGACGCAGGCGTTCCTGCCGTTGCTGACGCCAGTCGCGCGGAGTCATCGTGAACTCGCTGTCGATGACGGCGCTGGCGCCGTACCCGATCATCCCGGCGTATTCGATTTCGAAGGCGGCGGCTTTGTCGCTGTCGCAATCACTGCGCGCACTGCTCGCCGTCCGCGGTATTCGGGTGCACGCCGTGCTGACCGGTCCGACCGACACGGACATGACGCAAGGGCTCGACATCCCGAAGGCATCTGCTGCGTCGGTGGCGCAAGCCATCTTGGACGGCGTCGAGAACGGCGACGAGGAGATCTTCCCCGACCCGATGTCGGCGTTGATTGCAGACGACTGGGGTACCGGCGCGGTCAAGATCTCGAGCGCCAGAACGCGGCGATGGCGTCATGACCGACTACGCGACCAGCTTCACGGTCTCTCAAAGCGCCGACGAGGTGTTCGCTGCCATTAACAACGTTCGCGGATGGTGGTCAGGAGACATCGACGGCAGTACCGACGAACTCGGTGCTGAGTTCACGTATCGGTACCAGGACATGCATCGCAGCAAGCAGCGGATCACCGAGTTCGTTCCCGGCAAGCGAGTCGCCTGGCATGTGGTCGAGGGCTACCTCAAGTTCGTCGACGACAAGGAAGAGTGGACCGGCACCGACATCACGTTCGACATCGCGCCGACCGCGTCGGGCACCGAGGTTCGCTTCACCCACGTGGGCTTGCATCCGGAGTCCGAGTGCTTCGAGAGCTGCTCAACTGCGTGGGGCTTCTACATCAACAGCAGCCTGCGCAACCTGATCGAGACCGGCAAGGGCGAGCCCAACCAGTAGCTCGTCGCCCGGGTCTAGCGGACGGCGGGTGGCAGGAGCAGCTGGAGCTAGTAGGTGGTGGGCTTGCACGCGGTCGGCAGCGTCGTACCCGCGGCGAACGTTGAAGCGGGCTGCAGGCCGCCGCGACTGGAGATGTACTCCCACGGCCTGGTGCCCCGGCTGTTCACGCCGACCAGGCAGAAGGCGGTCTTTGTGGTGTTCAGGAAGTAGCGGAAGGTAATGGTCGTTGCTACCCGAACCGTGAGGCCGGGCGCCACCTTGAGCACTCCGCCCGTGGCCTGGGTGAATGCGGTGGTAGCCGGAAAGGCGCCTGACTCCCCGTTGTAGGTCTCAAGTTCGGTGGCGTAGGTGCGCAGATCGGACTTGACCGACGCGTCGTACCCCTTCTTCTTATGGCTGAGGTACACCGGGACTGCGATCGCGGCCAGGATCCCGATGATGATCATCGCCACCAGGAGTTCCAGGACCGTGAAAGCCGGCGTCGCTGCGGCCGCGTCGAGTGGACCCGACGCCCCGAAGGCGGAAACTATCAACCCTGCGTCGAGCATCTCGCGTCATTGCACGGATCTCTCCTGGACGATATGCGTCACCCCATCGGCGTCTTTTGTCCTCACCTGAGGCAAACCCCCAACCCGCCATCGCGCGACGCCGAGACCTGGCAGCCGCCGGCACCCAACTAGAGGCGGTCGCGGCGCGCTTGTGCGTCGGCGGTTCGCCGCTCGGCGGTGCGGACGGCGCGCTCGGTCTGCTGCAGCGCGGTCGCCTGCTCGCGGCGGCGGCGGTCCGCATCGGACGCGGCAATGCTGGCGTCCTCCAATTGGTCGCGCAGTTCCGCGACCCGCGCCTGAGCGGAGGTCGCCGCGTGGTCCGCGTCGGCTGCCCGCGCCCGCGCGTCGTCTCGAGCGGACGTCGCGTTGGCAAGCGCTTGTTGCGCATCGACGAGGTCTTGCTCGGCGCGCCGGCGCTCCTCCTCGCCGGGCTGTCGTCGTCCGGGTCGCTCGTCGCCGGGCTGTCGTCGTCCGGTCGAGTCTTGGCTCGAGACGGATCGCAGAACGGGCCGCGAGGCGCCGCCCGACCCGAAGTCTGACCCGAATCCGGTGCTGAACGAGGAGCTGTGCAGCGCATCGGTCAACCTGCCGGCGAGCAGCAAGCTCGCAGCCCGCTCGTCGGCGAGTGCGGCGCGCAGCGTCTCCTCCAACCCGCGGACCGTGTCCTCACTCACCGACCGCCCGGCGGCGCGCGCCAAACCCCGGGCCTGTCGCACGAGCGCGCCAACCAACTCGTGAAGCTGTCGCGACAATGCGCGCAGCTGATCGCCGTCGAGGTTGCGAGTCGCCGTCGCGTAGCCCGGCGCCAAGTTCGAGCAGCGGCTCCAGCTCCTCGTGGTGTGAGCGGGCCAACTGGTTGGCCAACCACGCGGTCACCGTCGGCTTCGCCAAGCTGTGAATGCGCGCGGCCTCGTCGCGCGCGCCGGCCGCCTTGGCCTCTTTCTCATACCGCGTGCGTGCGGCGGTGAACTCTTCCGGCGGCAGCCCGTACAACTCGTCGGCGATCTCCTCGAAACCGGCCATGCGAGGAACCCTAGCTTCAACAATCGGGTGGATTTACTGCCCTCCAGGGGCAGTAAATCCACCCGATCTGTCCGGCCCGGCGAACCCTGACGGTTCGGTACCCCAGATCAACGTGCTGCCCGAGTAGGCGGTGATGTGGGTCGACGACTGCGTCGCCGTGTTCGCTCCGTAGCTGTAGTCGTTGGTCTGGTCGAAGATCGAGATGTTGGCCTTGGTGATCTGTTGCTGAATCAGTCCGGTGCTCGCGCCCGGTGCGAGCGTGCCGCTGAGCTGCAACTGCAGGTAGTGGTCGGCGTTGTGCCCGCCCGTTTGCGCAAAGGTCGCGGTGATGCTGCCGCAGCCACTTGCCGCGTAGGTGCAGGTGTACTTCAGCGCGGCGTTGCCGTCCTCCGTGAACCAGTAGCGCACCGTGACTGCGGCCAGGTCGATCGGCTTCGTGCCGGTGTTCACCACTTCGATCTGCGGCATCAGTTGGGTGGCCAGGGGCAGCACGTTGGCGTTGCGATAGTTCACCTGGACGCCGCCGGGCGCGGGCGGCCCGGGCGTCGGTGTCGGCGTGGGCGTCGGTTTCGGTGTCGGGGTGGCGGTGGCGGTGGCGTCGGTGCGGCAGTTGCTTTCGCGGACGGCGGGGGGCTGGCCGTTGCTTTCGCGGACGGCGGCGTCTGGCCGTCGCTTTAGCGGACGGCGCGCCGACCGTTGCTTTCCCGGACGGTGCGTCGGTCGTCGCTTTCGCGGACGGCGCGGGGCTGCTCGTCGTCCTGGCTGTCGTCCCGGGCTTTGGCGCGATGTCGGCTTGCTGGTTTTGCCAGCGGCGCCCGCCGAAACGGCGTGCGTTGACGTTGTCGTGTGCCCGCCGGCTGTCGGTGCAGGAGTCGAGTTGCGCCCGGCACCGGGGGAGCCTGACGGCCGCGAAGCAGCCGAATGGGATCCGACAGCGGCATGCGATGCGGCGGCAGCGATCGGCTGCGGAGTCGACGCAGCCGGCACCGCCGCGACTGCAACGCCGGCCACGCTGGCGGCCGCTACTCCGGCCACCCCGGTGGCGGCCTGCGCGGCGAGTCCGGCGCCGGTCATCGACGGCGCGGATCCGATGAACGGCAACCCGGTCAGCCATGACGCCGGACCCATCGCCCACGCCAGCTTCGGAGCAGATACCGCGAGCAGCGCCCGCACGACGTCCGGATCGAATTGCTTGCCGCTGTAACGGACCAGCTCCTCGAGCCCGCCCGCGCGGGTACGGGCTCGCTTGTACGGCCGCGCGGCCGTCATGGTCTCGAACGAGTCGGCGACCGCGACGACGCGGCCGGCGAGCGAGATGTTCGTGCCGCTCAGTCCGCGCGGATATCCGGTGCCGTCGAAGTGCTCGTGATGCTCGGCGATCGCGAGACCCCATTGACCCAACCAGGGAAGGAGATCCGCGGCGAGTTCCGCCCCGGCGTCCGGGTGGCGGCGAATCGCTTCCCACTCCGACCTCGACAGCTTCGCTGGCTTGTTCAAGACGGACGCCGGGATGCGCAGCTTGCCGATGTCGTGCAGCAATGCGGCCCACCGCAGGCGGTCGACGGCCGCCGTCGGAAGTCGGAGTTCGGCCGCGATCATGTCGGTGTAGACGCGCACCCGCTCGGAGTGGCCGCGGGTGTGCCGGTCGTGTGCGCGCAGCGAGCCGACGAGAGCCAGGATCTGTTCGGCAGCGGTGGCCAGATTGCCGGGCTGCTGGCCAGGAAGCACCGTCTCGGACAGCGTCTTGAGCGCCCTCAGATCGCCGGCCTTCCTGGCGATCGCGAATCGGGTCGGTGCGCGGCCGGGGAACAGCACCGCGAGATCGAGCAGGGCGGCAAGCGGGGTCAGCCGGCGCGCAACGCGATCGGCCGCCAACAGCGTGACCAGCGAGCTGGCGAGTACCAGCGCCCACCAGCCGATCACCAACGTGAGCGAGCCGGACCGCGGGCGAGGCACCGCGCGGCTGACGACCGCCATCACGATCACGGCGGCGATGACGGGTGCAACCACGATGCCGGCGCGCAACAACCAGGCGGCAAAACGGCGGCTGTGCCAGCGGGTTTCGTTCAGAGCCGGGACAGCCGAATCGGGAGCGTTCGCGTTATTAGCCAACGAAGCCCTCCCGACGTCCTTGTGGATGTCGGCAGTTCGGCCGCAATTGTCGAGGCCCGCTCAAATCGTGTGGATTTGCTGCCCCCAGGGGCAGTAAATCGCCACGATCTTGGGCGCTGCCGGTTGTCCACAGAGCGCCACCACGTGCACAACCTGGCCGCCCACCCGTTGCGGCGATGCTGGGGCAGCCACCTTGGCCTGATGCATACGCTGCTCGTCGCTATCGCCGCCGCCCAATGTGGGGTGTTTACCCGTGCGCAAGCGCTCGCCGCCGGCTACTCCGAGAAGCACATCCGCCACCTGCTGGCGGTCGGCACCTGGCTGAAATGTCACCCTGGCATCTATTGCGTGGCCGGAGTCCCGACGTCGTTCGAGATGAACGCGTGGATCGCGGTGCTGGCTGCGGGCACCGACGCGGTGCTCAGTCATCGCACGGCTGGCTACTTCCAAGGTGTTGCTGGGTCGCCGCCATCAGTGGTGTTCGACATTTCGGTGCCGAAGGGCCGGGCGCCGCAGAGGGTGCCCAGAGCCCGTATCCATCGAACGACGCTCAGTACGGACGACGTCGGCGTATGCCACGGGCTGCCCGTCACGTCGCTGGTCCGGACAGTGGTCGACCTCGCGAGGAGCCTGCCTTTCGAGACTGGGTCGAGAGTGATCGCCGACGCTCTTCGGACCCGACGGGTATCGACCGCAGCAGTCGAGCGAACTCTTGGCGCTCTCGCAGGGTCCACCGGCATCGCGCAGGCTCGCCGCGCGTTCGCAAGCGCTGATCCGAAACTCGAGTCCGTGTTGGAGCGGGAACTGTATGCACTGCTGCGCCGGGCCGGACTCAATCCCGTGGCCCAGTACGTCGTGATGGCGGGCGGACGGTTTGTGGCGCGCGTCGACTTCGCACTACCAGGCATCCGACTGGCCATCCAATCGGATGGCTACACAACACACGCGCAGCATGCTGGGTTCGAACGCGACCGAGAAGTCGCCGCCGACTTGCAGCTCGCTGGCTGGTACCTGCTCTCGTTCACAGCGACCCAGATTCGGCAAAACCCCGATTGGGTCGTCTCGACTGTCCTGCAGCTGGTGCGCAGGCTCAGCGCCACCGCCGACCGAGCGTGACCCGACCGAGCGTGACCCGCCGCCGTCCCGCCGGCGTCCCGACCGCCGTCCCGCCGTCCCGACCCGCCGACCGCCGTCCCGCCGAAATCGTGTCGATTTACTGCCCCCTGAGGGCAGTGAATCCACCCGATCTGGCAACAGCTCAGAGCGCGGGGCAGGCGGTCTTCGCTGAGCCGACGCTCGCGCCGAGCAGGTAGACCGCCCACGTGAACGAGTTCCCGCAGAACAGGCCTTGGGCCGTGGTCTGCCGGTTGACGACGGGAGTCCCGGCGTCCCCTGAGAAGGTGTTGCCACTGACGACGTTCGCGCCCTGCGCATAGGCCGCGCTGTCAGACGCGAGCTTCAGGCCGTAGCCCATACTCCCGGCGATCGTGTTGGCGGCCAACGTGTTGCGGTAACCCCGGATCTCGATGTTGCTGCCCTGGTACGCGAGCGGCTCGGCGTTGAAGTCGCAGGTGTTGTTGCGGAAAACGTTGTCGTGGGAGTTCTCCTTGACGTCAAGGCACTCTGACCCGTACGTGTTGATGACGTTGTCGGCGATCAGGTTGTAGGACGTGTTGTCGTCAGCGTGCATGCTGCGGTCGGTGCTCTTCGGGCTGGTGCCGAGGTACACACCTTCGCCGTTGTGGTAGGCGTACACACCAGACTGCGGATTCGCGAGCAGCCCACACCAGGCAATCGTCGTCCGCTCGATGGTGTTGTTGTGTGCACCGTTCGCGAACCGCACGCAGTCGCCGCCCGCGTGCACGAGCACCAGGTCGTCGACGACCACGCCGTGAACTCCGCGCACCGTGTCGAGTGCGCCCAAGAAGATGAGGCTGCTGTCGCTGACTTTGCTCTGGATGCTGTCCTTGAACGACTTCACCGATGCCAGCGCGCCGGGGAAGACCGTCGACTTCAGGGCCGGCTCGCCATCGATGGTGAATCCGGACAGCCGGTAGTAGCTGTTGTTGATGCTGAAGACTCTGCTGGTTCCGGTCACGACCGTCTTGCCCCGGCCCGACAGGTTCAGGCCGGTGTCGGTGCCCTCGATCGTGATCGGCGCGAGCTCGGTGCCGTTGATCTTGGTGACCACGTCGCCGGTGTAGGTGCCGGGTGCGAGGTGGATGATCGATCCGGGCACCGCGCGGTTCACTGCGGTCTGCAGCGACTTCAAGGGTGTGCCGGATGTGAGGCCGGACGACGTGTCGCTGCCGGTCGCGCTCACGTAAATGTCCATGCCGCTGGCGCGAGCGGGCGCGTTGGTCGCGGCCGCGAAGGCTAGGGCAAGTGTCGCGCTCACGACAGCAGCAACGAACGGTCTTGAGCGGGTCACATATATACCGTCGGGGCTGCGGGACGGCGCTTGCTAGTGCAAGCGGGTGAACAGTCGCTTTCGGGCGCGGTGGCCCCGGGGTGCGGCGCCGGCGAACTCATGCGCTGTGCGAGATCGTCAGGCTGGAGATCTCCACCTGGCCGTAAGCCGTCGCCGCATCTCCAGTGGCCGTACTCGACTGCAAATAGCAACCCGCCTTGAAGTAGCAACCAGATTCCTCCATTGCCTGATGCACCTTCAACACCCCGTTGTAGTACACGTCGACGAACCCACCAGCAACCACTATCCGCAACTGAAACGACGTGCCCAACTGGTAGTCGGAATCGAGCACCCCGGCAACACTGTCGACGTAGCGCACCGACAGCACCGTGCCGCTCAACGAGACCAAGATCAGGTAGTCCGCGTTGTGGATCTGCGCACACACGAGCGCCGGCTTCACGTCCGGCAGGTGGGTGATGCGGGTAGTGAGGTCCATCGTGTGAGTGCCGGACGTCGATGCCCAGCTCGCGTTGCCGCCGTCCGCATTCATCTCGCGAAGCTCAGAACGCGGGTAGCTGGACCCGGGTTGAGCGGTGTCGCCACAGTGCACGGTGAACTGCACGGCCTGGACCGCCCGAAAGCTCGGGTCGGAATACGACTCCAACTTCGGGTTGGAGATCTCGGTCGCCGTGGGAAGTCCGATCTTCCATTGGCGCAGATCGACTATTTGGGCCGGCCGCAGTC
>CAWGTF010000016.1:0-75197 GCA_963825425.1 uncultured Actinomycetes bacterium
GTGCGAGGCGCTAGGTAGCTGATCAACAGGCCCGCCCAGGTCGAGAAGACGGCAATCGACGCGGCCAACGCCAGACCGACAAACGGACGCGTCGTCAGGCGATGGGCGCGCCGCAGGGGCAGAGATAAGACCGAGCAACAGCAGTGCGCCGACCGCCTGCGCAGCCTGCGCGCAGGTCACGCCCACCACGATCAGGAATCCTGCGCCGAGCAGGCGAACCGGAACTCCACGCGCGACAGCGACCGCTTCGTCGAGGCTGGCGAACAGCAACGGCCGCGCAATAAGTGCCATGGCGAGGCAGACAGCGCCGCAGATGAACACCGACGCCACTGCCTGCGTCGAGGAGATTCCGAAGATCGAACCGAAGAGATACGTCGCGCCCGCCCGTCCGTTCCCGCTGCTGTGATGTTCGGTGTACAGGCGCTGAAACAACGCGCCGAGGCCCAGTACCCACGCGAACGTCGAGCCGATGACGACGTCGTCGGCTCTTGCTCGGCGTCCGAGCACCGCGAACCCGCCGGCGACGGCGACGGTAGCGGCGAACAGTCCGAGCAACGGGTTAAAGGCGAACGCGAGTCCGCTCATTGCCCCGGTGTAGGTGACGTGCCCAAGCGCGTCAGTCGTGAACACTTGCGAGCGAAGCACCAGGAAGTAGCCGATGAGTCCGGCGGCGATCGCGATCGCAGTGCCGGCCATGGCCGCATGTTGCAGGTACGGCGCCATCAGGCACTCGCTCGTAGGCGATGTACTGCGACGAACGCTACGAAGGCGAACGTCGTGATGCAAAAGCCGCTGGGATACGACGTGTAGTAGGCCATCGTCAAGCCGCCCCATGTCGCCGCGACGCCGATCAACACAGCGAGCCCGATGCCGGCGACCGGACGCGCCGTCACCCGCTGAGCGACTGCAGCCGGCATGACGAGCAGCGCAAAGACGAGCAGCGCACCGGTGATCTGACTCGCCTCGGCGGCGGCAGCACCGAGCACAAGCAAGAACGCAACACCCAACAGGCGGACGCCGACACCGCGCGCGTTAGCGACGTCAGTGTCGATCGACGCGAAAAACAGGCGGCGGCCGATGACCACCAGCACGGCAAGCACGAGCGCAGCGACCACGCCGAGGGTTACTACCTGGTCGTTGGTGATGCCGAACGTGAAGCCAAAGAGCTGATTGTTGAGTCCACTCAGCAAGCCGTTGTACAACGTGGCGAACAGGTATCCGGACGCCAGTACGAATGCTTGAACAGTGCCGACGACGGCCGACTCCGCACTGAATCCGTGGCCGCGAGAAGGCCGGGAAGCGATCGCGATGACGAGCGCGGCGGCAATACAGAAAGCGAAGTAGCCGACGGTCGCGCTGATGCCGATCAGGGTTGCCGCAGCCGCGCCAGGAAAGGCGGCGACAGACAAGGTGTGGCCGGCGAACGTCTGCTTGCGCAACACCATGTACCAGCCGACTACCGCACCCACGACTGCCACGATCGTGCCGGCCCTAAACGCGTTCACCATGAACGGATAGCTGAACATGTCGCGGACGTCGGTCAGCACATTCCACGACCACGTGACATCGCCGTTGGCTGCTGTTGCCCCGATCGTCATCAATGTGGCTGCCCAGTGTGGCGATCGGCGTGATGCGCCGGCGCCTCCGGTTGTCCGACGACGACGAGCCGACCGTCGGACGTGCGCAGCACCTCGATCGGTGTCTGGTAGAGCGCCGAGAGCGTCGGCGAGGTGATGACTTCCGCAGGTGTTCCGCACACCGCACCGCCGCCGGCCAGATAGATCACCTGGTCGAGGTAGGGCAGGATCGGATTGACGTCGTGCGCGACCATCAGCACGGTCACCCCACCATCGACGCACACTCGGCGAATGAGTTCCGCGATTGCGCTCTGGTTTGGCAGGTCGAGGCTGTCGAGCGGCTCGTCGAGGATCAGCAGTCGCGGATCGCGCACCAGCGCTTGCGCGATCAACAGCCGCTGCTGCTCACCGCCGGACAGCTCACCGATGGGCCGCAAGGCGAATGACGACGCGTCAACTCGATCGATGACGTCGCGCACCCGGCGTCCCGCTTCACGGTTCTTTGCACTCCATGGCAACGGCAGACCGAAACGGTCGCCGTCCAGGCCCAGGCGCACCACGTCGATACCGCGTACCCGCAGCGATGGATCGAAGCTGCGTCGCTGCGGGAGGTAGCCGATGTCGCGGTTGGCCGTGCCCGCTGGCTGGCCAAACACGAAGGCCTCGCCGGCGGCCAGCGGTATGACGCCCAGAACGGCCTTGATCAGCGTCGACTTTCCGACCCCGTTGGGCCCGAGAATCGCGACGAACTGTCCGGCCGGAACGTCGACGTTGACGTCATGCCAGAGCAATCGGTCGCCGACCCGGACCGCCGCGTCACGTAACTGAACTGCTGGGGTAGTTGTCAGGAGCCGGATCCTTTCGCGGCCGCTTCGAGCGCCGCCTGCAGGGCGACGAGTTGAGCGACTTGCCAGTCCTGGAAACTCGCCGACGCGGGCGAGAGCGTTTCGGTAATCGTAGTCACCGGAATCCCCGCCGCTTTCGCCTCGTCGACCTGCGCTTGTACGTCGGGAGTGGCGTTCTGCGAGTTGTAGACATAGACCTTGATGGCGTGTGTCTTGATCTGGTTGTCGATCGTCTGTTTGTCGGACGCCGTCGGATCGGTGCCTTCGCTAATCGCGCGCAGGAACGTGGGCGGCGTCAGCAGGTTCAGACCGAGTGCAGGCGCGATCATCGCAAAGATGCTCTCCGATGCCCCGACCGGAGTTCCCGAATACGCAGCCTTGATCTGGTCGATGACGCTGTTGTATTTCGCGAGCCCGGTGGTCTCGTAATTCTCTTTCCTGCGTGGCAAAATACGCCGCGTCGGTGGGGCCGGCAGCGCTGTAGGCGGCAACGATGGCGGAGATCACCTTGTGGACATCGGTGGGGTTGTACCAGCGGTGCGGGTTGCCGCCGTCGGCCACTCCGACGAGGGTGCCGATATTGATGACGTGCTGGCCGGTGGCGTTGCTGGACGCGAGCAGCTTGGACACCCAGGGGTCGTAGCCGATGCCGTTCTCTATGACGACTGCGGCCCCCGCGAGCGTGCGGGCGTCCGCGGCGCTCGGGTCATAATCGTGCGGGTCGGTGTCGGGGTTCGTGATGATGCTCTGCACGTCGACCTTGCTCCCGCCGAGTTGGGTCGCGATCGAGCCCCAGAAATTTCTCGCTGCCACAACGTGCAGGGGACTGCCGTCGGCTGCCGTCGCTGTCTTTCGCGTCGATGTCGCGCAGCCCGTGAGAACCAGGGCAACCGCCAGGGCGGCCGCAGCGCCCAGCCTGGTCGATCCGCTGACTCGCCGGCCCGCCGCCGTCCCGCTGAAGAGCTGCACCGTTTCCACTCCCGCTGCCGTGACTCCGTCTTATCTGGAACCGTTGCAGATACACTATCGGGAATGGTTACCATTTCCAAGTGCGATTCGTTGGCCCTCGGGGGTCGGCTAGATTTGGCGTTGCCATGACGACGACAAGTAGCGGCCGGTCGACCCGCCAGAAGCGCGCGCTCGCCGTGGTTATTGACGATGCGCAGGAGTTCCGCAGTGCGCAGGAGTTGCACGAGGCGCTGCGCGGCCGCGGCGAGCAGGTCGGGCTGACGACGGTCTACAACCAGTTGCGCGCGCTCGCCGACGCCGGGCTCGTCGACACGATGAGATCGCCCGAGGGCGAGGTCCTCTACCGTCGGTGTGGCAGCGCCGGACACCACCACCACTTGCTGTGCCGGGTGTGCGGCCGGACCGTCGAGGTTGCGGGTACCGCAGTCGAGCGCTGGGCCGAGAAGGTCGCCGCCGAAGCCGGCTTCGTCGACGTTTCACACACGCTGGAAGTCGTGGGTACCTGCCCGACCTGCGCCCTCCTGGTCTAGCGGTGTCGTGCTAGCCGTTGTCGTTCTGAGCACGCGCGGAGTCGCCGGCACTTAAGTCCTTGTCGGCGGCAGCTGCGCCGGCATCGATGCCGGCTAGGTCATTGGTGATGTCCGCAAGGGTGCTGGCGTTGGCAGCGGCTTGTCCGGCCGGTGCGGCAGTCGTTGGAGCAGCGGCCTTTGCGGTCGACCCGGCCGCTGGTGCCGTGGTTGCTGCCGGTGCCGTCGCTGACGTCGGCGTCGGGGCCGCTACGGGTGCTGCCGTTGTCCCGACCGGCATTGGCGATGACACCGGAGCAGCCGACGAAAAGGTCGGCGTGCTGTCTTGCGCTGCGGGATTGACGCTGTTGTGGTGCCCTGCACAGCCGGTGGCCAGCGTCACGACAAGCGTGACGCCAGCAACCAGCGTGAGGGATGACCGGCGAATCACTTCAGCGCCTTCATGACGTTGGCGATGTCGCCGCGGGCTGTCTTGATGTCGTTGCGCGAGATGGAAAGTGACGCCCGTGCCGGTGAGAGCAGCGCGTGGTTGGCGTCGTACTGCGCTGGCGTGTACGCGAGCACGGTGGCCGAAAGGCCGTTCGTCTCGGTACCGATCGCGGTGATCTGCTTGGCGAGATCGGCCATCCACGCTTGCACTTGCGGGGTGTTCTTGCCGGAGTCGACACCAGCCAGCAATGCTGCGAGCTTGGTCTGCGCGTCGGTGAGCTTCGGCAGCACAGCAACGGTGATGTCGTCGGTCGCTGCAGCGAAACGCACCTGCGGAAGCGCGAGAGCGTAGACGCGGTAGCTGGTGAAGATCGTCGAGTAGTCGGACGACGCCTGCTTGGCGGTCGTGTCGCCAGCGATCGTCACACCAAGCGCGGTCAGCCCAGTGACGTCACCGTTGAGGGTGGCCAGCAGGGTCGTCTTGTCGGCGGTCGTGATCACCGCGTTGTTGTTGACGTCGTTGATCGCGACGCTCAGCGACGACAGGCGCCGGGAGATCGCGGCGGCGGCGGCAGCCTGGATTTCGGCGAGCGTCTTGCCGTGCGGTGCGGCGGTCGGTGAGTCAGTCGGGCTGGCGGTCGAGACGGCGGGTGAGCCGGTGTCGGCGAGTGCCGTACCGGTCATGCCGATCAGGATGACGGCGGCGGTGCCGAGGCCCGCGGTCGCCTTGGCGAAGCGGTTCATGGTGTGCTCCTTGGACTGGACGTGCGGCCCGAGGATCGGGCAGCCGATTGTTGTGTCACCTCCTTTGTCGGTCCTGCACGTCAGCTGAAGGGTCGGCACCATGTTCGGGCCAGGTAAGCCGCGCGTCTTCACGCTCACGTTCGATAGGGGCGGAAGAAGTCGCGCAACTCCTGCGCGTAGAGCTCGGGCTCCTCGAATGGCGCGAAGTGACCCCCGCGAGCCGGCTCGTTGATGTAGACGGCGTTGGTCACGCGCTCGAGCCAAGCCCGCGGCGGCCGCACGACGTCGCCGGCGAAGATCGAAAAACCAGAGGGGACGTCGACGCGGCGGGCGAGTTGTGCGGGCGGGACCGCGGAGTTCGCGCGATACATCCGCATCGAAGAGCCGATCGTTGCGGTGAGCCAATAGATCGTGACGTTCGTGAGGATCTCGTCTTTCGTGAAGCTGCGCTCGATGTCGCCACCGCAGTCGCTCCAGCCCCTGAGCTTCTCGACGATCCACGCCGCCAACCCGGCCGGCGAGTCAGTGAGTCCGAAGGCGGCGGTCTGCGGCTTCGTCCGGTGTATCGCACCGTAGGCACCCTCGGCTGCGCCCCACGCCGCTATGACCGCGAGCCAGTCGCGCTCCTCGGGCGCGAGATCGGCCGGGTCACCGGTGAACAGCGGCAGGCCGGCGTCCGTGCGGTGCACGGCCACGACCCGATCGGGGTAGTCGAGCGCGAGGTAGCGACTGACGTGGCTGCCCACGTCGCCGCCCGCTGCGCCGAACCTTGCGTAGCCAAGAACATTCATGAGTTCGGCCCACAGGCCGGCGACGGCGATCGAATCCAGCGGCGGCCCTACGGGTCGGTCGGAGTAGCCGTAGCCAGGCATGTCGGGCACGACCACGTCGAACGCATCGGCCGGATTGGCGCCGTGAGCGCCCGGGTCGGTGAGCAGCTCGACGACCTTCGAATACCGCCAGAACGAATCTGGCCAGCCGTGGCACAAGACCACTGGTAGCGCGTTCGGGGTAGCGGCGCGGGCGTGCACGAAATGGACGCCGAGACCGCTCAGCGTTACTCGAAAGCGCGGAAGCCGGGCGAGCGCCGCCTCCTGCGCCGGCCAATCGAACTCGTCCACCCAGTAGGCGACGAGTTTGCGCAGGTAGTCGAGGTCGGTGCCAAGCGACCACCCGGCGTCTTGCGGTGCATCAGGCCAGCGGGTCGCGCGAAGCCGCGCGCGCAGGTCGCCCAGAGCAGCCGGATCGGTGTGTGGGATGAACCGTTCGAGGCGGGGCGGCGCGTCGGGCATGCCTCGCACAGTACCGAGCGCGATGCGCAACGGTCGCGGGAAAATAGCGCGCACCGTCGCGTCAGCTCAGGACGACAGGCGACGGCATACTGGCGCGCATGACATTGCGGAGCGCCGCCGCGTTGATCGTGCTACCTGCGACGCTGGTGGCCTGTACGTCGCACGCTGCGCGGCGCAGTGCGGGCAGTGCGACGGCGCCGAGCGTGAGCACGGCTCCGTCAGCCACGGTTTCAGCGCAGTCGCCGACGCCGACCGCACCGCCGCCGTCCGCACCGCCGCCGTCCGCCGCGGTGTCATCTGCACCGACGCCGTCGCCGACGCCGACCGCACTGCCGCCGTCCCCCTCGTCGACCGTCATCGTGGGCGGATCGGCTTGGAGCAGTCACGTCCTGGTCATCACTGGTCATTCACTGGGCGGCGTGACGATCGGAATGTCGAGCGCTGCGGCGGCTCACGCGGCGGGCGTTGCGGCGTTCACCGCAGTCGGGGACGGCGTGCTCGAGCCCACGGGACCGTTGGCTAGCTCGCAGCCCCGCCTCTTTTTGAGCAACTTCGCCGGTCAACCGGCGGCGTCTTTCCGCGGGGACTTCATCTGCGTCGAAGCGGCAGGATCAGCGTCCGGGGCATCGTCGGTGGTCACCACCCGTGGGCTGCGCCTGGGCGACCCGGCAGCTCGGGTGCGCGAAATCTACGGCGCGGCCGCCACCTTCATCCCGGAGCCCACCACCGGCGGCATCGACCCCAATCCCGGTTACGTCGTCCATGAAGGACAGTTCGACCTCGTCTTCAAGCTCGACGCGTCCCTATCACGCGTTGTACGCGATCGCCGGCGGCATCGCACCGATGACGCCCAGCGAATGCAACGGCTGAATGCTTCATGACGCCTATCGGACGATTTAGCTCCGCCCGCGAAAGGATCACACGATGGAGTACGTCACCCTCAACAACGGCGTCGAGATGCCCGTGCTCGGCTTCGGTGTCTTCCAGGTGCCCGACCTCGCGGAATGTGAGCGAGCCGTGTCCGACGCTCTTTCGGTCGGCTACCGGTCACTCGACACCGCCGCGTCGTACGGAAACGAAGAGGCAGTCGGGCGCGCGATCGCGGCCAGCGGCATCGCCCGCACCGAGCTGTTCGTGACGACGAAACTGTGGCTCGGAGACGCCGGCTACGAGCCGACCCTGCGGGCAGTCGGACGTTCTATGCAGCGGCTGGGACTTGACTATCTCGACCTGTATCTCATCCACCAGCCGTTCGCGGACTACTACGGATCGTGGCGCGCGATGGAGAAACTGCACCGCGACGGAGTGCTTCGATCGATCGGCGTCAGCAACTTCCATCCGGACCGGCTCGTCGACCTGATCATGCACAACGAGATCACCCCGGCGGTCGACCAGGTCGAGACCCACGTCTTCAACCAGCGCGCCGCCGACCAGCAGGTCATGCAGCGCTACGGCGTGCAGATCGAATCGTGGGGACCATTAGCCCAAGGCCTGAACGAGTTCCTCACCAACGACACCCTGGCCAACATCGCCGCGACCCATGGCAAATCAATCGCCCAAGTCGCGTTGCGCTGGCTCATCCAGCGCGGAGTCGTCGTGATCCCCAAGTCGGTACGCCAAGACAGAATGACCGAGAATTTCGACGTGTTCGACTTCGCGCTCACCGACGACGACATGGCCAAGATTGCCAGCCTCGACATCGGCAAGTGCTTGTTCTTCGACCACCGTGACCCAGAGCAGGTCGCCCGCCTCAACTCCCTGAAGCGCAACACCTGACAACAACGGGCAATCGCGGGCAGTGAGATGCGCGACCTACGGCAGGCCGAGGCCCTGTGGGACGGTGACGAAACCGTAGCCGGCAGCCTTGACCGCCTCGATGACCTTCTTCAGTGAGTCTCCGTCGAGCGTCGAATGGTCTACCGGGTTCGACCCGACATGCATTAACACGATTTCGCCAGGCTCGAGCTTGGCCAATACCCGGTGCACGACGGAGCTCGTGGTTTGACCGCCTGAGGTGCCTTCCCATCCCAGGGTGTCGACCGTCCAAAGGATCGAGATGTAGCCAAGGCTGTTGACCAACTGCCGGGTGCGGGTGTCGCGGTCGCCGAACGGGAACCGGAACAGCGGCTGCGGGTTGTGACCAGCCGCAGCGGTGATGGCCGTCTGAGCGTCAGTGACCTGCGCGCTGACGGCGGCAGCGGACAACTGTGTGAAGTGCGGGTGAGTGGAACTGTGGTTGCCGACCGGGTACAGGGCACCAATCTGACGAGCTTGCCCAGGGAAGGCTTTGACCCACGCGCCGGTCAAGAAGAACGTTCCCGGCACGTCTTCTGCTTGCAACGTCGCGAGTATCTCCGGGATCGCGTCGGCGTTCGCTCCGGCGTCGAACGTCAATGCGACAACGTGTTGGTCGGTCGGCAACCGGACAACATCTTTGCCGGCCTCGGCGGCGAGGACGCTGGGGAGCGGAATCGCCGTAGCGGTGAACGCCGGCGGCGCTGTCGTGACCGTCGGAGGCGCCGAGCTCGCAGGCGGGCTGGACACCGGGGCGTCAGCGACGATGAGGCCGCTGTGGCGGGGTGCGAAATCGGCGCCGGGTCGGGCTGCGATGTCGGACGCACGCTGCGCACGGTCGACGAGGCCGACTCGTGCGGCGTCCCTGTCGACCCCTGACAGGCCGCCACCGGCAGCGTGACCACCAGCGCAGCCAGCACGCTGAGTCTCTACCCGGTTGCTACGCATCGCATGTGTTCAACGCCCGCCGGCCTTCTTTGGTTGCAAGTACGTTTGCCGGGCTACGCTGCCGCGTGTGTGGTCGCTTTGGTCAGAGAACTCGATCCTGTCGGTCTGCTCCCAGGACTCGGTCCTCTCGATCGGCAGCGTTGGATCCGTAGCGTCCTTCGCGAGCGTCGGCTCGTTCGCCTCGGCGGGATCGATCGGATCGGCGATGTCAGCCTGCTCGCTGTTCTCATACCAGAGCGCGGGCTCGGCTTTGTCGCACCAGAGCAACGGATCAGTGCTCTCGAGTCAGGCCTACTGTGCGTGCCGCAGCCGCCGGACCAAGGGACGCATTCCGCCACTGGCGGTCGCCGCCGCTGTGGTGGCGTTGCTCGCAGCTGCCGCCGCGTGCGTTACTGCCAGTCGTCGGAGCTGACGACGATTGTGTTCGTCGACGTCCGTACTGTGAAGCTCGCCAGTCCTTGGGTGCCTGGCGTGACGCGGATTGGTAGGGATCTGGTTCCTAGCCATTCGTGGAGCCGCTGCTCGTCGCCCGCAATCGTCAGTTCTTCAAGTGCGACGACGCCGGCGCGGTGCACGACGGTGGCCTGACCTGGCAGCGGTGTGTTAGCACCCCATTGAATGAAGAACGGAAGCGAGCTGTCCCGCACTGCGTGAGCCACCCCGGCGATGCGCCAGTGCAGCAGCTGCCCGCTTCGCGAACGTCGCGAGCCCTCGGCGACCTCGAGACCCAACCGCGATGCGGTGCGATCCAGGTCGTCGGTCCGCACCGCCCAGCCGAATCCCGAATTGCCTTGAAGCATCGTCGAGACCCATCGTCCGAACTCGCCGTTGGACGCCTCGGCTTGGTCGACGACGGTCACGAGTTCGAGATAAGCAGCTCCCAGTGGGACCAGCCGATTCGCGGTACCCCAGCCCGGATGGCGCCCACCTTCGATGGCCGTCAGACCGTGGCGATCCTCGAACTGCGCGCCAGCAGTATCGAGATCGCGAACTCCGATGACGATGTGATCGATCTGCATGCCCGCGTCCGCCACCCGCCCATACTGCCGATGTTTCCTCGACACTCATACCCTTCGGCTAACCTCGGCCACATGACCACAACGCGGGCGCCGGTGCCCTTTGAGGTCTATCAACCTGGCGTGTACCTACATGGCACGAAGGCTGACCTTGCCGTTGGGGAGTTGCTGGCGCCAGGCCGGGAGTCGAACTTCGAGCGTGGTCGGGTGATGAACTACATCTACTTCACCGCGACGCTCGATGCGGCGACGTGGGGTGCGGAACTGGCCGTTGGCGACGGGCGAGGGCGCATCTACCTCGTTGAACCGACGGGCGGTTTCGAGGACGATCCGAACCTGACCGACAAGAAGTTCCCAGGCAATCCGACGCAGTCGTTTCGCAGCACTGAGCCGATTCGAGTTGTCGGCGAGCTACTGGACTGGGTCGGGCATTCGCCTGAGGCTGTGTATGCGATGCGTGAGGGCGTCGCCGCCGCGATGTCTCGTGGCAGCAGCGCGATCATCGACTGAGCAATCGTCGAAGCTGACCTCGGACCCGCGGCATTGATTCCGTCGTCAGCGATCCGGTTCAACGTCTCGCGTTAGCCGGCAGCCATGTCGACGAAGCGGCTGTAGTGGCCCTGGAACGCGACGACGATCGTGCTTGTCGGTCCGTTTCGGTGCTTGGCCACGATCAGGTCGGCCTCGCCAGCGCGGGGTGACTCGCGCTCGTACATGTCTTCGCGGTGCAAGAGGATCACGACGTCGGCGTCCTGCTCGATTGCGCCGGACTCACGAAGGTCGGACAGCTGCGGCCGCTTGTCGGTGCGCTGCTCAGAACCTCGGTTGAGCTGCGACAACGCGATGACCGGAACCTCGAGTTCTTTCGCCAACAGCTTCAGCGATCGGGAGATCTGGCTGACTTCTTGCTGCCGGTTCTCGACCTTGGAGTGTGACGTCATCAGCTGCAGGTAGTCGACGATGACCAACCGCAACTCGTTGCGCTGCTTCAGGCGCCGGGCCTTCGAGCGGATCTCCATCATCGTCATGTTCGGTGAGTCGTCGATGTACAGCGGCGCGCTGGCCATCTCACCGAGTCGGCGGGTGAGCTTCACCCAGTCGTCGTCGCGCATCTGACCGGTGCGCATCGTCTGCAACGGGATGCGGGACTCGGCCGACAGCAACCGCATGGTGATCTCGTGCTTGCTCATCTCCAGCGAGAACAAGACGGAGGTCTGATTGTACCGAATTGAGGCGGAACGGGCGATATCGAGTGCCATCGTACTTTTTCCGACAGCAGGTCTGGCCGCGATGACCACGAGCTGGCCGGGGTGCAGACCGTTCGTCAACGAGTCGAGGTCGGCGAAACCAGTCGGGACGCCGGTAAGGCCGCCGCCGCGATGACCGCTCGCCTCGATCTCGTCCATCGTCGGCTGCAAGAGCGACTCGAGGATGCTGTAGTCCTCGGTTTGGCGGCGCTCGGTGACGTCATAGATCGCGGCCTGTGCGCGGTCGACGATGTCATCGACCTCGTTGCCGACGCCGGAGTAGCCAAGTTGCACGATGCGGGTGCCGGCCTCGACCAGTCGCCGCAGGATCGCGCGCTCGGCGACGATCTTCGCGTAGTAACCGGCGTTGGCAGCGGTCGGCACCGACGAGATCAGCGTGTGCAGGTACGGCGCACCGCCGACTCGAGCGATCTCGCCGCGCTTGGTCAGCTCAGCTGCGACCGTCACCGCATCGGCGGGCTCGCCACGGCCGTAGAGGTCGAGAACGACGTCGAAGATGGTCTGGTGGGCCGGCCGGTAGAAGTCGCCGCCGTGCAGCGCCTCGACGACATCAGCGATCGCATCTTTGCTCAGCATCATGCCGCCGAGCACGGATTGCTCGGCGTTGATGTCTTGCGGTGGTGTGCGGTCTACTTCCCGTGAACTCGAACCTGGGAGTTCGATCACACTCACTGCTGCACCTCGCGCCTGGTAACTCATGACTGACACATGTACGGACGACCGCTGACAATTTCCGCTGGCGCATCGGCGTACACCTGCGCTTCAGGACCTTAGGGAGTCCAGTCTTGCGCCGGAAGAGCCGGTTGCGGACGCATCTGTGCGCGAGCTGGGGACAACGCCTCCTGCCTTGGGGACACGGTGTGGACGACGTGTGCAGGACCGCCGTGCGACATCGCGCAGCCCCGCTGCGACCTCGGCCACCGCCGTCCACCGACTGTGGACAGGAGAAATCTGAGCGATTTCACAGAACCATCTCAGCCCGTGGAACGCGTCCGCGCGAGTCAGCACCAGGTGCGCGAGCAGCGCGGTCCACCCGGTCTGGTGCGATGCGCCAAGACCTTCGCCGGTGTCGCCGTGAAAGTACTCGTGGAACCACAGCAGCCCATCGGGCCACGAGCGACGGCCGGACGCCGGCAGCTGACCGCCGTCCGCTGGCAGCAGCAGTCCCACCAACCGGCGGGAGAGCTCATCGGCGGCCTCGCCGAGCGTGACCTGGCGGCCCGATCCGGTCGGCACCTCTACGAGGAAATCTGCGCCGAGGTGATTGTCGAAGCGCTCGAGCGCCTCCACCAGCAACGCGTTCAGCGGCAGCCACACCGGACCGCGCCAGTTGGAGTTGCCACCGAACAAGCCGGTCGACGACTCGCCCGGCTCGTAGTCGACCCGAAAGTCCTGACCGTCCACCGTGAACATGAAGGGGTGATCGCGGTGGTAGGCGGAGATCGACCGCACGCCGTGCGGTGAAAAGAACTCGGCCTCGTCGAACATCCGGCTCAGCAGCCGGCGCAGCTGACCGGGATCAACCATCGAAAACAGCGTGTCGTCGCCCACCGTCTCTGCGACGCATTTCGTCAACAGCGGTCGATTCGTCGGTGAACCACTTGAGCCGGGTTGCGAAGCCCGGCAACGAAGCCAGCACCGAGTTCGACACGTGGCTGACTGCGCACACCGCGATCAACCCGACGAGTGAGCGAACGCGGATCGGCAGCCGCTGCGCCGTCGGGCAGCCGCAACTGGTCGTAGAAGAATCCGTCGACGTCGTCCCACAGCCCCTGCTGTTGCGCTGCCGTCGCGATGTGGGCGAAGTGCTCGAAGAACTTCGTCGCGACGTCTTCGTAAGTGGGGTCGTGCGTCGCGAGCACGAGAGCCATGTCGAGCAAGTCGAGGCAGAACATCGCCATCCACGCCGTGCCGTCGCTTTGCTCGAGCTCGCCGGCGTCGGGCGAGAGCTTCGAACGATCGAACGGGCCGATGTTGTCGAGACCGAGGAAGCCACCCTGGAACAGGTTGTTGCCGTCGTGGTCCTCCTGGTTCACCCACCAGGTGAAGTTGAGCAGCAGCTTGTGAAACGCCCGCTCGAGGAAGTCGTAGTCGGTGCCGCCGGACACCTCGAACACGCGCAGCGCTGCCCACGCATGCACCGGCGGATTGACGTCGGAGAAGTTCCACTCGTACGCCGGGAGCTGCCCGTTCGGGTGCATGTACCACTCGCGCAGCAGCAGCAGCAGTTGCTGCTTCGCAAACCACGGATCGGCGTGTGCGAGAACGACGCAGTGGAAGGAGAGGTCCCACGACGCGTACCACGGGTACTCCCACGTGTCCGGCATGAGCAGCACGTCATGGTTGTTCAGGTGCGTCCACTTGCCGTTGCGAATCTCGCCGCGGCCACGCTGGCGGTGGCGGGCCCGCGGGGTCGCCGTCGAGCCATCGCTGGACGTCATAGTGGTAGAACTGCTTGCTCCACAGGATTCCGGCGATTGCCTGCCGAACCACAGCCGCTTCGCCCGCGGCTCGGTGGTGGCAGCCAGGAAACGCGGCATAGAACTCATCGGCCTCGGTCTCGCGATCGGTCATCGACCCGATCGAAGCCAGCACCAACGTCGGCCGCCGAAGACTCCAGCCTGCAGACGCACCTTGATCGTGCGCGTCTCGCCAGCGGCAAGTATCAGCCGATAGCGCAACGCCGCCTTCGTGCCGTACCCCTGCGGGTTCACGGTGGGCGAGCCGTTGAACGACGTAGTCGCCGATGCCGTCCTTCGGATACGCGCGGCCCGGGCACGCCGTACAGCGCTGCGTGTTCGTCTCGTTGTCGCACGCGAGCGCGACCGACGAAATCGGTCGGGCGCCGGTCAGCGTCAGCGTGCCGATCTTTTCGTGGACGGCGACCAGTGTCGCGCCGTCGCAGGTGATCCTCGGTTCGGGCGGCGCCTTCGGCAGCCCCCAGCGCCAGGTGTTGCGAAACCACAGCGTCGGAAGCAACGTCGATCGTCGCCGGTGTCCGGACCCGCGTTGCGAACGCGTGATCCGCATGCACAGGTCGTCGGCCGCCGCCTTGGCGTAGTCGACGATCACGTCGAAGTAGCGGTTGTCGGCAAAGGCCGCTGGTGTCGTCGATCTCGTATTCGGGCTCCAGCCGCGACCGGCGGGCGTTCTCCGCGATGAGTTCGTCATAGGGAAAGGCCTGCTGCGGGTAGTGGTACGCCAGCGCATCCAGGAATGCGACGGCGTGCCGTCGACGAACCAGTACCGCTCCTTGACGTCCTCGCCGTGGTTGCCCTGACCGTTCGTCAGGCCGAAGAGCCGTTCCTTCAGGATCGGGTCGTTGCCGTTCCACAACGCCAGGGCCAGACACCAGGTCTGGTCGACTGTCGCAGAATCCGGCCAGCCCGTCTTCGTTCCACCGATAGGTGCGCGACGCGGCGTGCTCGAACGGGAAACTCGCCCACGCATCGCCGTCCGCGCTGTAGTCCTCGCGCACGGTGCCCCAGGCCCGCTCGGACAGGTAGCTGCCCCACCGCCGCCAGTCGGTGCCGCCGCGATCAGTTTCGGCGATCCTTGACCGCTCGGCGTCCCTCTCGTTCATGGGACAACTGTGCCATCCCGGTAGTCTGGCTTCGCGTCAGTCCGCCCCGACCCTCGCCCCTGGAGCGCCCGTGACCCGCGTCGTCGTCGACGTCATGCTCAAGCCGGAGATCCTCGACCCCCAGGGTCAGGCGATTCTCGGTGCCTTGGGCAGGCTCGGCAAGCTCGGGCGTCGCGTCGGTGCGTCAGGGCAAACACTTCGAAATCGAGTTGGACGGCGAGGCGAGCCCGGCTGCACTAGCGCAGGTCGAGGAGCTGGCTGCGAACTTCCTGTCCAACCCGGTGATCGAGGATTTCGTCGTGTCGGTCGGTGCCTCGTGACCGCTCGGTCGGCGTTGTGACGTTCCCGGGATCGCTCGACGACCGAGACGCGCTGCGCGCGATCGCGGCCGCCGGCGCCGAGCCGATTTCCTTGTGGCACAAGGATCGCCAATCGCTGCACGGCGTCGACGCGGTCGTGCTGCCTGGCGGGTTTTCCTACGGCGACTACCTGCGGTGCGGCGCGATCGCCCGGTTCTCCCCGGTGATGGATCTCGATCATCGCCGGCGCGCGCGACGGCCTGCCGGTGCTGGGCATCTGCAACGGTTTCCAGGTGCTGTGCGAAGCACACCTGCTTGCCCGGCGCGCTGACCCGGAACGTCGATCTGCACTTCCAGTGCGTCGACCAGATCTTGTCGATCGAGAACATCGAAACAGCGTGGACCAACGGCTACGACCAAGGATTCGCGCATCGTCATTCCGATCAAGAACGGCGAGGGCCGATTCGTCGCCGACGCGCCGACGCTCGACCGGCTCGAAGCCGAGGGTCGCGTGGTCGCCCGCTATGTCGACACGCAACCCCAATGGCTCGATGCGCGACATCGCTGGCATCACCAACGAGCGCGGCAACGTGGTCGGTCTGATGCCGCACCCCGAGCACGCGATCGACGCACTCACCGGTCCGAGCTCCGACGGGCTGACGTTTTTCACCAGCGTCGTCAAGGCGCTGATCGCGGCGTGATCGACTCGGTCACCCACGCCGCTGCGACGCCCGACGTCGTCCTGCCGTTTGCTGCCCTTGGTTTGAAGGACGACGAGTACGCGCGGATCGTTGAGATCCTCGGGCGGCGGCCGACGTTGTGCGAGTTGGCGATGTACTCGGTGATGTGGAGCGAGCACTGCTCGTACAAGTCGAGCAAGCGGCACCTGCGCCAGTTCGCCGACCGAATTCCCCCGCAGGCAAAGGACATTCTGCTCGTCGGCATGGGCGAGAACGCCGGTGTTGTCGATGTCGGTGAGGGCTTCGCGGTCACGTTCAAGGCGGAGTCGCACAACCACCCGAGTTACGTCGAGCCGTACCAGGGCGCGGCGACCGGTGTCGGTGGCATCGTGCGCGACATCTTGACGATGGGTGCCCGCCCGGTCGCCGTCATGGACTCGCTGCGATTCGGCCCGGCTGACGCGCCAGACACGTTGCGGGTGCTGCCCGGTGTCGTTGCGGGTATCGGGGGCTACGGCAACTGCCTTGGGTTGCCGAACATCGGCGGCGAGATCGTGTTCGACCCGTCGTACCTCGGCAACCCTTTGGTGAATGCGCTGGCCGTCGGTGTCATGCGTACCGATGGCATCAAGCTCGCAACCGCACCCGGACCAGGTAACAAGGTCGTGTTGTTCGGCGCGCGAACCGGCGGCGACGGCATCGGTGGCGCCTCGGTGCTGGCGAGTGCGACGTTCGAAGCCGAGGGGGTGCGCAAGCGCCCGAGTGTGCAGGTCGGCGACCCGTTCGCCGAGAAGGTGCTGATCGAGTGCTGCCTGGAGATTTTCGCGGCTGATCTCGTGGCGGGCATCCAGGATCTCGGTGCCGCGGGGCTGTCGTGTGCGACCTCGGAGTTGGCATCGGCCGGCACCGGCGGCATGCGGGTCGTGCTCGACACCGTGCCGTTGCGCGACCCGACGCTTGCTCCCGAGGAGATCCTCATGAGCGAGTCGCAAGAACGCATGTGCGCAGTGGTCGAGCCGTCGAAAATCGCTGCGTTCATGGAGATCTGCGCCAAGTGGGACGTCACCGCGACCGTCATCGGTGAGGTAACCGACGGCGACCGGCTCGACATCTACTGGCGTGACGAACTGGTCGTCTCGGTGCCGCCGCGCACGGTTGCGCATGAAGGCCCGGTCTACGACCGGCCGATATCGCGCCCCGCAGATCTCGATGCGTTGCTGGCCGATGACCCAGTGTGGTTGTCGCGGCCACGGTCAGGCACTGAGCTGCTCGAGACCCTGCTGCGGCTAGTCGCGTCGCCGAACCTGGCCGACAAGTCGTGGGTGACCAACCAATACGACCGCTACGTCATGGGCAACACGACGCTGGCGATGCCCGACGACGCCGGCGTGATCCGGGTCGACGACTCGACCACGCTCGGCCTCGCGCTCGCGCTCGACGGCAACGGTCGCTACACGCGATTGGATCCGTACTTCGGCGCCCAGCTCGCGTTGTGCGAGGCCTATCGCAATGTCGCGGCGTCCGGCGCGGTTCCGCTCGCGATCACCGACTGCCTCAACTTTGGCTCGCCCGAAGACCCCGAGGTGATGTGGCAGTTCACCGAGGCGATCCGCGGCATCGCCGACGGGTGCGTGGCACTGGGGATCCCGGTGACCGGCGGCAACGTGAGCTTCTACAACCAGACCGGCTCGACCCCGATCAACCCGACGCCGGTGATCGGCGTGCTCGGGGTGATTTCCGACGTGCGGTTGCGCCGGTCGATCGCGTTCGGGGCCGACGGTGAGCAGCTCTTCCTGCTCGGCGCGACGCGCGACGAGTTCGGCGGCTCCGAGTGGGCGCACGTCGTGCACGGTCACCTCGGTGGGCACCCCCCTGTCGTCGATTTCGATGCCGAGATTGCACTGGCTGGTCTGCTGCACGAGGCGACCGGGCTCATTTCGGCGGCGCACGATCTGTCGGACGGCGGGTTGGCGCAAGCCCTGGTCGAGTCGTGCCTGCGCGGCGGTCGCGGTGCGCGGATCACGTTGCCTGGCGGACGTCGAGCCGTTCGTCTCGCTGTTCTCCGAATCTGCGGCGCGGGCCATCGTCACTGTCCCCGCTGATCGAGTTGGCGAGCTGGTGTCGATGGCCGCTGCCCTCGGCGTCCCGCTGGTTTCGCTTGGTACTACTGGCGGCGACACCCTCTCGGTTGACGGCCAGTTCTCGGTCGATGTCGCTTCGCTTCGGGCGGCTGCTGCGGGCACCTTCGCCGCACTGTTTGGCTGATGCGAGTCAATCCGGGCGCGGACGCCGGGGTGGCCTGCGTCGCGCAATGGACTCGGGTCGCCGACGTTGTCGCGGGGGTGCCGGACAGCGAGTTCTCGTGGCCGAGCGGTTTGCCTGGCTGGCGGGTCAGTGAGTTGGTCGCGCACCTCGTCATGTGCGCGGCGTCACCGGCGCGATGGCTGATGGAGCCGGCCCCGTTACGTCCGGAGGTGAACGCCGCCGACTACCTGCTGTGCCTGACGGCGGCCGCACCCTCGATCGACGAACGGACGCGTGAGCTTGCGGCCGGGCGGACGCCGGCTCAGCTCCGGGCCCAGGTGCGGGAGGCGGTGGATTCCCTGCGATTGGTTGTCGCCGAGACAGACCCGGCGCGGGTGATTCCGACGCGCTTGGCGCCGATGCGGTTCGACGATTTCCTGGTCACCCGATGCGTCGAAGGCGTGGTGCACCATCTCGATCTCTCGCCGTTCGGTTCCGTTCGCCTGCCGCTCGACGGGGGTGCGCTGCGCATTGCGACTCGGGCCTTGCTCGCGGCGTTGGTCGCAAAGGCGCCAGGGCACACGGTCGAGGTGCGGGTGCCGCCGATCGCTGCGGTGCAGTGCGTCGAGGGTCCCCGTCACACCAGGGGGACGCCGTCCAACGTCGTTGAACTCGATCCGCTCACATGGGTGCTCGTTGCGGCTGGACGGCTGCCCTGGGTAGCAGGCGGTCGCGGATGGCCGAGTGCGCGCGAGCGGCGAACGCAGCAACATCAGCGCGCTGCTGCCGATCCTCTAGCGCGGCCTACGGGCACTGTTAAGAGGATCGGCTCGATTGGAGTGGTATCAACTCTGGTATCATCAGACCATGGCAATGACGTTGCGATTGGACGATGGCGAGACCGAAGCGCTGCGACGACGGGCCGAACACGAGGGTCGGTCGATGCAGGAGGTCGCACGGCAGGCCGTACGGGAGTACGTCGAGCGGACCAGCCGACGCGAACTTCTTGACCGAGTGCTCGATGAGGAGCTACCGCGCTACGCCGAAGCACTGCGACGGCTCGGGGAGTGATCTACCTCGACATCGAAGATCTGTTGCACATCGCAAAGAGAACGCTGGGCAACGTCGAGATTCGTGATCTAGGCCTTCTCGAGGCCGCGGTTGCCCGACCGCAAGCATCGGCCTTCGGCGAGGACGCATATCCGTCAACCGTCGAGAAGACCGCCGCGCTGATCCATTCGATTGCTCGCAACCACGCGTTGGTCGATGGAAACAAACGCCTTGCGCTCGCTGGCGGTGTCGCTTTCCTGGGGATCAACGGTCTTCGGCTGACGATCTCCAACGACGAGGCCTACGACCTGATCATCTCGATCGCGACAGGGCAGCTCGACGACGTGCATGACATTGCCGGAGTGCTCCGCGCCAAGACCGCGGCGCGCCGTTCCTGAGGCACCTTCTCGGCGGACGACGAGCGAGCTCGTCCGCGAATCTGAGGTGGTTGTCCACAGCTTGCGCTCTCGCTGACCCGTGCCGGCTGCGCCGCCGCCAGACTCGGCCCATGGACAAGGGCTGGTACGACGGAATCGCCTACGGTGTCAGGCTTCAATCGACGCCGGACGACGAGGGTGGCACGTGGGTGCTCTTCCTCGACGCCGATCGGCGTCCCATCAATGCGATGGCGCTCCCGGCTGAGGAGCTCGGGCCACTCGAACTCGACGGCATGGTGCAGGTCATCGACGGCATCGACGCACCCGCGGTGATCGTCGCGGTGCCTCGTTTGGACGGCCAACCGCGACCCGGCGACTGGCGCTTGTGGGAAGAACTGCGACAGCGGATGGCGGTCGCCCGATCCGAACTCATCGACCTCGTGGTGGTCGGTGAGCGGTCATGGTGGGCAGTCGTCGGTGCCACCTGAGCAGCAAGCCGGACGCGCGGCGATGCGCGGTAAGGTCCCCGCCATGGAACTGCGCGCGCCCGCAGGCGGCGTCCTCGTCGTGCCGATGTCGCGCGAGGAATTCGACGCGCTCCCCGAGATGCCGCACACCGAGTGGTGGGACGGCGCCTGCGTCATGACCGGCGGCACCACGTACCGGCACGCCAGAGCGATTACGGGCGTCAGTGCACTGTTGGGTGTGGCGCTGCGAGACCGCGATCTCGACGTCCTCGCCGGCGTGGGCTGGCGACTGCCGGACGCTGAGTTCGCGCCTGACATCGCCGTGGTGGCGCCCGCTCCGCCCGACACGTTGCTGAGCAGCCCGCCGTTGCTCGTGGTCGAGGTGCTGTCGCGGTCGACCCGCCACATCGATCTCGGTCGCAAGCGCCAGCTCTACGCGGGCGGCGGCCTGCCCTGGTACTGGGTTGTCGATCTTGTTAACAACGAACTCGTGGTCCTGCGCAACGACGCCGGCACCTTCGCCGAAGTGCAAAGACTCACCAGCGGGACGACGGTGGGTCCGGTCGAGATCACCGTTACGGTCGCCGACCTCTAGGTGCACAGCGGGTGGCCCCACACAGTGTGGATTTGCTGCCCCTGGAGGGCAGTGATCGCACACGATGTTGAGACATCGGCGGGGAGTTGGGCGAATCACCGACTGCGGCCCGTACACTGAAGCCAGATCCCAGCACCCTCCATCGATCCACTCTCCGCTACTCCTCGGCGTCATTTCTCAAAGGGAGCCCAGCAGGTGCCTCGTGGCGACGGCCGGCTGAATCACGATCTGCTCGCTGAAGACAAGGGTCCGCAAGACGCCTGTGGCGTGTTCGGCGTGTGGGCTCCGGGCGAAGAGGTTGCCAACCTCACCTACTTCGCGCTCTACGCGCTCCAACATCGCGGCCAGGAGTCGGCCGGCATTGCGGTCAGCGATGGCAAGAAGATCCTTGTTTATAAGGACATGGGCCTGGTTTCGCAGGTCTTCAACGAGTCGAACCTCGCCACGCTGAAGGGCGACATCGCGATCGGGCACGCCCGCTACTCGACGTCCGGCTCATCGGTTTGGGAGAACGCGCAACCCACGTTTAGGTCGACTGCGATCGGCAGTATCGCCCTCGCGCACAACGGCAACCTGACCAACACCGGTGATCTTGCGCAGCTCGTCGAGAAGGCGCAGGCCGACAGCGGCGAGATCGCGTTCGACCGGCGGCCGCTGCGCTCGACGTCCGACACCGACCTGGTCACAGCGCTGCTCGCAAGCCACCCCGACCGCAGCCTCGAGACCGCCGCGGTCGAGGTGCTGCGACAAGTCGAGGGCGCCTTCAGCTTCGTGTTCATGGACGAGAACACGCTGTACGCCGCGCGTGACAGATACGGCGTGCGGCCGCTTTCACTTGGCAAGCTTGATCACGGGTGGGTCGTGGCTAGCGAGACGGCTGCGCTCGACATCGTCGGTGCGTCGTTCGTGCGCGACATCGAGCCAGGCGAGTTGCTGGCGATCGACGAGAACGGTCACCGGTCGGTGCAGTTCGCCGAGCCCGATCCGAAGTTCTGCGTGTTCGAGTTCGTCTACCTCGCGCGGCCCGATTCGAGCCTCGACGGTCGCAGCGTGCATGCGGCCCGCGTCGAGCTCGGTCGCCAACTCGCACGCGAGGCGCCAGCTGTCGCCGACCTCGTGATGCCCACTCCCGATTCCGGCACGCCGGCCGCCATCGGCTACGCCGAAGAGTCCGGAATCCCTTACGCCGCAGGCCTTGTCAAGAACGCCTACGTCGGCCGCACATTCATCCAGCCGTCGCAGACGTTGCGCCAACTCGGCATCCGGCTAAAGCTCAATCCGCTGCGCGACGTCATCCGCGGCAAGCGTCTCGTCGTCGTTGACGACTCGATCGTGCGCGGCAATACGCAGCGCGCCGTCGTCCGCATGTTGCGTGAGGCCGGTGCGACCGAGGTGCACGTCCGCATCTCGTCGCCGCCGGTGAAGTGGCCGTGTTTCTACGGCATCGACTTCGCGACGAGGGCTGAACTCATCGCGAACGGCTTGACCGTCGAAGAGATCCGGACGTCGATTGGTGCGGATTCGTTGTCGTACGTCTCGCTCGACGGGCTGGTCGCAGCGACCACTCGCCCGAAGCAAAATCTCTGTCGCGCCTGTTTCGACGGGCAGTACCCGACGGAGTTGCCCGACCCGCGTTTCATCGGCAAGGACCTGCTCGAGATCACGCCGGTCGAGGCCTTGATGGCCACCGTTCCGTCGGTCGGCGGCCACACGGGGTTCGGCCACACTTCACTTGGGCACGCTTCGCTCGGCCACACTTCACTTGGGCACGCTTCGCTCGGCCACACTGCGCTCGAACATCCCTGACGTGAGCGACCGCGCCGCCGACGCCATCACCTACGCCGCCGCGGGTGTCGACATCGAGGCCGGTGACCGCGCGGTCCAGTTGATGAAGGCGTCGGTCAGCCAAGGCGTCGCGGCCCGAGGTCGTCGGCGGGCTCGGCGGCTTCGCTGGCCTCTTCCGCTTCGATGCCGCCCGCTACCGCCAGCCACTGCTCGCGACCTCAACGGACGGCGTCGGAACGAAGGTCGCCATCGCGCAGGCGATGGACAAGCACGACACCATCGGGATCGATCTGGTCGGCATGGTCGTCGACGACCTCGTTGTCTGCGGTGCAGAGCCGCTCTTCATGACCGACTACATCGCCTGCGGCAAGGTCGTGCCGGAGCGAATCGCCGCGATCGTGAGCGGCATCGCCGAAGGGTGCCGGCAAGCCGGGTGCGCATTGATCGGCGGCGAGACAGCAGAGCACCCCGGACTCCTCGGCGTCGACGAGTACGACCTCGCGGGCGCTGGCACCGGGGTAGTCGACGAAGACGCGGTGCTCGGTGCGCATCGGGTCCGCGACGACGACGTCGTGATCGCGATGGCATCGAGCGGGTTGCACTCCAATGGGTATTCACTCGCCCGTCATGTGTTGCTGTCGCACGCGGGGCTCGCGCTCGATGCCCATATCGACGACCTCGGTCGCACGCTCGGCGAAGAACTGCTGGTACCGACCCGCATCTACAGCCTTGACTGCCTCGCCTTGATCAACGCGGTCGACGTCCACGCGTTCTCGCACGTCACGGGCGGCGGGTTGGCCGCGAACCTTGACCGCGTGTTGCCGGTCGGGGTCGACATCGAAATCGATCGGACGACGTGGGCGCCCGCGCCGATCTTCGCTCTCATCCAGCGCCTCGGCGACATCGCGACACCTGAGCTCGAGCGCACGCTGAACATGGGCGTCGGCATGGTGGCGCTGGTCGGGGCGGGCGACGCCGACCGGGCGCTCGACGTCTTACGTGCGCGTGGTGTTGCGGCCTGGGTCGCTGGGCGCGCGCGCGCTGGTGATGGTCCGGGTGCCACGACGCTCGTCGGCACCCACCGGAACTGAGGGCAACCGATGATCGCCGCGCGACGTCGAACGGGCATGACAGCTCGACGGGTGGCAGCAATCGCGGCGCTGACGCTCACGCTGGCCGGTTGCGCAAGCAAAACGGCTGGGTCGTCCGGCAGCCCCGCATCCAGTTCTGGGTCGCAGGTCGGTCCCGAGGTGTCGGCAGCGGCGGGTTCTGGATCGGTCGCGCCGTTGGCGCTGGCTTCGCCTGCCGCGCCGACTCCCGACACCGAGCAGGCGCGCGCAGCAGAAGCTGCCGATGTCGCCAACTCACTGCTCGGGCTGGTGACCCTGCCGGTCGGCGCTACGCACGTGACCAGCGCACCCGCTCCGGAATTAACCGCGGCTCCCGGAATTCTCGATGACCAAGCGCATGGCGGTGGCGCACGAGTTCTACACAGTCCCCGGCAGCATCGACTCGGTGCTCACCTTCGTGCAGACCCACCTGCCCGCCGGATTCACGAGTGACGGTGGTGGCTACGGCGGCAATCCGTACAGCGCCGAAGTCCAACTAGTCGGTCGATCGACGCAGCGCGTTCGCCGAGCCTTGGCTCATGTTCAGCGCCGCGCAGGCCGGTGGGCTGATTGGCGTCCGCGTCTCATCGCAGGTTGTCTGGCTACCGGTCCGGACCGCCGCCGAAATCATTCCGACCAACGTGCAGGGCGCGACGCTGGTGGGTACGAACTACGGCCAGGCGCCCAACAACAAGACGGTGAACCTCGACGCGACGCAGGCACGCGCGTTGGCGGCGATCATCAACGCGCTGCCCACCGCATCGGACGCCGAACACCACTGCCCCATGATCACTTCCGAGACCACCGTGACGTTCGCGACGACGCCGAAGATCGTGGTCACCGAGACGATCTGCGACGTCGGGCTCGACGCGGGCGAGGGTGCGCAGCTTCCGCTCCTGGACCCAGGAGCTCTGCAGGAGGCGTTGGACCAGCTGCTCGGTTGGCCGCCGCCCAGCCCGGAGAGCAGCGCCCCGACGGCGGCAGCCACGAGCGCGGCCGCGAGCCCGAGCATCATGCACTTCTTGTGCACCCCGCCCGGCTGGTCGCCGTTGACCGCGACACCTGAGGAGCTGCAGAAGTACGGCTACCCGCTGCGGCCGAGCGCCGGACACGACCAGGCTTGGGTGCAGGCGATGACGGCCGCTGGCCCGCCGTACACCTGCCCGGTGGCCGTGTCCTCGAACTAGCCACGTCACCGAGTGAAGGAATTTGGTCGTATCTGGTCGTGAAAAAGCGGCCGAATTCCTTCACTCGGGACGGCGGTGGCGGACGGCGGGTGGCGGGACGGCGGGTGGCGGGACGGCGGGTGGCGGGACGGCGGGTGGCGGGCCCTGTCGGGCCGGCGGGCGAGCTAGCGGGAGCCGGAAGCCCCGTACTCGTCCTCTTCGTCTTCTTCGTCGTCTTCGTCGTCGTCAGAGTCAGAGTCAGCGTCGAACTCGGCGTCGGTCTCGTCGTCGATCCAGCCGGATGTGCTGGGCTTGCTGTTCGACGGCGGTGCGCTCGCAAGTTCTTTGCGCAGTGCCTCAAGGTCGGTCCCGCCAGTTGAATACTTCAACTCACGGGCGACTTTGGTCTGCTTAGCCTTGGCCCGGCCGCGCCCCATGGCTCGACCCCCTCGTCGGGACCGCAGCCCCGCATCGGACGACAATTTCGATAAGACTTGAACACAGTAGTGAGGGCCTGGCGTTTCCGCACGGGCCGTCGACACAGCCTAGCTGTTCGGCTCGCGCGCCACCACGACCTGCTGCCGGTGGGTGCACCCCCGACGGGCATAACTCGTGCAACGATGCGACTGTGACTGGCAGTTCGGGTCCGGCGCGAGGTGGGTTGACCGCGGTTGCGGCCTTCCTTCGCGTCTACGAGCCGCTCGAAGCCTTTGCCGCGGACGAGCGCGCCTGGTGGCGCGGCGAGGCGGCGGCTGGGCCGCTGACCGCTGGTCAGATGGCGGCGCGTGAGCATGCCGCAGCCGTCCGGGCGCTGACTGCGCTGCCGCCCAGGGTCGTCACGGATCTCGATCTGACCGAGGGCGTCGCCCGGCCGGTCGGCATCGTGCTGCAGCCCGATGCGGCGGACGGGCGGCTGCGGGTCTGCCCGGTGGAGATGTCCTGGCGCGCGTTGCTGGCGCTCGAGGACTTCCAGACCGACATCGCCCCGACCGTGCTGCCGTCCTTCCTGCCGGCCGCGGTGATCGACGCCGCCTCGGCCACGCTGGCGCAGCTCGTCTCCGAGCGCAGCTCACTGACTGGGCCGCACGTGCGCAGTTCCCGCTGGTCGGTCCCGATGGCCTGGCTCGCCGTCTTCCAGCCGAGCCACCGCCACATCGAGCCGGTCGACGCCGAGCCGTCCGCTCGCGCGCCGCACCACCAAGATCATCAAGAGCAAGAAACAGAGACCGAGGCGGACGGCGAGAGGTCACGTCCCGCCGTCCAGCCGGCGCCGTCCTCGCGCTATCTAGCCCCGATGGCGGACGCCCGGCGCTGCGTTGCCCGCGCGCTGGCGTCCGTACGGGTGGCGGACACCACGTTGCTGCCGCTCGCCGAGCTCGAGGAGCTGGGCCGCTGGCTCGAGGAATTCCACGCCCGATCGGTCGTCGAGCTGGACGCCGGGGGGCTGGGCGGAAGCACGCCGGTGCTCGACGATTCGGTGGCCGACGTGAGCCGTGGGCTCGGTGAGCTGCGGGCCGGGAACATCGACGCGGCAATTGCCCGCCTCTCGTCGGTTCGCGACACATGGGACGAGATCCGCGCTCACGAGCACGCCTCGTAGGGTTTCTGTGGGGTTTCCTGCCTCCAGTTGCGCGCCGAACTGGGGCTAAATGGCGTATCTCGGACTAGTCCACCAGCATCCAAGGATGACCCGGTCGGGCCATTTCGGACATCCTGGGCGAACGGCAGTATTTATGTCATGGGGTCGGCCTACCCGTCGGCACCGAAGTTCGGGTATCTCCGGCCAGCTCGCTGGCCGGAATGTTCGCGGCCAGCTCGCTGGCCAAAGTGGGGGGCCGGCACACGCCGTCCCGAAATCATCAGGGTCGGCAACCGCCGTCCCGGATATAGAGGGGCCGACGATCCGCCGGTCCGCGAGGAGGAACTTCCCTTGGCAAGCACGCGCACACCCGAGGCTGAGCCGCTGTTGACCCCGGCCGAGGTGGCGACGATGTTCCGCGTTGACCCCAAAACGGTCACACGCTGGGCGAAGGCGGGCAAGCTCACGTCGATCCGCACGCTCGGTGGACACCGCCGCTACCGCGAGACTGAGGTTCGGGCTCTGCTGGGCGGGATTCCGCAACAGCGCGAGAGCGACTAGCTCGACCATCACGCCACCGCTGATCCACGCACGTCTGATGTAGGGCAGCACTGAAGGCGTCGACCACCCAGTTGGGGGTCGGCGCCTTTTGGCTGTTCTGGGACCGGCTGTTCTGGGACCCCGAGGACGCCGGGCCGCATTTTGATGGGTCCGTTCAGGAACCGCGGCGGCAGTCCGATGCGTTGGTCAGGGCGCCGGGGCAGTTAGGCTCACGTCAGGGCGAAGCCCGACGGGTCAAACGAGTGAGAGGTGTCGGATGGCGGACGGACGCGACGATAAGGGGCGGACGTCGACCAAGTACGCCGCGAAGAAGGCTGCCTCCGAGCGAATCGCCGCTCAACGCGCCGCTCAGCAGCGTGCCGAGCGGAAGCGCAACCTGCTTATGGCCGGTGGCGGTGTCCTCGCCGTGGTCGTGGTCATCGGCGGCATCGTGTTCGCCGGTCTTAGCACCAAGAAGAGCACCGGTAGCAGCGATGTGGTGCCAGCCTCTTCGACGGTCACTGCGGCGATTGCCAACGTCGCGACGTCGAGCCTGTCAGCGTCGCCCGACCTGACCAAGATCGCCGCACCACCATCCGCGCTCACCGGAGACGTGCTCAAGGCTTCCAACGGGTTGCCCCAGGTGTTGTACGTCGGTGCGGAGTACTGCCCGAACTGTGCAGCGACCAGGTGGCCGCTCGCGGTCGCGCTGAGCCGATTCGGCACTTTCACCGGCATCAGCAGCACGTATTCGTCATCGACAGACTCGCCGGCGCATATTCCGACGTTGTCGTTCCGCAACTCTTCGTACAAGAGCAGCTTGATCGATTTCGATGGCAAGGAGCAGGTCGACGGCAACAACAAGCCGCTGCAGAACCTGACCACGGCCGAGGACGCGCTCTTCCAGAAGCTCGGGGGCACGACCGCTAACGCCACCCCGGGGTACCCGTTCATCGACTTCGGCGGCAAGTGGAAGCAGAACGGCGAGAGCTACGACTCCAACTTGCTCGCGGGTCTGACGCCTGACTCGGTCGCCTCGTCGATGACCGATGCGAAGTCGAAGCCGGGTGCGGCGATCCAGGCCAGCGCCGACGTCTTCACTGCGGAGATTTGCGACATGACTGGCGGCAAGCCGACCAACGTGTGCACCGCGGCAGGTGTTGTCGCGGCAACGGCTGCTCTCGCGTCCCTCACGAAGTAGCACGGTGGCGTCGAACAGGACGGCTCCCGCGCCGGCGGGGTCGTCGACAAGGCAGTCCGGTGTGCCGATCTGGACCGCTCCGGTCTGTCTGCTGCTGACCGCGATCGGGATCGGGATCGCGATCTACCTGACCATCGCTCATTACGACACGCACGTCTCGCTGGTCTGTGCGGCCAAGGGTGCGATCGACTGCCAGGCGGTCACCACCAGCCCGCAGTCGAAGGTGTTCGGCATCCCGGTTGCACCTCTCGGCTTGGCCTACTTCGTCGCCATGATCCCCTTGAACCTGCCGGTGGCCTGGCGCTCGGTTGATCCGCGGATCAAGATCGGCCGGCTCCTCTACGGCCTGGCAGGTATCGGGTTCGTCTGCTACCTCGTCTACGCCGAGGCCGTCATCATCAAGAAGATCTGCCTGTGGTGCACCGGCGTGCACATCACCACGCTCGTTCTCTTCGTGGTCACCGTGTTCGCCAGCGCGCTGGCGATCCCCAGCGATGTCGACGTAGTAGACGATGACGACGACGAAGGCGATGACTCAGACGACTAAGCCCGCCAAGAGGGCCGCATCCGAGCGCATCGCCGCTCAACGCGCCGCGCAGCAACGTGCCGCCCGCAAGCGCAACCTGCTGATGGCCGGTGGCGGCATCCTCGCCGTGATCCTGGTCATCGTCGGCATCGTGGTCGTGGGCCTGCACACGAAGAAGGGCACCGGTAGCAGCGATGTGACGCCAGCCTCTTCGGCGGTCAGCCAAGCAATTGCCACCGTTGCCACATCGGCGATCACGGCGCAGCCCGACCTGAGCACGATCGCCGGGCCGCCAAGCGCGCTAACTGGCGATTTGCTCAAGGCTTCCAATGGATTGCCCCAGGTGTTGTACGTCAGCGCCGAGTGGTGCCCGAACTGCGCGGCGATGCGTTGGCCGCTAGCAATCGCGCTGAGCCGATTCGGCACCTTCACCGGCATCAGCACGACGTACTCGTCATCGACGGACCAGCCGTCGCACCTTCCGACGCTGTCGTTCCGTACCTCCACGTACAAGAGCAGCTACATCGATTTCGCTGGCAAGGAGGCGGTCGACGGCAACAACAAGCCGCTGCAGAAGCTGACCGCTGCCGAGTCCGCGCTCTTCGACAAGCTTGGTGGCACAGCCAGTGACCCCCGACCGGGTTACCCGTTCATCGACTTCGGCGGCAAGTGGAAGCAGAACGGGACGAGCTACAACCCCAGCATCTTGGCGGGCATGACACCCGACCAGGTTGCCGCGACGATGACCGATGCGACCTCGAAGCCGGGTGCCGCAATCCAGGCGAGTGCTGACGTCTTCACCGCGGAGATCTGCGACATGACTGGCGGCAAGCCGGCAAATGTGTGCACAGCAACGGGTGTTGCGGCGGCGACGACTGCTCTTACGTCGCTGAAGAAGTAGCGTGCGCTCAGTCGTCGATCGAACTCATGCTCGCGTAACGGTCGCCCGCGGTCGCGCCCTTGGGTGCCGCCTCGTCGATCGCGCGCAACTCGGCGTCCGTCAATGTCACGTCCGCGCCGCCGAGGTTCTCTTCGAGATAGCGCAGCCGCTTGGTGCCGGGGATCGGGACGATGTCGTCGCCCTGGGCCAGCAGCCAGCCGATCGCGAGTTGCCCGGGCGTGCAGCCCTTCGTCGCCGCGATGTCCTTCACGCGTTGCACGAGATCGAGGTTGCGCTGGAAGTTCTCGCCCTGGAATCGCGGCGCATGCTTGCGAAAGTCGCCGTCGTCGAAATCGTCAGGGCTGGTGATCTGACCGGTCAGGAAGCCGCGGCCGAGCGGACTGTACGCGACGAACCCGATGCCGAGTTCACGAACCAGGGGCAGGATTTCGTCCTCGGGATCGCGGGTCCACAGGCTGTATTCGGTCTGAAGAGCAGTAATCGGGTGGACGGCGTGTGCGCGGCGAATCGTCGACGGTGACGCCTCTGACAACCCGAGGTGAGTGACCTTGCCGGCTTCGACCAACTCCTTCATCGCGCCGACGGTGTCCTCGATGGGTACGGTCTTGTCGACGCGGTGCTGGTAGTACAGGTCGATGTGGTCGACGCCGAGCCGCTGAAGTGATGCGTCGCATGCGGCGTGCACGTATTCGGGCTTGCCGTTGATGCCGAATCGGGTGCCATCGGCACTGCGTTCGTTGCCGAACTTGGTGGCGACGACGACTTCGTCACGGCGGCCGGCGATCGCGCGGCCGACAAGTCGTTCGTTGGTGAACGGCCCGTACATGTCTGCGGTGTCGAGAAAAATGCAGCCGGCGTCGAGGGCGTGCCGGATCACATTGAGCGACTCGGCATCGTCGGTGCTGCCGTAGAACTCACTCATCCCCATGCAGCCGAGGCCAAGGGCAGAGACGGCGAGTTGGTAGTTGCCCGAACCGAGGTAGCGAGTTTGCAATTCCGCAACCTCTACGAGGGCTGCAGCGTGCAGCACCAGATCGTGAGCTCCCACGACAACCGGCTGCCGCGCTGCGAGAGGTGGATCGAACCTTCGTCCATGAGTTCGTGCACCATCGCGGAGGTGGCGACTACATCGGGAAGCGGGAACTCCTTCTTGACGACCGGCTCCATCGCGGTGCCGAAGACCTTGGCCGCTGCGGCCAGGATCGCCGCGTCGTCCTGGATCGTGCCGGTCGGCAGATAGATCCTGCCGCCGGGCACGAGATAGTCGGCCACTTGGCCGAGCATCTCGACCGGCAGTTCGGCGCCGGTGCGCCCGCCACCCTTGCCGTCGGGGAACCACCCGGTCACTTGCGCGATCACGTCAGGGATTCCGGAAACGTCAGCGATGATGACGTTGGCTCGAGTGTTCGCGAGCGGCTCGAGCAGATGACCGGTACGGAACTCGGCGACATCAGCCAAGTTGAGGCGTGCGGCGTTGGCTGCGGAACATGCTGTGGCGGCGGCGGAGAAGTCGGTACCGATCACCTTGGCGGCACCAAGTTTCGCCGCGACCAACGAAAGTACGCCACACCCGCAGCCCGCATCGGCGACGATGTCGCCGGGGTCGACGCGCAGTGCTTCGGCGAGAACTTTGCTCGTGGAGCTGGGGACGAATACGCCGGGATCGACGACGACATCGAACGGTCCGGCCACGCCGCGCCAGACGTATGTACGAGCAGCTTCCTCGGCGTCTTGCATCGCGGCTTCCGGCATTGGTATCCCTCCCGCGTGTTCCATTCCAGCCTAATTGGCGGCGCGACTTTACCCAAATGATGGCAGGTCACAGCCGAGAGCCGACCGCGGGGTTTAGGCCGATCGAAGCGTCGAGTCGCTACTTCGCGGGTTGGCTGGTGAAGTTGTGGGTCCACAGCGCGCGCGAGCCGGCTTCACCGGTCCGGACGACCTGCTGCACGGCGCCAACCGAGATGGCAACGGCGAGGACGCCGACCACGATCCGCCCGAGGGTTCCGTGCAGGGCGGCGGAGTCCGTCCGCTCCCACAGCCAAACGAGGAGTGCAATCACAAAGAGGCCGATCATCCACGGCAGCACCCCCTTGCCGAGGGCGACGTGCTTGCGAATGAGCGGGGTGCTGATGACTCGGGCTTGCAGCCATTGACCGGCGTGGGTCGTCACCGGAACGGTGAGGAGCGCGCCCAGTGCGATGACCGGGGTGATGACCCCGAGGCGGCGTCCGGCGGCGGGCCAGAGCGCGGCCGCAACCAGGACGAGCGCAGCAATCGGGACAGCGGCCAGCACGAGGTGGACCAACAGGACGTGGGCCGGCAGCCCCTGGATCTTGGTCGGGCCCATGAGTCTCCTGCCGCTGGCGGTTTGCAGGTTGAAACGGACCCCTCAGCCGCGCGGTTCAGTCCGGGCTCACCGGCCACCCGCCGCCGTCCCGCGCGAGCGCCGTCCGAGAGACAGCATGGAGAGACAGAAAGTGGCCAGGGACAGGATCGAACTGTCGACCTCCCGCTTTTCAGGCGGGCGCTCATACCGACTGAGCTACCTGGCCGTGCGCGGCGCGACTATCGCGTGTTGCGGTCCCGACGGGATTCGAACCCGCGACCTCCGCCTTGACAGGGCGGCGTGAACTCCAGGCTTCACCACGGGACCATGTGGCCTTGCAAATACGGTGGCCTTGCTGTTACTGCAAACTGCGTTAGTGCCGAGTGCGCTTGCGTGCCCCCAACGGGATTCGAACCCGTGCCGCCGCCTTGAAAGGGCGGTGTCCTGGGCCACTAGACGATGGGGACGGTAGCCAGATGGCGTCGCCCGGCCACAGCCCCGGCGTCATCCGTCGGGGACTGGTCAAGCATAGGGGACGGCCACGTGGTTTGCTGGCGGGGTGGTGGAGGTCACGCGCGAGCGCTTCGAGGAGCTCGTCGCCCAGGCCCTGGATGGCATCCCTCCGCAGTTCACGAAGGCGATGCGCAACGTGGCGGTGTTCGTCGAGGACGTGCCGGCCGATCCACACCTGCTCGGGCTCTACGTCGGCGTGCCGCTGACCGAGCGGACGACGTCCTACGCCGGGGTCCTGCCCGACCGGATCATGATCTACCGCTCCAGCCTGTGTGCCTACTGCGACACCGAGGAGCAGGTGATCGCCGAGGTGCGCAAGACCGTCGTCCACGAGGTTGCCCATCACTTCGGAATAGACGACGACCGGCTGCACGAACTGGGGTATTGACGCTTGAACCCGACAGTTTCGCGATCTTGACGCTCCCCAAACATTTCGGCGGCACACTCTGTGGATGAGCAGCGCCTCTGACGCCTTGCGCAGCGATCTGGCGCATCTCTATCGCCGGGCCGGATTCGGGGCGACGCCGGCCGAGCTCGACGCGGCGGTCAGCGCGGGGTACGCAGCGACGGTTGCTGCGCTCGTACGCCCGCCCTCGACGTCCGACCAAGGAGTACTGGCGACGCCGCCGCCGCAACTCACGGTTGCACCCGCGCCCGGCAAGGATGGCACCGCCGCGCAGCGCAAGGCGTACCAGGCGCGAGTTACCACCGAGGGCCGCGCGCTCACCCTTTGGTGGCTCGACCGCATGGTGATGGCGACGAATCCGTTCCCGGAGAAGTTGACGTTCTTCTGGCATGGGCACTTCGCGACCGCGATGTCGAAGGTGCGAAGCGCGGCGTTGATGCTGCGGCAGAACGAGTTGCTGCGAACGTCGGGTCTCGGCGCATTCGATGCTCTTGACCTGGCGATCGCTCGCGATCCGGCGATGATGATCTGGCTCGACGAGAACCAGAACATCGCCGGGCGGCCGAACGAGAATTTCGCTCGCGAGAACATGGAACTCTTCACGCTCGGATACGGCAATTACACCGAGGACGACGTGAGAGAGGGCGCGCGCTGCTACACCGGCTGGCGCTACAACCAGAACTCCGATGCCTTTGTCGAGGTTGCACAGCAGGCATGACAACGGCGTGAAGACAGTGCTTGGCCATACCGGGAACTTCGACGGCGGCGACCTGATCACGATCCTCACCCACAGCGACGCGTCGCACCGGTGGATCACCACCCGCGTGTGGTCTCGCTTCGCGAAGACCATCACGACCGACCCGGTGGTCTCCACGCTGATGCCGACGTACGCGCAGCAGCTCAATATCGGTGCGCTCATGACCGCGACGTTCACTTCGCCGTCGTTCTTGCAGACCAAGGGCGAGTTGGTGAAGCAGCCGGTCGAGTACGTCGTCGGCGCGCTCCGCGCGTTGAAACTGCGGGCTGACAACCAGAACTATTTGGGCTACCTGCAAGCACTCGGGCAAGTGCCGTTCGAGCCACCCAATGTCGGCGGCTGGCCGTTCGACGACGGGTGGTTGACGACCGCTGCGAGCTACACCCGAATGAAGTTCGCTCGGTACGTCGCCGCGCATGGCGACATCTCCGCGGTCGCCGATGAGCCGGCGTCGGCGCGGGCTGACGCGGCGGCGCACCTGTTGTCGGTCGACGGCTGGGGAGCGCAGACCCGCGTCGCACTCGCGCAGGTGGCGCACGACCCGGTGTCGGTAGTGACGCTCGCGCTTTGCGCACCCGAATACGTCGTGAACTAGAGGAGATGGCGATGCCACGAACCATGTCGCGACGGCAGTTCCTGATCTCGAGCGGTGTCGTCGGCGGCGCCGCACTGGCAGTGGGCGCGGGCGGCATCACGCTGCGCGAGCTGTTGGTTGCCGGGAAGCGTACGCCGCTCGAGGTCGGCACGAAGATCGTCGTCTTCGTCACGATGTACGGCGGCAACGACGGCCTGAGCACGGTGATTCCTTACACAGACAAGGCGTATTACGCGGGGCGCCCGGACCTTGCTTACGAGGAGTCGCAGGTGCTGCCGCTGGCCGACGGGCTCGGCTTCAATCCGTCGATGACCGGCTTCAAGAAGCTGTACGACGGCGGGCAGCTGGCGATCGTGCGCGGGGTCGGCTACCCCAACCCCGACCGCAGCCACTTCAGGTCGATGGCGATCTGGCAGACCGCATCTCCTGGCACGCCTCAGGTCACCGGTTGGCTCGGCCGCTGGCTCGATGCGAACGGCGCCGACCCGCTGCTCGCCGTCAACGTCGGCCCGGTGTTGCCGCCGATGCTCGCCGGCCAGCATTGCGCCGGAGCGGCGGTCCCGTCGAGCGGGGGTATGGCGATGCCTACCGGGACGTATGGCAGCGGCCTTCGCGCCCTCGACACGGCCTCTGCGAGTAGTACTCCGCTGATTCAGCGGGTCGCGCAGTCAGGGTCTGATCTGTTCCGGGTCGCCACCACATTCGGCCCCACGTTGGCGGCTGCCAAGGTGGGCGGGGCTAACGATCTCGCCGGTCAACTCGACCTCGTCGCGCGCTGCATCGCGGCCAACGCCCCGACCCGCGTCTACAGCGTGCAGCTCGGCGGCTTCGACTTCCACGCCGACGAAAAGGACGCTCAAAGCACACTGCTAGGACAGCTGGACGCCGCGGTGTCGGGGTTCTTGACCAACGTGGCCGCCGGGCCGCACGGCAAGGACGTCGTGATGGTGCTGTACTCCGAGTTCGGTCGGCGGGTAGCCGCAAATGGCAGTCAGGGAACAGATCACGGGACGGCGGGGAACATCTTCGTCGCGGGTGCTGCGGTGAAGGGCGGCATGTTCGGCGACCAGCCGAGCCTGACCGATCTGGCGATGGACGACCTGAAGTACAACGTCGACTTCCGGTCGGTGTACGCCACCGTGCTCGAGGGCGCGCTGGGCGCCGACGCGTCGCAGGTGCTCGGTGGCAGCTACCCCAAGCTGGCTTTCATCTGACGGCTCGCGTGACGGCTGCCGCCGTTGCCCGCTAGATCTGCCGCCCTGATCGAGGGTTTGCCCCGATTCCCCAGGTTCGCCGCGAACCTACGGTCGGCAAGGTGAACAGTTGCCCGACCGCGACCCGGGAGTCGACATGCCAGCAACCAAGAAACTGACGATCGCGGCACTTCTCGCCGTCACCGTGTCTGTCGCGGGATGCAATTCGAAGAAGGCGAGCTCGACCGATTCGGGTACTGCCGCGACAACCGCGGCCGCGGCACCAGCAGCGTCGGCAGCCAGCTCGGGCGCCGGCGCACCCGCGGCGACCGCTTCCGTGGCCGCCGCGACCGGGGCTGGCGCGGCCGCGTCCGGAGGCTGCGCGTTGACCGCAGCTCAAGTCACCACGGTGATGGGCGCCACTTACGGGGATCCACAGAACCTCAATGGATTTTGCATCTACCCAGGCAGCGAAGACTCGCTCCAAATCCATGTCGAGGACGCGTCCGGCGGCCAGGACTTCGACGCCGCACTCGCGGCGGCGAAGCGGAATCAGGGGTCGGATACGTCGACAACCATTCCGGGTCTTGGTGACAAAGCGGCCAGCGTCGGATTTGAGCTCGTCGTCGCCGCCGGCGGCAAGACCATCGACATCCGTGCCGCTTCCTCGACCTTCGACTGGCCCAAGTCGATTGCGTTGGCGAAGCTGGTCATCGCCGGCCTGCACTAGGGGCGGTTGCATCCCTACAGGCGAAGAAGAGAACGCGGCCGCTTTGTGCTAGGGTTCCCGCCCATGAGCAACGTCCTGTTGACGCAGCGACTCCATGTCGATCTGTTGCGCGTGACGTCTGCCGTCTGTCGGCCCTGCTGAGATCCAAGCGCCGGCCTTAGTCGCATCGGCAACCCGTCGGCGTCCCGCCCGATTCTGACTTGTTACCCGCGCTACCGATTCGGTGGCATATTCCCTACCTTATGACCAGACAAACTGGAGAACTTCCGTGCGCCCCCTCAATCGCGTCTTCGGCCTGCTCGCCGCCACTGGCCTGCTGTTGGCCGCCGGGTGCAGCTCATCGAAATCGTCCAGCGCCGCGTCGACCGCTAGCGCCGCGGCAAGCGCTGCCGGTTCGGCTGCCGCCGGCGGCAACGTCACCTTGAACCTGGTGGCGTACTCGACTCCGCAACCGGCCTACGCCAAGCTCATCGCCGCATTCCAGAAGACGCCGGCTGGCGCGCACGTGAAGTTCACTCAGTCGTTCGGGCCTTCTGGTGACCAGGCGAACGCGGTTCTTGCGGGGCAGGCGGCCGACGTTGTGGAGTTCTCGCTGCTGACCGACATGACGAAGCTGGTCAAGAAGAACATCGTGGCCGCTGATTGGGACTCAAACGCGGAGCACGGTTTCGTGACCGATTCGGTGGTCTCGTTCGTGGTGCGCAAGGGCAATCCGAAGCACATCGAGAGCTGGGCCGACCTGATCAAGCCGGGCGTGAAGGTCTTGACACCGAACCCGTTCTCGTCGGGCAGCGCGCGGTGGAACATCCTGGGCGCGTACGGGGCGCAGCTCAAAGCGGGCGACACCGACGCCCAGGCGACCGACTACCTGAAGGCGCTGTTCAAGAAGGTGATCGTGCAGGACGCCAGTGGGTCGAAGGCGCTCGCCGACTTCGTCGGCGGTGCGGGCGACGTGCTGCTGTCGTATGAGAACGAGGCGATCTACGCGCAGGCCAAGGGGCAGCCGGTCGACTACGTGATCCCGAGCGACACGCTGCTGATCGAGAACCCGGTCGCGGTCACGACGACCACGAAGAATCCGGTGCAGGCCAAGGCGTTCGTCGACTTCCTGTACTCGGGGGCCGGTCAGCAGATCTTCGCGGACATCGGCTACCGCCCGACATTGCCGGGCGTGACCTCGACGGTGAACAAGTTCCCGGTACCCACGGGGCTGTTCACCATCGGCTCGCTCGGCGGCTGGCCGACGGCGACCACGAAGTTCTTCGACCCGACGAACGGCGTGATTACGGGAATCGAGAAGTCCAACGGTGTCGCTACCACCAAATAGCACGCTCGACGACGCGGGCGGACCGGGCGCAGCTGCCCGGTCCGCAACGCCCGCTTCCGATGCGCCGTCGTGGTGGGCGGCGCGATCGGGCAAGAATTCGCGCGGTGGCACGTCACTGGGGCTCGGGCTCGTCACGCTCTATCTCAGCTTCCTGGTTCTGATCCCGCTCGGTGCGGTGGTCTGGAAGTCGCAGAGCGACGGCTGGTCGGCCGGGCTGGCATCAGGTCACCTCGCCCGAGGCAGCGGCCGCTTTGAAGCTCACGCTGACGATCTCGGTCGGCGTTGCGCTGTTCAACCTCGTGATGGGCACGATCATCGCGTGGGTGCTGGTGCGCGACGACTTCCCTGGCAAGGGAGCCGTCGAGCTGTTCATCGACTTGCCCTTCGCACTGCCCACGATCGTCGCCGGCGTTGTCTTGTTGTCGCTGTACGGTCCGCGCAGTCCGGCGCACGTGAACATCGCGTTCACCCGAACCGCGATCACGGTCGCGCTGCTCTTCGTCACGTTGCCGTTTGTGGTGCGCACCGTGCAGCCGGTGCTGCTCGAACTTGATCGCGATATGGAAGCCGCCGCAGCTTCACTTGGTGCGTCGCCGTTTCTGATCGCTCGCCGGATCATCTTGCCGAACCTGGTGCCCGCGATGTTGACCGGAACCGGGCTTGCGTTCGCGCGGGCCATTGGCGAGTTCGGTTCGGTCAGCCTGCTGTCGGGCAACCTGCCCTTTCACACTGAAGTTTCCGCGGTCAACATCTACAACCAGATCCAAAGCGACAACGCGGTCGGCGCAGCGGCACAGTCGACGGTGTTGCTCGTCATCGCGTTCGTGGTGCTGTTCGCGCTCGATCGGCTGAAGCGCTGGGGGGTGCATCGTGGCTAGCGCGACCGGCGTGAGTGACGGTGCGGTTGCAGTACGGGGCAACCGTCGCCCAGTCGCCCGCTATGGCCTGCGCTTCGTCGCCCTCGGCTACTTGCTGGTGTTGCTCGCGGCGCCGGTAACGATGGTGTTCTATCGCGCTTTCCAACATGGGCTCGGACCGATCTGGTCTGCACTGACGACGAGTGAAGCTCGCAGCGCGATCGAGGTGACGCTGATCGTCGCCATTTCCGCAGTCGTGCTCAACACCTTGTTCGGCGTCGGCACCGCGTTGTTGCTGGTGCGCCGGCGCTTCCCCGGACGTCACCTCCTCGACGTCCTGGTCGACATTCCGCAGGCAGTGTCGCCGATTGTTGTCGGACTCGCGCTGATCCTGGTGTACGGGAAGTTCGGCTTCTTCGGATCGTGGATCGAACGCAACGGACTGAAAATCATCTTTAGCCTGCCTGGCATGGTGCTGGCGACTGCGTTCGTGTCGCTGCCCCTCGTCGTCCGCTCAGTTGCTCCTGTTCTGGCTGAACTTGGCGATGAGCAGGAGCAGGCCGCGCGAACGCTCGGTGCATCGAGTTGGCAGACGTTTCGCCGGATCACGTTGCCGTCGATTCGCGATGCGCTGGCCTACGGCGTTGTGCTGTCGCTGGCGCGCTCGCTTGGCGAGTACGGGGCTGTGACGGTGGTGTCGGGGCATGTCCTCGGGAAGACGCTGACCCTTACCCTGTTCATTGACGAACGGCTGCAGAACTTCGACCAGCCGGCGGCCTATTCGGCGGCGGTCTTGTTGGCGATCATTGCGATGGGCAGTCTGCTGATCAGTCGGCGGTTCAGGGCGCGAACCAGGAGTGTGGCATGAGCATCTCGGTTCGCCACGTGACGAAGCGGTTCGCGCAGTTCACCGCGCTCGACGACGTCAGCGTCGATATTCCGACCGGGTCGCTGACTGCGCTGCTCGGACCTTCAGGGCAGTGGTAAGTCGACGTTGCTGCGCGTCATCGCCGGCCTCGACACTGCCGACGCCGGCACGGTCAGCATCGAGGGCGCCGACGCGACGCACCTGCCGCCGCAACGGCGTGAGGTCGGCTTCGTCTTCCAGCACTACGCGCCGTTCAAGCACATGACCGTCTACGACAACATCGCGTTCGGACTCACCGTGCGCAAGGCGGGCAAGGCCGAGACGAAGACGCAAGGTGACCGAGCTGCTCGAGCTCGTGCACCTGGAGAAGTTCCAGACCCGCTATCCCGGCTCAGCTTTCTGGTGGGCAACGGCAGCGCATGGCGTTGGCGCGCGCACTCGCCGTCCAGCCTCGTGTGCTGTTGCTCGACGAGCCGTTCGGTGCGCTCGACGCGCAGGTGCGCAAGGAGTTGCGCACCTGGCTTCGTCGGCTGCATGACGAGATGAATGTGACGACGGTGATCGTTACGCACGACCAGGAAGAAGCGATGGAAGTCGCTGACGAGATCGTCGTGCTGTACGACGGGCGCGTGCAGCAGGTCGGCCATCCGCATGACGTCTACGAGCATCCGGTCGAACGAGTGGGTGATGAGTTTTCTCGGGCCGGTCACGCATTTCGGTTCGTTGTTGGTTCGGCCGCATGACCTCGATCTAGCCCATGAGACATCGGACGGCGCGTTGCCGGCGACCGTCGTGCGCGTCACGCGTCTTGGCTTCCAAACGGTGGTCGACCTCGACGTGCAGGGCGCGCCGCTCTACGCGCAGCTCGCCCGCGAGGCGACCGATCGGTTGACGCTGACGCCCGGGACGTCGGTGTACGTGAGTCACGCGCGCGGCGAATCTGTTCCGGCCGGTCCGGGCGCCCCCGTTGCCGCCGCCGTCGGTGTTCCGGCCGGCCCCGAGGCAGACCTAGGCTAGGCAAATGATCGAGTCGGTCGTCATGCCACTGTCGAGTTGGGTGTTTCAGTGGCGTGATGACGGTCGGTGGCGCGAGCTTTCCCTGGCACAGCACGAGGACGAGCTCGCTGGTCGTTTCACGCCGCGCGCTGACGACTGGGTGGAGTGGACGGGAACGCTGCATCGCCAGTCGCGCGCGGAGTCTGCGGTGCTGACGAAGGGTTGGCGGCTCGTATATAGCGAACTGCCGCGCGATTGTTCAGCTCGCGTCGTGCTTGTTGATGGCACGGAGCCGCCGATCGTGATGTTGCGCGGCCTATGGATGTCGGAATGGGTCGGCGGCGGACTGCCCGCAACGGTGACCGTCGGAGCCGACAGTTGGACTGTGTCGCCGCCGCGAGCCGTCTGGCACAAGGTGGACGGCGAGCGGGGCTCCGAAGGGTGGGTTGGCTACCGCTAGGGCCCGAACTGCAAACCGGTCAGACCCCACTCGAGTAACCGATCGCCGGCCCACACCGCGTTGTCGCCGAACTGTGCGTTCGGTGCCGTCGGCAGCGCCGTCCATGCGCCGGTCTCGGCGTCCCACACGGCACTCTCACCGGCTCCGGTTGTGGGTCCACCATCGAGGCTGGAGGCGATAGTGCCGGTGTACTCAAGCAGCGCGGATCCGGTCCACACACCGAGCGGGTCGGTCTTGTCGATCGGCCCGGCCGGCATAGCTGTCCACGCGCCGGTCGCGAGATCGAGCCGGTATCCGTGCTCATCAAACGAGGGCGGCCGTCTCGATTCGTCGCTGTGCCAACCTTGACCGGGCAACACGAGAAGCTCCCCACCGGCAACAGTCACGCCGTCGAGCCCAGGGGGTTGATCGTCAAGAGTGGCCGCCGACGTCGCGCGCCTCGTCCACGTGTTGTGTCCTGAGTCGTAGACGACGAAGTCGACACCAGCATCAAGCGTGGTGGTGTCGCCGTCCGTCGTTATGTGTTGCCACATCTGCCCGACGTAGCTGCCGCGATCGGTGGCTACGGCTCGAAGGTGCCGCACCTCGTGGCCGGCCGTGCTCGGCATCGCTGGCAGACTCCGCCAGCGATTGTGGCTCGGATCGTAGGCGGCTTCGCCTGCCGCATAGCCGGGGCCGTCAGCCGACTCGTTGTCGGGATCGCCGCCGATGACGAGAACCTCGTGACCGGTCCACAGGAGTTCCGGATTGAAGCGTGGCGACAACGGCCCGGCTGGCAGCTTCCGCCACGAGTTGGTAGACGGCGAGTAGATCGCGCCGTCCGCAAGTGCCGCAACATTGCCGCTGCTGTCGACGCTCCCGTAGCCGCCGAACACGACCAGCGACGAGCCCGTCCATACCCAGCCCGCCTGCGTTCGGGCACTGATCGGTGCAGTCGGCAGCGTCGTCCACTCTTTGGTGGCGGGGTCGTAGCTGGCACCGTCGGCGTAGAGCGTCGCGTCGCTTCGATAGTTGGACGCCCCGCCCCAGACGACCAGGCGATTACCGGTCCAGGCGACGACGCCACCCGTGCGAAAGGCGATGGGTGCCGCCGGGAGTTGGCTCCAGTGGTCGCCCGCCAATGCAGTTGCGGTGCCCGCGGAGGGATCGACAATCGAAGCGGACGCCGGCGGTGATACGACCGAGGCGGACGACGATAGCGGGGCGACGCCGGACGAATCGGCGGCACTTCTGCCATGGATGGATCCGCTGCCGCAGCCGACAACGATGATCCCGAGCACTACTGCGGATGCGGCCGCACGCCTCGCTTCGCTCATGGGCCCGCTCCGAACTGCACGCCAGTGATGTCGCTGCTCACGGGTCCGGGGACGTCGCCTGGCGAAGGCACGGACAGCTGGCCCCAATCGAGTAACTCATGGCCGTCCCATGCTGCAACGTCTCCGCCATACACGGGTGCGGCCGGCAGCCGTGTCCACTCGCCGGTAGGTGGGTCCCACACAGCAGCTTGGCCTGCCACCGTCCAGCCGGCCGGTCCGTGAGTAACGGCGCCGGTGTTGAACGCGATCACCGTGTCGCCGGTCCACAGGAAGGTCTCGGGATTCAGGTCGTCGATCGGGCCCGGCGGGATCTTCGTCCAGGTGTTTGTGCTCGGATCCAGCAGTCGGCTCTGGCCGCCGAGCATGCCCGGTCCAGGGCAATCGCCGCACCAGGGGTCCGTCGGCGGAACAAGGATGTCCGTCCCCGTCCAGAGCGCGGCACCTATCCCGTCCGGCGCGTTGTTGCGATCCAAGCCGTCGGTGGGCCGCGACGCCGCGACATCCGGCGTCCAGGTATTACGCGTTGGGTCGAAGATGTAGAGGTCGATACCGGAATAGATCGTCGACGCCCCGCCGCCGCCGTCCGTCGTGTGTTGCCATTCCTCCCACGCGTACAGGCGATCGTTGGTCGCTACTGCAACGACCGCGAGCACGAGCTGGTTGGCGCTGAGCGGCATCGGCGCGAGGGTGGTCCACTGGTTGGTTGTCGGATTGAACGCGGCGAGGTCGGTGTGCACCTGCTGGCTTGTCGACAACGCAGGCGGGTCGCCGCCGATGACGATGACCTCGCCGTCGACGAACACCGCCTGTGCGCCGGTGCGCCCGCTCAAAGGACCGGCCGGCAACTTCCGCCACTTCATCGTGGTGGGGTTGTAGATCGCGCCATTGCCGGAAATCCCGTCGGTCGCGTCGCCACCCCAGATGAAGAGCTCGCTGCCGGTCCAGACGCTGGCCATCTGCGTTCGAGCGCTGATGGGAGCCGCCGGAAGCTTCGTCCACCTCTTCGTCGTCGGGTCGTACGCCGCGCCATCACCGACCAGTTGATCGTCGCGCGGCCCGTAGTTGCCGCCCCAGATCAGGAGTTGCCGACCTGTCCATGCGCTCGCCGCGTCCCTGCGCGCTGTGATCGGTGCTGCTGGCAGCGCGCTCCAGTGGTAACTCGCTAGTGCGGCCGCGCTGACCGGGGCGGACGGCGGCGCTGAGGTGGGTGAGGTGGACGCCGGTGGCGGCGCGACTGAGGCCGGGGACGAGAGAGCGACCACGCCCGAGGAGTCGGCGGCGCTTCGCCCGTCGACCGATCCGCTGCCACACCCGACCACGAGGACGCCGATCACCACCGCGACCGAGCCCGCTCGTTGCGACACGCTCATGCTCAGACTCCGCCCAGTCATCGTGTGGATTTACTGCCCTCCTGGGGAGGTAAATCCACACGATTTTGACTCTGCCGACGGCGTGCGGGTTCCCTAGCGGGGGAGCCAGGCTTCGAGGTCGCGGATCATGGTGCGGACGGACGCTGGCATCTTGCCGGCCGCGACGTCGGCGACGCTGATTCGCTCGAGCACCGCGCGTAGGCCGGCGCGGACCGCGACCCAGACGTCCTGCAGTCGCTCGGCGGAGCCTTCATAGACGAGGGTCTCGGGTCGCAGTCCGCGCACCTCGGCCAAGGGACCGTCGACCGCCCGCATGACGTCGGCGACCTGGATCTTCGAGGCCGGCCGCGCGAGGCGGTAGCCGCCCTCGGCGCCGCGCAGGCTCTCGACCAACCGAGCCCGGCGCAGGTCGGACAGGATCGCCTCCAGAAACTTGCGGGGCAGGTGCTGTTCGCCCGCGATCGTCTCCGCTTTCACCCAGGTGTCGCGCGGTGCCTCGGCGAGCACGAGCATGGCCCGCATCGCGTAGTCCGTCTTCGCCGAGATGTGCACTCCGCCATGATGGCAGCCGGGGTGACCCGACGCCCCAAGCCTCGCCCGCGCGACGAGTGGGGACATCCGCCCGCGACGCGCCGACACCGCAGCTGCAGATGTCCCCACTCGGCGGAGGGAGCCGGCTTAGTCGGCGCTCGTCGATTGGCTCGGGAAGCTGAGCAGTTCGGCAAGCCCTCGACGTCCGTGCGTATTGGTCTTTGTGTATACGTGCGCGAGGTGGGTCTGCACTGTGCGCACGGACAGTCCCAGGCGTTGCGCGATGTCGATGTCGGAAGCGCCGATGGCGGCCAGCGACGCGACGTCGCGTTCGCGCGCGGTCAGCGTGCGTGCCGTCGACAAGACGGACGCCGCGGGGATCGTCGATTGGCTCGCCGGCGTGCAGAACGCCGGCCAACCTCTCGGCCGCGCGAATCTCACCAGCGATGTCCCCGCGCCGCGCGCACAGCGACGCAGCGGACGCATACGCATCAGCTGCGAGCGGCCGAAATCCCAGTAATAGCAGGGCATCTCCGGCTTCGATCAAGGCCGCAGCATCGGATTCGGCCAGCGCCTCGACAGTGCTGGCGAGTACGGGTGCGAGCGGTCCGTCGACGTGCGCCGCCGCCAACCGCGCACCTTCGCGCGCGGCTCGAGGATCGCCGTAGCGCGCAACCGCGTTCCATGCCATCAGCGCGACGGGTGCCTGTTCGAGCGACCAAGCCGAGCTGGCCGCGACGGTAGCCGCCGCGCGAGCACCCGGGAGGTCACCCGCGCACGCCAGCACATCAGCCCGACACAGTTCCTGTTCGGGCCGGTAGACCGCGAGGTCATGGGGTACCGAATCCATCTCTGCAAGGCTTTGCATCGCGAGATCGACCCGACCGCGCATCGCATCGGCAACCGCCAACAGCCCCAAGTTCCACGCGGCGAACGACTCGTCGAACCCGCCCAACTCCGAAAGGACCTCGCGCATCTGTCGCGCGGCGATGGTCGGCTCGCCGCGCAGCATGGCGACCCGCGCCATGCACTGCAACATCCGCGGCCGAGACCGCGCGGCGTCATCGGTGCCAGGTCGCACCAACGCCTCGCGAGCTATCTCGTCGGCAGTCTGCAAATCTCCGCGACGTTCGTGCGCGAGGATTACCGCCGTCAGCAACGCCGCGACGTCGAAGCCGCCGCTGTCTGGCTCGTCGCCGAGTTCGGCGAACGTGCGATCGGCGAGCTCGATCGCGGCGTCCAGCTGGCCCGAGCGTCGCCATCCCTGCCACCGCGCACAAAGCAGCCCGCCATCGCGCGACGCCGGGCAGTTGCAAGTCGACCGCCAACGGTCGAGCCAGCGCGACGGCCTCCCTCGCGTCACCCCCGAGCAGGCGCGCCATTGCGGCGGCCAACCGGATCGGCGGCGGTGCGAATTGCACGTCGCCAGCTGACGCCAGCAGGTGCGTCGGGTCGTCGCCGGCCAGCGTCGTGACGAGCGCCGACAATGCCATCACAGCCATCGCCAACTCGTCGGGCAGCGGCTCCTTCGCCAGCTCCGCGAGCAGCACGCGGGTCTGTTCCGGGTACGAAAGCGCCAGCGCCTCAGCCAGGGCGAGTCGCGCAGGCACGCCGCCGCCCGCAGCGACGGCAGCACGCAGCAGGGTGCGCGCGGCGGCGGCATCGTGACGCATCGCGGCCCGCCCCGCCGACATCAGCGCCATCGGGTCCGTTGCGAGTCCGGCCTGCACCCGCAGCAACGCAATGCGCAGCGGATCGGCGGGTGCATCGGCGTGCGCATGATTGCCAGCCAACGGGTCGGACGACGAGGGGCTCGCGACCAGCTCGCCAGCGAGCCTTCGTCGTCGGCTCGCGGGTAGTGCGGACTGCAGCCACTCGCCGTACAGCGGATGCGCAAGCCGCACTTCCGTTCGGCCCGCACCTGGCATGACCCGCACCCGCCGCGTTGTGCGCCGGCCCGATCGTGATGAGGCCCTGCTGCTCGAGCCACTCGACATTCCGTTCTCCGGACAGCCGCAACAGGGTGTCGAAGTCGAGAGGTTCGCTGAGCGCGACCAACTCGAGAGCTTCACGGCGTCCGGCATCAAGCGCACTAAGCCGGAGGCTGACGAGCTCAGCCAACTGGGCGTCGGCCGGCAAGGGACCGTCGAGTTGCCAGACGCCGCGGTGCTCGCGCAACGAGTTGTTGGCCAGCGCCACCCGGATGAGCTCGCGCAGCACGAGCGGGCTGCCAACGCTGAGCCGGTGCAACCGCTCGACAGCGCGCGCCGAAACCTGCCCGCCCAGAACCGATTCGAGCAACGCGGCGGCGCCTGCCTGGTCGAGTGGACTGACCTCGATCGTCAGCATGTTGTCGCCGTCCGCGAAGTTGCGCAGCGCGGGCGGCAGATCGGCTGCAAGCCGGGTAACGAGGATGACCTGCAGGCCCTGAAAGTCCATAAGCTGGCGCAAAACCAAGCTGGAAAGACCGTCGAGCAGTTCCGCATCGTCGACGAGGAGCAGCGTGATGCCGTCGGCAGCCAGCGTCGCGGCGATCGCCTCGCGGGCTTGCGCGAGCAGCAGCCCGTTCTCGGCCGACGCCTCGGCGCCAGTCAGAAAGGGACTGAGCGCGGCAAGTGGCACTTCGTGCGATGAGGTCGTGCCGAAGATGGCCTTGGACGGCCGCCCCGCGGCGTCCGCATTGGCGATCGCCGCTTTGGCCAGCCACGTCTTGCCGATCCCGGCCGGCCCGGTCAGGAGCAGGTTTCGCCCGGCGAGCACGGCTGGGGTCAGCTCGGCGAGTAGGGCCGCGCGATCAGGCACCGCCACCACCTGGGTGGACGCCGAGGCCGGGCCTGGGTTCACGACGTAACGGTATGCCGCGGCGAGGTCGCAGGCTACGTAGGGAACTACTGATGTAGCGGACTACGGATATCGCCCGCGCATGACTCTCCCGCGCCCAGTGAAGGAATTTGGCGCAATTTTCCCGCCGAAATCCAACCGAATTCCTTCACTCGGCACATGCCGCGGGCCAACGCCGCCGCCGAGCCGAGGTGACAACTCCCACCCGCACGTGTTTATAGTTGCTTTCAGTCAAGCAACTATCCGGGAGCCAAGTTGCCGAGCCCGCACTACAAGTGGGTCGCGCTGTCGAACACGACGCTCGGCATGCTGATGGCGACCATCAACTCCTCGATCATCTTGATCTCGCTGCCGGCGATCTTCCGTGGCATCGGCATCAACCCGCTCTCGCCTGGCAACGTGGGCTACCTGCTCTGGCTGATGATGGGCTACATGCTCGTCACGGCCGTGCTGGTCGTGAGCCTCGGCCGACTCGGCGACATGTTGGGCCGGGTGCGCATCTACAACGCGGGCTTCGCGGTGTTTTCGGTCGGGTCGATCATCCTGGCGCTTGACCCGATGCGCGGTGGTGGCGGCGCGTTGTGGCTGGTGCTCTGGCGGCTGTTGCAAGGTGTCGGGGGCGCGATGCTGTTCGCGAACGCGAGCGCGATCATCGCCGACGCGTTCCCGGTCGAACAGCGCGGCCTCGCGATCGGCATCAACCAGGTCGCGGCGATCGCCGGCTCGTTCATCGGACTCATCGCGGGCGGTCTGCTGTCGGTCGTCGACTGGCGGCTGGTGTTCTGGGTCTCGGTTCCGGTCGGCGTGATCGGCACGGTCTGGGCGTACAAGAGCCTGAAGGACAACGGACGCCGCGTGCAGGCGCGCATCGACTGGTGGGGCAACATCACCTTCGCCGTAGGACTCACGGCGGTGCTCGCGGCGATCGTGTACGGGATCCAGCCGTACGGCGGTCACACCATGGGCTGGACGGCGCCCAAGGTGATCGTCGCGTTCGTCGCGGGCGTCGTGCTCCTTGCTGCGTTCGGCTGGATCGAACTGCACTCCGACTCGCCGATGTTCAACCTGCGGCTGTTCAAGATTCGCGCGTTTGCCACCGGCGGTCTCGCCGGATTGCTCGCCGCCATCTCGCGCGGTGGCATGCAGTTCATGCTCATCATCTGGCTGCAGGGCATCTGGTTGCCGCTGCATGGCTACAAGTACGAAGCGACCCCGTTGTGGGCCGGTATTTACCTGCTGCCATTGACAATTGGCTTCCTGATCGCCGGCCCGGTCTCCGGCTACTTGTCCGACCGGCACGGCGCGCGAACGCTGTCGACGCTCGGCATGGTCGTGGTGGCTGGCAGCTTCGCCGGGCTCTTGCTCGTACCGACGAACTTCGCGTACTGGATCTTCGCCGTGCTCGTGCTGCTCAACGGCATCGGCGGTGGCTTGTTCTCGGCGCCGAACTCGACCGCCATCATGAACAGCGTGCCGCCCGAGCAGCGCGGCGGTGCGGCCGGTGTGCAGGCGACGTTCCTCAACTCCGGCATGGTGTTGTCGATCGGCATCTTCTTCTCGTTGATGATCGTCGGTCTCGCGAACACGTTGCCCTCGGCCATGTTCAAGGGGCTCACCGCAAACGGCGTGAGCGCGGCGCAGGCGCACACCATCGCGAATCAGCCGCCGGTCGGCAGCTTGTTCGCGTCGTTCCTCGGATTCAACCCGCTGCAGACGTTGCTCGGTTCGCAATCAGCCGCGCACGTCTCGAATGCGCAGTGGGCCGAGCTGACGGGCAAGCACTTCTTCCCGAACCTGATCGCGTCGCCATTCCATCACGGACTCGTCATCGTGTTCGCGGTTGCGATCGGGCTCTCGATCGTCGGCGCGATCTTTTCGATGCTGCGTGGCCGTCGCTACGTTCACGCCGACGACGTCGAGGTCGTGCACCCCGACCACGAACACCGCGGCGACCCGGCGATCGCATCCGGCGCAGTGCCTGGCGAACTCGCGCTACAGGACGACCGCACATGACGCCGGCCCCCGGCGCACGGTCACGGACGCCGAAACGGCCGCCCGGCTGCGGCTGGTCATCTCGCGGCTCGCTCGTGCGGTGCGCCAACACGGAGCCGCCGGCCTCACGCCGTCCCAGATCTCTGCATTGGCCACGATCGAAGAGTTCGGGCCGATCCGCATGAGCGATCTCGCCGGGCACGAATCGATCGGCGCGCCGGTTGCGACCCGCGTCGTCGCGACGCTGCAGGAGCTCGGACTCGTGCAGCGGGCCGATGGCTCGACCGATGGGCGGGTCTCGCTCATCGAGCTCAGCGACGCCGGCCGCGCAACACTGGGCGAGATGTGGAGTGAGCGAGCCGCGGGGCTGACGGCGCGCATCGAGCGACTCGACCCCGACCAGGTGGCGACGCTCACTGCGGCGTTGCCGGTGCTCGAGACGCTGGTGCGCGACCGCGTCATCTGACCGCCGCCAGCGCCGGATCGGTAACCGAGGCTTTGCTCGCAGGCAACGTTCCCGTCACATCGGGCTGCCAGTGTCGATCTCGAGCCCGAGGTGGAGCTCAGCGTGACGAAGGCAATGGTTCTCAAAGGGGAGCGACATGATCACGAATGCGAGAAGGCTGCAGCTCGTACGTCCGTCGGTGACGTTGGAAGAGGTTTCCAGCGCCGCCGGAGTATCGAAGTCGACCGCGTCGCGTGCGCTCTGCAATGAGCCGAACGTCAAGGCGGAGACCCGCGCTCGGGTGCAGGCGATAGCCGCGGGACTCGGCTACGTGCCTAACGAAGCTGCCCGGGCGTTGGCTGCTCGTCGCCAGGTTGTGATGAGCGGCACGCGCGCGGGGTAACACGCGGTGCCGACAGTAGGAAGCGATGGCCGGGGGACGAGCGACGCGATCAGCGGGCGTAGGCCTGGCAGTACTGGGGATGCTGGCAGGTTGTTCAAGCGCCGCACGGTCTACCGCGGTGCAGGGGTCAAGCGCCGCCGGATCGTCGGGGTTACCGGGGCTGTCGACTGGATCGCCAAGTGCGTCGCCGGTCACGTCGTCGTTGAGTGCGCAGGTGGGAGCACCTTCAACGACGGGGCCGGCGACGCCAATTGTCGCCGAGCGCCACGCAGCCGTTGACACCTGCGCCGTCACTGACGCCGACGCGCGGGCACCAACAACTGGGTCGCCGTCCGCAGCTCCGTCGCTGCAGCAGTTCCGCTGACCGGAGTCGGCTACGTCGATGTGTCGGTCGCCACGTTGTGGCACAGTCCGAGTTCGCCACGCGCTGTTGACGCGGTCGAACTGCAGCAACCGGCCGGCGTGACCGTCATGGTTGGCGGCGATGACGACAGCGCAACGGCTGGCCCTGAACGGGCGCGTCGACAGCCAACTCCTACTCGGCGAGCAAGTGATCGTCGACCGGCGTCAGGGCACATGGGCACACGTCGTCGTCCCGGATCAACCGACACCGCTCGATGCGCGTGGCTATCCGGGCTGGATTCCCGTTGCGCAGCTGACTTTTCGGGCACCGGCAACGTCGGCCAACGATGTCGTCGTACTCGCGCCGACGGCGTGGTCGTACGCGGCTGACGAGGTGACGCGCGTCATCGAGGTCAGCATGGCGACCCGGTTGCCGGCGCTGTCGGTCGACGCGTCGTGGGTGCACTCGCAGTTGCCCGACGGTCGAGCCGTGCTCGTTGCGCGCGGCCGACGTCGCCGTCGTAGCGAACGGCGCCGCACCGTTGCCGCGCGACGGCCGCTGACGTCGTCCGGACAGCGAAGCTGTTTCTTGGTTTGCCGTACTTGTGGGGCGGGACATCGGGCTTCGGGTTCGACTGTTCGGGGCTCACGCATCTGGTGTTCGAGCTGCGCGGGGTCACGATTCCGCGCGACGCCGACGCGCAGGCGAAGGTCGGCCAAGCCGTCGCCCGCGCCGATCTGCAGCCCGGCGATCTGGTCTTCTTCGCGAGCAACGGGCTGGTGCACCACGTCGGAATCTACGTCGGCAACAACACGATGCTGAGCTCGCTGCAGACCGGGAGTCCGGTGGAGTATTCGTCGCTGTCGGCCCAGCCATTTGCGAGCGAATACAGCGGCGCTCGGCGGCTGGTCGGCTGATAGGTTCGGCGCGTGCTCGACCTTCTGATCCGCAACGCGCAGGTCCGCGGTACTGACGGCCTGACCGACATCGGCGTGCGCGACGGCGTCTTCGCGCCGCCCGAGGCTGACGCGCCGAACGTCATCGATGTCGCGGGCGCGCTCGTGACGCCGCCGCTGGTCGAGCCGCACATCCACCTCGACGCGGTGCTGACGGTCGGGCAGCCGCGGCCGAACAGATCGGGCTCGCTGTTCGAGGGCATCGCGGTGTGGAGCGAGCGGGTCAAGGACCTCACCGTCGACGACGTGAAGAACCGGGTGCGCGAGGTGCTGCGCTGGCAGCTGGCGAACGGCGTGCAGCACGTACGAAGCCACGTCGACGTGTGCGATCCGCAGCTGACCGCGTTGCGGGCGCTGATCGAGATCCGCGAGGAAGCGCGCGGGCAGATCGATCTGCAGCTGGTGGCGTTTCCGCAGCTCGGCATCATGTCGTTCGACGGCGGCCGCGAACTCATGCGCAAGGCCGTCGAGCTCGGCGCTGACGTCGTCGGCGGCATTCCGCACTACGAACTCACCCGCGAAGACGGCGTCGAGTCGGTGCAGTTCTCCTTTGCGCTAGCGGAAGAATTCGGGCTGCGGGTCGACATCCACTGCGACGAGACGGACGACGACCACTCGCGTTTCGTCGAAGTGATGGCCGCCGAGACGATTCGCCGCGGCATGTCGGGGCGGGTGACCGCGAGTCACACCACCGCGATGCATTCCTACAACGCGGCGTATGCGTACCGGCTGATCAACAACATCAAGCGCGCCGGCATGCACATGGTGACGAACCCGCTCGACAACGCGGTGTTGCAGGGACGCTTCGACACCGGACCGATCCGCCGCGGCCACACTCGCGTGAAGCAGCTGCAAGAAGCCGGCGTCAATGTCTGCATCGGGCACGACTCGGTCATGGACCCGTGGTACCCGCTCGGCTACGGCGATCCGGTGCAGGCCGCGTTCGTCTTCGTGCACCTCGGTCACTACAGCGGGGACGACGAGTTGCGCAGGCTCCTCGACATGGTGACCGTCAACCCCGCGGCGGCACTGGGCATCGAGGGGTACGGCATCGTCGAAGGAAACCCGGCCGACTTCGTGGTGTTCGATGCGCCCACCGACACCGACGCGATCCGGTTGGGATCACGCCGGCTTCTCGTCGTCCGCGCTGGTCGTGTTGTTGCTCGCACCGCCCCCGCGCAGACGACCGTGACCTGGGACGGCGAAGAGCAACCCGTGACCTTCCTCCGCCCCTAGCCGCTACTTCTTGGCGGCCGGCGCCGTACTCGGGGATGACCAACACCTCCGAGCGGCGGCCGCCCTGCAGCTTGTAGAAGATCGCGTACAGCACGGCGGCGAGCACGAAGCCGACCTCGAAGGTGAGGTCGCCGAGCGCGGGGTGTGCCTTCGGGATCGGCGCGAGGTACTTGGTCTGGTCGGAGAACAGCCAGATGCTGACCACCATCGCGACGCCCATCGACACCCAGCCGGCCCACGGATTGTGCTTGGTGTCGAACAGGAATCCGTCGACGCGCACCCGCCGGCGCAGCAGCATGTCGGAGAACATGACGCCCAGCCACGGCGCGATCCAGTAGGCAACGACGAGCAGGAAGTTGGTGTACTTCTCGCCGGCGTCGTGCAGACCGGTCAGCGCGACGATGAAGCCGATGGTGCCGGCGACCGCCGCGACGATCGCGCGACGCAGCGCCAGCGGCAGCCGGAAGCCGAGAGTCAGGAACGACATCGCGCCGGAGTAGATGTTCAGCACGTTCGCGCAGACGGCCCCGATCGCGATCGCGACCAAGACGAAGTCGGCCAGCGCCGTGCTCATGTGCCCGGTGAAAGCATTCGTCGGGTTGTTCAACGCGTCGGTCGACTTGCCGATCGTCGCGGACGCGGCGCCGATCATCTCGAGCGCCACGCACGACACGAACACGCCCAAGCCGGCGAAGAGTCCAGTCAGCACGCGGCGACGTCGACGGCTTCATGTAGCGGGTGTAGTCGGAGGCGAACGGGTTCCAGCCGACGGCGTATCCGAACGCGCCGCCGAGCGTCAGCATGAAGCCACCCGTTCCGCCGAGCCCGAACGACGCGTTCGGCCCGTGCGGTGCGCTCGCGTTGGCCTTGCTGAAGATGGAGATCGCCGCGAGCAGGAACGCCAGCCCGAGAACCGGCAGTGCCCACTTCTCGACGACGTGCGCCAGGTTGTGCCCGAAGAACGCGATCGTCAGCTGCGCGACCACGATGATCAGCAACGACAGCCACTTCGGCATGTGCGTCAGCGTGTTCAGCGCGAACGCGCCGCTGACGCTGTTGACCGCGAACCAGCCGATGCCCGCGGTGATCGAGTTCAGCCCGGCCGGTAGCCAGTTGCCGCGGTAGCCGAACGGAATACGCGACAAGATCATTTGCGGGACGCCGAACAGCGGGCCCTGTGCCGACAGCGCGGCGTGCGTGAGCGATCCGAGGAGTGTCCCGAGGATCAGGGCGGCGGTCGCCTGCCAGAACGAGAGCCCGAAGGCGGCGACGCCCAACACCCCGACGAACACGGTCGCGAACTCGAGGTTGGGCGAGGTCCAGGTCCACAGAAGCTGGAGGGGATTCCCGTGCCGCTCCTGCAGTGGGATGAACTCCGCCCCGCCCGGCTCGATCGCGGCTAGCTTGCCGCCGTACTCGCCCTCGCGGACTTCGGCAACGATCTCGATCTCGTCTTCGGTTCGCGGCAGTGTCGTCACGCGCGCGCCTTCCTGGACTAGGATCAGTGACCATCGTTGGCGCGGAGATTAGCGGCTGGGTGTTACGACCGGAAGTCCCCCAGAGCCCGGATCGCCCAAGCCGGACAGATCAAACCCCAGGACTGGTCAGAATCAGCTGCCGTTGGCCGACAAGGTGCAAATGATGCTCGTATCCGAGCCCGGAGCCTCCGTCCGGAACGGCGTGTCCTGAGCGTGGCCACATCGACCCCCAGTGCGGCGGGTGGGCGCTCGAGCAGCTGACCGCCTACTTGTCCGGGCTCGTGAGCACCGCCGATCCCGACGCGGTGGTTCTCGAGGCGCTCGATCGGGCTGTGGAGGCCATGGAGGCCGATGTTGGCGCCCTCATCCTCGACGGGTCGGCCATCAGCTCGATCGGCTTCGCCAACGGCGAAGTACCGGTCGACGTGTTGTTCGCGACCGTCAACAGTCGGCGGAGCAGCGCCAAGTTGCCAGGAATCGGCCCGTGCCAGGTGTCTGGCGCGTCCTTCGAGTCGCGGGGCTCCTACTGCCTGGTCGTCGGCAGGATCGGCGACGTCGCGTTCTCCGCTGAGGAGCGCAATTTGCTGCACGGAATGAGCCGCGCTCTCGCCCTGCACCTTCAGTCGGCACGGGTGCTCGCAGCGATGCAGGAACGCCAGGCCTTGATGGAGCGGCTCACCCGGATCCAGCGGTCGATCAACAGCCGGGCCCCGTTGCCCGAGGTGTTGCAGGCGATCGTCGACGGCGCTGCGGAACTCATCGGAGACCCCATCGCAGGACTGCGCCACATCGATCCGACCGACTCCGATTACGCGGTCTTGTCGTGCGCAGTCAACGTCGAGCCCGGGTCGCCGCTTGGCGAGCGGATCAGGGTCGGCGAAGGTGCCGGCGGTCGCGCTATTAGCGAGAACCAACTTGTCGTGTTGCACGACTACGCCGGTCGAGCTGACGCGCTGCCGAACTGGGCCGAACTCAAGCTCTCGGCGGCCATGGGCGCGCCGGTGCACGAGAACGGGATCGTCGTCGGCAGCCTCGTGGTCGCCAGTCGAGCGCCCGGCCGCCGCTACAGCGAGGCGGAACAGTCGATCCTCCTGTCGTTTGCTGGCCACGTCAGCCTGGCGCTCACCGACGCGACGACGACCCAGTCGCTGCGGCGTGCGCTCGAGGCTGCCCACCACGACGCGATGCACGACGAGCTGACCAGGCTCCCCAACCGCGCCTTGCTGAGGGACCGGCTCGAACAAGCCTGGGCGCGCGGCTGCCGCACTGGATCGCCGATTGCACTGCTCTTTCTCGACTTCGACGACTTCAAGGACGTCAACGACAGCCTGGGCCACGATGCAGGTGACCGGCTACTCGTCGCCCTTGCCGAACGGCTCGCCGAGTCGCTGCGACCCGGAGACACCATTGCGCGACTCGGAGGCGATGAATTCGCCGTCCTGGTTGAGAATCTGAGCACCAGCTCAACTGCCGAGGGACTCGCCGAGCGGCTGCTTGAGGTGCTGCTGGAGCCAGTCGTCGTGAACGGCCGCGACGTGACGATGCGCGGCAGCGTTGGGATCGCAGTCTCCGACTTCACCGAGACCGACAGTCAGTCGTTGCTGCACAGCGCAGACATCGCGATGTACGAAGCCAAGCGCAGGGGCGGTGGCCGCTACGTGCGCTACCAACCAGACATGCACGCGGACACGCTCGTTCGGCTCGACACCGAACAAGCCCTGAAACAGGCCATCGGCAACCGCGAGCTTGTGCTGCACTACCAGCCGATCGAGGAGCTGCCGTCTGGCCGCGTCGTCGGTGCAGAGGCGTTGGTCCGTTGGGAGCACCCCGTGCGCGGCTTGATCGGCCCGATGGACTTCGTGCCGATCGCCGAAGCGAGCGGCCTGATCGTTGGCCTCGGCGAGTGGGTGCTGCGCACGGCATGCGCGCAAGCCACCCGTTGGCCGGACGACATGGAGCTCGCGGTCAACCTGTCGCCGCGTCAGCTCGAACCGGAACTGCCGCAGATCGTGCGCGACATCCTGGCCGAGACCGGTCTGTCGAGCGACCGGCTCGTTCTCGAGGTGACAGAGGGAACGGCGATGGCCGACGCCCCTGAGACGCAGCGCATCATCGAGGAACTGCACGCGATGGGCGTGCACTTTTCGATCGACGACTTCGGTACCGGGCACTCGTCAATCGCGAGACTGCGCACGCTGCCCGTCGATCAGCTCAAGATCGATAAGAGCTTCGTCGACTCGCTGGACGCCGACTCCGGCACCGATGTGTTCGTCAGCGCGATCGTCGCGCTTGCGCACGGGTCAAACCTCATCGCCGTCGCCGAGGGCGTCGAAACCCAGGGCCAACGCTGCCGGCTCGTCGCGCTCGGTTGCGACCGCGCCCAGGGGTACCTCTTCAGCCGACCCGTCAAGGCTGACGTCATCACGGCGATGCTGCACGAGCGGGTGCTTCTTCAACACACCTGATCGGACGACGGCGGAGGCCTCGGCGAGTGAGTCGACGCCGGCCTGCAGGTGGCTCAGGTGGTGATGAATCCAGCGAGCGCAGGCGGATTCGGGTGACCCCGTCGTGCTGACCTGGTCGGACGCCGGAAGGGTGCCGCTCGACGACAGGTCGTCGGCGATGCGCTCGAGTGCGGTCGCGAGGTTGTGCAACTCACCGTCAAGGAACACTTCGTCACCCGGAGTCGCGACTCTCATCCGCAGCGGCAGCGTGGCAAGGGAATTCGCGGTAAGTAGCAGCCGGCTCGCGCCGCCGACGAGGGCGGCGAGCTCGTCTCGGTGCACGAGCTTGGTGCCCTGCTCGGCGAGGTAAACCCGAAACGCTACGTCGAGCCGGCGTGATGCCCCGGTCGCGACGCCGGCGGCCGACACGCTCACTGCCTCCTGGCCGAGGGTCGCATGTGTCCCGATGAGCGAATGCACCGCCGACGACAAGTATGTCGTGCCGGTTCGGTAGGCGTCGGCGAGGTCCGCGGAGACGACCGGTCCGGCGCCGCGCGGCCACAGCAGGGCGCCAGCAACCAGGCTGACCGCGCAGCCGATCGCGACGTCCTCGACCCGCACGAGGCCGACCCGCCAACCGGTGGGTTGCACGATGTTGAACAGGACGGCGAGCAGCACGGTGAATGCGGCCTGACCCGCAAGGAACGAGATCCGCAAGGGGGCGTAGCTCGCGAGCAGCACGGCGAAAGGCAACACGATCCACAACGCCGTCGTGCTGTCGCCAAGTGCGACGAGCAGCGCGCCGCCGACGATGAATCCGAGGGACGTGCCGGCGATCGCGCGTAGCGCGATGGCTCCGGTGCCCAGCGCATTCGACCGCAACACCGCGAGCGTTCCGAGTACGACCCAAAAGCCGTGCTGCACGCCGGTCACCTTCGCGACCGAGCACGGCGGCCGCGACGCCGGCTGCACCGCGCAGACTGTTGCGCAGCCACACCGATCGCAGGCTGGTCTGCGCGAGTGCCTGCTGGGTGATCTCGCCGATCCCCGATTGCGGAGCCTCGGCCGCTCCGTACCACCGTGCCTGTTCTGCCCGCACCGCGTCGTGATCGGCATTGCCAGAAGCAACAAGGGCGGACGACGACGCGGCTGCTGTCGCAGTGGCGACTGCGCGAGCATGGAAAGCACACTCCAGCACATCGGCGTCCGCCTCGATGTTTGCAGCGGACCAGCTGTTGACGAGCTCAGTCGTCGCTGTCGCCGCCTGCATGCGCAGGCCCCCGAGCAGTTCAAGGTCGATCACGAGCGCGGGCTCGTCGCAGGGTTTGCACGCGACCTTCTTTGTGCTGCCTGCGTCGGCATCGATGAGTGCGGTGCCTGCATCGTGAAGGGCGGCGATCGACAGCGTCAGCAATTCGCGGTCGTGCGTCGTCGCGCGGGCGTAGCCGTCGGCGGGCAGGTCGTCGTGCTTCGCGGTGAGGGTCAGGAGCCAGTCGATTTCCTCTACCAGCTGGACAATTGCCTGCTCGGACAGCGTCGCGCCGGTCGGTCGAAATGGCGTCGCCAGGTAGGCCGCGCGAAGCTTGGCGACTGCGGTCTGCGCGGCAGCCGAATCTTCGTCGGCGGGCGAACCATCGAGGGTGGCGCGCAGGTGATCGGCCAGCCGATGCAGTGCGTTGCCGGCCAGCGTGCCGAGCCCGGCTTGCGGTGGATCGCGCCACACGAGGAAGACGGACAGCGTTCCGACGACCGATGCGAGTGCCCATCCCTCCAGCCGCGGGCCGATCGCACTCGCGTTCGCGGGCAGCGTGAGCGGAAGGATCAGCACGAGCATCGAGGCCGTCGACCCCTTGGCGACGTAGCCGCTCAGGATTCCGAGGAACAGCACGAGCGCGGCCGCGATTGCTGCGACGACGACGGCGAGCCAGGTGACTCGCGAGGCCAAGGTGCCGATGGTGATGAAGAGGGCACCGACGACGGCGAGTCCGGCATAGGCGATGAAGCGACGGCGAAGTGGGCCACCGAAGTCGGCGAGCAGCAACACCGAGAAGGCGCCGATGGAGGCGAACGTCGCGATCTGCGGGTTCTTGAGAACCTTGTCAGCGAAGGCGAACAGGCCGGGAATGACGACGGCGGCGCGGATCGAACGTTTCGCTACGGAGTCCCACCGCGGCCGTGACAGCCCCCACATTCCCGGACGCCGCAGCGCCGCTGTCCAGACCGCCATTCAGGCAGTCCACACCACGCGCCGACGCACGTGCAACCCGGGTTCGATCGATCAGCGAACTGGCATGGGCCGCAACTCAGTCGAGATCTCGTGACGGTTCTTGCCGAGGCTCTTGGCGCGATACATCGCGGCTTCGGCCTGAGCGACGACCTCCTCGCCATCGTCACCGGCTTGCGCGAACGCGAGGCCGATGCTGACGGTGACGGCGTACTCCTGTCCGTCGTACTCGACGGGAACTGCGAGGGCAGCCTCGATGCGTTCGGCGACCTCTACCGCATAGGCACGGACGTCGATCGGCTCGCCGTCCGGCCCGGTCCAGACGCGCGATGACGGCTCGAGAATGACCACGAACTCGTCTGCACCGACGCGCGCGGCAGTGTCTTCCGCACGCAGGATCGCGACGAGTCGTTTGGCGGTCGCTTCGAGCACGGCATCGCCGGCGTTCTGGCCACCGGTGTCGTTCACCGTGGCGAAGCCGTCAAGGTCGCAGAACAGCACGGCCAGCTGATGGCCGCTGCGGCCGGTTCGCGCGAGTGTCTTCGCAAGCCGGTCGGCAAACAGCGTTCGATTCGGCACCCCGGTGAGCCGATCGTGCAGCGCAACCTCTGCAAGCTGCTGCTCGACCCGGTGCAGAGCCGACTCGCGTTGGTGCAGCAACGTGATGTCGTGCATGGTGGTCACCGCGCCGACTTGCACACCTTCGGGGTCGCGCAATGGTGAGGCGGTTGCCATCACTCGTGTCTTCAGGCCGCCTGGCGTTGCAATCACCATTTCCCCCTTCCAGGTAGTTCCCTCATTGAAAGCTCGTCGAAGCGCGTTGTTTCCGGGCGCCAGCGGTGTGACGCCGTCAGCCTCGAAGAGATCCGCGGCCATGCGGACGAGTTGCTCCGGAGTGGGCTCGACGTCGGGATCGAGGCCATGCCAGCTGCGTGCGGTCCGGTTCGTGACGGTCAGCTTGCCGAGTCTGTCGCAGGCGATGATTCCGGCGCCCGCAGTAGCAAGCAATGAATCGGTGAACATCTGGCGGTTGGCGAGCTCGACATCTGCAATCGCGATGGTCTGTTGCGCCGCTTCCAGATCGCTGACGTCGACGACCATTCCGACCGTGTGGTTCACGGAGCCCGAGGTGTGCCGTACGACGGCTACGCTGACGACCGCCGGCATCGAGGTGCCGTCCTTGCGACGGTAGACACGTCGTGCGCTGTAGCCGTCGGAGTCGGCCACCCCGGCGAAGTCACGGGCCTGCTCGGCATGGTCGCTCGGATCGAGGAGCATCGACACTGACTGTCCGATGAGCTCGTCGGGTTGGTAGCCGAGCATCGAACACAGTCGCGGGTTCACTGCAACGAACGTGCCGTCGGCCCTTGTCTCGGCGATGCCGAGGGGAGCGAGCGTGAACAAAGCGCGGAAGCGCGCCTCGCTGGCCCGCAGCGCCGCGGCCGGTGAGGTGGCCTCAGCGAGATCTCGTTCGGCAAAGACCGCGTCGGTGGCGCGCCGTGACGGAGTGACATCCACCGGTTCGGGAATGACAGGGTCGCGTGCAAGACGCCACGCATCGAAGATCTCGACGGGTGCGGGTCGGGCTATGTAGTAACCCTGCGCAACGTCGCAGCCAAAGCCGCGCAACATCCCCAACGCCTCCGCAGTCTCGACGCCCTCTGCAACGATGTTGAGACCGAGGTTCTGTGCGAGCTCGATGACACTGTGCACGATGAGCGCATCGCGAGCATCCGCCGACATCGTCATGACGAACGACCGATCGATCTTCAGTTCGTCGACCGGCAAGATCTTCAACTGGCTCAGGCTTGTGTAGCCCGCGCCGAAGTCGTCGATCGACAGCCGGATCCCGAGATCCGAAAGGCTCTGCAGCAGCTGTCGCGCGCGCACCGGGTCGAGCATGATCGCCGACTCGGTCACTTCGAGTTCGAGCAACGACGCCGGTACTCCGTGTGCGGTGAGCAGGTCGGCCACTTCGGTCGGAAGGCGGTCGTCAAGCAGGTTGCGCCCCGAGAGGTTGACGGACACGGTCAGCGGCACGCCGGCGTCCGCCCAGGTCCTGGCCTGCGCGAGCGCGGCATCGAGCACGTAGCGGGTGAACGGGCCGATAAGACCGGTGTGTTCGGCCGCCGGTATGAACGAATCCGGATACAGCAGTCCTCGGGTCGGGTGCTCCCAGCGTGCCAATGCCTCCACTCCCACGACCTCGCCAGTGGCGACGCGGACCTTGGGTTGGTAGTGCAGCACGATCTCGTGCAGCTCCAACGCCCGACGCAGATCGCCGAGAAGCGCGAGCCGTTCTGGTGAGTGGTCGTCGACTTCTTTGCTGTACGCGAAGACGCCGACGTTGCGGGTCTTCGCGACATACATCGCGACGTCGGCGTGCTGCAGCAACGTCACGGCGTCCGGGCCGTGCTCGCCCGACAGCACGATGCCAATACTGGCGTCGACTTCGAGCTCAACTCCCTCGACCTTGAAGGACGTTTCCAAAGCCCGCAGGAGGTTCTCGGCGGTCTCGCACGCGGCCGCAAGGTTGTCGACGTCACGAAGCAGGACGGCGAACTCGTCGCCTCCGATGCGCGCGACGGTGTCACGGTCTCCGACGACGGCCACAAATCGGCGTCCGATCTGAGTCAGTAACTGGTCGCCGTACTTGTGCCCGAACGTATCGTTGATCTCCTTGAACCGGTCGAGGTCGATCAGCAACAGAGCGATCACTTCGTCCGAGGTGGTCGCCGTCTGCAAGGCGGCGTCGAGGCGATCGGTCAGTAGTGCGCGGTTCGCAAGCCCGGTGAGTGGGTCGTGTAGGGAGTGTCGGACCGCTCCGGCTCGCTCGACCAGCAGCAGTCGCCGATAGCTGCGGCCGACGCCCGCGAATACGGCGGCGAGCAACAGTCCGAGGCCGAAGACGGCAGGTGTGAGCCTGCTAGTCACCGCCTCCAGGTGTTGCAAGTCGGCGAGTTGCTGGATCGCGACTGCGTGTTCGGCCGCACTCTGCGTCGCGACCTCACGTTTGGATGGCGCCGAATGTTGGGTCGACCTCTCCGCTGTCGATCTTCAAGACGGCTTGGGTGTTGCCGAGGTCGACTTGGGCGAACATGCGATCGACCGCGGCCAGGTAGCCGGCCTGTTGGGTCAGCATCTTGGCGACGAAGGCGTGCTCGTCGGCGTCGCCATTCGCGTCGACGTTGCCGAGCGCCGTGACGAAGCTCGCCTGCGCCGCGTCGTACATAGCTCGCACGTCGGGACTCGGCTCGAGCCGGTACTTGCGCTCGAGCGACTCCTCGGCCGCGACCGCCGAGGCGGCGCGGACAAAGGCATCCGACAACCGGTTCGCCTGAGCAGCGTTGCGGGCGGCCGACTGCAGTGGCATGTGAGGACCAGACCGCGAACCCGCTGACGCCGAGCAAGATGAGCACGATGCCGATGGCCGCGACCCGACCGCGTCGCGAGATGCGGCGATCGGGATCTGGTGACGATTCTCGTGGGCGCGACGCAAGGGGCTGGGCGGCGCGCGAGGGACCCGTCACCTTGGGCAGGCCAACCGGATTCGTCTCACTACGACCTCATCGGCCCGCTGAGCCCGATTTGCAGGGAAAGTCGTGCTCAGAAGCGGTGACGGTGGCGCTTCGAGCCAATCCATTCCTCGGACTGCTTCGCTTTACGTCCTTCGGAACGGATTGGCCCTACGCGCCTGCGCCGGTACCGATGGCCGTTCAGACATGCCGATGGTGCGCCGATATCGAAATCGTGGGCTATGACCAGTGAGTTTCGGCGCGCGACGCGTTGTCTGAGGCTGGAGCTCGGCCGGAGCGCGGACCGGGTCGGTGGGCTGGCGGCGTCCGGCGGCCCGGATCATTGATGTCGCTCTGCTCTTCGCTCCTGTGGTGTGGATCTTCTGGGTGTTGCCAAGCGAACCGCCCGCGAACAGCGGCGTCGACGATTGGGCGTTGGGGCTGCAGTTGTTCGCCGTGCTGGGTTCGATTGTGTGGTTCGTCGTACTGTGGCCGATCTACGAGGCGTTTGCGGTTGCAGTGTCGGGGCGGACGCTCGGCAAGTGGATCACCGGACTATGCGTCGTCGACGAGGACTCAGGCCGAATCCGCGTCGGGTCGTTACTCGGCCGCACGATTCTCGTGGTCGGCTCCTCCGGCGCGACCTTCGTCGTCGGGTTGTGGTGCTGGTCCCTTTATCCGCCGCTGGCAATCATTCCGGTCGCTGCGCTGGGTCTGTCGCAGGCGATTCCGGCTCTCCGCGGTGAGCGCACCTGGCTCGACCGCGCGACCGGAACGGACGTAGTTCGATACAGCCGACTGACCGAGCCTCGATAAGCGCGCGCTACGAGTGCGGTGCGGGTACGGGCGGCAGTGCGGGACCAACTGATGCGACTGCTGGCGGGACGGCGGTCGTGCCCGCGCCGCCCGATCCGCTGAAGCCGCCGGACGTCGAGCCGGCTGAGCCATCGACTGGCGGGATCGTCTGGTCACCGAGGAACGACGGGTCGACGGCGATCACGGTCAGCGGATCCGTCGAGCCCTCGACAGTGAAGAACCAGGTCGGCACCAGGATGTTCGAGCCGCCGCTCGTCGGGCTGCCCGCCTTCGCTGTCGCGTCGCTCGCGTTGTACTCGATCTGCAGACCGATGACCGCACCGGTCACCTTCTGCGGCTGCCGGCGTCGGGCACGGGTACGCCGACTCGACCGGCGGCACGCGATCGGACCGCCACTATCGGCCGGGACCGCTCACCGGTGCCGGCGGCGGTGACGCGACCAGCACGGTGTTCGGCGACGTCGAGGCATCGGGGTTGAGCGGGAACTTCACGTTCGGCCCAGTCGCCGACGCCGAGGCTCCGGGGTTCAGCGGGAACTTGGTGTTCGGCCGCTCGGCCACGGGGGCTGGCGCGTCCGAAGCGCTGGGGTTGAGCGGGAACTTCGTGTTCGGGCCGCTGGCAACGGGAACGGGCAGCGCCGACCGGCGTTGGTCCGCAGTACATCGCGATCATCGGCATCGGCCGGTCGGCCAGCGACTTGAACGCGGCCGTCGCGGTTTGCAGCGGGTAGTCGGTGTCGGCCTTCGGGTCGACCAGACGACCGGTAGCGGCGCGAATACCCATCGCATCGACGTCCACCCTGGTTTCGATGCCTTGCGTCGGCAGGCCGCCGATCTGCGGCGCCACCGTCAGAGTCGACGTCGGCGAGGAGGCGTCGAACTGCTCGCTGCCGGTGATGCCGAGCTTCGAGAGGAGGCTGGCAGCGGCGGCCTTGGTCGTGGTCTCATCGGGGCCTTGCACGGGGGTGTTCGCAGTGCCGGGCGTCGCCGCCGCGACTGCACAGCCGAAACCAACAGCTGCGCCGTCCGCGTTGTCGATGTCGGTCTGGTACGAGGGGCACGGGGCGGTGTCGGCGCGGTTGTACGACCACTGCTCGCCGTCACCGTCGCGTACGCGAAGCTCGCCGCCCGACGTTGTGAGTAGCCAGCCGTACGAGTGGCGTTGGGGGGTGCCGGTGAGTCCGAGTGTCGGACGCGAGTTTCGTGACGTCGGCCTCGCTCGCCTAGCCTTTCTGCCAGGTCCAGATCGGCGCGTGGGTGGGCTCGGTGGGCAGCGTGCCCGACAGCACGTAGCCGCCGAATCCGGTGAACCCGCGGTCGAGCATCGGTGCAGTCCCTGCGCCGGGAGCGAGGCCGGCTGCGGCCATCGGGGCGGCGGCCACACCTGACGAGCTACCGGTGCCGATCATGAGCTTGGGGGGCTTGCCGCCGGTGCCAGTCGCCGAGTTCTTGCTCGCGCAACCGGCCACGAGCAGGGCCGCGGTGACAACAGCGATCGCGGCAGTGCCGGTGCGGGCTGCTTTCTTGGACGCCGATGTGCCGAGCATTGCGATTCCTCCAGGCCGAACCCAGGTGAGCTGTCGGGGGTTCGACGTCACCAAGCCAACCACGGTTCCACCCCTATTTCGGCTCCGATGTGCCCCGACTGTTGGTTGTCCGGCGGGTGGGCGGGTGGTCGCGCGGGGCGGAGACTGCGGTCAGCGCGGGGTTTGGAAAACCCGCGCCATCATCCGATCGAAAACCCGGTTGGGCAGGATCGTGTGCAGCGCGACCAGCGGCTTGGCTCCCGGACCGAGCAAGTAGCGCACCTTCGGCCGGCGTGCGGTCGCGGCGCGAGTGACGGCTTTCGCGATCCGATCAGGGGACGACGAGGGGCGCGCCTTGGCGTCGACCGACCGCAGCATCTTCGCTACTCCGGGGGCCTGGTCGGCGTACGCGGTGCCCGCGGATGCGGCGATCAGGCTGTCGGCGGCGATAGCGCCCCACTCGGTGTTCATCCCGCCTGGCTCGATCAGCACGACGTGGATGCCGAACGGACTGACCTCAAGTCGCAGCGAGTCGCTCATGCCCTCGACGGCGAATTTCGTTGCGTGGTACCAACTTCCGAGCGGTTCGAAGATGCGGCCGCCCATCGATGACATGTTGATGATGCGACCACTTCTCTGTGCCCGCATGTGTGGCAGCACGAGTTGGGTCATGCGGGCCAGACCGAAAACGTTGACGTCAAACTGTCGCCGCCCTTCGGCGTTCGGCACGTCTTCGAGTGCGCCGAAAGCGCCGTAGCCGGCGTTGTTCACCAGCACATCGATGCGTCCGGTCGCAGCGATCACCGTGTCGACCAACCCGACCATCGATGTGTCGTCGGTGACGTCGAGGTCGACGGTCTGGATGCCGGCGGCTGCGAGATCCTTCATCTTCTCGACGCGTCGGGCACCGGCGTAGACGGTGAAGCCCGCGGACTTGAGCCGCAGGGCCGTCGCGTGCCCGATGCCGGAGGACGCCCCCGTGACGATCGCGACCTGGATATGTCGCCATGCGCACGCTGCCGCCCCTGAAAAGTCTGCTGACGTCTCGCTATTATCTAACTGGTTGGTTGGAATCTAGGGAGTCGGACCTTGAGTTGTCAACTGGTTGGTTGGATCGCTCGTACACTGCTCGCCATGACCCGCGACTCCGCCGCGACCCTATGACGCGCGACTCCGCCGCGACGAAGGCCCGGCATCCTCAAGGCGGCGACCGCCGAGTTCGCCGAGCGCGGGCTGGCGGGCGCGCGCGTCGATCGGCTTGCGCCAGAGCGCCGGCGCGAACAAGCAGTTGATCTACGCCTACTTCGGCAGCAAGGAAGGCCTCTTCGACGCGACGGTCGAGGCCAATCTCGAGACGCTGCTCGACGGCGTCCCGTTCGATGCTTCGGATCTGCCGGGTTACGCGCGGCGGATGTTCGATTTCAACCTCGCGCACCCGGATCTGCCCCGGCTCGCGCGATGGCACAGCCTCGAGCGCCCAGGTGTGTTGATGCAGCTGCCGGTGACCGGCGCCTCGATCGGCCGAAAGATCGCTGCGCTCAAGGACGCCCAAGAAGCCGGTCGCATCGATGACACCCTGCGGCCGGATCAGCTGCTGCTGATGTTGCTTGCCGTCATCCACGCAGACAGCGCGGAACGAGAGGCGGTCGCCCTCGCCGTCCAACAACTCGTCGCTTCCCGGGTGTCATAGCCAAGCGTTCGCGAAAGCGCCACTACGGCAACACGTGGGGTCTTATGTGGCACAAGTTGGCACCGATGCCGTGCCGGCGCGAAAGGCTGACGTCGCTTGCTGGCGCAGCCGGACGGTGGCGGTGAGAAGATCGAGCTGCTCCTTGGTGTCCGAGCCGTGGGGAGACTGGGGAAGTTGTGCTTCGTACCGGCGGTCGTCGTGCTTGCACCGCGGCGAGCCGGCGTTTCCCGATAACTCCGGCTGCACTCAGCACCGCTGTGGCAATGCTGGTGTTGGCCGGGTGCTCGCCATCAGGAAGCCCCGGAGCCGCGGCATCCGTCCAGGCGACCGCATCTGCCGTGGGCCCCAACTCAGTCTCTATGGGGTCCCACCTGAGCGCGAGCCAGGCGTCCGCTGCGCGTCAGTTCGGTGCGCTCATGTCGCAAGCTGATGCGTTGAACAACGCGCCGAATCCGCAGAACTCCGCCGGAGTCGGAGCGAACGACCTGGCGAACTTTGCAACGGCGAAGACCTTGTTGACGAAGGCTGTCCTCGTGCTGCAAGGCGTGACCTGGCCGCCGAATATCGCCCCGGACGTTCACAACTGGATCGCCTCGGAGACGAAGGCGCTGGCCGACGTCACGGCGTTCACGGCATTGCCCTCCGCCTCGGTAACCGCATCAGCGGGTGCGGCGCTGTCGGCGGTGATCGTCGATCTGGAAGCGGCGTCGAACGCTGACAACCGACTCCGAGCAGATTTCGGGCTTCCGCCGAGCGCAAGTGCTTTGGCTTCGCCCTGATCGGGCGACCAACCGCTTGATGGGCGCGCTTTGGTGCGTGGTCTCGTGCCACTGAGGGATAGCAGTTGCCGGGGTTCGTGGCGTCGCGGCGGCTGCTGAGCTTCGGTGCCGCTGGCCGCGTCTGCTGTGAGCCACTCCGTGCATCGCGCGGCGGCCCGCGTTGCGCGTCGATACCCCAAAATCTCTCCGCCGAGCGATTGGCCGTACGCCGAGCTGCCGAACCGTGCGCCGTCAACGGTTGTCGCTCAACAGCGAGTCATTGACCGCCTCCAACCGAGCGGTCAGCGGAGTGGCTGTCGGAGGTCGGTTAGGACAGGCGGAACCCGGCACGCTATTGGCCCGGCGCAAGAAACAACCGGATTACTCATCACCTCATCGTGCAGCCGTGCTTAGTCGGTCGTGAGGGTGGCTGCGATGGGTCGTCGGGCGGTGGCGCGGGCGGAGGACGCGGCGAGGGAGCCGCCGACCGCGATGGCGACCACGGCGATGATCGTGAGCCACAGCGCGGGTGGGTTGTGTGGACCGTTGTTGCTGGTGTTGGTGGCGGCGTAGACGGCATGGAATAGCAGTAACCCCAGCGGCAGTCCGGCGATGGTGGCGAGGGCGCCGCTAATGGTTTGTGTGGTGAGCAGGGTCGTCGCGGTTTGGGTTGGGGTGAAGCCGACCGCGCGCAAGATCGCGTGATTGGGCGCGGCGTCGCGGGCGGCCGCGGTTGCGACGATGGACAGGTTCACTCGCCGCCAGGACAACGAACACGATGGCGAATAGGTAGACAACGGCGCGGATTCGGTCGGCGGCTGCTTGGTCGGCGAGGTTGGTGAGCCCGGAGCTGGCTAGGCCGGCGTTCGCGGCGGCCTGCGCCTGCTGCCGCAGCTGCAACGCAAGGGTGCGTTGGCTGGCTGCTGCGGCGGTGACCATGGCGATAGACAGGGTGAAGCTGCCGACGGCGAGGAGCGGTTCGCGTTGGACGGCGCGTGATAGCGCGGGCGCCCAGGATGACGGGCAACGGTAGGTGCAGGGCAGCAGCTAATCGGGCTAGCCGCGCCGGATGGTGCGGTGTCCGCGTTTGTGCTGCGAGGCTTCGGATTGTGGTGCCCCGCGCCGCGTTCCACGCCGGTCTGATCGCGGGCAGCAATACAACCGTTACTGCGGCAGCACCGACGGTGGCGATCCGCGCCCAGTTCAGGATGGGCGTCGTCGGGTGCGGCGAAGCAGGTCACCGGCAGGTTGCCCGATGACGACGGCAAGGCCGGTGCCGGCGAAAGCTCCGACCGCCGTGGCCAGCACCGCGATGGTGAGTTGCTCGGTCAAGCTGATAGCAGTGATCTGGCTCGGGCTCACGCCGACGGCTTTGAGTGTGCCGATTTGGTGCAGACGGGCGTCCATGTTCGCGGCGACGATGACGGTGACTGATGCGGCGGTCAGCAGCGCGAGTAACCCGCTGACGGTCAGCAGGATCACCCGGATCGTTGCCAGTGTCTTGCAGGGACGTGGATCGCGTGTCCTTGCCACGTGGTGAGGTAGATGCGCCGCGACTGGTGTGTCGGCGGCGAACGCCGAAGCAGCCTGGTGGCTGGCGAGCCGGAGCTCGATCTGATGCACCGGGGCTCGGCCGGACAGGTGCGATCAGCGGCGACCGTCGTTGGGCTGACCCACGCCAGGCCCGGGGAGCTGCGCGGGAACGGAGGTTGGGCGACGCTGATCGCGATGCCGCGCACGATCAGAGCGCGCTGCCGGCGATGGAGACGGTGTCACCGATCCGTGCGCCGACCGCATAGGCGACGCTGCGGTCCAACACGATCGACGGCCCCAAGAGGCTAGCGGCACCGGCGGTCAGTCGTGGTGCGTCGACGGGGGTGGTCAAGGTGGCTGCGGCCAACGACTGCCAGTGGCAGCGCATAACCGCGAAGGTGCGCGACTACCGGCAGGTACGGAAAGGGCCCGAGAAACTCGACCACGCCGGGCGCGTGCGCAAGGGCGATGAGGTCGGCAGCGGACTCGGAGTTGGCGACTACGTCAGCGCCGTGGGTGTTCGCGAAGGCGCGGTCCCATGGCGCGCGTGCAGCAGCGCCGACAGCGAACGCGAGGGTGAGCGTGGTTGTGGCGGCGGTCGAGGGCGACCAGCAACAACAGAGCGCTTCCTGGCCGGTAGCGCAGGTTGCGCGACGCCAACCGGACAACGAGTCGGGCGCTCACGAGGTATCGAGTTCGATCAACGGGGTGCGCGGGGCACGCGGCTTGTCGCCAAGGCGGGTTTCGTCGACGATCACGCCGTCGCGCATGCTCAGCAATCGGTCGGCGGTGGTGGCCACTCGAGGGTCGTGGGTGACCAGCAACAGGCTTTGGCCCCCGACTCTGCAGATCAGCGAGCAGCGCGAGGAGTTGTCCGGTGGCTGCGCTGTCCAGGCTCCCGGTCGGCTCATCAGCCAAGATCAGCGCAGGAGAGTTCACCAGCGCGCGGGCCAGCGCTACCCGCTGCCGTTGACCACCCGACAAGCGATGCGGCAGATAATCGGCGCGGCTGGCCATTCCGAGCTGTTCCAACAGATCATTCGCTCGGCGTCGCGCGGGCCCACGTGCGACGCCGATCGAGGAGCGCGGGCAGTTCGACGTTCTCGATCGCGGTCAGCTCGTCGAGCAGATGGAATGCCTGGAATACGAACCCGATCGTGCGTCGGCGAAGGTGCGCCCACTGCGTTTCGGACAGGCCCGATCGTCGGCTGCCCGGCGATCGAGCAGTCGACCTGCGTCGGGGCGATCTAGGCCACCGAGTAGATGCAGCAGCGTAGATTTGCCGCAGCCACTTGGTCCCATGACGGACACCGACTCCCCGGCATCGACGCGCAGACTCACCTCATCGACGGCGCGGTACGGCGCGTCGTCGGCGGGATACAGCTTGACCAGCCCGTCTGCTTCGACGACCGCGCTCATGCTCGCCCCCGCTGCGTCCAGTGCTGTTCGCATACCTCAAGCCAACGAATGTCGGCTTGCACACGCAGCGCTGCACCTTCCAACAGCAGCGTCGCGTCCCCGTCGGCGGACGCTGGCAGCTTGCGCGCGTTGAAGCTCGGCCAGGTGCCGCAGCAACTCGCGCCTTTGGGTGTCGATCAGGCCGACCGGATCTGCAAGCGCGGTGGACGCGGCCGCGACGAGCTTGAGGTGGAACTCCGCCGGCGCGGACTTACGCCACGACACGTCAGCCAACCAATGTGCGACAACCTCGCGGCCCGGCCGCCGTGGTCGAGTACACCTTCTTGTCCGATCGGCGCAGCCCGCTCAACCTCGGCAGCCACCACCAAGACCGGCCTTCTCCAGCCGGTTCAACGTGACGTACACCTGACCAACGTTGAGCGGCGTCACCGCCTCACCAAGGACTGCAGCACAGTCGGCGATGCAACTCATATCCATGACTCGGCTCCTTGCTGAGCAGCGCCAACATCGCTTGTCGCACTACCGCACCTCCAGCCCTAACCGATATACCTATCAGTTAGGGGTAGGTGGGTCAACCGCCTCGAGACCTTCGACCACACGACGGCTGGCGCTGCTCGTGCACCCACCGACCGCGATTGCCGGGACGGGACGGCGGGGTGCGCGGGTTGGGCGGACGGCCGGGGCGGTCGGGAAGGAGCGGGCTACGCGGTGAGGGAGGCCGCGGGCAGCGTCGGCGCGCGGCGGGAGAGGTCTACTTGGTGGGCCGGCAGCGGGCGACCGAGCCAGTAGCCCTGGCCTTCATCGCAGCCGAGCGACTCGAGCAGCTGGGCCTGATGACCAGCCTCGATTCCTTCGGCGACCACCTGCAGTCCCATGGCGCCGGCCATCGCGATGATCGCGGCGACCAGCGGCGCGCGCGACACATCGGGCGGCAGCGTCATCACGAACGAGCGATCGATCTTGACGATGTCGACGGGCAACCGGTCGAGCCGCGACAGGCTCGAGTACCCGGTACCGAAGTCGTCGAGCGCGACCCGCACTCCGAAGGAACGCAAGATGGTCAGGGCCTGCACCGCCTGCTCCGAGCTGCCTTCCAAAGCGCTCTCGGTGACTTCCAAAACGAGTTGTCGCGGCGGCAACCCGACCTCCGCAAGCAACGCGAGAACAGCCTCCGCGTAACCAGCGTCGACCAGTTCACGGCCAGACACGTTGACGTTCACCGTGAGCGGCAATCCCTGGGAAGACCACAAAGCAGCCTGGCGGCAAGCGGTCGCGAGCATCCATTCGCCCAGCTGCGTAATCGCACCGCACTCCTCCGCGAGCGGGATGAACGAGTCGGGCGCGATCAGCGTCGGGCCGTTCGGTCCGGGCCGTAGCCACCGCACCAGCGCCTCGACGCCAGTCACTACGCCAGTACGCAGATCGACCACTGGCTGGTAGAACGCGCGCAATTCGTCGTCCGCTATGGCTTGTCGTAGTTGCATTGCTTCGGCGGCGCGATTGCCGCTACGCGAGCTGGTGCGATTGCGGCCGGCGCGCTTGGAGTCGTAGAGGGCGGCGTCGGCGCGGGCGAGCAGCATGGGCAGGGTGTCGCCCGGTTCCCACGACGCGATGCCGGCGGAGCAGGTCATGCCGCCGGGCACTGCAACCCGCAGGCGCTCGGTCGGTGTCGCCGCCTCGCCCAACGTGGCTTTCCGTTAGTACCAAAGCAAATTCGTCGCCGCCGTACCGCCCAAGCACCTCGTGTTCGCGAGAAATTGCGCGCCACGAGCTCGCGATCGAGCGCAGCAACCGGTCTCCGCTGATGTGGCCGCCGGCGTCGTTCACCAGCTTGAAGTGGTCGATGTCGAGCAGCGCCAACGACAGAACGGTCCCGGACGACGCGGCCCGGTCGAGCGCCTCGGTCAACACGCGATCGACACCGCGACGATTCAGCAGACCGGTTAGTGGATCGATCTCGGCATCGTCGGCGGCCCGCACGAGGCGTCCGACGACGAGCGAGACCGCGATGAGCACGGTCGGCGTGATGATCGCCTGGCCGTCGCCGAGTGCGCCCACCATCGCGAGTGACCAGATGCACGCGGCGATCGTCACGGCCAGATGCAGGATCGCCCACGGCCACGCGAAGAAGAAGAAGACGTCGACCGCCACGAAGACGAACAGTGTCGTGCAGGCGACTGACGTCACGCCGCCGCCGGCTCCGTAGATCGTGGCGACGATGAGTGCATTGCCCGCCACCAACAGCACGTGGTAGCCCCACCGCGGCAAGCGGTGGCCCTGCCAGAAGATCAAGGCGCCGGAGGTGACGGCGATCAAGCCGAGGGCGCGGACAAAGCCAGAGTGGACGCCGGGTTGGTGCGGGAAGCTGAACGCGATCAGCGTCGCCAAGCCGCCGGCGAAGTAGAGCAGGCCGGCCGTGACGGCCATCGCGCGCGGGCTCGCGATCGACGGAGCGACGGCGAGATGCGGCTGCCTGAACTTGCGCAGGCGTGGGCGCACGTCGAGCTCTTGCGCCAGATTCATATCCCTCTATCGGCACGCGGCACGGTTCTTGCAGACAATCTCACCCTCGGGGCTGCGAGGTGAGCGTCGGCAAGAACCGTGCCGGGCCTTCTGGGGGTAGCGGTTACTTCGCGAAGTCCTTCGCGAGTGCGGTCAGGTTCGGGATGCCGAGGCCGGACGCCGGGTTCCAGGTGGTTCCTGGCTTGCCGGTGTAGAACTCGTTGTTGTTGCTGAAGACGCCCGGCAGGGCCTTGCTGACACCCTTGAGGTTGGTCTGGAAGAGGTACTGCTTGCCGGAGAACGCCGTGGTGTCGTTCAGCGGGGTGAACGGCGAGCTGGCGCCGTTCGCGAACGCGTAGATCTTCGGGTTCCAGAAGCCGACCCGGTGGCCGACGTAGCTGTCGATCACCGCCGTCGTCCCGTTCAGTTGCGGTGACACGAAGCTGGTGCCGCCGTACTGCTCGAAACCGCCGTCCGCTGCGAACAGCGTCGGGTCGTAGACCGCGTAGCCGGTCTGCGGGTCGGCGTTTGTCGACAGGTCAGGAACCCCACGACCGGTGCTCGAACCGCTGCCCAACGACGGGTTCTGGTTCAAGGTGAAGTTGGTCGGCTCGAACAAGCCGGGCGCGACCTGCTGGTAAGTCGGTCGGGGTGAAGTACTGCCGGTCGTTGAAGCCGGAGATGCCGTTCTGGTAGCTCGGCTGCGACTCAAGCACGCTGTAGCCACCGCCATCGCCGCGCCAGGACGCCAGCTTGCGCGGCCGCAAGTTGGCTGGAAAGGCCGAGCGCCTTGTACAGCGGGCGCAGGTAGTCCCAGCCCCACGCGCGCTCGGTCGGGATGTTCGCCGACTCGGTGCTGGTGAGGTTTCCGTTCGCGTCGAGCACGCCGTACGTCTGGAGGCCGGCGGGCGTCGTGCCGCCTGCTGCCGTGGTGAACGGGCTGTCGGCGCTGTTGTCGACGGCGAGGTTGGTGCTGCCGACGTCGCCGAGGGCGTCGTAGGCACCGGAGTCACCGGATGACGCGAAGTTGGACGTGCCCTGCGCGCCGAGTTCGGCCAGCACCTGGTCGGTTGCCGCGACGTAGGCCGGAGTCTCGGTGCCCTGAAGAACGGTCTGCAGGATGTAGGTCTCCGACTCGCCCCAGCTGATCGAGAGCGTGTCGTTGAGGTTGTCGGACGCCGCGGTGTAGAACGCGTCCGCGTAGCCGGGGTCGCTGTTCGGTGCTTCGTAAACCCGAATCTTGGCGCCAGGCGCGATCGCACCGGACTGCTCGACGTCCAGGTCAGTCTCGTCTGAACCGGCAGCCGTGCTCGGGCCGGGAGATCCACCGTCGATCGGGACGATCTTCAACCGGCTGGCCGGCACGTTCAGGCCGAGGACGTTGTTCCAGAACTTGACGGGCGTCGAGGGGTCGATGGCCGCGAACGTGACGATGCCGAGCGTGACGCCCTGACCCTTGGCGCCGCCGTTTTCGATCGGCTTGAGGTTGTAGTCGCTGACGAAGTCAGCGGGGGTGCGCATGCCAGCCGGGACGCCGGTGCCGGCCGCCTGCGTGACGTTGACCTGGTGCCCTTGTGCTGCCTTCGCGTTCGAGACGAACGGCGAGTAGCTGCTGAGGCCGAGGACGGCCAGGATCGGGCTGGCGAGCGACGCCGGCACCTTCGGGTTGGTCAGGCTGCCGTAGACGGTCTGGGTCGTGGTGCCCTTGCCGTTCGCGTTCGGAGCCTTCACCCGGAAGTTCGTCAGCGAGACGCCGAAAGCCTTGTTGACCTGGGCCGCGGTGCCGGTCGCCTGGATGTCGAGGCGGTCGGCAAGGGCGTTCGTCTTGATGCCGAACGCCTTGAGGTAGGCCTGGATCGCCGCGATGACCAGGGGCGACTGGCCGTACTGGTTCGCGAACTGCTGGGTGGTCAGGTAAGGCCCGGTCCAGCCGGCCGCCACCTTGCTTTCCAGCTGCGTGAGGCCAGGGGACCGCAGAATGACCGAGACCTGCACAGGGGTGCTCGCCGCGGTGGCGCCCAGCGGCGTGCCGGCAGCCAGCGGGGCGGTGTTTGATTGAGCAACGCTGGTCGTCGGAGTGTTGGTCGCGTTCGACGACGCGGCGACCGCGGTCGCGCCTTGCGCGGCGATCAGCGCGCCGGCGACGCCGACACTCAGTGCACCGGCAATCGCCCGCCTTCTGGTGAAGCGGGCAATCGGATGTGCTGGGGCCATGGGGGTTGGTCCTCCCGTGATGGGCGCGCCAGACCTGTAGGCCCGGCGAGCGACTTGTCTCGTCCCGGCAACGTAACTAGGCCAGTTGCCGCAGGGATACCCCCCAACCGGATGAAGTTCGTTGCGGCGTTTGGCTTACGCCGGGTTGGGCTTTGCCGTCACTTTGCCGTCGCGCGGTACATCGCGGCCATGTCTTGCTCGCCGAGCCCTAGTTGGACGGTGCGTTCAAGCTTTTGCTGGACGGCGGTCATGAGGTCTTCGTTGATTCCTGCGGCTTGTGCGGCGGCGAGGATCAGCTTGATGTCCTTGTAGGCGCCGTCTGTGGGGAAGGCCGGGGCGAAGTTCCGGTCGATGGTGGCTTTGCCCTTGACGTGGAGGAAGGGGTTGTCGGTCGCAGAGCCCTTGACGGTGTCGAGGAAGAGTTGCGGGTCGATATTGAGGCCCTCGGCGAGCGCGATCGCCTCGGCGATGGCGGCGGTGACCGACAGGACCCAGCTGTTGACGACGAGCTTGAGCTTGGACGCTTCTCCTACGTTGTCGAGCCAGATCGTTCGTGCGCCGATTGCTTCGAAGACCGGTTGGCATCGTGGTTCGAGGTCTCGGGGGCCCGCGGCGAGGACGGTGAGGGTGCCGTCTTCGGCGGGCTTCTTGGTGCCGATGACTGGCGCGTCGACGAAGGCTACTGTGTTGCTTGGTTGGCTTGTGCGGCGAGGCGTTCGATCGCTTCGAGGCCGACGGTGGAGCACTGCAGCCAGATGGCGTCGTTTGCTCATCGCGTTCTAGTGCGCCGCCGTCGACCATGGTCTGCTCGACGGCTGCGCCGTCGATGAGGATCGTCATGACGAAGTCGGCGCCTGTTGCCGCGTCGGCCGGGGTGTCGGCGACGGTGATGCCGTCGGCCTCGAGGGCTTTGGCTTTGTCTGGCTGCGGTTCCAGGCTCGGACGGCGAAGCCGGCCTTGTGCAGGTTGCGCGCCATGGGCGCGCCCATGATCCCGGTGCCGAGCACGGCGATGGTCTGCTGAGTGGTCACGTGTCTCCCGTTCGGTGGCTCTTCTCACGCGGCCATTCCCCGGACGGGCCCGACCTATGTCTATCGCGGGCGG
>CAWGTF010000017.1:0-211806 GCA_963825425.1 uncultured Actinomycetes bacterium
GGCACGCGCACTCAAGGTCGACGATGCGCTGGTCGACGCGGTTCTGACCGACATCGAGGCTGGCGGCGCAAAGGACTCGCTGCCATTGCTCGCCTTCACGCTGGAGCGGCTCTATGCCGAGTACGGTGGCGGCGGTCATCTCAAGCCGGAGCATTACGTTCGGCTCCGGGGTATCGCGGGCTCGATCGAGGCGGCGGTCGATGCAGGCCTTCAAGGTGGCCGATGCCGACCCGAAAATCCCGATGGATCGCCGGCGAACGGCTTGCCCTGCTGCGCCGAGGTTTGATTCCCTGGGTCGCCGGTATCGATCCCGACACCGGTGCGCCGCGCCGCCGCGTGGCGCGCTTGTCGGAGATCCCGGCCGAGGCGAGGCCGCTCATCGATCTCCTGGTCGACCAGCGCCTCCTGTCGACCGACTTGGACAAGGACACCGGCGAGAAGACGATCGAGCCCGCGCACGAGGCGCTGCTGCGGCAATGGCCGCTGCCTGCAGGGCTGGCTCAAGGAAGATTCCGAACTGCTCGGCGTCATGGATGGAGTTCAGCACGCATCGCGCGAATGGGTTGCGAACGCGAAGAGCGCGACATGGCTCGCCCACACGACCGACAGATTGAAAGCGGCGGAGCGGTTGCTTAAGCGGGCGGATCTGGCTGCCAATCTTGCGCCGACCGATCGGGACTATCTCGTGGCCTGCCGCGAGGCGGAACGAGACGGCCACGGAGAAAGAGCGTTCGACGGCGCGCACCCGGCAACGACTGCGCGCAGTCGTTGGTCTGCTGATGGTCGGTGTGATCCTGGGCCTCATCGGCTGGATCGAGCAGTCGTACATCAAAGAGCAGGCAAATTGGTTCTGGATCATGCGGCCGTACATGCTCAAGGCAGTGCGGCCGTACGTGCTCACCGCGAACGGCGGAGCTGGCATTGAAGCCCGGAGACACGTTCCGTGAATGTGCCAAGGACTGTCCCGAGATGATCGTCGTTCCGGCCGGCGAATTCATGATGGGCTCACCCAAGACCGAGAAGGACCGCGATGACAATGAAGGTCCGCAGCATAACGTCTCGATCGCCAGGGCTTTCGCGGTCTCCAAGTTCGATGTGACGTTCGCCGATTGGGACGCCTGCGTCTCGGTTGGCAGGTGTCCTAAAGTCAGGCGACAGTGGCTATGGACGGGGTACGCAGCCGGTCATCAATGTCAGCTGGGACGAAGCCCAGAAATATGTGGCGTGGCTCTCCAGCATGACCGGGCACCCCTATCGTCTGCTCACCGAGGCCGAATGGGAATATGCGGCTCGTGGCCGGCACCGCAACGCCTACTATTGGGGTGACGAAATCGGAATGGCGAACGCCAATTGCAACGGATGCGGCAGCCAGTGGGACAGCAAGGAGACCTCACCGGTCGGATCATTCAGGCCCAATGCATTCGGCCTTTACGACATGGCCGGCAATGTTTGGCAATGGGTCGAGGATTGCTATCATGATCGGTACGATGACCAAACGCCAAGAGATGGTTCGGAATGGATGGCAGGAGATTGCAATAGCCGTGTCGTCCGCGGCGGTTCTTTTTTAACATTCCGCAGGACGTCCGCGCCGCGACGCGCTCTTGGGGCACCCCCGGGGTCCTCAGCAACTTTATTGGATTCCGCCTCGCCAGGACACTTCGGGTTCTTCCCGCATCGAGCCCGGCGGCGAAGCCCTGAGGGATCGCATCAGCAATCCAAACATCGCGTGTAGAGAGGCCTTGATCGGCTTATGGCGGACGAGTCGAAGGCGAGGCGAGCTCGGCGAACGTCCCCTCAGAGCAAAGCTGGTGGTCGTCGAGGTGCAACCTGAACAATGCGGTCGCAGCTACTCGGGCGGACTAGCTGCGGTAACGATTGTAGCCATCTAGCCTCGTCGACAATGCCGACGCGTGTCGTAGCGCTTCGTCAGAAGTCTAGCCCCAATCCGACGCGGACCGTTTGAAAGGACTCGCGCAGATTGATGGTTGCACCGGTCGACGGGGAAGCACATCCAACACACGCCGTGTTCACAGGAACGGCCTTGGTATAGCTGCCATAGTCCGTGTAGCGGTACTCGACCCGAAGCTTCCATCGCCGCCAGACTTCAGTTTCCACTCCGGCACCGACGGTTCCGCCGACCCGCACGTCGGACCAGTTTGAATTGGCAGTTGCGACACCGCTAGGTGCGGGAAGATTGACCCCAGTATAGCTAAAGGAGCCGTTGATCTGACCGAGAGCCAAACCGCCCGTGGCATATACCAGAGTCGAGGCAGTAGCGAGGAACCCGAAGTCTCGCCCTAAACGAGCTGTCCCAATTCTGCGTGACCGAACCGGCGAAGCTGTCGGAGCGTCCGGAAGCCAGCGCGCCGTTAGGTGCCACCGGGACGAACAAACTAGAGGATGTTGCTCCGTTCTTCCACGACCAATCGGCTTCGGCGCCGACGACATAGTTTCCCAATCGCCAACGGTATCCCAAGAATGGACCGATCGTGTAGCTCAGCGGCTGGCCGCTGAACGAGAACGGAGTTTCAAGGCAGGTCACTCCGAGAACGCCGCCCGCGCTGCAAATGTAAGCGCCCGGTTCGACGAAGCCGTTGTTGGCAAAACTCAGCCCGTTGGAGGCGCCAATCTGGCCTCCCGACCAGTTGGGGGGCTCCCTGAAACCTCTGCTGCGCGGTCTGTGCGCCTGAAACGGTCGGCCCCAGGACGCTCGCGGCGACAAGCAATCCAATTCCGATCCCCCTCATATTACCTACCCCCATTAACGACCAGCGCTCGGACGGCGGCGGCGACCGTCGCGTCGTCCGGCGGGGCGCGTCGCGCTGTCTAGTGGCTGCTTGCGACCGCGATCTACGCGAATACCAAAGGCTGGGCAATCGTCGTCCCGACCATCGCTTGGGGTGGCGGACTCGGAGCCGCCCTTGTCATCGGGGCTGTCGCCGGACTCCTACCTGCACTGCGCCACCCGCATGTCGCCGACCCGAGCGCTCTGGAGCATGTGAGACCTCGCTGGCGGCCGTCTCAAGCAACGAAGCGAGCAAGCGCACCCGGCTCCAGCACGGTGATCTCGCGCGCCGCGAGCCTTATCCAGCCGCGTCGCTGAAACTGCTGGAGCGCTGCGTTCACGCTTTGGCGAGATGACCCGACCCGGGCCGCCATCTCGGTTTGAGTCAAGGCCGGTGCGCCGTTTGGTGCGGCGGCGTGCTGCGCGAGCAGCAGTTTGCCGACCCTGCGTGGCAGGTCGAGAAATGCGAGGTCGGCCGCGTGCGCGTCCAGTCGCCGGATCACCGACGCCAACGCGAGGAGTAGCGCGTTCATGAGCGCCGGCTCAGAGCGCGCGAGTTCGAGAACTGCGTCTCTGGGGATTCGGAGCACCGAGGCCTCGGTGAGAGCCGAAACGGTCGCGGACCGCAGCCCGCCGTCCGCGAGAGCGAGTTCGCCCAGCGTCTCGCCTGAGCCGACGACGGCCAAGAGGAATTCGTCCCCGTGCTCGGTGGTCGAGTAGGTCTTGAGGCTGCCTGATACGACGACGATCAATGAGTCGCCCGGGTCGCCTTCCGCAAAGAGGATCTGCCCACGACGACAGTTTCGAATGGCGGCGTGAGCGGCGAGCTGCTGAAGTGCGGCCGCCGGCAGCGCACGGAACAGCGCGCAGCCCGCCAGTACTTCGACCCGCTGCCGCTCGTCCATCCGTCCCTTCCCCGACAACCATCAAATCGACCTGGCAGACAGCTGCCAGGTCGATTTGACGGCGCGCCCCCCAGCGCAGCTTGGATTAAGCCTCGGTGTCGTCGGACTACTACTTGTCGGCGTCCAAGAAGACATGCAGGCCGCCTTGGGTGTCGTCCGGGTGGAGCACCTCAATCTTGTCGGTCATTGGAAACTCCTTCGACTGTGGCTGGCTCTTGCCGTCTTCCGAAAGTATGTCTCTCGGGGAGACCCGGCGATGTCGAAAGCTGACAGATCTGCTGTCGGATTCCCGACACTAAGCGCGGCCTCTAAGGTTGTCACCATGGTCTCCGGCACTCATCTCCTTGCGTTCGCAGCCGCCGCGCTGGTGCTCATCGTGATCCCTGGGCCGAGCGTGCTGTTTGTGATTGGGCGGGCACTGGCACTGGGCCGCGGCCCTGCGATCGCCAGCGTGGTGGGCAACGCGTTCGGCGTGTACTTGGTCGCCGTGTGTGTGGCTTTCGGGTTGGGCAGCCTGGTGCAGCGGTCTGAAGTCGCTTTCGTCGCCGTGAAGGTTGTCGGCGGTGCGTACCTCGTGTGGCTTGGCGTGCACGCGATCCGTCATCGCCGCGACCTCGCCAACGCGCTGGGCGCGACGTCCGCTCCTACGTCGCGCTGGCGAGCTGTGCGGCAAGGATTCCTGGTTGGATTCGCCAACCCGAAGGCGCTGATCATTTTCGGTGCTGTCTTGCCCCAGTTCGTCGATCGGGGCGCGGGTCATGTCCCGGAGCAAATGCTTGTGCTCGCGGCGGTCGCGTTCGTCATTGCGCTGATCTCCGACACGATGTGGGTGCTGGCGGCTAGCGGCGTCCGCGACTGGTTCGCGACCAATCCCCGACGATTGGCCGCGGTCGGCGGGGCCGGTGGGCTGGCGATGATTGGCGTCGGGGTCACCGTCGTCGCCACCGGTCGCCACGACTAGCGCGGCCGGGCGTTCTGCGGCCGTTGATCTGAGTACACAGGTTCCGAGCGGTCTCCATGCAACGGACGCGGCGACATTACTGTCGCCGTATGAACCGAGCCACGCGCCGAATGGCGACGCTTAAGCAGCGCGGAATCGCGGTCGATGTTGCAGTTAGCCGCGTGGCGCGGGATAATGATGGCGGCCGCAAGGCTAGGACCCCTTTCGGGGTCCTTTTTTTGTCTACCCAAAGGAGTCAGCGTGGACAGGTGCGCGGTGTTTGTCGACGCGGGCTACCTGCTCGCTGAGGGTGCGAAGGCGTTCGTCGCGCCTGCCGCGAAGCGCGGCGACGTCACGCTCGACTATGCAGCGGTCGCGGACGTTCTGGCGGCTCGTGCCGTCACGGAGAGTGGGCTTCCCCTCCTGCGCACCTATTGGTACGACGGCGCTCAGAACGGGGTCCCCACCAACGATCAGTTGCTCGTAGGCCAACTTCCCGACACGAAACTGCGCTTGGGGAGGCTCTCAGGTGGTCGGCAGAAAGGCGTGGACGCACTCGTCTACCGGGATCTCAACGTTCTCGCCCGCGAGCGGGCGATCGCGTGTGCATTCCTTGTCGCTGGCGACGAGGACTTGCGAGAAGGAGTGGTTTGGGCGCAGGAGGCCGGCGTGCACGTCACGTTGTGGGGGGTCGGTACTCGGAATCAATCTGGGACCTTGCTGTCCGAGGTCGATCGGATGGGTCAACTCGCCGAACTCTCGACACACTTCACAATCGCGAGCGGCTCGGCGCTCACTACGCCTGTCACAGCCCCGCCGACCACGACTCCAACAGCTGTGCAGCTGGCCGACGTGCAAACGACGGGCCGTGACCACGCAGCCCAGTGGCTCAGTCTCGCCACGGCGGAGGACCTCGCAGATCTGCTGGCACAGCGGCCGACAATCCCAGCACCACTCGACGCCGAGCTGCTGCGGCACGCGAGAGCGGCGCACGGTAGCAACCTCCGCGATAGACCCGACGCCCGTAAGGCGTTGCGTCAGGGCTTCTGGGAAGCGATCGACGCGTCGTTGCCGAATGCTAGATAACCGGGAGGAGTCGCTTGTCGGCGGTCGGTAGCCTTGAGGGGTGACCGACTCCGACGCTGGCCCCGAGGCCGACAAGGCCTTCTACCTGACGACGCCGATCTACTACGTCAACGACGTGCCGCACATCGGGCACGCCTACACGACGGTGGCCGGCGACGTCTTGACCCGATGGCATCGCCAGCGCGGGGAGCAGGTCTGGTTCCTGACCGGCACCGACGAGCACGGCGAGAAGGTGCTCCGCACCGCCGAGGCGCACAACGTCTCGCCCCAGCAGTGGGCCGACCGGCTGGTCGAGGACGAGTGGCGCCCGGTCTGGCGCTCCCTCGACATCGCCAACGACGACTTCATCCGGACGACGGAGCTGCGGCACACCGAGCGGGTGCAGGCCTTCTTGCAGGGTCTGCATGACGCCGGCGAGATCTACGAGGGTCTCTATGAGGGCCCGTACTGCGTCAGCTGCGAAGAGTTCAAGCTGCCCGGCGACCTGCTCGACGGCACCGGCGACTACGCCGGCCAGAAGGTCTGCGCGATTCACGGCCGGCCGGTCGAGGAACTCAGTGAGACGAACTACTTCTTCCGGCTGCTCGAAGTACGCCGACGCGTTGCTCGCGCACTACGAGCAGCACCCCGAAGCCGTCGAGCCCGAGAGTGCGCGCAACGAGGTGCTGTCGTTCATCCGCTCGGGTTTGCAAGACCTGTCGATCTCGCGGTCGTCGTTCGACTGGGGCATCAAGGTGCCATGGGACGACACCCAGGTTGTCTACGTCTGGTTCGACGCGCTGCTGAACTACGCGACCGCCGTCGGGCTCGAAGCCCCAGCCGCCGTCGACAAGGAGAAGTTCGCGCAGACCTGGCCCGCCGACGTCCATCTTGTTGGCAAAGACATCCTGCGATTTCATGCGGTGATCTGGCCCGCGATGCTGCTCGCGGCCGGAGTTGCGTTGCCACGTAAGGTCTTTGCGCATGGCTGGCTGCTCGTCGGCGGCGAGAAGATGAGCAAGACGAAGCTCACCGGGATCGCACCGGCGCAGATCACCGACCACTTCGGTTCTGATGCGTTTCGGTATTACTTCCTGCGGGCGATTCAGTTCGGGCAAGACGGGTCGTTCTCGTGGGAGGACATGGCTGCGCGCTACACCTCCGAGCTGGCGAACGGCTTCGGCAACCTGGCGTCGCGCGTGACGGCGATGACCGAGAAGTACTTCGCGGGTGTGCTGCCGGAGCCGTCCGATGCCGGTCCAGCGGAGGCTGCGATCGCTGAGGTTGCTGCACGTTCTGTTGCGGCTGCTGACGAGGCGGTTCTGAAGCTCGACTTTCAGGGCGGGCTGGCCGCGATCTGGGAGCTGGTTGGTGCGCTGAACGGCTACCTCAGTGACGAGGCGCCGTGGAAGGTCGCGAAGGAGATCGACTCCTCTGCCGCCGCTCGAGCCCGGGTCGCGACGATCCTCTACACCGCCGCCGAGGGGCTGCGGGTGCTCGCGGTCGTGTTGCATCCGTTCATCCCGCGCGCGACCGCATCGCTGTGGACGGCGCTCGGGGCGCAGGCTGTACTCGGCGAGCTGGGCGCGCAGAACCTGACCGACGCCGGTCGCTTCGGCCAGCTGCCGGTCGGTGCCGCGATCACCAAGGGCGAGTCGCTGTTCCCGCGGCTGCCCGACGAGCTGCCGACCGCGTGATCTCGAGTTCTGCCGCGCCCGCGGCGCGAGGTGGCCCGCCGCCGCCGCCGGAGCCGCTGCGCGTCGAGACGGTCGACTCCCACTGCCACCTCGACGCCATGGACGTCTCGGTCGACGAGGCAATCGCCGCTGCCCAGGCGGTCGGCGTCCGCCGGATGGTCACCGTCGGCGACACGATGGCGTCGTCGCGCTGGTGCGCCGCCACCGCGCAGGCCTTCGCCGACGTGTACGCGGCAGTCGCCGTGCATCCCAACGAGGTCAACGATTTCACCGACGCGGACGCCGATGAGCTGGCGATACTGGCCGCGCTTCCCGACGTCCGCGCTATTGGAGAAACCGGTCTCGACTACTACTGGGGCCGTGTTGATCCGCTCGTGCAACAGGCCGCTTTTCGCACCCACATCGAGATCGCGAAACGCGCAGGCGTGGCACTCGTGATTCACGATCGCGACGCGCACGATGATGTGTTGCGCATTCTGTTGGAGGTCGGTGCTCCGGAGCGCACGGTGTTCCATTGCTTCTCCGGTGACGTCTCGATGTCAAGACACTGTGTCGAGCACGGGTACTACATGTCGTTCGCTGGAACGGTGACGTTCAAGAACGCATCGGCGTTGCGCGAAGCGGCCGCAGTTGTGCCGCTCGAGTTGATGCTCGTCGAGACCGACGCGCCGTTTCTCGCACCGGTGCCGTATCGCGGTCGGCCGAACGCGCCGTACCTGATCCCACTCACGGTTCGTGCGCTCGCTGAGGTGAAAGGCGTCGACGAAGACGCCGTCGCGGCGGCCACCGCGAGTAACGCTGAGCACGTCTTCGGTGCCTGGGGTTGAGACCGTAAACCGATCCCGCCGGCGCTTGTCACACGCGTCACACGCGTCACACGTTTGGCGTAACCAGGCGTCGAAATGCCGGGAAGTTCCTTAAGCCAAGAGCAAATCGAGACCAAAGCGGCCGATCTCACCCGTTCATCGCTTGCTTACTCAACAACTGATTGGCTACGTTCACGGCAGTGTTCGGCCAGAGTGGGGAAGCTCGTGGTCGGCCTTCCGGGTCGTTTCCGACGATCTAGTTGCGCTTTGTGCGCCCAGGCTTCCCATCCTCTGGACCCATCGAAGTGCGGAGTCCCGTGCGATCGAGGCTTGTCGTCGGTTCGGTGTGCGGCGTCATCACTGCTGCCCTAGTAGCAGGGACGACGGCGTTCGTCAGCCTTGACAAGCACGTCACCATTTCGGTCGACGGTCAGGTCACAAATGTGCGCACGTATGCGGCGTCCGTCGATGGGGTTTTGCATCGCGCTGGCATCACTGTCGGACCGCACGATTCGTTGACGCCCGCACCACAGTCGAAGGTTCATGACGGTTCGACCATCACGATTGCGCGCGGTCGTTTGTTGACGTTGACGATCGATGGTGTGACGCATCAAGCATGGGTGACCGGTGACAACGTCGACCAGGTATTGCAACAAGCAGGGTTGCGTATTCCGCAAGCTGCAGATGTATCCGTCGATCGTGGTGCACGCGTTCCGTTGACGGGAATGAACATCTCCATCAACCTGCCGCACCTCGTCAATGTGCGCGTCGATGGAACAATGCATTCGCTCGTCAGCACGCAGACGACATTGGCTGGTGTGCTCGCAGAAGCAGGCATCATCGTGAATCCGACCGACCAGATATCGAGCGACCTTCAGACCCGGCCTTACGACGGGCTGTCGGTGATCATCCTGCGGATCAGTAGCGGGCAAGAGTTGGCGAGCTCACCGATTCCCTTCACCACATCGACCGTCGCCGACCCGAATCTGTTGGTCGGTACCAAGAAAGTCGAGCAGGTAGGCAAAATCGGCACCATGGTTGCGACCTACCAGGATGGGTACGTCGACGGCGTGCAGACCACCAAGAGCCTGGTCGGCCAGCAGGTGACGGTGGCGCCCGTCGCGCAGATCATCGGGATCGGCACCAAGCCGAAGCCGAAGCCCAAGCCGAAGCCGGCCCCGATCTTCAAGGTCGCCGCCGACGGTCTCAACTGGAAGGCGCTGGCCGCTTGCGAAGCCGGCGGTCGGGTCAACGCCGTCGACCCGCCGTACTACGGCATGTACCAGTTCCGCGCCAACACCTGGCACGCCGTCGGTGGCACCGGACTGCCGAGCGCCGCGTCCGCCAGCGAGCAGACGTACCGCGCGCAACTGCTCTACAAGCGCAGCAATTGGCGGACCCAATGGCCGGTCTGCGGCCACTACCTCTTCACCTGATCACGCCAAGCACGCCAGCTTCGTCGCCGGGGCCTGGGGTTTTGCTGGGCGCGACTGACATTCGTGCGCTCGCAGCATCGATCGACCTGACACCGACCAAGACACTCGGCCAGAACTTCGTCATCGACGGCGGCACCGTGCAACGCATCGTTCGCACCGCAAAACTCAATCCGGACGACGTGGTGCTCGAAATTGGGCCAGGGCTCGGGTCGTTGACGCTGGCGTTACTGCCCGACGTCCGGCGTGTCATTGCCGTGGAGATCGACGGGCGCCTTGCCGAGTTGTTGCCGTCGACAATCGCGGCGCGGTTGCCGGACCACCTCGACCGACTGACCGTCGTCCATCACGACGCCATGACCCTCGACCTGCGGACCCTCGACCTGCGCGGCGACGATCACCCGACGGCGATCGTCGCGAACCTGCCGTACAACGTCGCCGTCCCGGTGCTGCTGACGTTGCTCGCGCGGCTGCCAACCGTGCGCCGGGTGCTCGTGATGGTGCAGCTCGAGGTTGCCGCCCGGCTTGCGGCCAAGCCGGGGGAGGATCCGTACGGCGTGCCGTCGGTCAAGGCCGCCTGGTACGGGTCGGCGCGGATGGCCGGCACGATCGGGCGCCAGGTGTTCTGGCCGGCGCCGCGCGTCGATTCCGGACTCGTCGCCATCGACCGGCACGATCCGCCCCAGACGACGGCGACCCGCGACGAGGTGTTCGCGGTGATCGATGCCGCCTTTGGCCAACGCCGCAAGACCTTGCGGGCCGCCCTGGCGGGCTGGGCCGGATCGCCGGCGTTGGCCGAGATTGCTTTGCGGGAAGCGGGAATTGACCCGAGCGCGCGCGGCGAGACACTGGACGTCGCGCAGTTCGCCCGGATTGCCGAGCAGCGACCCCACCAGGAGTAGGGTCCGGCGCTCGCTAGCATCGGGTGTTGTGTCTGTCACCGTGCGAGCACCCGCGAAGGTCAACCTCCACCTCGGGGTCGGCCAGCTTCGCAGTGACGGCTTCCATTCACTGGTGTCGGTGTTCCAGGCCGTCTCGCTCTATGACGAGGTGACGGTCGAAGATGCTGACGATCTCGGTGTCGCGGTCCGCGGCGAGGACTCTGACGACGTCCCGACGGACACGTCGAACCTCGCCATGCGAGCCGCCATCGCGCTTGCTCGCCACGTCGGCCGCGCACCCGCCGTCCGCATCACGATTCACAAAGGGATTCCGGTCGCGGGCGGCATGGCAGGCGGTTCGGCCGACGCCGCCGCGACGTTGGTCGCCTGCGATGCGTTGTGGCAGACCGGACTCGATCCGCGTGTCTTGCACGACATCGCGGCACAGCTCGGCAGCGACGTCCCGTTCTGTCTTCTCGGCGGGACGGCGCTTGGTGGCGGTCGCGGCGAACAGCTGACGCAGGTGCTGGTTCGCGGGACGTATCACTGGGTTTTCGCTTTGGCGGATACCGGTTTGTCGACGCCTCTGGTGTATGGCGAGCTCGATCGGATGCGGTCTGAGGGCCCGTGGCCCGAGTCATCGTCGCCGCGCGAACTCATGGCTGCATTGGGCGCCGGAGATCCGAGGCGACTTGGCACTTTGCTGCACAACGACCTGCAACGCGCCGCGCTTCGGTTGCGGCCTGCGTTGCGTCGAACTCTCGAAGCCGGCCGCGATGCGCATGCACTCGGGGCGATCGTGTGTGGCTCTGGCCCGACGTGTGCGTTCTTGACGCAGGGCGAGTCCGAGGCGGTGGAGTTGGTTGCTGCACTATCCGGGTCGGGGACGTGTCGCACTGTGCGACGCGCTCATGGACCGGTGCCCGGAGCGCGCGTCGTCGCATGAATCTGGTCAACCTCGAGTCGGTCTCGTTGTCGTACGGCGTCAAGCCTTTGCTGGACGACGTGTCGCTGGGCATTGCCGAAGGTGACCGGATCGGGATCGTGGGTCGCAATGGGGCGGGCAAGACGTCGTTGCTTTCTGTCTTGGCGGCTGCGCTTGCACCGCAGTCGGGGCGGGTCACGCACACCTCGGGCCTGCGGATCGGGGTGCTCGCTCAGGGGGACGCGCTTGATCCTGCGGCGACGGTCCGCCACGTGGTGCTCGGTGATCGGCCTGATCACTCGTGGGCCGGCGACCGCGTCGCACGAATGGTGGTGTCGACGCTTGCTGTCGGTGGAGATGCTCGACCGCGTCGTCGGGAGTCTGTCGGGTGGTGAACGGCGGCGTGCCGCGCTGGCTGCATTGCTCGTGACCGACATCGATCTGCTGATGCTCGACGAGCCGACCAACCACCTCGACATCGAGACGATCGATTGGCTTGCTGGGTTCTTGGCAACGCGTCGAGGCGCGCTGGTTGTCGTGACCCACGACCGCTGGTTCCTCGACGCGGTCTGCACGCTGACGTGGGAGGTTGCCGACGGACGCGTCGCGCAGTATCTCGGCGGGTACGCGGCGTACGTGCTGGCGCGTGCCGAACGGGAGCGGATTTCGGGTGTGGTGGAGGAGCGCCGACAGAACCTGTTGCGCAAGGAGTTGGCGTGGCTACGACGCGGGCCGCCGGCCCGCACGTCGAAGCCACAGTTCCGGATCGACGCCGCGAACGCGCTGATCGCCGACGAGCCGCCGGCCCGCGATCGAACTGTGTTGGCTTCGTTTTCTTCAGCCCGGCTGGGAAAATCAGTCTTTGACGTCGAGGACATGTCGCTTGCACTCGGGTCGGCGTCGTTGTTCTCCGACCTGACGTGGCGGGTCGGGCCGGGCGATCGGATCGGACTCGTCGGCGTGAACGGCAGTGGGAAGACCACCCTGCTGCGCATTCTCGCCGGACTCCGGGGGGTCGACAGCGGTGTCGTGAAGGTCGGGAAGACCGTGCGTATCGGCTACCTGTCGCAAGACGTTGCCGAACTCGATCCGACGTTGCGCGTGCTCGAAGCCGTCGAAGCTGTTCGTCGGCAAACCGTTCTCGGCGACGGGCGCGAGGTGACGGCGTCCGCCCTGTTGGAGCGGTTCGGCTTCACCGGCGAACGGCAGTGGACTCCGGTCGGCGAGCTGTCCGGCGGGGAGAAGCGACGCCTGCAGTTGCTGCGGTTGCTGATGGACGAGCCGAACGTGCTGTTGCTCGACGAGCCCACCAACGATCTGGACGTCGACACGCTCACAGCACTGGAGGATCTGCTCGACAGTTGGGCGGGCACGCTGATCGCCGCCTCGCACGACAGGTACTTCCTCGAGCGAGTATGCGATTCGGTGACAGCGTTGATCGGTTCTGGACAGCTTGCTTCGTTGCCGGGCGGAGTGGACGAATACCTGGCCCGCCGCACCCGCGAACGTTCCGCCGCGTCCAGCGGTGCCGCCGATGCGGCAAACCCCGCGAGCGCCCGATCGAACGTTGCCGCTCCCGCCGTCCCTGCGGGTACTGCGGGTGACGTGCGAGCAGCGCGCAAGGACGTCACTCGCATCGAGCGGCAACTGTCGAAGCTGGCCGACCGCGAGAAGGATTTGCACGATCTGCTAGCAGAAGCCGCGACCGACTACGTAGCGGCCGCAGCGCTCGACTCGGAGTTGCGCGCGCTCCAAGGCACCCGCGCCCAACTCGAGGATGACTGGCTAGACGCCGCGCACCGCGCCGGCCACTAGTCGCTAGGACTCAAGGCGCGCGATCAGTTCTTCCACGGCGGCGTCGAGTTGGTCGGTCTTACGCGCGCCCAGTCGTTGCCACGCGAGCGCCTCGGCGGTGGCGAGGTCTGCGGTGATCAAGTCGATCTTCTTCCGGCCGCTCACGGTGAGCCGCACCAGCACACCGCGGCGATCGCCGGGGTCAGGCTCGCGGGTCACGTAGCCGCGCCGGCTGAGCCGGTCGATGCGGTTCGTCATCGTGCCAGAGGCGACCAGCGTCTCGTTGAGCAGCGCGCCGGGTGACAGCTCATGCGGCGCTCCCGCCGCCCGCAGCGCGGCCAGCACGTCGTACTCCCAGATGTCGAGCTCGCGGAACGCGAGTACATCGCGGCGCGCAAGCTCGAGGTGCCGCGCAAGCCTGATGATCCGTGATGTCCGTTTAGTGTCGTCGTCCACGTACGGAGTCTAGCGACGAATCTCGACGTCGAGATACCACAAACCCGCAGCTCAAGGGCCCTTTTCGCCAGCCTTTGCTCTGCTCCTGTAGCGCAGCAGAGCTGAGCTGCTCCTGTAGCGCAGCAGAGCTGAGCTGCTCCTGTAGCGCAGCAGAGCAAAGCGCGCGAAAGAGTGATCGGTCGCCGAGCGCGTTGGCGCCTCCGCAGACACATAGGCGCGCTCCTTCGGCTAGTGCCCTGACAACCAGCTGAGTAGTCGTTCGCGTCTCACGGTCCGACGTGAGGGGTCGCTCGAATGGGTTCGTTCGAATCAGGTCTGCCGAAGACGTTCATTCGGTTGGACGTCGATCGCAGTCGTCTCCATGCGTCGTCACCACCTGAAAGACGTCGGCAGGCGCTTGGCGCACGCGTGGAGGATGTTCGCGACTCGTTGTTCCCAGCGACTGAGACGGATCGCGCGCTGAGTCCTGCCGTGGTTGTTGTTGGCTACCTGCTGGCCGCGCTTGCCGGCTTCAGCATCGACTTGTGGTGGAGTGGCACCGGCATCACGTCGCGGGTGTGGGCCGAGGACGGCACGATATTCCTCAGCACCGCCTATCGGGCGCGATACGTGGCTGGGCTTGCCAGCCCGTACGCGGGCTATCTGCAGGTGCTGCCGCGTTCCGTCGCAGCTCTTACGACTGCGTTCCCGTTGCGGGACGCGGCGTGGGTGCTGGCGGCGTCTGCTGCGGCGGTGCGCGTCGCCGTCTCGCTCTTCGTCTTTCGCGCAAGCAGCGGACATCTGCGTTCGACATCGGTGCGCGCCATGCTCGCGTCGTCAGTGGTGTTGCTGCCCGTCGGCGGACTCGAAGTGCTTGACAACATCGCGAACCTGCACTGGTTCTTGACGTTCGCCGCCTTCTGGGCCGTGCTGTGGCGTCCGACGCGGCGATCGGAATGCGCACTCGCCGCCGTGGTTGTGATGGTGGCTGTCGACAGCGACCCGCTGACCGCACTGCTCCTGCCAATTGTCGTCCTGCGCGCGATAACACTGCGACGCTGGCGCGACCAGATCGTGACCATGTTCTTCGCGGCGGCGGGCGCGGTCCAGACGTGGGCTGTGCTGAGCGGAACACGGCCCGCGCACGAGACCTTCAGCGCACCAGCGGTGGCACGGCTGTTCGGCGTCCGAGTACTTGTCGGCGCGCTTGCCGGCTACTGGCACACCGTCGCGTTGTGGCGGCACCTGCACTACGCGGCCATTGCGTTGGGCGCTGGCGCGGTGCTCGCGCTCATCGGTCCTGCGCTGCGCCTCGGTGGTTCGCGGCGTTGGTTGGCGATCTGGGCCGGCGTGGGCAGCGCACTTGCGTTCGTCGCCTGCTTCGCTGAACCCGCGGTGGTCCCGCACCTGAAGGTCGACGTCGTCAGCTCCCTGACTCGCTACGACGTGCTGCCGTCACTGCTGATGCTCACGGCAATCGCGGCCGGACTCGATGCGTTGCGCTGGCCGGACAGCCTCGTAGTCCGCTGCGTCGTCGGGGCGGTGTTCGCGGCGGCACTGCCCGTCGACCTCGTCGGGTCGGCGCAGCTATGGGCGCACCTCGAGTCGACCGTTCCGAGTTGGCACACCGCCATCGCCAACGCGCGGCTCGAATGTCGGGCCGGGGATGCCCCTGCGCGACGTGTGGGTGAGCGAGATGCCAGAAGGCTGGCGGGTGCGACTTCCGTGCGCCGCGATCGATCGCTGACGGCGGCGCCGCCTTAGACCGACGCGGTCTGATTCTCCCGCTCGAGGTCGCGCACGAGGCGAGCCTGGATGCGCTCGGGTGATGGCCAGCGCACGTCGTGCACCCAGCCGAACTTCTCGAATGCCCAGATGGTGCGCCCGCTCGAATCGAGCTGAAAGCGCAGCACACCGTGCCGTGCGGACGTCGGGTCGGCGTGGTGCAGGTTGTGCCACGACTCGCCCATCGACAGCACCGAGAGCCACCACACGTTGCCAGACTTGTCGCGGGTGCGAAACGGACGCTCGCCCACCGCGTGGCAGATCGAGTTGATCGACCACGTCACATGGTGCAGCAACGAGATGCGAACGAGCGCTCCCCAGAAGAACCCGGTGACCGCGCCGGCGAGAGACATGCTCCAGAGTCCGCCGATGAGCGCTGGCAACAGCAGGGACGACGTGACCTGCAGCCAGAACAATCGAGACACCGCAACGATGTCGTTGTCGGCGATCAGATCGGGCGCGTACCGCGTCGCGTCGGTTTGCTCAGGGTCGAAGATCCACCCGACGTGCGCGTAGAGCAGGCCCTTCGTCAGCGCACCGAGACTCGTGCCGAACCGCCACGGCGAATGCGGGTCGCCCTCTTTGTCGCTGAAGGCATGGTGTCGGCGGTGGTCGGCGACCCAACGAACGACCGGTCCTTCGATGGCCATGCCACCGGCGAACGCGAGCGCGATCTTCAGCGGCCGGTTGGCCTTGAACGCCTTGTGCGTGAAGAGGCGGTGGTAGCCGATCGTGATGCCGTGGCCGGCGATCGCGTACATGACGACCCCGATGACGATGTCGTGCCAGCCGAGTCCCCAGCCCCAGAACACCGGGACGGCGGCGAGCAGCGCCAGGAACGGCACCACCACGAAGAAGCCCAGCGCGAATTGCTCGAGGCCGGTCTTGCGGTCGCCGCCCACCGCTGGTCGCTTCGTTCGCGGGACGACGACGGGTGCCGCGTCGTCCGCTGTATCCGCCGCTGTCAAAACCCGATCGAGGACGGCGTCAGCCGTTGCGGGTCCAGACGGCGGGGTCATGGCGGCTCCAGAGCAGTCTCGGTGGAAGCTAGTGATGAATCCGGAAGCCAGTTCTCAGCTGGCAACGAGTTCACGGAAGTAGGCGACAGTCCGCCTAAGCCCCTCCGCCAGATCGATCGTCGGGCTCCAACCTAGCGTCTTCTGCGCCCGGTCGATGTTCGGCTGACGTTGCGTCGGATCGTCTTGAGGCAGTGGCTGATATTCGATGGTGCTGCTTCCGCCCACCGCGGCGAGGACTTGTTGGGCTAGCTCGAGCATGCTGAACTCGCCGGGGTTGCCCAGGTTGATAGGACCGACCACCTCTCGCGGACTTTCCATCAGCTTGATGAGTCCGTCGACCAGATCGTCGACGTAGCAGAACGATCTGGTCTGGGAGCCGTCCCCGTAAATCGTCAACGGGTCCCCACGCAGTGCCTGCACGATGAAGTTGGAGACAACCCGCCCATCGTCTGGGCGCATCCGCGGTCCGTAGGTGTTGAAAATGCGGGCGACCTTGATCGACATATCGTGCTGGCGGTGGTAATCGAAGAACAGGGTCTCGGCGCACCGTTTGCCTTCGTCGTAGCACGAGCGAATGCCGATCGGGTTGACGTTCCCCCAGTATTCCTCGTGCTGTGGATGCACGGTTGGGTCGCCGTAAACCTCAGAGGTGGAGGCGAGCAGAATCCGGGCCTTTGTGCGTTTGGCCAACCCCAGCATGTTGACGGAACCCACGACCGAAGTCTTGGTCGTCTGCACCGGATCGCGCTGATAAAAGGGCGGCGAGGCCGGACAGGCGAGATGGTAAATCTCGTCCACCTCGACGTAGAGCGGAAACGTAACATCGTGGCGCATTAGCTCGAAGTTACGTTCGCGCGCCAGGTCTGCGACATTGTCGCGCGAACCCGAGTAAAAGTTGTCGACCACGAGCACGTCATGACCGAGAGACATCAGCCGTCTCGTCAGGTGCGAGCCGATGAAACCTGCGCCTCCCGTAACCAGCACCCGACGCTGTGGCAAGTGAGGGTCTCCTATCTGGACGGGGGGAAAGTCGATTGGACGACCACGAGATTACCGTCTCCGCGCATGCGATTGATTAGAGCGCGCCCGATCGGAGCGTTCTCCCGTGCCCGGCCGGCACGCTCGTTACCCGATCGCCTAGGCGGTTGCGTACTCTGAGCGCGGACACCGATCCCGGGTCGTCTAATGGCAGGACAGTGGGTTTTGGTCCCATCAATGGGGGTCCGACTCCTCCCCCGGGAGCGACGTGTCGCCGTCCCGTCTCCCCAGCACCCGAGCTGGGGGGATGGGAGTCGGTGTCGCCCAGCAGGTCAGCCCGAAGGAGCCGCGTGACCGACACAGCGGAACCCACCATCGCAGCGGCGATCGTCCTGGCCGCCGGCGAGGGCACCCGGATGAAGTCGGCGACCCCCAAGGTGCTGCACGAACTGTGCGGTCGCAGCATGCTCGGGCACGTCCTGGCTGCCGTGCGCGCAGCCGAACCCTGAGCAGCTCGTCGTCGTCACAGGTCAGGGCCGCGACCAGGTCGAAGCACCACCTCAAGCAGATCGACCCCGAGGCGATCGCGGTTTTCCAACCCACCCAACTCGGCACCGGGCACGCCGTCCGACTCGCGCTTGAAGCCCTTGATGCCACCAGCGGCGGACCGATCGACGGCACTGTTCTTGTCGCTCCGGGCGATACGCCGCTGCTCTCAGCCGACTCCCTGCGCACGCTCGCGGCCCACCGAGCGCGCACCAAGGTCGCCGCGGTCGTGCTGACCGCGAAGGTGCCCAACCCGACCGGGTACGGCCGGATCGTTCGCAACAGGTGGGGCAATCTCGCGCGGATCGTCGAGCACGCCGACGCGAACGAGACGGAACGCAACATCACCGAGATCAACTCGAGCGTGTACGCGTTCGACGCTGCCAAACTGCGCCACGCGCTCGGAGAGTTGACCGCTCACAACGCCCAGGCCGAGGAGTACCTGCCCGACGTCGTCCGCATTCTGGCGAAAGCGGGTGACCCGGTCGGCACCGTCGTGACCGACGATTGGCGCGAGATCGCCGGAGTCAACGACCGCGTGCAACTCGCGCAGGCGCGCGCTCACCTGCGCGATCGCCTGCTCACCGCATTCATGCGGGACGGCGTGACGGTGATCGACCCGGCGACGACCTGGATCGACGTCGACGTGGTTCTCGAGCCGGACGCCGTGGTGCTGCCGAACACGATGTTGCTCGGCCGCACCACGATCGCGAGCGGCGCGCAGGTCGGACCGAACTGCTCGCTGCTGGACACGACCGTCGGCGCGGGGGCGCGAGTGCGCGACGCCACCTGCGAGGGCGCCGAGATCGGGCCGCACGCGACAGTCGGGCCCTATACCTATCTGCGGCCCGGCACGCGTTTGAAGCGCGGCGCCAAGGCTGGCGGCTTCGTCGAGATGAAGAACGCCGTGGTCGGCGAGGATTCGAAGGTTCCGCACCTCTCTTATGTAGGGGACGCGACGATCGGGGAGCGCAGCAACATCGGCGCCGCCACGATTTTCGCCAACTACGACGGGGAGGCCAAGCACGAGACGGTCGTGGGGGACGACGTCCGGATCGGCAGCGACACGATGCTGGTCGCGCCCGTGACCGTCGGGGACGGCGCTTACACCGCGGCCGGGTCGGTCATCGTCGAGGACGTCCCGCCTGGGGCGCTCGCTGTTGGTCGTGGCCGTCAGCGCAACGTCGAGGGCTGGGTCGAAAAGAAGCGGCCAGGGTCGGCGTCCGCCCGTTCTGCTGCTCGTTCGTCCGCGCAGGGGACCGATTACCCGAGCCCGACTTACCGCATGAGCCGCCGACCCACGACAATGGTGCCCCTGACGAATCTCAGGGAGACTCCTCGTGAGCGGCATCAAGCGGACCGGCGAAAAGACGCTCATGCTCTTCGCCGGACGGGCGTTCCCCGAGCTGGCGCTCGAGGTGGCTCACCACCTTGGCATCGAGCCCACGCCGACGCTGGCGTACGAGTTCGCGAACGGCGAGATCTTCGTGCGGTTCGAGGAGTCGGTTCGCGGGTGTGACGCGTTCGTGCTGCAGAGCCACACCGCCCCGATCAACAAGTGGATCATGGAACAGCTGATCATGGTCGACGCGCTGAAGCGGGCCTCGGCCAAGCGCATCACCGTGGTCTGCCCGTTCTACGGATACGCGCGGCAGGACAAGAAGCACCGTGGCCGCGAACCGATTTCGGCGCGGTTGCTGGCTGATCTTTACAAGGCCGCCGGCGCCAACCGGCTGATGGCGGTCGACCTGCACACCGCGCAGATCCAGGGCTTCTTCGACGGGCCGGTCGACCACCTGTTCGCGCTGCCGATCCTGGCCGAGTACCTCGAGAGCAAGCTCGACACGACCCACGTCACGATCGTTTCGCCGGACGCCGGGCGGGTGCGGGTCGCGGAACGCTGGACGGATCGGCTGAACTGCGGGCTGGCGATCATCCACAAGCGCCACGATTCGCTGAGGGCCAATGAGGTCAAGGTGCACGAGGTGGTCGGTGACGTGGCCGGGCGCACCTGCATCTTGGTCGACGACATGATCGACACCGCCGGCACGATCACGAAGGCGGCCGAGGCGCTGATGGACAACGGCGCTGCGGAGGTTGTGGTCGCGGCGACCCACGCGGTGCTGTCGGGGCCGGCGGTCGACCGGCTGAAGAACTCCCCGATCACCGAGGTGGTCGTGACCGACACGCTGCCGGTTCCTGACGAACTGCGGTTCGACAAGCTGACTGTGCTCACGATCGCCCCGCTGCTGGCCCGCGCGATCAGTGAGGTTTTCGAGGACGGCTCAGTGACCAGCCTCTTCGACGGCGCCAGCTAGCACCGGTTCGCTTCGCTCGACTGGGAGCGGTTAGACTGACCCACCGCCAACAACGCTTGTTTTCGAGGAGTCCTGTCGTGGCCGAGGTCAGTATCGCCGCCGAGGCGCGTTCAGAGTTCGGCAAGGGTGCCGCTCGCCGCGTGCGCCGGGCGCACAAGGTGCCCGCCGTCCTCTATGGCCACGGCACGCCGCCGCGCCACGTCAGCCTCCCCGGTCACGAGCTCAACCGGGCACTCAAGTCCGCCAACGTGCTGCTGCGGCTCGAGGGTCTCGAAGGCGGCAACGAACTCGCGCTGCCGAAGGCCGTTCAGCGCGACGCGGTCAGTGGCGCGGTCGAGCACGTCGACCTGATCCTGGTCCGCCGCGGTGAGCGGGTCACGATCGACGTCCCGCTGATCGTCACCGGCAACCTGATCCCCGACGGCTTCCTCGACCAGCAGCTGGTCTCGCTGTCGATCGCCGCCGAGGCGACGCACATTCCGCAGAGCATCGAGATCTCGATCCAGGATCTCCAGATCGGCCAGTCGATCCACGCCGGCGAGGTCAAGTTGCCCGAGGGCACCACGCTGCAGACCGACCCCGAGGCTGTCGTCGTCCACATCACTGGCGCTCAAAGTGCCGAGCAGTTCGAGGCCGAGATGGCCGAGGCCGAGGCCGAGCTTGCACCCGCCGTTGTCGAGGCCGCACCCGAGGTGCCGGCCGAAGGCTGAAGCGGACGAGTCCGCGCCGGCTCGCCGAGTAACAAGCTCGGGTCATGGCTGCAGCGAACCATGGCTCATCGTCGGACTCGGCAATCCCGGCCCGCAGTACGCCGCGAACAGACACAACGCCGGCTTCATGGTCGTCGACGTGCTGGCGGCTCGCATGGGTGGCCGTTTCAAAGCCCACAAGCATCGGGCGGACGCCGTGGAGGGCCGTCTCGGCGGCAACGCGGGCAATCCTCATCAAACCGAAGACCTACATGAACGAGTCAGGCGGCCCCGTTGCGGCGCTGCGGAGCTTCTTCGGCGTCCCGATAGAGCAAGTGATCGTCGTCCACGATGAGCTCGATCTCGAAGCCGGCGTCGTGCGGGTGAAGCTCGGCGGCGGCGACAACGGTCACAACGGCCTGCGGTCGGTGACCAAGTCGCTGGGCAGCAAGGAGTATCTGCGGGTGCGCCTCGGTGTCGGTCGTCCGCCTGGCCAGCAGGATCCGGCCGACTACGTGCTCAGGGACGTTCCGGCGAGCCAGCGTGAGGAGCTCCGGCTACAGGTCGAGGTAGCCGCGGACGCCGTCGAAAGTCTGGTCAGTCGAGGCCTGCGAAGCTACCCAGAATCTTTTTCACCAATCGCCCTGACAGCAGCCCGCAGATAGTCGACACTTACGTATCACCAAGGGCTCGGGGGAGCTCTTTGGTGGGTGTAGTGCAGGGGTTTGGGGGAGTTATCCGGTGTAGGGGCGAGTTCGCAGTATGGGGGTCCGGACTCAGCCGAACGGCTAGGTGGACATTCGGCCATTCGGGTGGTTCTCACCGTCGTCCGTTCACAAAGCGTTTACGGCATCGACATCGATTGTTCCAGGTCGCTAGGTTCTCCTAGAACTACCTGGCGCGATGGCCCGCAGGGTCGCAGATCGAGGCCAGGGACACCAAGCCAGCTGGGAACTGGCTCGCACAGGAGGTACGGCCCGAAACACGAACGGCAAGGCGAACCGGTAGGTATCCGGTTCGGAAGTAATCGCGCGGGGGGGCCCGCCGCGATCGTGATTGTGGTGGGGGGCACTGCGCTGTGACTGACCTTATCGACAAGCCGGCATCGAATCTTGAGCCCCGCTTGTACCGTGACCGCCTCAGTGTCATCGAGAGCGGTCAGCAGACATGGCCGATGGTCGAGCGCCGAATGGCACCTCGCAGGCGTGAAGAATCCGCCCGCATCGATGACCGCCGGGTTACCGAGCTGCCGACCAGCAGACTCAGCCGAACCTGAAGCTGGTCGTCCCCGAAACCGACGGTCGTGCGGACGGTCGGCGCCGCCCGCACGACCGCCATATTCGTCGTTACCGCACCAACGCCGTCCTGATCGACGTCGTCGCTGCCTCCGTTGGCGCCGTCGTCGCGCAGATCGGCCGGTTCGGTATCGCGCCGAGCGACAAGGCGCTCGCCTACTGGTGGGGCAGCTTGGCGCTGCCGATTCTGTGGGTGTTCGCCGTGCTGATCAGCCGCGCGTATGAGAACCGGTTCCTCGCTTCGAGCGCTGAGGAGTACCGCCGGGTGATCAACGCGGCAGTCGGCCTCATCGCCGGCATCGCCGTCGTCTCGTACCTGTTGAAGACCGAGTTCGCCCGCGGCTACGTCGTGCTCGCGTTGCCCTTCTGCATGGTCATCTCGCTGCTCGGTCGCTACGCCGCACGCCGCCGGCTGCGTCGCGCACGCCAGCAGGGCAAGTACCTCCAGGACGTGTTGGTCGTCGGCCACGAGTGGGCCGTGCTCGACCTGGTCGCCGAACTGCGCCGCAACCCCGACAGTGGCCTGAACGTCGTCGGTGCGTGCGTGCCTGGCGGTCGTGGATCACGTCAGATGGCCGACATGGAAGTGCCGGTCATCGGTGACCTCAACCAGGTCGTCGAATCGGTGAAGCGGGTTGGCGCTGACGTCCTCGCCGTCACGACGTGCGTCGAGTTCGGCGGGCCTGAGCTGCGTCGCGTCTGCTGGGCGTTGGAGAACAGCGACGTCGAGATCGTCGTGGCGCCCGCCTTGATCGAGGTCGCCGGGCCACGCCTGCACATCCGGCCGGTTGCGAAGCTCCCGCTGCTGCACGTCGAGAAGCCTGAGCTCACCGGGTGCTCGTCGGGTGATCAAGAACGTGTTCGACCGCAGCTCCGCGCTGGCCGCGCTGCTGCTGCTGTCCCCGCTCATGGTCGGGCGTGGCGCTCGTGATCCGGTTGACCTCACGCGGGCCGGCGCTGTTCCGCCAGACCCGGGTCGGCTTCGCAGGGCAAGCCGTTCACGATCTACAAGTTCCGCTCGATGTACGCGGACGCCGAGGAGCGGCTCAACTCGCTCCAGGCTTTGAACGAGCGTCGCGAGGGCCTGCTCTTCAAGATCAAGAACGACCCGCGGATCACGCCGATCGGCCGGATCCTGCGGCGCTACTCGATCGACGAACTGCCGCAGCTGATCAACGTGCTCAAGGGCGACATGTCCCTGGTCGGGCCCGCGGCCACCGCTGCCGGTCGAGGTCGCGCAGTACAGCGACGACGTGCGGCGCCGGCTGCTCGTGCGGCCCGGTGTCACCGGTCTCTGGCAGGTCAGCGGCCGCTCAGATCTGGAGTGGGTCGAATCGGTGCGACTCGACCTGCGCTACGTCGAGAACTGGTCCCTGATCTACGACTTCGAGATCTTGTGGAAGACGTTCTACGCCGTCCTGCGGGGCGCTGGTGCTTACTAAAGCCGTACGTGCCGCCCGCCGAGGTGTCATTGGTAAGGCGTGTCGGTGGTGAGGTTAGGGTCGATGCATTCGCAGAGCGGGGAAACGTCTTGAGTCACAGGGTTGGCAGGGTCGGTTACGCCCCAGGCGTGTACGACCTCTTCCACGTCGGGCATCTGAACATCCTCAAGCACGCCCGCAGCGAGTGTGACTACCTGATCGCTGGCGTTGTCTCCGATGAGATGACGCTGCTCTTCAAGGGCAAGACCCCGGTCGTCCCGTTGGCCGAGCGCCTCGAGATCGTGCAGAGCCTGCGCTTCGTCGACGAGGTTCACGCCGAGGTGCTACCCGAGAAGCTCGACACCTGGAAGCAGGTGGGCTTCGACATCATCTTCAAGGGTGACGACTGGCGTGGCACGCCCAGGGGCGACAAGTTGGAGCGTGATTTCGCGACGGTCGGCGTCGAGGTCAAGTACTTCCCGTACACGGCCCACACCTCGAGCACCCAGCTGCGGGAAGTGCTCGATAGGCTGCTCGCCGAAGTTTCCTGAATTTTTTCACCCGGCGGGTGTCACGCTTCCTTCATGTCCGGGGGCGGCATGGTCGAGAATGATTCCGGCGCGTTTTCTCGACGCCTCCGGCTAGAAAGGGTTGACACATGGAGCGGAGCCGCTATTTCGCGGCCCTCTACCGGCGATGGTTCGTCGTCGTCCTAGTCGGGTTGCTCGGGCTCGGCTCAGCCGCGGCCCTCTCGGCCGCGCACTCGTCGAAGTACCGGGCGAGTACGTCTTTGTTCTTCTCGGTGTCCGGCGCGTCGTCGGTAAGCGACCTCTCGCAAGGCGCCGCCTACACCCAGAACCTGATGCCGTCGTTTAGTGCGCTCGCGACTACCGCGTCGGTGCTGGCCCCAGTTGCCCAACAGCTCGGCCTGCACAAGACCGACTCGCAACTGGCGAGCATGATTCGAACGAAAACCGCGACCGGCGCCGTGATCTTGCAGATCTTCGTCACCGACACGTCGGCGCAGGAGAGTGCCGCGATCGCGAACGCGGTTGCCGCCCAGCTGGCCAAGTCGGTCGGCACGCTGTCGCCTGCGGTCACCCAAGGCGGCACCAAACAGCTCAGTGCCTCGGTCGTCGCACAGGCGCCGGTGCCGCGCGCGCCGCTCGCCACAACTGGCAAGAAGCAGAGCTATGCCGAAGGTCTGGTGGGCGGTCTCGTCATCGGCGTGCTGCTCGTGCTCGCGCTCGAGATGCTCGATACCCGGGTGCGCAACGAGGACGAACTGCGGCAAGTGACGGCCGCTCCCTTGGTCGGCCGGATCACCGCCACGCGCCGGCCCCTGCTCCTCGGTGACACCGAGGGGCGAGCCGGTGAGGCCTTCCGCGCGCTGCGCGCGAACGTTTTTGCGATCGGCGGCCGGGACGTGGTGCTGAAATCCGTGGTGGTCGCTGCGGCCGCTCCGGGCGAGGGCGCGACCACGACCGCGATCAACCTCGGGCTGGTTGCCGCCGAGACCGGTCTGCGGGTGCTGCTCATCGAGGCGGACCTGCGCCGCCCCACCGCTGCGCGCTACCTCAACCTGCGAGAAGCCCCGGGCCTGATTGCCGTGCTGGCCAACAGCGGGCTGTTCGCCAGCGCCGTCCAGACCCTGCCTGGGTACGGGGTCGACGTCCTGCCTGCTGGCGGCACACCCGCAAATCCGGGTGAGCTGATCGGATCTACCGAGATGGCCGAGCTGATCGCGACCGCCACTCGCGATTACGACTTTGTGGTCATCGATGCCGCCGCAGTTTTGATGTCGACCGACGCGGCCGTGCTCGCGCGTTACACCGACGGCGCGTTGGTCGTGGTCGATACCCGCAGCACCAAGCGTCGCCAGCTCGCCGACGCCACGGCGTCGTTGCATCGGGCCGGCGCGACCTTGCTTGGCATCGTCATGAACAAGGCCGACCTCAGCGCGGCAGTTCGCTCCGTGCGCAGCCTGCGCCGCGCTCGTCCTCCGGCGCCGCAGGCTGGCCACCCGAAGGTGTCGCTGAACAGTCGGCCGGCTGCCGTCGCCAGCCGTGCAGGCGCCAGCGGCGGTAGTAGTGGCAGCCCAGCCAGCGAGCCACGGCGCGGATCCGGGTCCTGACGGAGACGGCGGGACTCTGCTGATGTACGAACGCCTCTGATGGACGCACGCCGGTTCTGGCACGCCGTCGCACACCGCTGGATCGTCATCGCCCTCCTCTTGGTCGTCGGACCACTCCTGGGCGTCGTTGTCGCTCTCCAGTTGCCGGTGCATTACCGGGCTACCGCGGCGGTGCTGATTTCCGCGGATCACATCAACTCGATCGACGATCTGGGCACCGGCAGCCAGCTCGCGGTGAACGTTGCACCGTCGTTCGCCGCACTCGTGACATCACCCGCCGTGTTGTCACCTGCCATCACCGCGCTGGGGCTCGACAGCTCGCCTGGCCAGCTCGCTCCTGCTGTGCGGGTCACCGTTCCACTGTTTAGCAGCACCGTCGACGATCAGCGTCACGGCGAGTGGCCGCGCGACGGCCGCCGCGCTCGCGAATGCGGTGGCCGACCAGTTCGCCCTGCTCGTGCCGAAACTGTCGCCGACGATTGAGGATTCTCCGGCCTTCAAGGCGACGAAGATCGAACCGGCGTACCCGCCGGCCTCCGACACCGGCCTTCGGGCCGGGGGCGGTCTCGCCATCGGGCTGATCGTGGCGCTCGCTCTTTGCTGGGCGGTCGTCGCGACTTACGCGGCGAATCCCGTCATCGACCGGCGCGAGGTTGCCGCCCGCGTCACCGCCGTGCCGGTGCTCGGCACACTTGCCGGCAGCGGGTCGCACGGGCCACCACAGGTTATCGGGCCGACGGCGAATCGGAGTCCGAGCGCGACCGCAGCGTGCTGACCACGCTCGCGGCGGTAGCGCCGGCTGTGCGATGCCTGATGGTTGCGTCGCCCCGCGCAGGCGATGGCGGTACGCGCACCGCGGTCAACATGGCGGTGAGTGGTGCACAGTCGCGCAGTGTGTTGTTGGTCGACGCTGACCTGCGCGAGCCCACCGTCGCCCGCCTCCTCGAACTCGATGAATCTGCTGGCCTGCAAGGGATTCTGGCCGGGACCTCGACTTTCGCCGACGTCGTGCAGCCGGTTGGCAACCATGGCTTGCACGTCATTACGGCAGGCGTCAGCGCCTCGCGCGGGGCGGGCAACCCGCTCCTCGCGTCCGCCGCGATGAGTCGATTCTTGGCCACTGCACGAGGGCGCTACGACCTCGTCGTGATCAACACTTCGGCGATGAGTACGTCGAGCGATGCGCTCAGTCTCGCCGCGCATGTCGACGGCATCGTCGTCGTGGTCGATGCGCGACGCACGCGACAGCGGATGCTGACGACGACGGTTCGCCGCTTGACGCTGGCTGGTGGTTCGGTCGTCGGCCTCGTGCTGAATCGGACGTCGCCACCACTGCAGCTTCCGCATCTTGGTCCTGACGCCGGCCTCAAACGGTTGGCGGGCGTGTGAGCGCGCAACAGGCCGTCGCGCGGCCGTGGCATGTCGATCTCGATCGGCCGCCACGCGCCCGCCACCTCGACCAGACCGTCGTCTTGATCGTGCTGACATGGCTTGCGGTCGTGTTGCCTCGCTTCGTGCAGAGCATGACCGCCCCGAAGCACCAGGCGTTGATCAACGACGCCATCCCGTACTCGGCGTCCACATCGTTCTTGAGCCATTTGCTGACAGTGCTGGTGATCGGTTGGTGCGTGGTTGTCGTCGCCTATGCGAGCGGCCAATCTGCCGACCGACCGCCGCCGCGTACTCGTCATCTTGCTGGCGCCGTGGATCTACCTCATCACCCGCGACCTCTACGCCGGGGTCCACCTGCACCTTCAGGATCTCGAATATCCCGCGATCGTCATTGCGGTCTGGGTGTTGCGTCCGCCATTACGCAAACTCGCGTTGCTCGGATATCTGGCCGCTCTGTTGGCCCTGATCAGCGTGCTGATGGGCGTGTTCCTTAAGGCGAAGGGCCTCTACCACGCGAGCAACGGCGACCTGGTGCCGCTCGACAAAAAGATCCTGCCGTGGGGAATTCTGGTCGGTCCATTGACCTCGGAAAACAACCTGGGCCAGGCGCTCGTGCTCGGCCTGCCACTGATCGGCCTCGCGCGAAGTCGCCTCGTTAAGCTCGTGGTCATCCTCCTCACGTCCTATGCAATTGTCTGGACGGCGTCCCGCTCCTCGATTGCGGCGTTGGCGGTCGGCGGTCTCATCGCACTCGCGCTTCAAGTGCCCGGGCGGAAGCTGCGGCAGGTCGTCGCGGCCGTGGCGGTGCTCGCCACGGCGCTCGTCATGATCGCGATCCCGGTGTCGACCTCCGTTGGCACTGACTTCAGCAATCGCGGCTACATCTGGATCACCAGTCTGCGCGCCTGGTCGCAGCACCGTGTTTTCGGTCTCGGTAGCCGGTACTACTCGTCGCTGGCGAAGTACGAGGAAGGGTTGGGCGGTCAGGCGTTCCACGGGCACAACACCTTCGTGCAGATGGTCGCGGTGGGCGGCGCGGTCGGCCTCATTCTTGTTGCCACGATGGCTGTCGTCTCGCTTCGGGTCTGCGGTCCGCTGGGTCGGTCGCGGCGTGAACGTGCCCGCGGTGCTGCTCGGCACATTCTTCGTGTCGGCGACGCTCGAGTGGTCATTCGGGTTCTACGACCGCGACTTCCTACTGGCCGTGACCGTGCTGCCGATGGCGATGGTGCTTTTCGCGCCGCGGCCGCGCGACGACGGGCAGGAGGACAGCTCGCAGCATCGTAGCGGCGTGTTAGGTGCTCACGACCAGACCCAGCAGCTGAACGCGAGCCACTCGTAGCGTGGCGAGCGAGTCTGCGAGCCTGCCGCGGGTCTCATCACGCGCGAGCACGGCAACTGCGCGGTCAACGAAGCTCGCCAAGGCCAATCCGTCGGCTGTGACAAACGGCGGGGCATTCACAATGACGAGGTCGTAGCGCTGCGCGGCCCGATGGAGCAGTGCCCGCATCTCGTCCGAGTCGACCATCCCCGTGGGGTCGAGTGGTCCGGGTCCGGCGGCCAGCACGTCGAGCCCGTGGTTGCCAACACGTTGGGTCGCCGCGTCAAGACTCACCTCTGCCCGTAGCACCCCGACGAGTCCGGCTGATGCGGGTAGGCCAAGGGAAGTGCCGACCGATGGCTGGTGCAGGTTGGCGTCGATGAGCAACACCCGCTGCGGCCCGCTCGTCTCCGCGGCAGCGAGGCCAGCCGCCAATCGTGCCGACAGTGCCGGGTCGGTGCCCGAGGTGATGGCGACAGAGCTGAACGTTCGGTTCTGCAACGGCGGGAAGAGCCGCAGTTGCAGCTCCCGCAAGTTGGCTTCCCATCGCGTCGCTGCACCGCCTTGACGAGCGGTGTCGCCCGGCATCGTGACGGTGCCGATAACGGCGACTCCGCCGAGCGCGTCAAGTTGCCGCCGCCGCAACGCTCGAGCTGCGCGAGCGTCGAGCGCTATCGCCGACAGCGCACCGACCATCGTGCCGAAGATCAGCGCCACGATGAGGTTCAGCTTGGTACGCGGGACGGCGGGTGAGTTGCCCGCCGAAGCCGGATCGACCGTAGTCGCCACGACGGTCGCGGTGCCGTTGTCGACCTTCGGGGCCAAGTTGACGACGGTTGTCGACAACTGGGCGGCGACCGCGGCTGCAATCGCAATGGCGCGGTCGCGCGACGACGAAGACACGGTGATGTCGACGATCGGAGTGTTCAGCGGTGCTCGCGCGGTGATGTCGTCGGCCAGCTTGTCGGGCGTGGTCGTGAGGCTCAGCTTCTGGATGACCGGGTTTAACACGATCGGCAGAGTCGCGAGTTGTGCAAACGTGCGTACTTGCGTTTGCTGGTAGGTGAAGCCCCTGCTGCGGGTGCCAGCGTTGTCACTGACGCTGACCGAGAAGAACACGCCAGCATGCGCAACGTATCGGGGCGTGGCGTTGTAGGAGTACAAGGCCGTGCCGAGCACGGAGGCGGCGATGACGGCGAAGATTGTCAGCCATCGTGCCCGTAGGATTGACAGGTAGCTGTCGAGACTCACGCGTCGTGTTCCTCTCGCACCCGATCGGGTGGCTCGGCTAGATCCAATGGTAGGCCAAATCACCTGCGCGCCAGGGCAGAATTCGATCAATGACTCGGGCAATCAGGCAGGCGTCGGTGCCAACCGTGCAGCTGGCCAATCCTCGCAAAGCTGCCGTGCGACCAACCGCGCTCCGGTACGCTTGGCTGGTTCGGTTGCGCGCGACGAGCGCGCGAGCGTGGTGGGCGTGGCGAGGGGGCTCGGTGAAGGACGAGACCTCACTTGACGCACACCCCGACCGCTACCTTCCGTTGCCGGACTTCCGCCTTCCGTTCACGTCGTACTACGCCAACGATCTTTCCCACGATGGTCTGGAGCGCGGCGCTCACACCGGTAGCGATGCGGCCGGTTCCCCACTCGGTGCCGAATCCGGCGCTGGTGATGTCGCGGTGCTCACCGAGATGCTCCTCGACTATGGCGACACGGGGTCGCTCCCGCCGCTGGCCGAGTTCGCTGATCTCCCTGACCCGCTTGACCCCTCCCGCCACGACCCGGTGGAGCTGCCGGAACCGGTTGAGCCGACGAATGCGGAACTGTCGGGCGCTCTCCTTGACGAGCCGATGGAGACGCCCATCGGCGGCCTGGGTAACGCGGCCGCGCGGGGCACCAGCATCACCTTGGCAACGCAGGGCGTGCGTTTTGCGCTGCAGTTTTGTTCCCTCGTGGTTTTGGCACGGCTGCTGACCCCGTCCGACTTCGGCATCGTCGCGATGGTCACTGCGATCGTCGGAGTGGCCGACATCTTGCGCGACTTCGGCTTGTCGTCGGCCGCGATTCAGGCCAAGACGCTGAACAACCTCGAGCGGTCCAACCTCTTTTGGGTGAACGTCGGTATCGGCTGCCTGGGCGCGCTCGTCATGTTGCTCTGCGCGCCGCTGATTAGCCGTCTCTACGGCCAGCACAAGTTGACGCCGATCGTCTTCTCTCTTGCCTGGATTCTCATCATCAGTGGCATCAACACCCAGTTCAACGCGGAGCTAAGTCGCAGCCTGCGCTTCAAGGCGCTCGCACTTGCCGACATCAGTGCGCAGGCGCTTGGTATCGCCGCGGCGATCACGGTGGCTGCCCTCGGCGGTGGGTACTGGGCGATCGTCGTGCAGCAGATCGTCGTAGCGGTCTTGACGCTGACCTTCAACGTGGCCGTCTGCAGGTGGCGACCAGGACTGCCGAAACGGTCAGTATCGATTACCCGGTTCTTCAGGTTCGGTGGCGGCGTCTTCGGTACCCAGCTGATCGCCTATGCCACCAAGAACGTCGACAACATCGCCATCGGTGCCTACTGGGGCGCTGGTCCACTCGGCCTCTACAGCCGGGCTTACCAGTTGCTGATGACGCCGCTGAACCAGATCAACGCGCCGCTGACCCGGGTAGCGTTGCCGGTGCTGTCCCGGGTGCAGGAAGACGACGTTGTCTTCGCGCGCTACCTGAAGAAGGCGCAGCTCGTCGGCTGCTACCTGACCGCCACCGTGTTCACCATGTGTGCGGCGCTCGCGAACCCGCTCGTGGCGGTGCTGTTCGGGCCCAAATGGCACGGCGTCGCGCCGATCTTCGCGCTGCTAGCGATCGGCGGCGTCTTCCGATCGATCTCGCAGATTGCTTACTGGATCTACCTGTCGCGCGGCAAGTCCGGCCAGCAATTCAAGCAGTACCTCGTCACGCGACCGGTAATGATCGGGATCATCTTGGGTGGCCTGCCCTGGGGGCCGAAGGGTGTCGCGATCGGGGCCTCCATCGCGTACTTCCTAGACTGGGCGATCTCGCTGTGGTGGGTCGGCCGGGCCGCTCACGTCGACAGTCGGATGCTCTTCCGCAACGCCTTCCGGTCGCTGTTCCTCGTCAGCGCGCCGTGTGGAGTTGTCGCGTTCTTTGGCACGCTGCTAGTCAACCCACCGATCGCGCAGCTCGCGGTCGGTGGCGGCCTCGCGATCGTCTACATTGCGGTGCTGATCGTCGTGGTGCCGACCGTGCGTGACGACGCTCAGATGATCCTGTTCTTCGTGCGGCGCTCGATCGGTCGGGCGAAGCCGAAGCCGCGGCACCGCGCGCCGCAGGTCCAGCTGCTGTTCACCAGGCAGCCGTAGCACGAGTTACGACGTTGGCTCGCTGACGCGTGACGTGACATCGGTGACCCATCCGGTTCGCCCACGCATGATTCGCCAGGTGGCGAGCAGATCGGCGGACTTTTGGATAGCCCAGTAGGTGAGCTGGTCGGCGCTGGTGGCCCGAGCGATCCGCGACTTCGGGGCCGCGTCGGTGGTTGTGGGCGTGAGGTGCGCGTCGGGCCAGCGCCCCGAGGCTTTGCGCATCGCGGCGACCTGTCGGGTGCCGATAACGATGCGAGCGCGCCGCCGCAGGTGCGGTCGCAGCGTGCGGGGTGGAAAGACGGTGAACGTGCCTGCACTCGTCACTCGCTCGTCACGAGCGAACTGTGCGCGCGCCCACGTGTCGTCGGCCATCGTGTCGGGCAGCGCGGTGATGCGCTCCAGCCCTGCAGAGTTGACCACGAACACGCCGGCACCGATCACTCCAGCAGTGATGTACGGCTGCGACAACCACACCGCGTAGTAGCGACGCACGGCACGACTGCAGCCGGTGAGGTCGACGTCGATCTGGGGTGCCGCAATGAGTGGCAGCGGGCCCTCGAGCGCGGTCGCCAAGCCCTCGATTGCATCGGCGCTGAGAACGACATCAGCATCGACCACTGCCACGAACGCGGCGCTGGCGGAGACGGCCGCGAATGCTGCCCGGATCGCCGCGGGCTTCGATCCTTGTGCAATTTCGACGAGGCGAATCCGCGGGTCGGCGGCCGCATGCGAGCGCACGATGTCGGCGGTGCGGTCACTGCAACCGTTGCACACCACCATGATGTCGAGCACACACGTGGTGACCTGGTTGCAGAGCGTGCGCAGGGAGCGTTCGATGACTGCTTCCTCGTTGTGGGCAGGCACCACGATCGTGAACAGGCCCGCACTCATGACGGACGCCGGCGGTACTCGGTGTAGGCGTACCCGTACGCACCGCTCACCATGCCGATGCCACGCGCGGCGGTACGCAAGCCTCGTGCGCGGCTGGCCATGTTGCGGGCCACGAACCCGACGCAGTATTGCGAAGTACCCGACACCGTGCGCAACAGCCCCCGGCCAGTCAGCCGGATTCGCACCAAAGACCGGTCGACAACCGAAGGAGCGAGCTTGATCGACGTCAGGCTCCATGAGTTGCCACTTCGCAACGCACGTAGCAGTACCCATCGGCGGGTCAGTCGTTCGAGGGGCACCTGGTCGATGACGATCGCTTCGTCACACCACACGAGCGTGCCGCCGCGGCGGTGCAGTTCGCGGGTGAACAACGTGTCGGAGCCACCGCTCAGACCAAGTGCCTCGTCGAAGCGCAGCCCGAACGCCCGCACCTGACGAAGGTCGAGCAGCAAGTTGTTGGTGGCGGCCACCTCGATTGGCGTTCCAGACGGCAGCCGCCGCCGGTCGAAGAACCGTCCGGCCTTGATCCACGGATCGGGCTCGGCCGCATACTCCGAAATCACCGGACCGACGACCGCTGCGCTCGACGTCTGGTCGTAGACCTCAAGCAACGACTGCAGCCACGTCGGGTTGGGCCACTCGTCGTCATCGATGAAGACCAGTAAGTCGTAGCTGGCGGCTTCGTCGAGCGCCCGGTTGCGGGCGGCCGCAATGCCTGGCCGCGGCTCGTGCACGTAGCGCACCGCCGGATCGTTCGCCGCAGCCACGACTGCTTCGCCGCTCGCGGCCGGATCGTTGTCGATGACCAGCACCCGAATCGCCGGTCGACCGCTCGCCTGGCGGGAAAGCTCAGGCAGCAGGACGGCGAGCTCGGCGGGCCTGCGGTAGGTCAGTACTGCTACGACGACAGCCGCGGCTGGGCGTCACCGCTGCTGGGCTAAGGGGTGGTACACCACCGACAGCCTGACGGTGGGTCAGGCTGTCGGTGGTTGGACTGGCTGGTGCGGCGTGGCTGGGTGACGTCACGAGCGAATATCCAATCACGAGATGACATTCGGCTGGCTCAGAACTAGTGGGTCGGACCGGCCCAGAAAGTGCTAAACGATGCCGTCTCAGGTGCGTTGGTGGCACTACCCGACAGGTAGGACAGCAGCCCGACCGCGCCGGCAGCCTGCAGGATCGAGGTGCTGTCGGTGGTGGTCGCCTGCCAAGTGGTCGGCTGGGTCGTGCCGTTCGCCCAGACCATGGAGCTGATGGTCGTCGGTGACGTGCCGGTCACTTGCAGCCGCACGTTGAGCACCATGCCCGGCGTGTAGGTGACGCCCGGGACGACGACTGTCTTCAACGCCGTTTCGGTGCCGCTGACGACCGACTCGAGCACTTCGGTTACTGCGCCAGTAGTGGCGTACTTCAGCTTGACCCGGTAGTCGCTGGTCGAGCTGATGCGGCGTCCGATCACAGAGACGTACGTGCCGCCGCCGGTCTGCGCCTCGTTTAGCGCTACGCCAACCCGAACTTCGGTGTCGGTCGACGTCACGCCGGTCAGCGATGAACCGGCACTCAGGCCCGCGGTCGCAAGGTTGATGTTGCCGACACCGCCTCCGACGGAGAAGTTGCTCGCGCCACCGGTGACGGTCCATGCACCGCCGGTGTCAGCCGTGCCCCAGCCACTGGCGACCGTGCGGCCGAACGAGTCCGTCGCGAACGGCGTGATCCCGCCCGCCGCGGTGACCGTGATCGGGTTGGTGACCGTGCCAGTGGCGCCCTGGTTGTCAGTGACTGTCAGGGTGACGCTGTACGTGGCCCCACTTGCGTACGTGTGGGACGGCGTCACGCCGGTGCCGGTCGAGCCGTCACCGAAGGTCCACGCGTACGACGCGATGGTGCCGTCGCTGTCGGTTGAGGCTCCTGCGTTGAAGCTAGCCACCAGATTGGACGACGACGAGCTGAACGCCGCAGTCGGCGGAACGTTGCTGCCGCTGACATGCGTCGGACCGGCCCAGTAGCTGCTGAACGATGCGTTCTCAGGTGCGTTGGTCGCGCTACCCGACAGGTAAGGAATGAGCGAGACAGCGCCCGCGACTTGCAGGCCGGCCGTCGAGTCAGTGGCAGTTGCCTGCCACGCGGTCGGCTGAGTCGTGCCGTTCGCCCAGACCATCGAGTTGAGGGTCGTCGGCGACGTCCCTGTCACCTGCAGTCGCACGTTGAGCACCATGCCTGGCGTGTAGGTCACACCGGGCACGACGATCGACTTCAGCACCGTTTCGGTGCTGCCCGTGACCTGCTCGAGAACCTCAGTGACCACCCCGGTCGAGGCGTACTTCAGCTTGACCCGGTAGTCGGTTGTCGTGCTAATACGCCGGCCGATCACCGAGACGTACGAGCCGCCGCCGGTCTGCGCAATGTCCAGCGCCACACCAACCCGAACTTCGGTGTCGGTCGATGACACGCTTGCAAGGGCGGCAGACGCGCTGCTGCCAACGGTCGCCAGCTTGATGGTGCCGACACCGCCTCCGACGGAGAAGTTTGACGCGCCACCAGTGACGGTCCACGAGCCGCCACTGTCTGCGTTGCCCCAGCCACTCGTGACCGTCCGGCCGAACGAGTCGGTCGCGAACGGCGTGACCGTGCCTTGTGCAACGGTGACTGAGTGCGTCACGGCGCCGGTGGCGCCCTGGTTGTCGGTGACGGTCAGGGTGACGTTGTAAGTGGAGCCCGTCGCGTACGTGTGAGTCGGCGTCGCGCCAGTGCCGGTCGATCCGTCACCAAACGTCCATGCGTACGACGCGATCGAACCGTCGCTGTCGGTTGAGCCGCCGCCGTTGAAGCTTGCAGACAGGCCGGCCGCCGATGACGTGAATGCCGCAGCCGGCGGCGCGTTCGACACGGTGACGCTTTGCTGCATCGTGCCAATACCGCCGCTGTTGTCGGTGACCGTCAACGTGACGAGGTAGGTGTTGCCGGCCGCGTAGGTGTGGCTCGGGTTGACGCCGGTACCCGTCGTGTTGTCACCGAAGTTCCAGGCGTACGACGCGATGGTGCCGTCGGTGTCTTTCGACCCACTCGCATCGAACGTCGCGGTGAAGTTGATCGACGTCGCCGTGAATGCTGCAGTCGGCAGAATGTTCGCTGCGGAGACCGTGATCGAGTGAGTGACCGCATTCGTGGCACCGGAGTTGTCGGTGACAGTCAGCGTGACGTTGTAGGTGTTCGCACTGGCGTAGGTGTGGCTCGGCTTCGCGCCGGAGCCAGTCGAGCCATCGCCGAAGTTCCACGCGTACGACGCAATGGTGCCGTCGGTGTCCTTGGACCCGGTGCCGTCGAAGCTCGCTACGAGGTTGCTCGCCGTTGAGGTAAACGCCGCCGTCGGCGGCACGTTCGCCGCGCCGTTGCCCTTCGCGAAGTGGTCGCTCACCTGCGCTGTTGAGAGCTCACTGCCGTAGACCGCGGCCTCGTCGATCGAGCCCGCAAAGTAGTTGCTGGTCGGCTGGTTCGGCCACGAGGCAAGGCTGTCCCCGCCGACGCGCCAGAACCCGTTGTACGACTGCGAGCCGGTGACCGCACCGCTCGCAACGACCGCACCGTCGACGTACAGCTTCATGCCGTCGCTCGCCTCAGTGGCGACCATCTGGTGCCATTTGCCGTCGTTGTAGCTGGCCGAGCTGGTGATCACGTTGGTGACACCGGTGTAGGCGCCAAACGATAGCCGTCCGTTGTTGAGCATGTAGACGTGACGGTCATAGCTACCGCTGTTGCCAGTCGCCGAGCTGCCGAAGCCGATGAGCTTGCCACCGGTGGTCGTCGTGGTCTTGAACCACAACTCTTCGCTGTAGACGGTCGGGCCGGCCACCGCCGAGGTTGTCGACACCACGGCGTTGGAACCGTTCATCGTGACCGCGGTGTCCGTGGTCCCGGTGAGCGCGCCGGAGGTGCCGAACGTGACCCCGCCTGAGTAGGTGCCGTTGTTGCCGCTGGGTGTGACATCGTGCGCGACGGTGCCCGACGATTCGTCGAGCCGCCAGTACAAGTTCGGCGACGCGTCGTAGATGGTCGAACCGTAGGTGTCGCTGGGCCGCGACCCGGCCGCTGTCCGGCCACTTGCGTTGTAGTGGTTGGCGATCTGCGCTGTGGTCAACGGTGCCGAGTAGATCGCGACGTCGTCGAGCGAGCCGGTGAAGTTCGAGCTGGTCGGCTTGTTCGCGAAACCGTTCAGCGTGTCACTGCCCAGCCGCCACCAACCTGCATAGTCGACGGCGGTGGTCACCGAAGCGTTCTGGGCAACCTGCTTCGAGTCGACGTAGAGCGACATGCCGCCGCTACCGAGGTTGGCAACGAAGTGGTGCCACTGGCCGTCGTTGAACGCGGCGCTGCTGCTGATCGTTGTCTTGGTTCCGGTCACGGTGCTGCCCGAGATCACACCGAACGCGAGTTGCCCGTTCTTGTTGATGTACACGGTGCGGTCGGCGTTACCGCTGGTAGCCGATTGGGTATCGCCGAAGCCGATGATCCGGCCGCTGCTGGTCGTCTGGAACCAACCTTCGAGCGCGAAGGAGTTCGGCGCGGTCTGGCTGTACGGGTGCGTGACGATCGACGTTGACGCGCCGTTGAACGTGGTCGCGGTGTTGCTGTCGCCGATGATCGCGCCAGCGGCGCCACGAGTTACACCGGCGCCGACAGTGCCGTCGGAGTAGGCGGCCCAGTCGTAGGCCTTGGTGCCCGACGCCTCGCCGAGGCGCCAGTACGTGTTCGGCCCGTCGTTGATGATGGCCTGCGCGTATGGGCTGACCGTGTTGGTGGTCGGAGTGAAGGTCACGGTGTCGCCAGCAACCTGATTGCCGAGCGGGTCAGTGACGTACACCCGGTACTTGTACGACTGGCCGACGACGAGTCCGGTGTCGGTGAAACCAAGCATTGGGCGGTTGAAGAAGGTCGAGTTCACCGTCGTGGTGAAGACCGGGTGTGCGGTGTTGCTGTCACGCACGACCTTGTACGTCAGCGCGGTGTTGTCCTGGTCCCAGTTGGCCTGGAATGCCACGCGTGCCGTACCGGAAGTGATCGACGTGATCGTCGGTACGAAGCTTGCCCCGGTGACCTGCGGACCCATCTTGTTCGGGGCGATCGCGCGAACCGCGAAACGCGCCAAGCCTTGCTGGCCAACACCGTTGACCGTTGGGAATTCGCCGCCCTCGACGATGTATTGCCCGTTACCGGTCACGTCCCACGCGGCCTGCGTCTGGCCCGTGTACGTGCCGTCCGTCATTGTCGGGTACCAGTCGAGCTGCTCTGGCGCAGGAGTGCCGCCGAAGTCGGTGTAGGCACTTTGGGTGTTGTGCAACAGCGTGCCCGCAACTGCCGTCGAGAATGCCTGCGAGTGGTGGATCGTCCACGGGTTGGTCTGCCCGAATCCGCCCGGAACATTGTCGCAGTAGTGCTGGTGGCCGACTTCGTACATGGTGTTGCCGTCGGAGTAGGTGGAGTACGTGTCGCCGTGGCAGTCCTCGATCCACTTGATGGCGCCGGTCGACGGGTCGGCAGCAAAGACGCCTTCGAGGTTGCCGCCGGAGCCGTAGACATAGCCGCCGCCGTAGATGTTGGTGCCGTCGGTCGTGAGTGTGTCGATCGCCGCGTTGGCGCCGGCGTCCTGCACGGTTGCGTTGGCTGCCCAGGGCAGGTTCGCGCCGGTGATCGGGTCGAGCGCACCCATGCCGTATTCGCTTGTGCCGTTCAGGGTGGTGAATGCGCCGCCAACGATGATCTTGGACTGGTCGGGTGCCATCACCATCGCGTAAACGCCGTCGTTGGCGGACGGCGCCCAGCTGAGCAGAGAGCCGTCGGTCGCGCTGAAGGCTGCGAGCTTCGAGCGCGCGTTGCCGCCGGCTGTGGTGAACGCGCCGCCGACGTAGACGGTGGTGTTCGTCGCGACGATTGCGCGCACGCCCCCGTTCAAGACTGGCGCGAAGGTAGTGATGAGAGCGCCGGTGACCGCGTCGTAGGCGGCAAGGCGGTAGCGGTTCGACGCCGCTCGCGGTGGTGAAGTCGCCGCCGATGTAGACCCGGCTGCCGTCGGGCGATGCGGCGACCGCTTCGACTTGAGCGTTCGGGTTGGGCGCGAACGAAGTGTTCAGGTTGCCCGTGGTGATGTCGTAGGAGAGCATGTTCGCGCGCGGCGTGAGGTTGGTGCCAGCCGCGGAACCGGCGGGTCGGGCATTCGCGAAACTGCCACCGGCGTAGACCGTGTTGCCGACGATCGCCTGCGACCATACGACGCCGTCGATCTGCACGGTCGGTAGTGAGTCAGCCGACACCGTCACAGGTGTGGTCGGGTCGGGTGGCGCGGTGTCAGCACGCGCAGGGGCCTGGTTCGCGATAGCGAGCCAGGATCCGACCATCACGAACGCAAGTGCTGCGGCAACCGTGCGGCGGCCGAGGCGCGAAGACACGTGCATTGTTGTATTTCCCCCCACATACCGACGACCCACCGCCGTCGGAAACACTCCAAACGTTAGGTGAGTGAGGCCGGTGTCTGCAGGCGTATGTGTGAGCTCGCAAGCAACTTCACCCGTTCGGGGATCAAGTCTCAGCTTGCTCACAGATTGGCTATCCGTTCGGCCTATCGAGAAGCCACCAAATGGCTCAACGCATAGGACCCGCACGAACAACTGACTAGACAGATCGGGTGGAACGTGGCGAAGTTTTGCGAACGCACCCCTCGCTCGAAATCGGTCGTCTATTGTTGGCGCATGCCTTCAGGGGGAAAAGCCATGACCGTCCGTTCGCGAGTGACTGGTTTGGTGGGAGTGACGGTCGTCGCCGCACTCGCGCTTTCCGGATGCTCTAGCTCGTCACACAACAAGAGCGCCGCATCGTCTGGCCCGGCGGCCAGCCGCCGCGTCGAGCACGCTGCCGAGCGCTGCGGTGTCGTCGACTGGAGTCGCTGGTTCGGCGCCCGCCGGTTCTGCGGTGGCGAGCGCGATCGCTTCGGCTGCTGCCGCCGCCGGTACCTCGGCCGGCACCGGGCAGCCGACCTCGAAGCCGACCTCGAAGCCGACCGGCAAGACCCCGGCGAAGGCTTCCGCGACCCCGTCGCCGACCAAGTCGCCAACCGCCAGCACGTCACCGACTGCGCTGACGACGGTTTCGCCCAAGCCGGCGCCGACGACCACGGCAACGCAAGGCGCGCCGGTGCCCATCGGTTCGGGCACTGACCGTGACGCTGGGTCCGGTCACGAAGACGACCTCGAGCGCCACGAACTGCCCTGGAACGCATGTCTTCTACGGGCCGGCGGTGCAGTTCACCCTCACGTTTTCGCAGCCGACGGACCTGATCGAACGCGACGTTGAATGTCGCGTTTGGCAGCTCAGCAGACTCCGGGGAACGCGTGTGACGCGCCGGCTGGCTCGGCTACCGCGGTCACCTACGTCGTAGGGATCCCCAAGGACTTGTCGAGCTGACCAGCAGGGCAACGTCACGATCGACTTCTACCCGCCGAACTCGGCCACTGACTACAGCTACCAGAACGTTCCGGTGGCGAGTTGATCACGTACTCCGAGACGAGTGCGCGCACCTTCAGCGGCGCGCTCGCCAAGACGTCCGGCGTGCAGAAGACGTCGAAGGGTGCACCCGCGTATTCGCGGTTCATCAACCGACGGCTTGGTCGCTACCTCGCAGCTGGCGCTTTCGCGCTGCGGATGACGCCGAACCAGGTCACCTTCGTCAGTGCGATGTTCAGCTATCGCGTCGATCGCGGCAATCGCGTTCGTTAAGCCCTCGGGCTTGATGGCGGTGGCGTCACGTTCGGTCTCGTCTTGGGTTACGCACTCGACTCCGCCGACGGTCAGCTGGCCCGGTTGCGCGGCGGCGGCAGCGTGGCAGGGGAGTGGCTCGACCACATGGTCGACTGCGCAAAGATCGCGTCGCTGCACCTTGCCGTACTCGTGTCGTTCTACCGGTTCTTCCACATCGCGCGCCCGGAGTCGCTCTTCTTGCCGGGTGCGTTCGAGATCGTGGCGACGGTGTTCTTCTTCGGCACGATCCTGACCGACCAGTTGCGCCGGGCGCAGGGTCCCGCCGGTCAGCCCGCCGCCGCCAGCCGACTACCACGCACCGCTGTGGCGATCACTACTCGTGCTGCCGACCGACTACGGCTTGATGTGCCTCGTGTTCGCGACCGTGGCCTTCCCGCGGGTGTTCATGACCTTGTACGCGCTGCTTTTCCTTGGCACCTTGGTGTTCCTGATCGCGGTGTCGGTGAAGTGGTACCGCGAGATCAGTGCCTTTGGACGACGGCCGGTCGCGGCTCCGCCAGCTTCATGATCAGGCTCCGGCGCCGCCGGGCTCGCTCACCAGGTCCGGCCCGCGTTCTTCTCGCGCATCCCTCGCCCGACCTCTATGGCTCCGACCGGATGCTGGTCGAGTCCGTGCGGTCGTTGACCGAAGCCGGTTGCGTCGTCACCGTCGCGCTGCCGATCGATGGTCCGCTGGTGCCACTGCTCCAGCAGGCGGGCGCGGGCGTCGTTGTCGTCGAGACCCTGGTACTGCGCAAGTCGTTGATGTCGCCACGCGGCCTGATCACACTTGCGACGACCGGTTTGCGATCCCTGCCACGCGCGATCCAGATCACCCGCGCGGCCCGACCTGACGTCGTCTATGTGAACACCGTGACGATCCCCGGCTGGATCGTCGGCGCCCGGTTGGCTGGCGCACCGGTCGTGTGTCACGTCCACGAGGCGGAAGACTCGCTGCCTCGGCCGGTCGCGTTGGCTCTGCACCTTCCGCTGCTGCTTGCTCGACGGATCCTGGTGAACTCGAAGGCGGCGCAGAACGGCCTGATCGCCACGCTGCCCAGGTTGGCCGATCGGATTCGGCTGCTTTACAACGGCGTCGCCGCGCCAACGCAGGCCAGCCAACTGCAGGTCCAGAACGGCAAGGTCCACCTGCTGCTTGTCGGCCGGCTGTCTCCGCGCAAGGGCACCGACGTCGCGATCGCCGCGCTCGAGGGCATGGTCGGCCGTGGGCTCGATGCGAGCTTGGCCTTGGTGGGCGAGGTCTTTCCTGGCTACGAGTGGTACGAGCGCACGTTGCGGGAGCAGGTCAGCGCGGCCGGACTCGAGTCGCGGGTGGTGTTCGCCGGCTTCCAGGACGACGTGTGGCCGAGGTTCGCCGACGCCGACATCGTGCTCGTTCCGTCACGTGTCGAGCCGTTCGGCAACGTCGCGGTCGAGGCCGCGCTCGCCCGGCGTCCGGTCATTGCTTCTGCGGTTCAAGGCTTGCGCGAGATCGTGGTGCCTGGCGAGACCGGCGTGCTGGTGGCAGCTGATGATCCGGAAGCGATCGCCGAGGCCGTGTGCGCCATGGCCGCCGACTGGCCGGCCGCGCGCGAAATGGCTGAGCGCGCCCACGAGGATGCGCTGAACAGGTTCGGGACCAAGCGCTACGCCGACGACCTCATGCGGCTGCTAGTAGACGCCGGAGTAGTCCCCGCCTAAGCGTCTCCCGCGCGCCCTGCCGCCGCGAAACGCCGGCGCGGTCGTGGGTGCTAGGCGGTGCGGGTGCGGCGGCCACTGACGGCGCCGTGCTGGCTGCCACCCGCGATGAGCCGACGGCATAGGGCCTCGTATGCGTCGGCGACGTCGTCCCATCGGTAGTTCGTCGAAGCCACATGTTGCAGCCGGACGCCGCGGGCGGCCGTCTCGTTCGGGTCGGCTTCCGCGTCGTCGATGGCTTGTGCGAGCGCGTCGGCGTCCGCGAAGTAGCGGCCGTCGGCTCCGAGCACCTCGCGGTTGAACGTCACGTCGAACGCGCTCACGGCAGTGGCCGCGCCGATCGCCCTCAGCAGCGAGGGGTTGGTGCCGCCCACCGAGTGCCCGTGGATGTAGGTCAGCGCGTGCGCGTACAGCTGGTCGAGCTTCTCCTGGTCCCAGATCCCGCCGAGCAGCCTGATCCGGTCATCGCCCGCCGCGAGCGCGTTGATGCGCGCGATGTACTCGCCGGCGTAGGGCGCAGTGCCAACGACGATGAGCGGACGGCGGGCAGCGCTGCGTAGGTAGCCCTCGATCGCTAGATCGACGTGGTTCTCCGGTTCGAAGCGCGCCACGACGAGGTGATAGCCGCCCGGCTCGAGGTCGAGATCAGCCAGCCTGTCGCTGGCCGGGTCGACCAGTATCGGTGCGCCGTAGCGGATCAGGTCGGTGCCCGCACCGAACTCGCGTTGGTAGTAGTCGGCGATGCCCTGCGCGTCGGCGATCAGCGCATCGGACCAGCGGACGGCGAACGCTTCGGCTGCGCGGTAGTACCGGCGGCCGGCACCACCCCACTTGGCGCGCTGCCACTCGAGTCCGTCGACGTGGGTGGCGGTCGGCACTCCTCGCAGCCGGAAGATCGGGAGGAAGGGAGCGTTCGCCGCGTTGAAGACGACCGCCACTTGCTGCCGTGAGGTCGCCGCGAGGTGAGTGGCGGCGAGCGCCGTATTCGACAGGGTCTCCAGTGCTTTGCTGCGTAGCGCTGGCAGGTGAACGAGCTTCATCCCAAGGTAACTGTCTGGGGCGTTACGTTCGTTCTTCTGCCGACGGCAGTAGACCGTGACGACGTGGCCACGTGCCGCCAGGCGACGACCGACTTCCTCGACTGCGGTCTCGAAGCCGCCGTAGGTCGCCGGCACGCCCCGGGTGCCGACCAGGGCGATCCGCATCGGGTCGACCGCGGTTGGCTCGCTGGTTGCCGGCTCGCTAGGAACCGGCTCGGCGGCGCTCGACAGCACCGACTGCTTACGCGTGGACAACACGTCTCCCCCAAGCTGGCGAAATATTCACGTTAGAGGACATCGGCAGCTGCGCGCCGGGCTTCACCCAGATTCGCCCGCGCTTTCGCGAGGATTCGAGCCCCGATTTCGCGAGGATTCGACGCGCGTGCAGTTTCGCGAGGATTTGCCGGTGCGGGCGGGCGGTCAGGTAACGGGCGCGAAACCGTCTGTCTCATAGCTTCCGGACCGCCCCAGGAGACTCACCAGCGCTCTCCCGACCCCGTCGCAGGGGTGGACGACCCCGTGGCGGGTGTCGTATGTTCAGTCCGCTCCCCTTCTCGGGGAGCGCCTGGCACTGACCGCCGAGTCCTGCCCTGTGCCGGGTTTCCGACTCAAAACCCGCTGGGCAGGAGTGGGGGACCCAAGATCGTGACCGTCCACCGTTTCTGGACGGTCTTGGGGTGAAGCCACGAAAGTGGCCGGGCGATTTCCCCGCCCGAACCCGACAGCTCACCCCGCAGGCGTCGGAGAAAGATCGCTATGTCCCGCCGCCACGCGTCGTCCCTGGGACGACCCCATCAACCCCCACGTCGACGCAAACGTTGGCTAGGCGCCTTGAGCGCCTCCTCTGAGCCGTTACCCGCCCGCACTCCGTCAGTAGGGTTTCCCGCCCGCTGATCGGAAACGGCGTTGCGACGGCGTTCCTGCCCGGCCGTCGCGACGGTAACTCGCCAGAGCTTCCCTGAGTCAGACAATCCACCGGATCGTCCTCAGTAGCCCGGCTCGCCGTCCGCCTCCCACCAGTCCCGATCTTGCGACTGTGCCTCTGGGCGAAGCCCCAGTTGCAGCTCCAGTCGCAACCTCTGGACAAGCTGACGAGCGTGCCTCCGCCCTACCCAGGCGGCAGCTGCGGACCCCAACGACGTCCTGTCGTCGTACCTACGACAAGCGACCTACCCGCCCCCACGTGTCCAGTCGCTTTTGTCCGGTTCGAGCGACACTGCCCACGCCGTGCCAGGAGGAATTACTATGAGTCAGCGTCCGCAACCTGTCAGTAAGAATTCGGCGAGCAAGCACCGCCGTCCGACCGCCGCTGGCCGGCATCGCCGCATCACCGCCGAGATGCAACGGCGGGCGGAGGCGAACAGGCGACGCGCGACGCTCGCCAAGTGCGTCGCCTCAGTGGGCGCTGTTGCCGCCCTGACCGGCGGGGTGTCAACGGGCGCGACGAGCACCCTCGCGAGCGCCGGAACAAGCGGCGGACCTGAGTCCGCTGCGGCCAAGCAGAACTTGAATCCGGTCCGGACACCCAGCCGCAACATCTCGGCTGGGGCGGCGACCCGGTCATTGGCCCGAGCCCCCCTGACCGGTATCTCGGGCGGCGCCGTCAGCGGCGCGGGCACCGCTACCTCCGACTCGTCGACCCGCTGGCTCCCCGGCCGGGGACGGTCCGCTGCCAGCCGCCGTGGGCACGGTTCAGGTCGAGACGGCGACTCTGGTCACCCCGACGGCCGCGCGGCCGAAGAGCAAATCGGCGACCTCTGTGCCCAAGGTGACGAAGGTCACAGCGAAGGTAACCAAGGTGGCCGCCACAACGGTGGCAAAGACCACTCCGGCTTCGACGACGAAGACCGTGACGTCGAGTGGCGGGACGACCAAGAAGGGCACCGGTGGATCGGGCTCCACGACCTCGGGGTCGGGCGGCACGGGTTCCGGTTCGTCGGGCTCAGGTTCGGGCTCGGGCTCAGGTTCGGGCTCGGGCTCGGGTGGCGGGACCGTGCCGCCGCCGATTGTGTTGTCAGGGAACCAGCCGGGTCCGGGCAACACCGGTGTGCCGGCGGGGACGGCCCTGACCGTGATGAACGGCGACTTGACCATCACGACTGCTGGGGCGACGTACAGCGGGCTGGACATTCACGGCTACGTCGTCGTGAAGGCGCCCAACGTGACCATCAAGAACTCGATCATCCGCGGTGGCACCGGTCCGGTGGGCAACGGCATCGTCAACGACACCGACAGTGCGGCAACGAACTTCCTTCTCGAGGATTCAGAGATTGTGCCGCAGAACCCGGTCGTCGGCCTCGACGACATCAAGGGCTGGAACTACACGGCGCTGCGGGACAACATTCACGGCTCCGTTGACGGGCTGAAGATGTACGGCGACAACGCGACGGTCGAAAGCTCCTGGATTCACGACCTCGTTACTTACGCGCACGATCCGGCCCAAAACAACGGCCCGTCACACTCCGACGGCGTGCAGATCCTGTCCGGCAGCAACCTGAAGCTTCTTGGGAACACCATCGAGGGTGGCATCAACACCGCCGTGATGATCACCCAAGACCACGGGACGACGAACAACGTGGTCATCGACGGCAACTGGCTCTCTGGTGGGAAATGCACGATCAACATGACGCCGAAGCCGTTGGGGTCGCTGAACGCGATCACGGTGACCAACAACGTTTTCACGGACAACAGCTCCTTGAGTTGCCCGATCTTGGACACTACGCAGACCAATCTGACCGCGTCCGGCAACGTATATGCGGGCACTGGCCTACCGGTCGCGGTCAACAACAAGGGCTCCAACAGCTAGGGGCGCGCGAACCAGACCGATGAACCGAACCCTCAGGTGACGAGTTCACCCCGCTAACGCATCGCCGGCCCGGCGCCACTTCCCACCCCCCACGCGCCGGGCTGGCGATGTGTGCGTCGTTTCGCAGATGGATGTGACTGCCGTGGCATGGAACCGCTGTCAATTGGGTGAGATGCCCGCCGTGGGGTTAAGGCCCCCGACCGATGCGCCGACGGCCAAATCGAGCGCGAACGACGCAGTTCCTCGACTGACGGGGAAGTTGCGCGGAGGGCGGTGCACTGTGAAGGGCTCGACGAAGGTCGTTTTCGCAGGTGCGGCGGCGATTGCCGTCCTGTCCGCCGGCGTTGGAATTGGCACGATGCTGCCGCTGACCAGCGCGAAGGTGAGCACGGGCGCGGCGGCCGGGGCCCCGAAATCCACCGGCCCCGCGGCAGCCGCCGCAGGCGCCGGAACAGCCGGAACACGGACACTGAGCGGCGTTTCGGGCGGGGCTGCGGGCCTACGCGAGATGGGCGGGGTTTCCGGCGGAGTCGTCGGCGCCGGCTCGCGCCTCGTCGATCCTGCGGGCTCTCCCATAGGCGATGGGCCGCTGCCTAACGCGGTGTCCCCAGTTCATGCGGTGCCGGTCACGCTGGCGCAATCCGCGGCGAAGCCGCCGGCCAAGGCGCGGACAGTGAGCACGGTGCCGGTCGCGCCTGCTCCGGCCAAGAAGAAGAAGACCTCGGGGTCGTCCGGGTCAGGCTCCGTCACGCCGGTGGCGTTGTCTGGTGACCAGCCGGGTCCGAGTAACACCGGTGTGCCAGCCGGGACGGCGTTGACGGTGATGAACGGCGACTTGACCATCACCACCGCCGGGGCGACATACAGCGGCTTGGATATTCACGGCTTCGTGAGCGTGCAGGCGCCGAATGTCACGATCAAGAATTCCATCATTCGGGGCGGGGTCGCGCAGTCCGACATTGGGTTGGTCAACGACACTGACGCCTCCGCAACGAACTTCTTGATCGAGGATTCTGAGCTGGTGCCGATGGATCCGTCGGTCCAAATCGACGGAATCAAGGGTTGGAACTACACCGCCCTGCGGCTGGACATCCATGGCACGACGGACGGCGCGAAGATGTATGGGCCGAACGCGACGCTCGAAAACTCCTATATCCATGGGCTAGTTACCTACGCGCACGATCCTGATCAGGGCGGCAAACAGTCGCACAACGACGGCGTGCAGATCCTGTCGGGCAGCAACCTGAAGATCATCGGGAACACCATCGGCGGTGGCTCGAACACCGCGGTGATGATCACCCAGGATCACGGGACGACGAACAACGTGTTGATCGACAACAACTGGCTCTCTGGTGGGAACTGCACGATCAACATGACGCCCAAGCCGTTGGGGTCGCTGAACGCGATCACGGTGACCAACAACATCTTCACCGACAACAGCGCCAAGAACTGCCCGATCTTGGACACCACACAGACCAATCTGACCGTGGCGGGCAATGTGTTCGCCGGCAGCGGCGCGCCGGTCCCGGTCAACAACAAGGGCGCTAACTAGACCCTCGGTACCCCTCAGGGCGAGCGTCGGGACGACCGATCACCCTGGTGGACCCATCCCTGCTTGGGCCACCTCCCCGAAGACCCATCGTCGGCCCGGCGCCACTTCCCACTCCCCACGCGCCGGGCCGGCGATGCTTCGCTACGCGCGATGTGGCGCGCGCGGATGTTAAAGCGCTCAGTGGATTCACCCAGGCGCCGACAGTGCATGTCGCCGAATGTGCTCGTTATGGGTTGCGCTGACACCATTCGATTCCACGAATACCTGCCGTAGCTGCGTGGGATCCTGCGTGCTCGAGTGCCGCGGGCCGTCGCCGCAGAGCCAAGGGATTCCGGGGACGTGAGCGCGAAATCAGCCGGAACTCCGGCACCGGCCAGGGAGAACGACGGGCTTGCGGGTGCGCCGTCTGCTCCTGTTCGACAGTCGAGCGGGTGACCCGAGCGATTCCGATTTATTGCTTATCTGCTTCTTACGTCATACAAGCTGGCATATGGGTGAGATCCACTACTCCCGATCAAGAGTTCCTTTTACTCCGACGATGTCGCTTTTGTCGCAGCGGAATTCGCTGCTGACCAGCTCCCCGCAAAGGTGCTTCGTCGAGCAAAAGGTTGTGCGCCGTGAATCGCAAGCTCCGAGTTTCTCTCTCCTCCGTCGCGGCAGCCGCCGTGGTGTCTGGGGGTATCGGTCTTGCGGCCATCGCCCCGGCAAGCGCCGCCAGTGTGGGCCTGACGAACTCGTCGACCGTCCACTACACCGCCGCTCAGATCAAGGCCTACAAGGCGAAGGTCGCGGCCAAGGCGAAGGCAGCCGCGAAGGCGAAGGCGGCTGCGAAGGCGAAGGCGGCTGCGAAGGCGAAGGCGGCGTACAAGGCAGCCAAGGCCGCGAAGGCGAAGGCAGCGAAGGCAGCCGCAGCCAAGACCGCAGCCGACAAGGACGCGGCACTCAAGGCCGCTGCGGCCGCGAAGGCGAAGGCAGCAGCGATCGCCGCAGCGAAGGCGAGCCGTTCTGGTACGCCGAAGCCCCCCGTGAGCTCGTCGCCGACCACCGCACCCACCCGGAGCGCAACACCGACCAGCACGCCGTCTCCGACCAGCGTCCCGTCGCCGACGCCGACGACTACGCCGACCGTGGCGCCGACGCCGACGACTACGCCGACCGTGGCGCCGACGCCGACCGACTACGCCGACCGTGGCGCCGACGCCGACGACTACGCCGACCGTGGCGCCGACTACACCTCCGGTAGCCGGCGGGAACGCGCAGCCGAACGCCGGCAACACCGGCGTCCCTGCTGGTACGACGCTGACCGTCCACAACGGCAACTTGACGATCACTACGGCCGGCGCGACGTACAGCGGTCTCGATATCCACGGCTTCGTGAGCATCCAGGCTCCGAACGTGACGATCAAGAACTCGATCATTCGCGGCGGCGTCTCCAGCCGTGATATCGGCCTGGTCGAGGACACGTCCAACTCCGCGACGAACTTCTTGATCGAGGACTCCGAGCTGGTTCCCGCATACCCGTCAGTCCAGATCGACGGCATCAAAGGCTGGAACTACACCGCGCTTCGCGTCAACATCCACGGCACTACGGACGGCATCAAGATGTACGGCCCGAACGCGACGCTCCAGGACTCCTACATCCATGGTCTGGTGACGTGGGCGCACGACCCGGACCAAGGCGGCAACATGTCACACAACGACGGCGTGCAGGTGCTGTCTGGCGGCAACCTCGTGGTGCAGGGCAACACCATCGTCGGTGGCACGAATACTGCACTCATGGTCACTCAGGACCACGGCGCCACAACAAGCCTCACCTTCAATAGCAACTGGGTCAGTGGCGGTAACTGCACCATCAACATGACGCCCAAGCCGATGAAGACCATGGGTGGGATGACGGTCAAGAACAACATCTTTACCAACGACAGCGTGCTGCACTGCCCGATCCTCGACACGCTGACCACCACGCTGACCACGTCGGGCAACGTCTACGCCGGCACTGGCAAGGCCGTCCCCGTTAACAACAAGGGCGCGATGTAAGAGCCCAAATAGCGCGGTGAACTGATCCCCACCGGGATATTCACCTTGATATCGCATCGTCGGTCCCGCGGCACTACCCAGACGCGGGGCCGACGATGTTTCGTTGTGCAGTTCTATCGGATGCGAATAGCCGAATCTGGGCGATCCGCATATAAATGATGTGAACACGAGTGACGCGTGCGGCCTGTGTGACTATTTCGCCATCTGCGCAGGGGCAGCACGGTTTGGATTTCACCCTCTTGCCGGTAATACATGTCACCGAATATGTCGATGATACTAATTCCGGAATCGTAGCGGAGCTGCATATGGGCTCGCATGAGTCGCGCAATATCGTGGCGTATTCACCGCGACCTGGACGCTCGGTGCGAGCGTTACCGTCGCGCGACTTCTGGCCGCAACAAGGATCAGATATCCCTGTGTCAGCAGCAAAAATCCGAAGATTCTGAACCGTTCGGGCGGGTGCCAGTAGACCCTGTCCGACGGGCCTTTGGTCACCGCGCGACCCGTCTATATGCGTCATACAGGCTGGCATTTGGGTGACATCCATTACTCCACATCAAGTGCTTCTGCTATTCGGACGAAGCCGGACTTGTCGCAGCAAATGTCGCGGCTGATTAGCTGACCAAAAGTCGCTCCCGTCGAGAAAAGGTTGTGCGCCGTGAATCGCAAGATCCGACTTTCTCTTTCCTCCATCGCGGCTGCCGCCGTGTTGTCCGGGGGCGTCGGTCTCGCGGCCACTGCCTCGGCTATTGCCGCCAATTCGGCGGCGTCAAGCTCGACCGTTCATTACACCGCCGCTCAGACCGCCGCGAACGCGAAGGCGGTCGCGAAGGCCAAGGCGGTCGCGAAGGCCAAGGCCGTTGCCAAGGCGAAGGCAGCCGCGAAGGCCAAGGCCGCTGCCAAGGCGAAGGCAAAGGCGAAGGCAGCCGCGAAGGCGAAGGCAGCCGCGAAGGCCAAGGCAGCCAAGGCGGCAAAGGCACGTGCCGCCAAGGCGGCTGCAGAAGCAAAGGCCAGGGCAGCCGCAATCGCCGCTGCGAAGGCGAGTCGTTCCGGCGCACCGAAGCCGCCCGTGAGCGCATCTCCGGTTGCGACGCCGACGACCACGCCGACTGTCGCACCGTCGCCGACCGCTCCGACGACCACGCCGATCGTCCCGCCGTCATCGACGCCGCCGACCACCACCCCAACACCTACGCCCAGCGCGACGCCGTCTCCGACTAGCGTGCCGAGTCCGACGCCGACCACCACACCGACCGTGGCGCCGACACCGACACCGACCGTGGCGCCGACACCGACGCCGACCATCCCGGCATCCAGCCCGCCGATCGTTGGCGGGAACGCACAGCCGAACGCCAACAACACCGGCGTCCCAGCTGGTACGACGCTTACTGTCTACAACGGCGACTTGACGATCACCACCGCCGGCGCGACCTACAGCGGCCTTGACATTCACGGTTACCTGCGAGTGGAAGCACCGAACGTGACCGTCAAGAACTCGATCATCCGAGGTGGCACCGGCAACAACGGTCTGGGCATCGTCTCTGATGTGTCCGACTCGGCGACCAACTTCCTCCTTGTCGACTCCGAGGTTGTCCCGCAGTACCCGGTCGTCAACCTCGACGACGTCAAGGGTTGGAACTACACGCTGCTGCGTGACAACATCCATGGCTCGGTCGACGGGCTGAAGATGTACGGGAACAACGCGACCGTGCAGGACTCGTGGATTCACGATCTCGTCACGTACGCGCACGACCCAGCGCAGAACAACGGCCCGTCGCACTCCGACGGCGTGCAGATCCTGTCCGGTACGAACCTGAAGGTCATCGGCAACACCATCGAGGGCCAGCCGAACTCGTCGATCATCATCACCCAAGACCACGGCGCGGTGAGCAACGTCTTGATCGATGGCAACTGGCTCAGCGGCCTCAACCAGGTCGCCACGATCAAACTGCTCAACAAGCCGCTGCCGACGTTGTCCGGTATCACTGTCACGAACAACATTTTCCAGGGACAGCTGGCGTCCGCGTGCCAGATCCTCGATAGCCCGACCGTGACGCTCGTTTCGTCGGGCAACATGATTGGTGCGACGAACACAGCCGCCAAGCTGCTGAGAACGGCGTCGACTACCTAACCCGGTCGGCATGGCCGCGTAGTGAGAGCACCACCACGGCAACTACCCACGGGCGGTTGGGACCTAGGCGCGTACGCTGAAAGCGCCCGGGACCTGACCGCCCGTGGCTTGCATGCGGCGCTGCTGGTTGGCGTCCCGTAGCCGTTTAGTCCGCAACGCCATTCGTCGAAAGGCGCCCGCATCGATGGATCTCTCTTCGTTGCGGTCGGTGTTGCTGGCGGATCCGGCGCTCGCCCAGGCTGTCAGGGGCGCGCAGAGCACGACTCTTTCGCAGCTCGATCTCGGTGCTCCGCGACCGCTGCGCCCGTTCGTCGTCGCCGCCTTGGCGTCGGCACCACCCGTTGGTGCTGGTCGACCGGTGCTTGTGGTGACCGCTACCGATCGAGAAGCCACCGATCTCGCCGCCGCGCTGGGTGCGTTGCTCGACCCCGACTCGGTCGCCGAGTACCCGGCCTGGGAGACGCTCCCGCACGAGCGGCTCTCCCCGCGTGCTGACACGGTTGGCCGGCGCCTCGCCGTCCGACGTCGATTGCGACACCCGAGCGACGGACAGCTCGCGGTCGTCGTCACGCCGGTGCGGGCGCTCGTGCAGCCACAGGTCGCCGGCCTTGGCGACCTCGAGCCGGTCGCACTGCAGGTCGGCGACGAAGTCGGCCTCGATGACGTAGTCGCGCGATTGATCGCGGCCGGCTACACCAGGGTGGATCTGGTCGAGCGACGCGGCGAGATCGCCGTGCGCGGCGGCATCCTCGACGTGTTCCCGCCGACCGAGGACCACCCGTTGCGGGTCGAGTTCTTCGGCGATGAGGTCGACGAGATCCGCGTCTTCAAAGCCGCCGATCAGCGCAGTCTCGGCGACGACTTTCCGGCGATGCGCGGGCTCTGGGCTCCGCCCTGCCGGGAGCTGCTGTTGACGCCGCAGGTGCTCGAGCGGGCCGCCGCACTCGCCGCGCAGCATCCGCAACTGGCCGACATTCTCGGCAAGGTCGCGCACGGGATCGCGGTCGAGGGTATGGAGTCGTTGGCTTCGGTCCTGGTCGACAAAATGGATCTGCTGCTCGACGAGGTGCCGCCCGACACGGTGGTGCTGCTCTGCGATCCCGAACGCGTACGCGCTCGGGCCGCTGAAGTCCTGCGCACCGGCGAGGAGTTTTTGCAAGCGGCGTGGGCGGGCGCGGCGTCCGGAGGCAAAGCCCCGATCGACCTGAGCTCCGCGGCATTGCGGCCACTGGGCGACGTCCGAGCTCATGCTCTAACGCTTGGTCTTGCGTGGTGGTCAATCTCGCCACTCGCAGCGACGGCGGAGGTCGACGCCACAGACATCGAGGCGGACGCCGATGTGCTGGTGATCGACGCGGTCGCGGCGGAGGCGTATCGCGGTGACACCCAAGCGGTAGTGGCTGACGTCAAGGGATGGCTTGCCGACGGATGGCGGGTGCTGTTCACGACGGCCGGCCACGGTCCCGCGCAGCGCATCGCCGAGGTGTTGCGTGGTGAAGGCGTCGCGGCTCGGCTCGAGTTCGAACTGCTCGGCATTCCCGAGCCCGGCGCGGTCGTTGTGTCGTGCGGCGCGCTCGACGCCGGCTTCGAAGCACGCGCACCGAAACTCGTGCTGCTGACCGAGAACGACGTGTTCGGTCAGCGCACCTCGACGCGTGACTTGGCGAAGCTGCCGAGTCGGCGCAAGCGGTCGATCGATCCGATGCAGTTGCAGCCTGGCGATCTCGTCGTGCATGAGCAGCACGGCGTGGGTCGCTTCATCGAGATGGTGCAGCGCACAGTCGCCGGCGCGACGCGTGAGTACCTCGTTATCGAGTACGCGCCGAGCAAACGCGGGCAGCCTGGCGACCGACTGTATGCGCCGACCGATGCACTCGATCAAGTCACGCGTTACGTCGGCGGCGAGAATCCGACGCTCGACCGAATGGGCGGCTCCGACTGGGCGAAGCGCAAGGGTCGGGCGCGCAAGGCGGTCAAGGAAATCGCGGCGGAGTTGATCCGCCTCTACAGCGCACGGACGGCCGCGCCCGGCTATGCGTTCGGCGCGGACACACCGTGGCAACGCGAACTCGAAGAGGCATTTCCCTACGTCGAAACGCCGGACCAGTTGCGAACGATCGACGAGGTCAAGGCCGACATGGAGCTGCCGATTCCGATGGACCGGCTGATCTGCGGCGACGTGGGCTACGGCAAGACCGAGATCGCCGTTCGCGCGGTATTCAAAGCGGTGCAGGACGGCAAGCAGGCTGCCGTGTTGTGCCCGACGACACTGCTGGTGCAGCAGCACTTCGCCACGTTCTCCGAGCGGTTCGCCAACTTCCCGGTCGTCGTGCGGCCGGTCAGCCGCTTCAACTCGCCGAAGGAAGAGCAGGCCATCATGGCCGGCGTTGGTGATGGCAGCGTCGACGTGGTGATCGGCACCCATCGATTGATCGCCGGGGGCACGAACTTCAAGAACCTCGGACTTGTCGTGATCGACGAAGAACAGCGGTTCGGCGTCGAGCACAAGGAGCGCCTCAAGCAATTGCGCACCAACGTCGACGTGCTGGCGATGTCGGCGACACCGATTCCGCGGACGCTGGAAATGGCTATCACCGGGATCCGCGAGATGTCGGTCATCCAGACACCGCCCGAGGAGCGGCACCCGGTGCTCACGTTCGTCGGCGGATACGACGATCGCCAGGTCGGTGCCGCGATTCGCCGCGAGTTGTTGCGCGAGGGCCAGGTTTTCTACGTGCACAACAGGGTCGAGTCGATCGAGCGGGCGGCTGCACGCTTGCGCGACCTCGTACCGGAGGCGCGGATCGCTGTTGCGCACGGCCAGATGAACGAGGACACCCTCGAGCAGGTCATGATCGGATTCTGGGAACGCGACTACGACGTGTTGGTGTGCACCACGATTGTCGAGTCGGGACTCGATATCCCGAATGCCAACACGTTGATTCTCGAACGCGCCGACCTTCTCGGCCTCTCGCAGTTACATCAGCTGCGTGGTCGGGTCGGTCGCGGCAGTGAGCGCGCGTATGCGTATTTCCTCTACCCCGTCGAACGGCCGCTCACGGAGACTGCGCACGATCGGCTCGCAACGATCGCGCAGAACTCCGACCTCGGTGCGGGCATCGCGATCGCGATGAAAGACCTCGAGATCCGCGGTGCCGGCAACTTGCTGGGCGGCGAGCAGTCCGGACACATCGCGGCGGTCGGCTTCGATCTGTACGTGCGGCTCGTCGGCGAGGCGGTCGCGGACTTCAAGGGCGAGAGTTCGCAGGAGCTTGCCGAGGTCAGGATCGACCTGCCCGTCGATGCGCACATCCCGCATGAATACATCGACGGCGAACGGCTGCGACTCGCTGCGTACCGGGCGATGGCCGAAGCGACAACAGTCGCGGACGTCGAGGCGGTCCGCGACGAATTGGCGGACCGTTACGGCCCGTTGCCGGAGCCGGTCAGCAACCTGCTCGAAGTTGCGAAATTGCGCGTCGAGTTGCGGCCGTACGGGATCACCGAGGTCGTTCTCCAGGGGAACCAAGTTCGGTTCTCGCCCGTCACCCTGCGGGAATCCCAGGTCCTGCGGCTCCAGCGGCTTTTCCCGAAAAGTATCGCTAAGGAGCCAATTGCGACGATCATGGTTCCACGGCCGACCGACGCACCGGGACGGTTCGGGGCGCAGCCACTGCGCGACGTCCCGCTCTTGCATTGGGTAGCTGCACTCGTGCGCGAGGTGCTTCCTGCCGATCAACCCTCACAGTGATCGTTTCGGTTGCTGAGAGGGATCCGGCGCGCGTGGTGAGGAGGAATCTGTGACGGGGGACGGCGTCGAACCGGACGATTCGGCCGCGCGGGCCGAGTCCGACGAGCTCGACGTGCCCAACGACGAGGCCGAGGTGCCCGAAGAGGCCGAGGTGCCCGAAGAGGCCGAGGAGGCTGCCCGGCGGATAAGGCCGACCGGACGCTCGAGGAGCCCGAAGGGGCCGCTCCGGCCGAGGATGTCGAAGAAGCCGATGAGCCGGAAGAAGCCGCTGAGCAGCAGGTCGAGTGGGCCACCCCGATTCCCGTTGACGAGCGGCCCCGCTGGCGACGGATCTCGCCCGCCAGGTGGGCGGTCGCCGCTGGCATCGTTCTTGTCGTCTGCGTGATCGGCTGGACCGGTTTCAAGGCTTGGCAGCTCGACCGGGCGATTTCGCGCGCCGAAGTCGACGTCGCGTACCTACGCACCGACCTCGGGTCTGGGCACTTCGTGGCCTTCGCCCCCGACACCGCTCGGCTCCAGGGCGACGCCACCGCCGCGTCGTCCGCCTCGCATGACCCGATTTGGGTGATGGTCGGTCACATTCCGTTTGTCGGCCGGAACTTGCGCGCCGCGTCTGTCGTCGCGCAATCGCTGTCGCGCATCGTCAACGGTGCGCTGGTGCCGTTGAGCACCTCTCACACGTTCACCATCGCCGCGTCGTCCAACGCGGGCGTGAGCAACCTGCTCACCGCGCTCGGCGAAGACAAGGGGTCGATCGCCGCTGCCGTGACGGCAGTCGACAAGGCGAACGCGGACGTCGCCGCGCTGCACACCGGTGGCCTGCTCGGCTTTGTGCGGCGCCGCGTCATCAGCGCTCAGGCCAAACTCACTCGAGCAACTACGCAGGTGCAAGACCTCTCGGCGCTCTCGACCGTCGCGCCCTCGCTGCTCGGGCAGGACAAACCGCGCACGATCTTGTTGATGTTCCAGACGCCCGCGGAGGAACGTGGCACCGGCGGACTGATCGGGGCATGGGGCGAGCTGCGCACGGACAAGGGTGCAATCTCACTGCTCGCCTTCGGTTCGCTCGACTCGCTGGCCAAGGTGCCGGTGCCGCCGCCCGGCGTGAGTCGCGACGTCGTGGCCAACTACGGCTCGGACATCTCGCTGCCGCAGAACTTCAACCTCTCGGCATCGTTCCCGGACGCCGCGCAGATCTTTAGCGCGTCGTGGACCAATGGTCCGGGGCACGGCGTGGTGCCCGACGCCGTCGTGTCCATCGACCCGGTCGCGCTTGGCCACATGTTGAGCGCGATCGGACCGGTCAAGACATCCAACGGGACCGAACTCAACGCGACGAACGCGTCCGACATCTTGCAGAAGAAGGAGTACTACACCTTCCCCGGCGCGGACCAAGCGCCGCGGATCGCCTTCCTCGGCGAGGTCACGCGGGCCGTGTTCGCGCGGATGACGAAGTCTGGGTACGCGGTCGGCGCCCTCGGCCGAAAGATCGCCCAGAGCGCGGGGACCGGCGACCTGGAGGTCTGGAGCGCGGACCCGACGGCGGAAGCCAAGTGGGTGGAGATGGGGGTCGGCGGCAACCTCGGCTCTGCGACGGCACCCGACGCAGCGAACACGGTGCGGTTGGCGCTGAACAGTCTCGACGGTTCGAAACTCGGCGCGTACCTGACCACGAGCTTCACGTCGACGAACGTCTGCAACCCAGGACCGTTGCTCACGATTACGCTGCGTAGCACCGCGCCGTCCGACATCCCCTGGTACGCCGGCACCCACCTCGCCGGGCTCGACATCACCACCATGAAGCTGTCGTATTCGCTGTATCTGGCGCCTGCGTGGGGCGTGAAGTCCATCTCCGCGGCCGGCCAGCCGTCGCCCTTTTCAGCGCAGATGGAAGGTGGATGGAGACTGATTCGTGGCGTTATTGAGGTTCCCAGGACAAGCACCCGTATCGTTGCCGTACAGTTGGTGGCGAGCGCTGGAGCGAGCGAAATCACCAAGATTTTGACCGAGCCGCAGGCGTCGGAAGTCGCCACGAGCGTTCAGGGGAACGTGACTGACGGAACGGCGTGCACCGCTCAACCGAACGGATGATTGACGGTTCGCGACTACTCTCAGTAACTTCGTCGCAGTGTGCAAGTGAGAAATTCATCGGGGCAGTATTTCTGGGGGGTACGAAATGAAGAACGTAGCTCGGGCACTTGTCCTGGGGGGCATGGCAAGCGCCACTGCACTACTGGGCACCGGCGTTGCGATGGCGGCTACGTATCCGCCCCCGCCGCCCGTCACCACGCAGACCGCGGTTCACTCCTGCGGTCGCACCTGTCGCCGTGCTCGGCGAAGTCGTGAGCAAGCCGGCACCGACCGTGGCAACACCGTCGGCCAGCCTGCCGTTCACCGGTCTCGACACGATGGCGCTTGTCGCCGTCGGCGCCGCTCTCGTTGCTGGTGGTACGGCCATGACGGTCGCGACGCGCAGGCGTCGTAGCCACTCGCACTGATCTAGTCTTCGCACAGAAGGGCGCCCGGCCTCGGCCAGGCGCCCTTCTGCATGCCCCGCCGACGCCGTTCGGGGACCCTGGCTTTCTGGCCGTCCGCTCGGACCGCGACAATGGCCCAGCATGCACGGCCACCCGGCCCGGCATGCACAGCCAGCCCGCCAGACCGGACGGAAGGACATCGGTGTCCCGCAAGAGGTTCGCGCGCACGGCCACCGGCGTCCCTGCACTCGCCGCGCTCGCGCTCGCTGTCGCGGCCTGCAGCCCGCCGCACCCCGGCGCCGCCGCTACCGTCGGTAACACGCGGATCTCCGTGACCGCACTCAACGATGCCGTCGCGGTCGCGGTGAAGACGCCCGATGCCACGACCGGCCAGCTACCGACTCGCTCTGCTGCGGTGCTGTCGAGCCTGACACAGATCATCCGCAACGATCTGATCGCCGACGCCGCGAAGGCGAAGGGCGTGACGGTTACCGAGGCACAGATCCAGTCGTTCCTGGCGCAGCAGCGGCAGAGCACCGGCAGCGATGCGGCCACCGCGCAGCAGAACGGCCTCCCGCTGGCCGGCCTGCACGAGGCGGTGTACGAGAAGCTGCTTCTCGACAACCTGTTGACGGCGCTTGCCCCCGGCGTGACCGACCAGACCGCGCAATCGACCGCGCTGACCACGTACCTCGGCAAGATCGCCACCCAGGAAGGCGTCAGCGTCAATCCGCGCTACGGAGCGTACGAACCCACCAGATTCGATGTCGTCGCCAGCGACGCGTTCACCTCGCCGGTCCCAGCCGCATCCGCACCGGCCGGCTGAGCAAGGCAAGACGACAAGCGTGACGGGACGGCGGGGCGAGCGGTTTCTCGATCTCGTCGAGGTTATGGACCGGTTGCGCTCGCCGGGCGGGTGTCCGTGGGACGCCGAACAGACCCACGCCACGCTGGTCAAGTACCTGCTCGAAGAGGCCTATGAAACGGCCGAGGCGATCGAGGACGGCGACGACGACGCGCTGCGCGAGGAGCTCGGCGACGTGCTGCTGCAGGTCGTGTTCCACGCGCGCATCGCCCAGGACGACGCAGGCTTCGACATCGACGACGTCGCCGCCGGCATTGCGGACAAACTCGTCCGCCGCCACCCGCACGTCTTCGCCGGGGCGCAGGCGAACACCGCGGGCGATGTCGAAGCGAACTGGGAAGCGTTGAAGGCGGCGGAAAAGGGTCGGACGTCGGCAGCTGACGGCGTCCCGCTGGCGCAGCCTGCTCTTGCGCTTGCCGCTGCGCTGGTCGGGCGGGCCGCGAAGGCCGGCCTTGAGGTTCCGGTGCCTGGTGTCATCGAAGCTCCTGACGTCGTCGACGACGACTCGATCGGTGACCTGTTGATGGCCGTCGTCGTGCTGGCCCGGGCTGCGAGGGTCGATCCCGAGGGAGCGCTACGCGCGGCAGCCCGCCGCTACCGCGGGTTGGTGCAGGCCGCCGAAGGGGTCGCCGAGTAAACTGGCGGCCCGCCAACCAGACGCTCAGGAGTACCACTGTGGCCGCCATCGAAGCCCTCGGGGCTCGCGAAATCCTCGATTCAAGAGGCAACCCGACCATCGAAGTCGAGGCTCTTCTCGACGACGGAACGATTGCGCGCGCGGGGGTTCCGAGTGGCGCTTCGACCGGCGCGTTCGAGGCTGTCGAACTGCGTGACGGTGGCGAGCGCTACGGCGGCAAGGGTGTCGAGCACGCCGTGCAGGCGGTCATCGACGACATCGCTCCCGAGGTGATCGGATTCGAGGCGAGTGAGCAGCGGCTGCTCGACGCGAAGCTGATCGACCTCGACGGCACGCCGAACAAGTCCAAGCTCGGTGCCAATGCGATTCTCGGCGTGTCACTCGCGGTGGCCAGGGCCGCCGCCGAATCCGCTGAGTTGCCGCTGTTCCGCTACCTCGGCGGCCCCAACGCGCACCTGCTCCCGGTGCCGATGATGAACATCGTCAACGGCGGATCGCACGCCGACTCCAACGTCGACATCCAAGAATTCATGATCGCCCCGATCGGCGCCGGCACCTTCGCCGAAGCGTTCCGGTGGGGGGCCGAGACCTACCACGCGCTGAAGGCAGTGCTGAAGGCCCGCGGTCTGTCGACCGGACTCGGCGATGAAGGCGGCTTCGCCCCGAACCTGGGCAGTAACCGCGAAGCACTCGACCTGATCCTCGAGGCGATCGCGAAGGCCGGCTTCACCCCGGGCCGCGACATCGCACTCGCACTCGACGTCGCCGCGACCGAGTTTCATCACGATGGCGCGTACGCATTCGAGGGCAGCAACAAATCGTCGTCCGACCTGATTGCGTACTACACCGACCTCGTTGCGAACTACCCGCTGGTGTCGATCGAAGACCCGCTCGACGAAGAGGACTGGGATGGCTGGAAGGCCATCACCGATGCGCTGGGCTCGAAGGTCCAGATCGTCGGCGACGACTTGTTCGTCACGAATCCGATCCGCATCGCACGGGGGATTGCGTCGAGCACCGCAAACGCGCTGCTGGTGAAGTTGAACCAGATCGGCACCTTGACGGAGACACTCGACGCCGTCGACATGGCGCACCGCGCGGGCTACCGAACGATGGTCTCGCACCGATCCGGTGAGACCGAGGACACCACGATCGCCGACTTTGCGGTCGCGACCAACGCCGGTCAGATCAAGAGCGGTGCACCTGCGCGCGGCGAACGCATTGCGAAGTACAACCAGCTGATGCGCATCGAGGAAGAACTCGACGACGCAGCGCGCTACGCAGGCGCGTCGGCGTTTCCCCGATTCGTGATCGGCTGACGTTGCGCCGCCGCCGTCCCGTCGCCGACGGCCGTGCTGCCGACGACGGTGCTGCCGACGACGGTGCTGCCGACGACGGTGCCGCTCCGAGCGTTGACGCTGACGGTGCTGCTTCGCGGCGTGGCAAGCCCGCGTTCACCGGACGCGCCGCGGTGCTCGCTGTTGTGGTTGCTGCACTCGCTCTCGCACTCGCCGCGCCGTTGCGTGAGCTGTTGAGTCAGCGGTCACAGATTTCGTCTCTGAATACCAGCATCGCCAGTCAGCAGCAGCAGGTCACTTCGTTGCAGAAAGCCCAGCAGCAGTGGGCAAATCCAACGTATGTCGAGCAGCAGGCGCGCGACCGGTTGCACTACGTCTTCCCGGGACAAGTGCCCTACGTGACGCTGTCGCCGACACCGGTGGCGTCGCGCGTCGGCTGCTGCTGCGCAGGCGCTCGCGTCGCAGCCTTGGTATGGCCGGTTGTGGTCGTCGGTGGAGGGCGCCGCGCATGTCACGCCGAAGCCGACGCCGTCGCCGAGCCCGACGTTGGCGCCAGCACTGATTTCGCCGCCTGCTGCGTCGGCGCCGGTGATCACTGCCGGTCCGAGCTGCCGCAGGTCCGAGTGTTGCGCCCGGACCGTGACAACTCCGGCTGATCTCGCGGTCGTCGAACGGCAACTCGGCCGGACGCCGCGTGCGGTCCGCAGTGTCGCGCATCGATGCGAGTGCGGTCTGCCCGACGTCATCGAATCGGCACCGCGACTGCCCGACGGGTCGCCGTTCCCGACGTTCTTCTACCTCACGTGTCCGCGGGCGGCCGGTGCAGTCGGGACACTCGAAGCTGCCGGCCTCATGCGGGAGATGTCGGCCCGACTGCAGACCGATGACGCGCTCGCCGTCTGCGTACGACGCGGCGCATCGCGACTATCTGGCACGTCGCGATGCAGTCGAGCGACTGCCTGGTGATCCTGGCGTCGGCGGCATGCCGACCAGGGTGAAGTGCCTGCACGTGCTGGTCGCGCATTCGCTTGCGGTTGGCCCTGGTGTGAATCCGTTGGGCGACGAGGCGTTGGCGATGTTGCCGAAGTGGGGCACCGCCGGACCGTGTGTCGAGGCCGGCGCGGGCGCCGAGGCCGGCGCGGGCGAGGACGTTCAGTGACGCGGGTTGCCGCTATTGACTGCGGGACGAACTCGCTGCGGTTGCTCATCGCCGATGTCGATGCGGCGCGCGGCACGCTCGTCGACGTCGATCGCGAGATGAAGATCGTGCGCCTTGGGCAGGGGGTCGATCGCACCCGGCGCTTTGCTGACGACGCCTTGGAACGCACCTTCGCGGTCTGCCGCGACTACGCCGAACGAATCGATAGGCAGCACGTCGAGCGAGTGCGATTCGTGGCCACCAGCGCATCGCGCGACGTGTCGAACCGGGACGCGTTCGTCGACGGGGTACGGCGCGCACTGGGAGTTGACCCCGAGGTGATCTCCGGCGATGAGGAGGCCGCACTCTCGTTCGCCGGCGCGACTCGCGATCTTCTCGACGTCCCGGGAATGAAGGAGCCCTACCTTGTCGTCGACATCGGCGGCGGCTCGACCGAATTCGTGGTTGGTGGGCGCGACGTCGAGGCGGCTCGCTCGGTCGACGTCGGGTGCGTGCGGCTGACCGAACGACACCTGCACGACGATCCGCCGACTTCCGCGCAGATCGAAGCGGCGCGCGCCGACATCGTTGCGGCGATCGACGTCGCGGCGCAGACGGTGCCGATGAAGACGGCCGCGACGCTGGTCGGGCTGGCCGGCTCCGTCACCACGGTCGCCGCCCTCGCGCTCGGTCTCGACGAGTACGACCCGGTGCGGATCCACCACTCGCGCATCTCGGCGGCGCAGGTCCACGTGGTAGCCGAGCAGCTGCTGTCGATGACGCGCGCGCAGCGAGCCGCGCTGCCCGTCATGCATCCGGGACGCGTCGACGTGATCGGCGCCGGTGCGTTGGTGCTCGACACGATCGTCTCAGCAGGTGGGGCTGCGGAGGTCGTGGCGAGCGAGCACGACATTCTCGACGGGATCGCGTTCTCTATCGGCGGTTGATCGCCGGGCTAGCTACTCGCGGATCAGTGGACCTTGGACGGTGACGCTGGCGATGCCCGGTGCCTTGCGCAGGCCGGCGACGGAGGTGACCGGAACCTGGGCAACGAATCCGTTGATCGCGGGCAGCCACTGAGTTACCTGGCCACCGGCCCGAATCACGTCATTGCGCGCCATCACGACGTGCCCGGTCGTTGCTCGCACCGTGACCGCAGTCCGCGCGACTTCATGGCGGTCGTAGGTCGTCGCGAAGCAGTACCGGTGAGCGGCACCGTGATCGCGACCGACGCCGCCGCCGCGAGCAGCGATTCGGCTGGCCTTGCTCGGCATGGCGCGGTGCCCCCTGAGGTTGCCGCGAATTGCGGCTTACTCGTGTTGTCGCCAGGATCCCCGGTCGCCCCATCCGCCGACCGGGCGCGGTGTTGCCGCGATCGCCGCAACACCGCGCGCATCCGGCCCAGCGGCGCTTGCGCAGCGAGCGAACTCAGTGCCGCTTGGCGTAGTCGGCGAAGCCTTGCCAGTCGATGACCACGCACGGCTCGTCGCCCACGGTCCACGCGTCGTGGCCGGGCGCCATGACCGCGAAGTCGCCGGGGCCGTACTCGAGCTCCTCGCCGTCGTCCATCACGACCTGCATGCGGCCCGACACGAAGTAGCCCATGTGGGCGGCCTGACAGCTGTCGGTCTTGGCGATCGGCTTGACGTGCTCAGACCAGCGCCAGCCCGGCATGAACGTGGCGCGGCCGACTGGTCCGTCGTCGAGGTTCACCAGGACGACCTGACCCATGCCAGCCTCAAACGGGCGGATCTCTTCAGGATTGTCGAGACTCTTGCGAACGAGACGTGCCATGGCGATACCCCTTATCTCTTCGATCCCACTTGCACGGGGGACGACGGGAGTCGACCCCACTCGGCCCACGAGCCGTCGTAGACGCGGACGTCGTCGCGGCCCAACAGATACGTCAGCACGAACCAGGCGGTGCATGCACGGCCGCCGATCGTGCAGTAGGTGATGACTTCCCCGGCATCGGTAGTCGTGCCGACGATCGCGCGTAACGACGCGAGGTCGACAAAGCTCCCACGTGCGTCGCGCATGTCGTCGATCGACAGCCGCTGGGCGCCCGGAACATGCCCGGCTCGGCCGCCTTCTTCCATGCCACCCGACGGCCAGAACCGTTCCCCGACGTACTCAGCTTCTGAGCGGACGTCGATCAGGGTCAACGCAGGGTCGGTGATCGCCCGCCGCACGTCGAGAGCCGTCGCCCGTAGGCGCGGTTCCTCGTCGGGCAAGACGTAGTGCGTCGGTGTCGGCGCCGGAATCTCGACGTCCCAGGGCAGGCCGTCGGTCTCCCACACGTCGCGTGCGCAATCGAGCACTCTCGCGTCCACGTGACCGTAGAGCTTCATCAACCACACGCCCATCGCGGGCGCGTAGCCGTAGAACACGACGGTGGAGTCCGAGTCGATGCCGGACCGCGAGAGGAGCTGTGAGAAGGCGCCGTTGTCCAGAGTCTGGTAGTTGGCGTCCTTGAGGTCGGCGTAGACGTTCCACAAGACCGCGCCGGGGATGTGGCCGGCGTTGTAGGCGGCCGGGCTGACGTCGATCTCGACGACTCGAAGGTTCGGATCATGCAGGTGCTGTGCGAGCCACGCTGCGTCGACGAGGACGTCGTCTCGGGTCAGTCGGGTAGGTGTCAGGGTGTTGCTCATCGCCGGCCTCCGTCAGGTGTGCTTACTCGACCTGAATCCAGCCGAGCAGGTCCTCTCGCCCGACTGACTCAAGGAGGGCCGGATGATCAGTGCTCATGTGTCCGCGGATCGTGGAGATCACCTCGTCGTCGGTACCACCCCGAGCAACAAAGCCACATTCGCAGCGGATGATCCTGGCCATCTCGTCCTCCTGGACTGTTGTATGCCGGCGTGCTTGGCAGAATGTTGGCGTGACCTTGGCGCCGACGCTAGTGAACAGGATCCAGCTCTGCGGGCCGACCGTGATAGAGCTCGCCGGCCGGCGGGTAGAAGGCGCGCTGCCGGGTCGGCAGGGTCGGGTGCTGTTCGCTTATCTGGTGCTGAATCGGCACCGGCTCGCCAGCCGCGACGAGCTGGCCGCGTCGCTGTGGCCCGGGCAGCTTCCGGCGGCGAACGAAGCGGCCTTCAACGCGTTGCTTTCCAAGCTACGCAAGGCAATTGCGCCCGGCACGATCGATGGCCGGTCGAGCCTGCGGCTGCAGTTGGACGACGAGGCATGGGTCGACATCGAAGTCGCTGAGGCGGCCGTGCACCGGGCGAGTCGCGCATTGTTCTGGGCAATTGCAAGGGCGCGTGGGGCGCCTCGCTGGCCGCGTTGTTCATATCTGAGCGGGAATTCCTGCCTGGCGAGGATGCATCGTGGATCGACGACCAGCGCGCGCGGCTCGCCCAGATCAGGCGCCGGGCGCTTGAGGCGTATGCCGCCGCGGCTCTGGGCACCGGGGGCACCGAACTGCTTGCGGCTGTGCGGGCCGGCCGGCAGCTCGTACAGCTCGATCCATTGCGCGAGACCGGGTACCAGATCCTGATGCAAGCCCTTACTGCACAAGGGAATTCGGCCGAAGCGCTGCGGGTCTACGCCGACCTGTGCGACGTGCTGCGCGACGAACTCGGCGTCTCTCCGAGCGCGCCCATTCAGGCCGTTTACCAATCCCTGCTGCGGTGAGCGGTGCGAGCAAGGCCGGCGGCGAGCGCTGACGACGTGCGGCGGCAGGCGGCTGCGGCGCGCACGCTCGACGAGCTGACCGCCGACAGCACGACGTGCCGGGCCTGTCCGCGACTCGTGAGCTGGCGCGAAGAGGTCGCCCGGGTCAAACGCCGGTCGTTCGCGGACGAGCCGTACTGGGGACGTCCGGTTCCCGGGCTGGGGCGATCCGCGAGCGCGCATCGTGATCGTCGGACTCGCTCCCGCCGCCCACGGCGGCAACCGCACCGGCCGCGTCTTCACCGGCGACCGCAGCGGCGACTGGCTGTTCGCCGCGCTGCACCGGGCCGGTCTGGCCGCCAAGCCGACGAGCGTGCGCGCCGACGACGGACAGCAGCTGATCGGCGTCCGGATGGTTGCTGCGGTTCGATGTGCCCCGCCCGCGAACAAGCCGACGACCGACGAGCGCGACACCTGCCGCCCGTGGCTGGTCCGCGAGCTCGAATTGCTCGCGCCGACGCTGCGGGTGCTGGTCGTCTTGGGCGGCTTCGGCTGGCAGGCGTTGCTGCCGAATCTGGCCGCCGCCGGGTATGCGCTGCCACGCCCGCTGCCGCGCTTCGGCCACGGCGTGCGCGTCGAGCTATCGGGCGCCGATCGGTGCCAGGGCGCTGTCGGTGCTCGGCTGCTACCACCCGAGCCAGCAGAACACCTTCACCGGCAAGCTCACCGAGGGCATGCTCGACGACGTGCTCGGAACTGGCGAAAACGCTGGCCCAGATAGGCTCGTAGGCATGGCACAGATGCAGAGCCAGCCAATCGCCGGGCGTCAGAGACCGCACATCCTGATCGTCGGCGGCGGCTACGTCGGCATGTACACGGCGCTGCGCCTGAGCAAGCGGCTGCGCCGCGACGAGGCGATGGTCACGGTCATCGATCCGCTGTCGTACATGACGTACCAGCCGTTCTTGCCCGAGGCCGCGGCCGGCAACCTCGAGCCCCGGCATGTCGTCGTCCCGCTACGTCGTGTTTTGCCGCATGCACAGATCCTCAATGGCCGGGTCACCCGCATCGAGCACGGACGTCGAGTGGTGACGTTCTTGCCGAACGCTGGTCGATCGGTCGAGATCTCCTACGACATCATCGTGGTCGCGCCGGGTTCGGTGGCGCGCACGTTGCCGATTCCGGGACTCGCCGAGAACGGCATCGGTTTCAAGACGGTCGGCGAAGCGATCTTCTTGCGCAACCACGTCTTGTCGAAGCTCGACATTGCCGCATCGACTGCGGACGCTGCGGTGCGCAGGCGCGCCCTCACGTTCGTTTTCGTCGGTGGCGGCTATGCGGGTGTCGAGGCAATGGCCGAACTCGAAGACATGGCGCGCGACGCCTGCAAGTCTTACGACGGCGTCGAGCCGTCGGACATGCGGTGGGTGCTCGTCGAGGCGAGCGATCGCATCCTGCCCGAGGTCAGCCGTGACATGGGTGTCTACACGGTCAATGAACTGCTGCGCCGCAACATCGAGGTGCGGCTCGGTACCCGGTTGAACTCAGCCGAGGAGCATCGCATCGTGTTGTCGGACGGCGATGAGTTCGAGGCCGACACGTTGGTCTGGACCGCAGGTGTGAAGCCCAACCCACTGGTGGCCGACACCGACTTCCCGCTCGACGAGAAGGGTCGGATCAAAGGCACCGCGTTCCTGCGGATCGACGGTGTCGACGATGCCTGGACCGCGGGTGACAGCGCGGCGATCCCGGATCTGACCAACCCGGGGCAGCTGACCGGTCCGAGCGCGCAACACGCGGTCCGACAGGCGCACCGGCTCGGCGACAACATCGTCGCGGTGTTGCGCGGTGGCGAGCCGACCGAGTACCGGCACGAATACGTCGGGTCGGTCGCGAGTCTTGGGCTGCACAAGGGCGTTGCGCAGCTCAAGCTCGCGGGAGTGAGCATCAAGCTGCGCGGCTGGCCGGCCTGGTTCGTGCACCGCACGTATCACCTGTCGCGGGTGCCGACGTTCAATCGCAAGGTGCGGGTGGCCGCCGACTGGACGCTTGCGTTGTTCTTCCATCGCGAGATCGTGTCGCTCGGTGCGTTGCAAAATCCGCGCGACGAGTTCGAGCTGGCGACGAAGCCCGCGTTACCACCGGCCGAGAAGACCGCGCGCGCCACGAAAGGCGGCGCCGGTCGAAGAAGACGCCGGCCCCTCGTCGTCCCGAATAGGTTTTGCCGTTCCAGCTAGGTCTGGCCCCCGTAGCCCAACAGGCAGAGGCGAACCCCTTAAAAGGGTTGCAGTGTCGGTTCGACTCCGACCGGGGGCACCGGGGCGAAGTCCGGTCGGCGCTACAGGTCGTGCGCGATGCGGCGCTTCTCGTGCTCGCGCACGATCGCGCTCGCGTACCCGTGCGGGATGGCGTGCTCGTCGCTTAGCCAATTGACCCGCTCATCGAGCCGCAGAAAGCTCGGGCCCTGCTCGATCTCGTGGAACCACTCTGGAAGCCCGCGGCCGGTGACCTGCGGGATCCTTTCGACGAGGTTGCGATGCGTGTCCTCGGAGTGGTGCACGGTCATGAGCGCCTCCAGGGCGAGCCGAACTCTCAGTGGTCCATACATTCAGGGTGCCGCAGCGTACCCGCGAGGGCAAGCGTGGCGTTCGGGACCTTGGTCGTGGGGACCGTCGCGATAACGTGCGGGCCGTGCCCGCCGTCCCCCCGTCGCTCGCCCGTGATCTCGACAGCATCGTCAAGACCCTCCGCAACCACCCCGGCGGGACGTCTGCGGGCGCGCCTGTCGGGGCCGTTTCACAGCCGGGCGGACGCCGGGAGGGCGCTGGCCCGCGTCTCTCGCGATCGCCGCCCAGGGCATCGAGGACGCCGATCGGCCGGCGATGCCGCAGTGGCGCGAACCGCCGGTGCTCGCCGACCTTGCGGTGGGTGATCAGGTGCGGGTTCTGGCGCACGACTTCCTGGCCGTCCTGCCGAGTGCAGCCAGCGTCGTCTGGACGCCGGGTGGCCGGGTGCCGCGGGCGGAGCTGGTCCGCGACGTCGTCAGCTCGGTGGCGGAGGTTGCCGGATTCCTCTGACGCGCCGGGGCTTGTCTCAGAACGAGCCCTCGCCGGCCGATGGTGTGGGCATGGTGCAAGTCGGACATGAGGCCGGTGCTGCTGGGCGGCGCCTCGTGGTCGTGGTCCTCGATCAGGTGAATGCGTACCAGACCCAGCTGCTCGACGGCATTCGCAGTGTGTTGGACGGCGGGTACCATCCGGTTGTCGTCTACGTGAACGACACGTTCGCCCACACGATTCGGTCGCCGGTGCGACGGCTGTTGGAGTCGGGCCTGGCCGGTGGCGTGATCGCCACCATGCTCAGCGACCCCGACTCGCAGAGCGACCTGACAGCCATGGTGGGCGGCCTCGCCGCCGAAGTCCCTGTGGTCCAGGTCGGCGCCCCACTGGCCGGTGAAACGTCGGTTGGCACCGACAACGTCGCGGGCATGGCGGCCGTGATGGCGCATGTGCTCGATGACGTTGGTGCCTCGCGGATCGTCATCGTGCGCGGTCCCGACCACCACCCCGACTCCGCAGAACGCGAACGTGCGGTCGTGTCCGCGCTAGCGGCGCGCGCGCTCGCGCTGCCGGTCGGAGCGGTCCTCGATGGTGAGTTCGACCGCGATACCGCGTACGCGGCGGTAGTCGGCTTCCTTGCCGCTGGTTCTCCACCCGATGCGGTCGTCGCGTTTAACGATCGATCTGCTGCAGGTGTGCTCGATGCACTCAACGACGCGGGCCTCACCGTACCTGGCGACGTCGCGCTCACCGGGTTCGATGATGACGGTATCGCGGTCGACTGCGTCCCGATGTTGACCACGGTGAATCAGCACCTGTACGCGCAGGGTGCCAGAGCAGCGTCGTGCTTGCTGGACAGGATGAATGGGCAGCCACCCCGCGGACATGTTGTCGTCACGCCGTCACTGGTGGTGCGTGGGTCAACCGATGCAGCATGGACCGAGGCTGTTGAGGTGCCGAAGCGCAGCCCAGCGATCGCAGCCTTGTCGAGCCCGAACACGCTCGCCTTGATGAACCGGGCGCGTTCGATGAGCCGAGCGTTCATGGGGTGTCGCACACTCGATGACCTACTGCGCGAACTCAGCGCGAGCATTCCCCAACTCGGGCTGCGTCGATGCCTGCTCGTCCTCAACAGCGACTATGTCGATCACGTGCCGACCCGCGGAAAGTTGGTGCTCGTCCACGTCGACAAGAGGACGCTGCTTGCTCCGGACGCGGAGTCGTTCGACCTCCGCGGCGCGGCGGCACCTCCGGAGCTTCTCCATGCTCTCGCTCGCGGCTATCTGATGCTGCAGCCGCTCACCGTCGGCAGTGAAGAACTCGGGTACGTGCTGTTCGAGCCGGATGGCTCGGACAGCTTCGTCGGGGAGGTGCTGGGGATGGACCTCGGTCGTGCTCTCGACACCGTCTTGCGGATCGAGCGGCATACCGACGTCCTCGAAGGTCTGGTGTCCGCCCGTACGCAGGAGTTGCGAGCCCAGATCGCGATTCGGGTCCGTGCTGAGGACCATCTGCGACGAGCCAACGACGAACTCAACCGGCTGTCGAAGTCCGACGGGCTGACGATGATCGCCAATCGGGCTGCCTTCGACGAGTACCTGCAGGAGCAATGGGATGTGCACCTCGCGAGTGGAGCAAAGCAGCTCTCACTGGTCTTCATGGACGTGGATCATTTCAAGCGGCTCAACGATACGTACGGGCACGTGATCGGTGACGAATGCTTGCGGGTCGTCGCCAACTGTCTGCAAGAGGCGACGTGGTCGCCCGGCGATCTGGCCGCCCGATTCGGTGGTGACGAGTTCGCCGCCGTTCTGCCGCGAACCGATGCGGTGGGGGCCGCAGCCGTCGCCGCACGCGTCCAAGATTCGATCAACCGCGTCGTCAGTCAGCGGCCCAGCTGGCCAGGACGTGGCGTTCACCGTGAGCATCGGCGTCGCGACCGTGCGGCCAAGCCGGTCGACAACTCCCACTGAGCTGCTCGCGAAAGCCGACGCGGCTCTGTACGAGGCGAAGACCGGGGGGCGCGACCGCGTGGTGACGGCGTGACGGTTGGCCGCACTTCCATCGTGTGGAGTACGTCACGCCCAAGCTGCTAGCTCAGCTCGAATGGATCGCCTTCAGCTCAGCCGTTCGAAAATCATCGCCATGCCTTGGCCCCCGCCGACGCACATGGTCTCTAGCCCGATCGCTGCGTCGTGGAACTTCAGTGAGTTCAGCAAGGTGCCGGTGATGCGCGCGCCCGTCATGCCGAACGGGTGCCCGACGGCGATCCCTCCGCCGTTGATGTTGAGTTTGTCGAGGTCGATGCCAAGCTCTTGGTAGCTGGGGATCACCTGGGCCGCGAACGCTTCGTTGATCTCGACGAGGTCGACGTCGCGGATGGTCATGCTCGGCCCGTCGAAGTGCCTGCTTGCTCGCTTCGACCGGGCCTAGCCCCATGATCTCCGGGGACAGTGCCGAGACGCCGGTCGACACGATCCGCGCCAGTGGCGTGATGCCGAGCTCGCGCGCCTTGACGTCGGACATCACGATCACCGCTGCCGCGCCGTCGTTCAACGCACAGCAGTTCCCGGCCGTCACCGTGCCGTCTGGCCGGAACACCGGTTCGAGGGTCGCCAACTTCTCGAGCGTGGTGCCCGCTCGTGGTCCGTCGTCGTGGTCGATGGTAGTTCCGTCCGGGAGAGTCACCGGAGTGATTTCGCGCTGCCAAAAGCCTGCGGCTAAAGCCTTTTCGGCGAGATTCTGGGAACGACAGCCGAACTCGTCTTGCATCGCGCGAGAGATACCGCGCAGCTGCGCAACGTTCTCGGCCGTCTGGCCCATCGCGATGTAGATGTCAGGCACGTGGTGCTCGCTACGTGGGTCCTGCCAACTCGACGCGCCGCCCTCGGCTCTACTCGCAGTGCGGGCAACGGCACCTGCGAAGTACGGGTTGCGGGTGTCATGGTTGTCGGAGCTGCCATGCGACGAACCGGCTCACGCATTCGACGCCGGCGCTGATGAACACGTCGCCCTCGCCGGCTTTGATCGCGTGAAAGGCCATCCGCGTCGTCTGTAGAGACGACGCGCAGTAGCGGGTGACGGTCGTCGCCGGCAGCCGATCAAATCCAAGGCGGACGGCGACAACTCGCCCCATGTTGAATCCCTGTTCGCCCCCGGGCAGTCCGCAGCCGAGCATCAGGTCGTCGATATCGCCAGGATCGAGTTGCGGGACCTTGTCGAGAGCCGCACGCACGATGGTCGCGGCGAGGTCGTCGGGCCGCAGCTGCGTCATCGAACCCTTGTTGGCACGCCCGATCGGCGACCGCGCGGTCGCGACGATGACGGCCTCGGGCATCGCGGTCTCCGCCTTGTCGCATCGTGGGTGGTGGTGCTGTCAACGCAGCGTAGCCCGGTTGCGGACGGCGGCAGCTCATCGGCGTCCGATTGACTAGGCTCGAACCTGTGGATGTTCATGACAGCTTGATCGATCTCGTCGGCAACACCCCGCTGGTTCGGCTGTCGCGGGTCGCGGTGCCGGGCGGTGCCCAGTTGCTGGCGAAGCTGGAGCAGCTGAATCCGGGCGGCTCGGTGAAGGACCGCATCGCGGTGCGGATGGTCGAGACTGCCGAGGCGTCGGGTGCGCTGAAGCCCGGTGGCACGATCGTCGAACCGACCTCCGGGAACACCGGAGTCGGCCTCGCGATCGTCGCGGCGCGCAAGGGCTACAAGTGCGTGTTCGTGATGCCCGACAAGATGAGCGCCGAAAAGATCAATGTTCTCAAGGGTTATGGCGCGACGGTCGTGGTCTGCCCGACGGCGGTTGCGCCTGAGGATCCCGAGTCGTACTACTCGGTCTCAGACCGGCTGGTGCGCGAGATCGAGGGCGCCTGGAAGCCGGATCAGTACAGCAACCCCGACAACCCTCGATCGCACTACGAGACCACCGGGCCTGAGTTGTGGCGCCAGACCGACGGGCAGATCACCTGCTTCGTCGCTGGCATCGGCACCGGCGGCACGATCAGCGGGACCGGGCGCTACCTGAAGGAGGTGTCTGGCGGCGCGGTTCGCGTCGTCGGCGCCGACCCGGAGGGGTCCGTGTATTCCGGCGGGACCGGGCGGCCGTATCTCGTCGAGGGCGTCGGCGAGGATTTCTGGCCGACAACGTATGACCGCACGATCTGCGACGACATCATCGCCGTCTCTGACAAGGACTCGTTCCTGATGACGCGCCGGTTGGCGCGCGATGAGGGCATCCTCGTCGGCGGGTCGAGTGGCATGGCGGTGGTGGCCGCTGTTGCCGTCGCGGCCTCGCTGTCGCCGTCCGATGTCGTGGTGGTGCTGTTGCCCGACTCGGGGCGCGGGTACTTGTCGAAGATCTTCAACGACGAGTGGATGGCCGACTACGGGTTCCTGGCCGGTTCGAGCTCGACCACTGTCGCGGATGTGCTGAAGCGTAAGGGAAATCGGCTACCGGAGATGGTGCACCTGCATCCGACCGAGACCGTGCGCGAGGCGATCGATGTGTTGCGCGAGTACGGCGTCTCGCAGGTGCCGGTCGTGCGGGCGGAGCCGCCGGTGATGTCGGCCGAGGTCATCGGATCGGTTGTCGAACGCGATCTGCTCGACGCGTTGTTCTCCGGGCGCGCGGCGTTGTCAGATGCTCTGGAGAAGCACATCTCTGCGCCGCTGCCGATGATCGGTGGTGGCGAGCCGGTGGCCGCGGCGATGACTGCTCTTGAAACGGCGGACGCCGCGGTCGTGCTGATCGATGGGAAGCCGGCCGGAATCCTCACTCGCCAAGACCTACTCGGTTTTCTCGCGCATTGATCTCGGTCGTACTTGGTTCGCTCGCGCGTCTCGCTCCGCTTCAGTGCGGGCCGATCATGCTCTTGAGCAGGTCCAGTGCTCGCTCGGGAGTGGCACCGTGTCCCTCGTCGTCGTTCACGACCACCCTCGCGGACGGGACGTGCGCCGCAAGCCACTCGCCGTGCGCGGCCGGCACGAGGACATCCTGGGCTCCGTAGTGCACTTCTGCTGGGATCGCGATCTCGGATACGTCGAAGCCCCATGGTTGGGTGAACGCGAGGTCGTCGTCGACCCACCCCCACGGACCGTTCACGACGCATTCCGGTATCGCCTCACGCATCACCTGCATCACGAGCGGGTGGGCGAATACGGCGCGATCAGCGTCGGGCAGATCCCAGTCCGCACCGAGCACGTTGGCCGCATCAGTGGTGACTCGCGCGACCATCGCCGCTGCTTCCTTCGAGAGCTCGCGGTACAGGGTTTCTTCGCCCTTGAGTGCCCAGCCGAATTCTTTGACGTTCTCCGGGTCCATGCCGGCGAACCAGTCGAAGCCCGCCGTGTTGTAGGGCACGATGCCGACCACGCAGCGCACGAACGTCACCCGTTCGGGCAACCTTGCCGCGACGGCAAGAGCGTGCGGACCACCACCGGACCCGCCGACGACCACGAAGTGGTCGATTCCTTCCGCGTCGGCTATCGCCTGTACGTCGGGCACACAGTCGACCACCCGTCGTCCCGGATTGCGCTGCGATCTGCCGTAGCCGGGGCGGTCATAGGTGATCACGCGGGCGCCGATATTCACCAGCTCTGCTTCGTCCGGATATCGATTGAGACGACAGCCCGGAGTGCCGTGCAGGCTGAAGATCGGTGCGCCAGCTGGGTCACCCCACTGCGCATAGCAGAGCTGGCGGCCGTCCTTGGTCCGCAGCGTTGTCGTCGTCACTGGGTCTCGTTCATGACGGCGGGTTCGAGCACGAAGACCGGAATGACGCGCTCGGTCTTGTGCTGGTAATCGGCGTAGGGCGGGTACGCGGCGACCGCCCGGTCCCACCACTGGGCGCGCTCGTCGCCGGTGAGCTCGCGGGCAATCATGTCCTGCTTGTGGGCGCCGTCCTGGAGTTCGACGAGTGGGTTCGCGCGGACGTTGTAGTACCAGCGCGGGTGCTTCGGTGCGCCGCCACGGGATGCGACGAGCGCGTAGCGGCCGTCATGCTCGACGCGCATCACCGGCGTCTTGTGCAGCTTCCCGCTGACCGCGCCGCGGTTGGTGACGATCACGATCGGCAGGCCGGTGTCGCGAAACGTGTTGCCCTGAGCGCCGTCCGTCGCCTCGTACAGCTCGACCTGGTCTTGCACCCATTGCTCGGTGTTAGGTACGTACTCGCCCTGTAGTGGCATGCGCTCCAGTCAACACTGCAGCTAGTAGCCGCCGCCACTCTTACAGCCGGCGATTGTGAGCGCGGCGCCGATCGCGGCGAGAACCCAGCCGGCCCGAACTACGTGACGCGTCATGAGTGCCTCCATGCGGGGTTGCCCGTGAGGCACGGGCTTTTGAGACCACGTATTCGTGAAGACGGCGGCCGCGGACCGTCGGTTCAGTGTGGGCTGCCCGGGTTGTGGCGTTCGCGGTGCGCGACGGCTTTGGATGTGGCGCGTACTCGTGCGCCGCGCGCGTGCGCACCCGCGCCCGCGCGCACCGCGCCCGCTGCGTGCGCGCACCCGTGTGCGCCTGTGTGCACGCATTTACGCGCCTGCGCGTCTGCGCCCGCGCCGTGTATGAGAGCGCTCGTGCGCCTACGCGCTCGTGCGCCTGCGCACCTGCGCGTGCCTGCGCACGAGCCCCGCGCACGCGTACCTGGCGAGCCGCGCACGCGCCACGCGCACGCGTACGTGGGAGCCCGCGCACACGCCACTTGCCCGACGCGGGCAGCGCGTCACGCGCGTCTGCGTTGCGTGTACGTGCGCGTGCACCGCGCTGTGCGTGTGCATGCAGCTGCGTCACGCGCGTCTGCGTTGCGTGTGCGGGTCGTGTAGGGCCGGTGCTGCGCTCGCGTTTCCACAGGTGATTTTCCTTATCCACCAACGGTTCTTCGCACCACGTTCGTGTCGGTGGTGCTCGGTAGGTTTCCTGGTATGAGTTCGTTGCTGGTCGATCAGGTGTATCCCGCGGCCCAGGCTGTCGCGGCGATGAACGCGGCGCTGGATGATTTCGCGGACGCGTCGTTGTGGTCGATGTCGATCCATGACGTGGCAGCGTTGGTGATCGCCGTGGAGAAACTCGCCAACCGCGTCGACTCGGTGAAGGTCACGGTGATCGCGCAAGCCGAGAAATCGCTGGTCCGCACCCTGGGCGGCGCGAAAACCACCCACGGCTGGTTGAACACCGCCGCTGACGTGCCCAAATGGCAAGGCCACGCCCGGCTGCAACTGGCCCATGCCCTGGAGTCCCGGCCGGTCACCGCAGCAGCGTTCGGTGCGGGGGAGATCACCATGGACGCCGCTGCCGCGGTGTGCACCGCGATCCAGGCCCTACCGTCCTCGGTGCCGGCGGCGATGAGTACCGAGGTGGAGGACCTGCTGCTGGCGACCGCCCGCCAGGAAGGCAGCCGGCAGGTGACCCGGCGGGCGATGGAAATCACCTACCGGTTCGCCCCCGAGGTGCTCGAAGAACAAGAAGCCGCTGCCCGGGCTGCCCGGCACCTGACGTTGACCACCCGCCCCGATGGCAGCGTCGCGCTGCACGGCCAACTCGACAAAGAAGCCGGTGCGCTCGCGGTGGCGGTGCTCGGCCCACTCGCCGCGCCCGCCCCGGCCACCGACGGCATCCCCGACCTACGCGACAACCCCAGCCCGCTACGCCGACGCATTCATCCAGCTGTGCCAGATCGCCACCCCCGACCTGCCCCAAGTGCGCGGGGAACGACCCAACGTGTCGGTCACCATGAGCCTGGAAAGCCTCGAGCAGAAAGTTGCCGGCTGCGCGCCGGCGATGCTCGACACCGGCATCCCGCTGTCTATCGAAGCCGTCCGCCGCGCTGCTATGCGACGCGAACGTGATCCCGATCGTGCTCGGCAGCCACGGCGAACCCCTCGACATCGGCCGCGCCACCCGCACCATCCCCACCGGCATCCGCCGCGCACTCGTGGCCCGCGACCAAGGCTGCGCGTTCCCCGGCTGCGACCGGCCCCCGTCCTGGTGCGACGCCCACCACTGCCAACACTGGTCAGACGGCGGCGAAACCGCGATCTGCAACCTGTGCCTGCTGTGCAGCCATCACCACGACGTCGTGCACCACGACGGCTGGCAAATCAAAATGATCAACGCCATGCCATGGTTCATCCCACCCCCATGGATAGACCCCGACCAAACACCACAACAACACAGCCGACACAAGATCCGCCAACTCCGCACGTGACGATCGGTTCGCCCATCGCGGCGCGGTGTCACATTTCGGCGAGTGGCAGCCGGATGCGGAAGCGCGAACCGACGCCCAACTCCGACTCAACTTCGGCAGTGCCACCGTGAGCCGCGGTCAGCGCGGCGACGATCGACAGTCCGAGACCGCTACCGCCGTTCGCGCGGGTACGGGACTCCTCAACGCGATAGAAGCGTTCGAAGATTCGCTCCGCATCTTTCGGACTGAGTCCGGGTCCGGAGTCGGCGACCTCGAGCACCGCGAACCGCTCGGTGGCGCTGTCATCGATGCTCAAGCCCACCGTGATCGCGGAGGATTCCGGCGTGTGCGTCAGCGCGTTAGTGACGAGGTTGCCGACCACCTGACGCAGCCGCGCATCGTCGCCGATAACGAGTACCGGTTCGTGCGTCGAAAGCTGCAGCTGGACATCGCGACTCGGCGCCACCGCCTGCGCATCGTGCACCGCGTCAGAAGCGATCGTCGCGAGGTCGACGATCTCGTGCTCGAGCGGCCGCTGCTGGTCGAGGCGAGCGAGCAACAGCAGGTCATCGACGAGCAGCCCCATGCGAGTCGACTCGCCTTCGATCCGCGTCATGACCCGGTCGACGTCCGATTCTTCCGGGACGGCGCCCATGCGGTACAGCTCTGCGAATCCGCGGATGGATGTCAACGGCGTTCGCAACTCGTGGCTTGCGTCGGTAATGAAGCGGCGCATGCGGTGCTCCGACGTCCGCGCTTCGTGTTCCGATGCCTCACGCGCCCGAAACGCCGATTCGATTTGACTCAGCATGCCGTTCAGCGCGCCTGCGAGTCGGCCAACTTCGGTGCGCGGATCGCTTTGCGGAACGCGTCGGGTCAGGTCACCCGCTGCGATGGCGGCGGCCGTGTGTTCGACGTCGACGAGCGGGCGCAGGCTGTGCCGAACGGCGATGTAGCTCAGGCCGGCCAAAACGATCACCACTCCGGCACCGATGATGACGTCGAGGAGGATCAGCTGATTCAGTGTGCTGTCGACGCCCGTCAGTGGTGTCGCGACGGCGATACTGCCGGTGCCGCTCGGCATGACCGACACCACGACCCGCCAGCGTTCGCTGCCTTTGCTCGACGGCACCGTGAACGGCTTGCCATGGAGCGCGTTGACGGCGGCTAGGGAAAGTGACGGAATAGCCGGCCCGCAATCGCCCTGATTCAAAGGCTCGCTGCTCCGCGAGATCTGGGTGCCGGCCGCGTTGCTGAACTGAACCAAGTAGTCGCTTGGCAACGGAACTAGCGTCCGGCGCGTCGTGGCGGTCGGATCACTAGAGCTCGCCGTGCCGCATTTCGCGGCGGGTGTCGCAGAGCCGGCACCCGAAGGCGGTGCCGCGGCACTGGGTGACGCGGCACCAGGTGCAGCTCCGCTTGGCGTCGCGCCACTTGGAGCTGCGGCGTTTGGAGGGGCGTCGTCCGTTGTGGTGCCCGTGGTCTCAGACGTCGGTGGGCCGCCAGGGCCAGCACCCGGGCCGTGCAAGCCACGGAAGCCGCGGGCGAAGTCGGAGGAGGTGATCTCATGGCTGGCACTGGTGAGTTGGCTATCGACGCGGTTCATCAAGGAGTGCCGCAGCAAGTTCGTGGCTGCGAATCCGGTGGAGATCAGCGCACCCGTGACTAACACGCAGGTGAGCAGCACTAGCCGGATCCGCAGCGGCACCCGCCGCGCGCGCGTCCGGAGGGAGCGCCACCAGCGGCTCACGATCACGGCACCCGCGCTACGTCACTCATGCTCGGGGCACCCGCAATGCGTACCCCATCCCGCGCAACGTGTGCAGCAAGCGCGGCTGCGTGGTGTCGATCTTGCGGCGCAGGTGGGAGACATACGTCTCGACGATATTGGCGTCGCCACCGAAGTCGTAGGACCACACGTGCTCGAGGATCTGTGTCTTCGACAGAACTCGGCCGGGGTTGTGCAGGAAATAGCGCAGCAGCTTGAACTCGGTCGCGGATAACTCGATCGGCTGATCGCCCTTCAGGACCTCATAGCTGTCCTCGTCGAGGGTGATGTCACCCAAACTGAGAATAGAGCTGCCTGCCTCGCCGTCCACGCCCTTCGTCCTTCGCAGGATGCTGCGAATGCGCGCGATCACCTCTTCGAGGCTGAACGGCTTCGTTACGTAGTCGTCGCCGCCGATGGTGAGCCCGGTGACTTTGTCTTCGTCGCTATCGCGCGCGGTGAGAAAGAGAACAGGCGTGCGGACCCCGCCGGAGCGCAGCCGCTTCGCGACATCGAATCCGTCGATGCCGGGCATCATGACGTCGAGCACGATGAGATCCGGCTTGAAAGTCTTGGTCATCTCAAGCGCTTCGTGGCCGGTGGCTGCGCTCGCCACCTCGAAGCCGCTGAATCGCAGGGTTGCCGCGAGGAGTTCGAGAATGTTGGGCTCGTCGTCCACGACGAGCAGCCGTGCTGGTCCGGCGGCTCCCACAACGGTGGGGACGGCGGCCAAGCTCGGCATGTCGAGTCCAATCGGTCGGCTGTCGCATCCGCGGCAAACCGGGCCCGCGGCAAAACGACGGTAGAAGAGCATCGTTACGCTGAAGTCTGGGAGTTTGCTGAACGTTGGCCAAGTGCCCGCTGCGACTCTATGGGTTCGATACTGCTGTGATGTCCAGTCAGGTTGCGCGTGGTGTCTAGTCAGGTGGAGCGTGATGGCTAGCCAGGTTGAGGCTGGCGGCCCGGGATCGCAGGACCGACCCACGGTGGTCCTGCGGCCGATGACTCGCGGCGATTTCCCCCTGCTGGCAGTCTGGCTGCGCACGCCGCACGTCGAGGCCTGGTTCCCGTGGGAGCACGGCGAGGCCTCGCCAACCGAGGCGGTCGAGGCCGAATACGGCCCCTGCATCGACGGCGTCGATCCCACCGAACTCTTCGTGGTCGAGACCGACGGTCGGCCGGTGGGTTTCATGCAGCGCTACCGAATCAGCGACAACCCAACATGGGCCGCCGCGCTAGCAGTAATCGGCGATACGAGTGCTGCCGTCGGGTTCGATTACGCGATTGGAGCGGTCGATGCCACCCGACGCGGCGTCGGAACCGCGGCGATCCGCCGATTCCTCGCCGACACGCTGCGCCGTTACCCCGACGTCGACAGCGTCATTGTGGCGATGCAGCAGGCGAACCGGCCGTCGTGGCGCACTCTGGAGCGGGTCGGCTTCGAACGCCGCTGGGCCGGCTTGCTTGGCTCGCCAGATCCAAGTGATGCGGGTCCGTCGTACATCTATGTGATCCGTCGCGCAGCCGCGAGCGATCAGGCCGCCGCTAGGTAATGAGCCTGGGACCTAGGTGATGAGCGGCGAGTTGCCGCTGGGGTCGTCGCGAACTCCGGTAGCAGCGGAGAGGACGGCGGCGTTCGGGAATGAAATCGGTCCTTCGCTCGTGCGCATCGTGGTGAACATCAAGCTGATGGCGGTGACATGGCCGTCGTACTGTCCACCGAGCGCTCCAGCCCGCAAGGTGATGTAGTCGCCGACTTTGAACGGCCGCGAAATGAGCAGAACGATGCCCGCGAACGCGTTGCCCAGCGATTGCTGCGCCGCGAGTCCGAGCACGACGCTCACGATGGCGCCGGACAGCAGGACGCTCTCGATCTTGACCGCGAAAAGCCCGAGCACCGTGACGAGAATCGCGAGGTATCCGATGATCTGCACGCCCAGCCGGATCGCGGACGCCGCGGCGGGACTGCCACGATGGCGGGCGAGCCGTGCGAGCTCGAGTGCGACGAGTTGGACGGTGAGGATGCCAGCACCGAGACATACGCCGATCGCCACCAACGCGAAAATGCGGTGCGGCTGGTCGGTCACCGGTACCCCGTTGACCTTGTGCGTGGCCTTGACGCCGTTGTCGTAGGCCCCAGCGATAGCAGCGGCGACGAACACAAGCCCGGCGACGATGGCGCGCCGGAATTTGGGGCGGAAGATCAGTTCGCGGGCATCAGCAAGAGCAGCCGCCGCGACTGGTCGTTCGCGCCAGGCCACAACGTCCTCCTCGACCTCGGCGGAATCACGGGTGGTGCGGGACGGCGACCGCCGCCTGTCGACGGCCAACCTAGTGGTTGCGGGATAGCCTCGGCTTCATGACAGACCACCGCGACGCCACGTTCACTGCGGAAAGCACTGCCGAAAGCTTCGAGACCCGGGCCATTCACGCCGGCCAGCCGTCGGACCCACGCACGGGTGCCGTCGTCCCGCCAATCTTCCAGGTCTCGACGTTCCACCAAGACGCGGTGGGCAACCCTCGCGACGGGTGGGAGTACAGCCGGTCGGGCAATCCGACGCGGGCAGCGCTGGAGGCGTGCCTGGCAGATCTCGACGGCGGCGCGCGCGGGTTGGCTTTCGCGAGTGGGTTAGCGGCCGAGGACTGCATCTTGCGCACACTGTGCGCGCCACATGACCACGTCGTGGTGCCGGGCGATGCGTACGGCGGCACGTTCCGGTTGGTCGACAAGGTGTTCGGCCGGTGGGATGTCGTGCACACGTCGGTTGACCTGTCGGATCTCGACCGGCTTGTCGCCGCGATGACGCCGAAGACGCGGGTGGTGTGGTGCGAAACTCCGAGCAATCCGCTGCTGGGGATTGCTGACATCGCGGCGGTCGCACGGATCGCGCACGAGGGGGGCGCGAAGCTGGTTGTCGACAACACCTTCGCTTCACCGTATTTGCAGCAGCCACTGGCTTTGGGCGCCGATATCGTCGTGTATTCCACGACGAAGTACCTCGGTGGACACTCCGACGTGGTCGGCGGCGCATTGGTCGCGGCCGATGCCGGCCTGGGCGAGCAACTCGCGTTCCATCAGAACGCCATCGGTTCGATCGCTGGGCCGTTCGACTCGTGGCTGGTGATGCGCGGCGTGAAGACACTCGCCGTCCGCATGGATCGGCATTGCGAGAACGCGGCCCGCATCGCGACATTCCTGCAGCACCAAAGGGGAGTTTCGCAGGTGCTCTATCCGGGACTCCAGTCGCACGCCGGTCACGAGATCGCCGCGAAGCAGATGCGCAACTTCGGTGGCATGGTGTCGTTTCGCATGGACGCCGGGGAGCTGGCCGCCATCGATGTCTGCAACCGAGCGAGACTCTTCACGTTGGCTGAGTCACTTGGCGGAGTCGAGTCGCTGATCGAGCATCCGGGTCGGATGACACATGTCAGCGTGGTGGGGAGTCCCCTTGAAGTACCCCCGGACCTGGTTCGACTGTCGGTAGGGATCGAGAACGTTGACGACTTGTTGGCTGATCTGGAGCAAGCTCTCCGGTAGATTCGCGGATGTCGGGTGCGCGGGCGGCCAACGCGCCGGCGCCGGCCAGGATGCCGGTCGTCACCCAAAACGCGGCACCGTAGGACCACGTGTCGGCCACCCAACCGGCGACGATCGGGCCGCCGACCGAACCGCCGTCGCCCGCCATCTGGAACCCCGCCACGACAGTGCCGCCGCGCTTGCCGGCGACGTCGCCGACGACCGCGGCCGGTGCGACGTCGAGCAGTCCCGAGCCGACGCCGAACACGACCATGGCGACGATGTAGCCGACCAGGTCGGGCGAGAGGGCGAGCAACGCCATCGAGCTTGCCGAGAGCAGGCAGCCCCCCACCATGACGGGACGGCGACCACGCCGGTCGACGAGACGTCCTGCAGGAATCAGGGTGGCCGCGTTGAAGAAGGCAACAATCGTGAACCCGATGCCGACCCACGCGGTGCCACGATGCAGGGACTCGACGACGAACAGCGGCACGAGCGTGTTCCGCACGCCCATCGCGGCCCAGCTGTCGGCGAGGTTGGCCACCAGCGCCGCCCGGTAGGCCCGTTGTTTGAACGCGGCGCCAAGGCTCGTGCGGCCCGGCTGGTCGGTACCCGCGGGCTCGGTCTTGCGGGCCAGCGACGCGCGCCGCAAGCCGACCATCGCGACGGTACCGGCGACGACGAGCGTGCCGGCGTAGACGAAGAACGGGGCGCGGATCGACCACGCGGCGAGTGGTCCGCCGATGGCCGGGCCGGAGATGCCACCGAGCAGGAAGCCGCCCTGGAACAGTCCGACCGAGCGGCCACGCTGCTCCGGGGCGACAACGCGCAGTAGCAGGCCCATCGCACTGACCGAGAACATCGCGGAGCCGATCCCCCCGACGCCGCGCAGCAGGAGGAGTTGCAGGTAGCTGTGCGCGAATCCGGCGAGCGCGCTGCTGACCGCGACGATGCCGATGCCGCTCGCGAGCACGACGCGTTCACCGATGGCGTCGACCAGGCGGCCAACACCGAGGGCGGACGCGAGGCGCATGAACGCGAAGGCGGACAGCACGGCGCCGACTTCCGCCTTACCGACCCCGAAGTGATGCGCGAACAGTGGGATGACCGGTGCGACGATGCCGAAGCCGACCGCCACGCTGAACGCCACCGCCGCCAGTACGGCGACCTCGTTCGGCAGGTCGCCAAACACCTTCACGCGCAGCCGGTGCATTGGCGTCACGCTACCCCCACGCTCGCCCCGGCGGCCGCTAGCCCCGGCGGCCGCGACGAGCGCGCAGGTAGTCGCTCACGACGTAGTCGCCGAGCTTGTCGTCGGACGGCGCGAAGACCCGTCCGCCGTTGCGCTTGGCCAACTTGTCGACGAAATCGACGAGGCCCTTGTCGTCCGCGAGCATGAAGACGTTCAGCGTCGCGCCGCGTCGGGTCATCTTGTCGGCCTCGGCGAGGGTGACCGCTAGCGTTTCCGGGCGACGGCGGCCAGTCGAAGGTGTAGTCGCCGCTCGGGAGCAGGTGCGCCGTCGGCTCGCCGTCGGTGACGACGAGCACGACCGGCTCGTGCTCAGGATGGCGATCGAGGAATCGCCCGGCGATGAGCAACGCGTGCTGCAGGTTGGTGCCCTGCACCATCTCGGCGTCGAGGCCGGCGAGTTCGGTGGGCTGCAAAACCCTTGCGTAGTTGGAAAACCCGATGACCTGCAGCGCGTCCTGAGGGAACCGCGTGCTCACCAGCGAGTGCAGCGCGAGCGCGGTCGACTTGGCGATTCCCCACGTGCCGCGCAACGTCATCGACCACGACAGGTCGACGAGCAGGCAGACCGCGGCTGACGTTCGGCGCTCGGTCTCGACGACCTCGAAGTCGTCGACCTGCAGCTTCACCCCGTTGCCGACGCACGCCGTCGCCGACGCGCGGGCCGGACCGAAGGATCGCGTTCGACACCGTGCGCACGACGTCCAGCGGCTGCTCGTCGCCGAATTGCCACGCCCGCGACGAGCCGGTCAGCTCGCCGGCCGATCCCGCATTGGGCACGTCGTGATCGCCGCGCGTACTGCTGGACAGTGACGCGAAGACCCGTCGCAGCGCGGTGGCGCCGAGCCGGCGCACGGCTTTCGCGGTGAGCTCCAGCCTCCCGCCGTCCCGCTTGAGATAGCCCTGCCGCTCCAACTCACGCTCGACCTCGCGCAACTGGCGCAAATCGTCGACCGCCTGCCGTCCGAGGGCGCGCCGGATCGCCTCCTCGTCGACGTCCTCGAGGCTGGCGCCCGGGTACTCCTGCGCCGAGCGTCGACTCGAGCTCCTCGAGATCGGCCATCTCTTCCAGCGCAGTCGTCGCGTCCGACATGCCAAGCGGTTGGTCGCCCCTCATGCGAGTGCGGCCGGTCCAATCCAGATCGGGACGCCGAGTGCGTAGCGCGTCGTTCAAGCGCGCCATCTCCGAGGCAAGGCCCATGTCTTCCATCGACTGCGCCATCAGCGCGGCAAGTTCGTCGCGCTGCTCGGGGGTCATCGACGCGAGCATGCGTTCCATCGCGGCCGCGCGACGTGCGAGCGAGTCGACGAGTTCCTCGAGATTCGCCGGCTGGTCAGGGAAAAACTGCCCGTGCTTGGCCATGAACTGATCGAAGTCTTCTTGCGTGTGTTCGCCACGCGCATCGGCGGCGAGCATCTCGTTGAGGTCGGCCATCATGTCCTTGACGGCCTGCATTGCCGCCGCGGCCTCAGGCGATCCGGATTGCATCGACTGCATGGCTTGCTTCATGCCGCGGAACTGGCTGTCGAGGACCTCTTGGCGCAGCAGGTCCTTCAGTTGCTCGTACGTTGCGCGTGCGTCGTCGGATTGCCAGTCGTAGTCGGAGAGCGCGCGGATCGCACGGGCCGGGTCCGAAGGCAGCGTGTCGAGTTCGGTTTCGCGCAGCCGCGCGTCGTCCGACGGGTCGGGAAACAACGCCGCCCGCTCCTGCCCGATCGCCTTGTCGAGCAACGCCCGCGCTTCCTCGAGAGTGCCGTCGAGGCGACCCTTGTTTCGCAGTGCACGGCGCTGTTCGCGCACCCGCCGCAGCATGTCCTCGAGGCCGCGCAATCCGGGCGCACCTTGGCGGAGCAGGTCGCGCAGCGCGTCGGACGTGCTGGCGCCGTCGAGCACGGCGTCGCCGAGTTCGTCGAGTGCCTGCGCGATGTCGTACGGCGGGGCGAGTGGGTCGGGACCTTCGTGCCACGGGCCGTAGCGAAACGCCGGCGAGCTCACGCTAGCCGCCGTACACCGTGCGGCCGGGGACCTCGTCCTTGCTCAGCCGCCGGGTGAGGTACAGGCCCTCGAGCGCGAACTCGATCGCGGCTGCCGCGCGTCCCGGGTTCTCCCCGCCGTCGTCGCCGAGCCGCTCGAGCACCTTCGCGAGCCCAGACACCTGGCCGACCCGCTTGAGCAGGTCGGCCGCCGACACCAGCTCGCCGGTCTCGACGGTGGCACCTTCGTCGAACCGCGAAAGCAGCCCGCTCAGGTCAGCGTTTCCGAGCTTTGCGCGAAACGTCTCGGCGACGGCTCGCCGCAACAGGTGCACGAGGACGTCGCGCTCGCGCCCTTCCTCGCTGACCTCGAATTCGACCTTGCCCTGAAGCGAATCGACGATGCCAGGCAGGTCGCACACCCGCGCCACGGCGTCCGCCTCGCCGGTGAGCGCGGCCCGTCGAAGTGCCGATGCCGCAACGGTTTCTGCACCCGCAACGGCGAACCGTGCGGACACTCCGGAGCGCTGGTCGACCGCGGTCGACTCGCGCACCAGCCGAGTAAAACGGGCGACGACGTCGAGCAGGTACCCCGGCACGTCCGCCGACAGGTCGGCCTCTTGCGAAATGAGGTCGATCTCGTCGGTGAGGCGCAACGGGTAGTGCGTGCGAACCTCGGCGCCGAACCGGTCCTTGAGCGGCGTGATGATGCGGCCGCGGTTGGTGTAGTCCTCGGGGTTCGCGCTCGCGATAAGCAGGACGTCGAGGGGCAGCCGCAGTGCGTATCCGCGGATCTGCACATCGCGCTCTTCGAGCACGTTGAGCAGCGACACCTGGATGCGTTCGGCCAGATCGGGCAGCTCGTTCACCGAGAAGATGCCGCGGTTGAATCGCGGGACCAGCCCGTAGTGCACGGTCTCGGGATCGCCGAGCGTGCGGCCCTCGGCGACCTTGATCGGGTCGACGTCGCCGATGAGGTCGCCGACGCTGGTGTCAGGGGTCGCCAGCTTCTCGCCGTACCGCTGGTCGCGGTGCAGCCAGTCGACCGGCAGATCGTCGCCGAGTTCGTCCGCGAGCCGACGGCACCGCGTGCACACCGGCGCGTACGGATGGTCGTTGATCTCGCAGCCGTCGACGACCGGCGTCCACTCGTCGAGCAGCCCGCTGATCGTGCGGATCAGCCGCGTCTTGCCCTGGCCGCGCTCGCCGAGCAGCACGAAGTCGTGCCCCGCGAGCAGCGCGCGCTCGACGTGCGGCAGCACCGTCTCGTCGAAGCCGACGATGCCCGGAAACCGCGGTTCGCCAGATCGCAGGCGGGCGAGCAGGTTGTCGCGGATCTCGACCTTGACCGGTTTCTGCACATGGCCGGACGCCCGAAGCGCGCCGAGCGTAGTGATCAAAGGCTGGGCGGACGTCGAGTGGCTGGTGTCCGCCTCGGGACGTGGAGACTGCGGAGGGCGCGGATTCTGGGGAGTCTGGGGCACGCATTCGACCTTACGTCGCGTTCGTGTCCGGTGCGTTGCGGGTTTCGCGTGTCAGCGCCTGCGGGCCAGCGTCCTCCCTCGGACTGCTTCGCCTTACGTCCTTCGGAAGGACGCTGGCCCTCCGGCGCCGCGTCGCGGCCCGCCGATTACTGTGCGGCGTTGATCGGCTGCGGCGCTGAGCGTCACCCGGATGCGCATCCCAACCGCATGACAGACGCGCCAGGAGCCGGGACCATAGGCGGGATGGCACGTTTTGGGGACGGTCTGGCGGTCGACGCTGATCTTGTGCGCGCCGCCGAGTCTGCCGCGATCGCCGCGCGCGGTCCGCTGGGCGGCCTGAGCCCCGATCTGGCCTGCGTCTTTGTCAGCGGATCCGAACCCGACCAGGTCGAGGAAGCGCTGCAGCGCGCGGCCAGCGTCCTGCGCGCCCGGACCGTGATCGGCTGCAGCGCCTCCGGCGTCATCGGCGCCGCGCAGGGCATCGAAGCCACCAGCGCGGTGAGCGTCTGGGCGGCGGTGCTGCCCGGCGTCCGGGTCAGGGCATTTCATCTTGAAGTGATCCGCACCGAAGGCGGCATGGCGATCCTCGGGCTGCCCGAGAGCGAGGATGCCGATGAGGTGGCGGTCGTCGTCGCCGACCCGTACAGCTTCCCCGCGGACGGCTTCGTTGAGCAGGCGAACACCGCGCTGGCGTTGCCGCTGGTCGGTGGATTGGCGACCGGCAGCCGCGGTCCGGGCTCGACCCGACTGCTGATCGACGGCCGGGTCGTCGACCGGGGCGCGGTGGGGGTCGTGCTGGGCGGGCCGGTCGGGGCGCAGGCGATGGTCAGCCAGGGCTGCCGTCCGGTCGGGCCGGCGATGACTGTCACAGCAGCCGAGGGAAACTTGCTGCTGGAGCTCGCGGGCATCCCGGCGGTGCAAAAGCTCGAGCAGGTGATCGGCTCGCTGTCCTCCATCGATCAGGCATTGGCGAGCGGTGGCTTGCAGATCGGGATTGCGATGGACGAGTACGTCGAGGAGCACGAGCGCGGCGACTTCCTGGTGCGCGGCATCCTCGGCGTCGACAAGGCGCGCGGCGCGATCGCGATCGGCGACATCGTTCCGGTGGGCCGGACCGTGCGGTTCCAGGTCCGTGATGCTGCTTCAGCGGACGACGATTTGCGGGCGATGTTGATCCAGCTCAAGCATGAGTTCAGTGCTGTCGAGGGCGCGCTGCTGTTCTCCTGCAACGGACGCGGTTCCAACTTGTTCACGTCGGCTGACCACGATGTCCTGGCTATGCGGCAAGGTCTCGCGACGACGGGCATCGCGGGATTCTTCGCGTCCGGCGAGATCGGACCGGTCGGCAACCGCAACCACCTGCACGGCTTCTCCGCGTCGGTGCTGGTGTTCGGCTCACCACGAGCCGAGGGTCACATCGATCACGACAACGCCGTTCCGCGCTAGATCGGCGCGGTATGGCCGACGCCTCAGCACCCGACCCGATTGATGCGCTGCGGCAGATCGCGTTCCTGCTCGAGCGGGCGCGCGAGCCGACCTATCGGGTGAAGGCGTTTCGCAACGCAGCCGCCGTCCTCGCCGCGTTGCCGGAGGGCGAGCTGGAGCAGCGCGCAAAGCTGGGCACGCTGACTGACCTTCCCGGTGTCGGGGCCGTCACGGCAACCGTGGTGCGTGAAGCGGTGGCAGGCTCGGTGCCGGGGTACCTCGCCAAGCTGTTGCCCGCGGGCGAGGAGCCGCTCGTTGACGGTGGCGAGAGCTTGCGTGCTGCTCTGCGCGGCGACCTGCACACGCACTCGGACTGGAGTGACGGCGGCAGTCCGATCGAGGAAATGGCCTTAGCGGCAAGGGATTTGGCTAGCGGTCCGCATAGCTACGTCGCGCTGACTGATCACTCGCCGCGACTCACGGTGGCAAGCGGGCTTACTGCGGAGCGACTGCGCGACCAGCTACGAGTGGTTGCGCGAGCTGAACGAGAAGCTCGCGCCGTTTCGGATCCTGACCGGCATCGAGTGCGACATCCTCGACGACGGCTCGTTGGATCAGGAGCCCGAGTTACTCGACCAGCTCGACATCGTGGTCGCGAGCGTGCATTCGAAGCTCAAGATGGACCGCATCGCGATGACGCGACGGATGCTCGCCGCCGTCCGCAATCCGCTTGTCGACGTCCTCGGCCATTGCACCGGTCGGCTACTGATCGGACGGGACGGCGGGAACTCGCGGCCAGAGTCGCAGTTCGACGCCGAGAAAGTGTTCGCTGCGTGCAAGGAGCACGACGTCGCGGTCGAGATCAACAGCCGGCCAGAGCGACTCGATCCACCGCGCCGGTTGTTGAGCCTGGCGGTCGAGATCGGTTGCCGATTCTCCATCGACACCGACGCACACGCGCCCGGGCAGCTCGACTGGCAGATCTACGGGTGCGCCCGCGCAGAAGAGTGCGGCGTCGATCCAAAGACAGTCGTCAACACGATGGACGCCGACGACTTGCTCGCCTGGGCCCGCGCCTAGCTGCTACTCGTCTTTGATCCAGTGCTCGCGGCGGAACATGCGCCCGAGTCGCGCTGTCAACTTCGGCCCGACGTCTTGCAGCGCGTTGACGTGATAGACCGGATTTCCCTCCGGCTCGGGCAGCTGCGCGGCGTCGGCGACCGTGAGGCTGGTCGTTACCTTCGCGGTGGTGATGGTCGTGATCTGGTCGCGGTCAATGAAGCGAATGCCGCGCGGTACGGCGACGACGATGCCGTCGAACAGGTCGAGATCTGGTTCCTGCAAAACGTGTTCGACCGTGCCGATCGTGGTGCCGTCGATGGTGCACACTTCGACGCCTGGCATGAGCGCCATGTAGGAGATTGGCCCTTCGTCGGTCACGGTTGCCTCCTGTCAGCTCGGTCAGTCGCCGGCGATCTCGGCGTGGAATGCGACGAGTTCTTCCGCGACGCGTTCGGGTCGTTCCTCGGGCAGCAGGTGCCCTGCGCCAGCCACCGGAACCCATGCTGCGCTGGGAATTTCGCCAGCCACTCGCCGTCCGTATGTGATGTTGTGCACTCGATCGTCGGCGCCCCACATGATCAGCGTCGGCGGCGGCGAAGCGCGCACGACGTGCCAGGCGGCCTCGATCGCGACCGGGTCAACCGCGGTCGCGAAATGGACGAGGCCGCGAGCCGCGCCGGGCTTGCGCAACTCTTCGACGTAGCGGTCGAGCGGACGCACGCCGGTCGCATCGCTGCCACTGCCCACCAACGTCGCGAGCACTCGTTCGGCCAGCCACGGGACGACGGGCAGTGCGCGTCCGCAGATAGCGCGCACGCCCGGAATCAGCATCGGCAATGCGCCGGCGACGGGCCACGCGTCGGCATGCAGCGGCGAGTCGAGCAACGCGAGGCCCGGCGACCCGGCTCGCGTCAAGCGCGGCAAGGTGGACCGCGACCGCACCGCCGAGTCCGTGCCCGGCAACGATGACCTTGTCGACGTCGTACGCGTCGAGCATGCCCAGCAGCAGTCGGGCCTGAGTCGCGAGGTCGATGCGCGATCCGGTTCGCTCCGACTCGCCGAGCTGAACGAGGTCGGGGGCGAGCACGAAGAGGTCGTCATCGGTGCTGGCGCACATCTCAGGACCGACCTTGCGCCACAACTGGGACGAGGTCGGGAAGCCGTGCAGCAGCAACACCGCGGGGGAGTTGTCGAGGCCATCACCTGGTCCGCCGTAGGTCGTGACGCGGATCCGGATGCCCTCGACGACGTGGTCGGCCGTGCCCGGAGCGAGTTGGGTGCGCATTCGTTCATCCTGCACCGGATCGGCGCGCTGAAACCGGCGAGGCGGCGCAATCTTTTCGCCCTAGTCTTTTCTCGACGGGATCGGTGCGAGACTTCGGGCATGACCTCGGCGGTAGTGCCGCGCGACCTTGCGGACTGGCTAGCCGACGCGCGTGCGGCCGCCGTGCTTCTCGAGGGGTTGCGCGCCGTACGCCGATCGAGTCGTCCCGCGGGCTCGCCGAACTGGTCGGCGGCGGCGTCCGCTGAAGTGCGAGAACTTGCAACGCGCGGGATCGTTCAAGATTCGCGGCGCCTACGTTCGCATCGCCCGACTGACGGACGCCGAGCGAGCCCGCGGCGTCGTCGCCGCAAGCGCGGGCAATCACGCACAGGGCGTCGCGCTCGCCTCGTCGCTTGCTGGGTGCCAAGTCGACGGTGTTCATGCCCGAAGGTGCGCCGCTGCCGAAGGTCGAGGCGACCCGCAAGTACGGCGCGGACGTGCGGTTCTTCGGACACACCCTCGACGAGGCGCTCACCGAGGCCATCTCGTTCGCAGCCGCCACCGGTGCGGTGCTGATTCACCCGTTCGATCACCCCGACATCGTGGCCGGCCAGGCGACGACGGGCCTGGAAATCCTCGAGCAATGTCCCGATGTGCGAACCATCGTGGTCAGCACTGGCGGCGGCGGGTTGCTATCGGGTATCGGGGTTGTCGTCAAAGCCCTGCGGCCCGACGTCGCCGTGGTCGGGGTGCAAGCCCAAGGTGCGGCCGCGTTCCCAGCGTCGCTTGAGGCCGGGACGCCGACCAGGCTGGCGTCGATGTCGACGATTGCCGACGGAATCGCGGTCGGGTGTCCGGGTGAGTTGACGTTCGCGCTTGTCCGCGACTACGTCGATCGGGTGTTGACGGTCTCCGAGGACTCGCTGTCGCGGGCGCTGTTGTTCTGCCTCGAGCGCGCGAAGTTGGTTGTCGAACCGGCAGGCGTCGCCGCGGTCGCAGCGATCATCGACGCCCCGCAGTCGTTCGAGCCGCCGGTTGTTGCGGTGCTGTCCGGCGGCAACGTCGACCCGGTCTTGTTGATGGGGGTGCTGCGGCACGGGCTGGCCGCCGCGGGACGCTACCTGTCGTTCCAAGTGACGATCAGCGATCGACCCGGCGCGCTCGCGGCCTTGCTGCAGGCGCTCGCGGCTGCCGGCGGCAACGTCCTTGATGTGGTGCACCAGCGCACCGCGCCGACCCTGCGCCTCGACGAGGTCGCGGTGGCCCTGCAGGTCGAAACGCGGGGCCCGACGCATTCCGATGAGGTCGTGGAGATGCTCCGCTCGCGCGGCTACCGCCTCGAGTTCACCTAGCGAACTTCACCCGGATGACGCAACCGAACACTTAAGGTCGCCGTCCGGCGGGGTCGAAACAACTACCTGAGCGCTCGATCCTGACTGCCTGGTCAGCCGTCCCCCCGAAAGTCGGATGTCGTGCACCTTGCTCTTTCGCATGTGACGTCACTGCCGCTCGTGCCGTTCTTGTCGGCCGCGTTGCTGGTCCTGCTCGGCACCGCTTTGGTGCTGCGGAGCCGCGGCAGCAACAGTGGCAGCAGCCGCAGCCGCCACTCAGGCCGACCTCGGGTCGCTTCCCGCATGGCAGCGGCGCCGGATCCGCGCTTTGCAGCCGGTGCACGTTTCGCACCCAGCCAAGGCGCCCGCTTTGGAGCCGACCCGCGCTTCGCAGCCGCTCAGCCCTTTGCGGCCGCTCAGCCCTTTGCGGCCGCGCAGACCGTTTGTCGCCGCCCCGCATTTTGCCGCCCCGCACTTTGCCGCCGCGCAATCCATTGTGGCCGCGAAGCCCTTTGTGGCCGCCCCGCACTTTGCCGCCGCCCAGACCATTGCCCCCGCGCGGCCCTTTGCAGCCGCCCCGCGGTTGGCGCCCGAAGCGGGCGACCTTTCCGTGGCTCAGCCCGACCTGCGCCTCGTTTCGGTGCCCGCCCCCGGCGACCTTGCCGTGGCTCAGCCCGACCTACGCATTGTTTCGGAGCCCGATCTCCGCGTCGTCGTCACCGAGCCGCCGCGGTCGGTTCCCCCGGCTGCCTCGTTCTCGGTGCTTCCGGCGTTGACCGAGAACGACAAAGGGCGACCGGACTTCGCGCTGTCAAACTCGGGCGACGCGTTTCCGACCAGGGCTCGTGCGTTCTTGCTGCTCGCTGCGCACCTGCTGGCAGTGGCGGGCATCTCCATCCTTTCGCTGGCCACCACGCCGATCGGCCATCACCTGTCGACCGTGGGCCATACCTCCGTTGGATCGCTCGCATGTTTGTGCATGTTGGTGGGCTTCGTGTTCGCCGTTGTCGTAGCCGCACGCGTTCAGCACGACATCATGGGGGGCGGCTGGTACGGAGGGTTCTCGCCCCGTTTCAGCTCAGCTACATCAGCCCGCAAGTCGCGCTCTACGTGATCAGCGCGTCGGGGATCTCGGCCGCGGCGCGTCGACTGAACTCTTCACCTGCGCGGCGTGATCTTCGTCGAGTACGGGCTGCTGGTGGCATCTGTTCTTATCGTGCTCGGCCCACTGGTTCGTCCCTGAGGTCGCCCGCGCTGAGCCTCCAGGCCCCGCTCGGCTCGTAAGTAACTTGACGCTCCCGTGCAGCCGGTCGATAGCCTGCCGTGTTGCCTGGTTCGCAACGCCTGCCGGTTCGCGTTGGACCGATGATTTCGGCGACTCGAGGGAGTCTCTCTTCACATGGTCGATCTTCAAGCAACTCCGCGTGCTCCGCGGTCTACCGGTGGCGCGATCGTGGCCCAGGGCCTCGTCAAGCATTACGGCAAGGTGCGCGCGCTCGACGGCATTGACTTGAACGTCGAGGAGGGAACCGTGCTCGGCCTGCTCGGGCCCAACGGCGCCGGCAAGACGACCGCCGTGCGGGTATTCACCACCCTTCTCAAGCCGGACGCCGGAACTGCGACCGTGGCTGGTCTCGACGTCGTGCGCGACGCCGACGCGGTTCGGCGAACGATCGGTGTGTCGGGCCAGTACGCGGCCGTCGACGAGAACCTGACTGGTCGCGAGAACCTCGACATGGTCGGACGGCTGTACCACCTCGGCAAGTCGGTCTCTCTCGCGCGAGCCGACGAGCTCCTCGAGCGCTTCGACCTGGTCGACGCCGCCAATCGCGTGGTGAAGACGTACTCCGGCGGCATGCGCCGCCGCCTCGACCTCGCCGGCAGCCTCGTCGCCAAAGCCGCGAGGTGCTGTTCCTCGACGAGCCGACGACGGGTCTCGACCCGCGCGGCCGCCTCGGCATGTGGGACGTCATCGAAGAGCTGGTCGACGGCGGCACGACGTTGCTGCTGACCACGCAGTACCTGGAGGAAGCGGATCGGCTCGCGCAGTCGATCGTCGTGATCGACCACGGCAAGGTGATCGCTCGCGGCACCGCCGACGAACTCAAGTCGCAGATCGGCGGCGAGCGTCTCGAACTGACTGTGTCGCACGCGTCGGAGTTGCCGGCGACCGAGACGTGCTCTAGCGCAAGGTCGGTACCGGCGAGCCGTTGGTCGACGCGCACACCCGGGCGGCGTCGATCGCCGTCAGGGCGGGTCGACGGTACTGATCGATGCATTACGTCAGCTCGACGCGGCTGGAGTCGTCGTCAAGGACGTCGGCATCCGGCGTCCGACTCTCGACGATGTGTTCTTGTCGTTGACCGGCCACGCGGCCGAAGACGCGGCCGATCCTGCAGTGGCCGACGCGAAAACCGGGCCGTCGCGGCCGCAAGGAGAAGCAGGCATGAGCGTTTTGACGCAAGCGACCGCCGACGGTTTGGTGATGGCGAAGCGCAACCTCATCAAGGTCAAGCGCATCCCCGACCTGCTGGTCTTTACGACGATCCAGCCGATCATGTTCGTGCTGCTGTTCGCGTATGTCTTCGGTGGCGCGATTCCGGTGCCCGGCGTGAGCTACCGCTCCTATTTGATGGCCGGCATCTTCACCCAGACCGTGACTTTCGGCGCGGGCATCACGGCGATCGGGTTGGCCGATGACCTTCAGAAAGGAATCATCGACCGGTTCAGATCACTGCCCATGGCGCGGTCGGCCGTGCTGTTCGGCCGGACGCTTTCCGATCTGGTCAACAACTGCATCGTGATGATCGTGATGTCGGCATGCGGCCTGCTCGTCGGTTGGCGCATCGAGCGTGGAGCAGGCAGGGCGATCGCGGCGTACCTCATCATGTTTCTCTTCGCGTACTCGATGTCGTGGGTCTCGGCGACGATCGGGTTGTCCGTGAAGAGCGTCGAGGTTGCGCAAAGCGCTGGCTTCATCTGGATGTTTCCGCTGACGTTCCTGTCGAATGCGTTTGTCACGTCGCAGTCGCTGCCGAGCTGGCTACAGCCGGTAGCGAACTGGAATCCCGTGAGTGCCGTTGTCGCGTCCGCCCGTGAACTGTTCGGTAACAACGGCACGCTGCCGCGCCCGCATGCATGGCCGATGCAGCATGCCGCAGCTCACCGCGATCGGGTGGAGCCTGCTGCTGTTGGTGATCTTCATTCCGCTGTCGGTGCGCAAGTACCGCGCGGCCGCGGCGCGCTAGGGCGCGAGCCGGTGTGGTGTCAGCCGGTGTAGGGCTTCGCTTCGATGATCTCGACAGTCAGCTTGGTGCCGTTCGGCAGTGCGTAGGACGCCGTGTCGCCGGCAGACTTGCCGAGCAGTGCGGCTCCGAGCGGCGAACTCGGCGAGTAGACGTCGACTGCTCCGCCGGCGTCTTCGCGGGAGCCCAGCAAGAAGGTCAACGTGTCGTCGTCGCCCTCGTAGCGAACGGTGACGACCATGCCCGGCCCGACCTTGCCGTCGTCGGCTGGACCGGCACCGACCTTGGCGTTGTCGAGCAGGTGACGCAGCTGCCGGATGCGGGCTTCCATCTTGCCTTGCTCTTCTTTGGCTGCGTGGTAGCCGCCGTTCTCCTTCAGGTCGCCCTCTTCTCGCGCGGCCTGGATCTTGCGGGTGATTTCGATCCTGGCCGGACCGGTGAGGTTGTCGTACTCGGCGGTCAGCCGGTCGATAGGCCTCGCGAGTCAGCCAGGTGATCGGGGTGGTCTGGGCCACGGAGCTCCCTCTGTGTGACATCTGCTGTGACATGTCGTGCAATGACATAGCCGGCGATCGGTGTTGACTTCCACGAGCGGTCGATTCGGGTGTCGGCCTGCGTCTCAGGTTACAACCGCGGGCCGACCCGACGCTCGGCCCGCTGCCGGAGCCAGGAGAATGAGAGTTCATGAGTACGAACGGGATGGACCACACGTGACTGCATGACATGAGCACGACTGCGGCTGATGGCCGTGCACGCCCATCCGGACGACGAGTCCAGCAAGGGCGCGGCGACGATGGCCCGCTACGCGCAAGAGGGCATCGACGTCCTCGTGGTGACCTTGACCGGTGGCGAACGCGGCTCGATCTTGAATCCGGCGATGGACCGCCCCGAGGTCGTCGACGACCTGCCGAACGTGCGCCGCGCGGAGATGGAGGAGGCGGTCCGGATCCTCGGCGTCCGCCATGTCTGGCTCGGCTTCGTCGACTCAGGCCTGCCGGAGGGTGATCCGCTACCGCCGTTGCCGGAGGGATGCTTCGCGCTTCAGCCACTCGAGGTGGCGTCCGCTCCGCTGGTCGAGCTGATCAGGCGCGAGCGGCCACACGTCGTGATCACCTACGACGAGCGGGGCGGCTATCCGCATCCCGACCACGTCATGTGCCACAACGTCTCTGTCGAGGCGTTCGACGCGGCCGGCGATCCCGACCGCTACCCGGGTACGGGTGAGCCATGGCAGCCGCTGAAGTTGTACTACCACTGGACCTTCCACCTCGAGCGGTTTCAGGCCATGCACGACGCGATGGTTGCTCGCGGGCTCGAGTCGCCGTACACCCAGCGGTTGGCCGAGTGGGTCATCAAGGAAGAGGACCGGAACCGGATCACCACGCGGGTGCCGACCGCTCCGTGGTACGGCCACCGCACACAGGCTCTGCTGGCACACGCGACCCAGGTCGATCCGCACGGACCCTGGTTCGATGTGCCTCTCGACATCCAGCAAGAAGCGTGGCCCACTGAGGACTACGAGTTGGCGCGCTCCCTCGTCAACTCGACGATTCCCGAGGACGATCTGTTCGCGGGTCTTCGTGAGGACGCCAAAACGTGAGCGGTCTCGCTACCTACTCGGCAGCCACGCTGCACTCGGTGACCGCCGCCGCCGCCGACACCACGGCCAAGAATCCCAATGGCGCCCTGGGATTGCTGGTCTTTCTGGTGCTCGCGGTGGCCGTCGTCTTCTTGCTGCGTTCGATGACCAAGCACCTGCGCAAGGTCAAGAAGATCAACTTCGACGACCAGCCAGGCGACCCCACCAAGACCTCCAGCCCGCGCCCCCCGCGCCCCTAGCTCGCTTACCAGTCGGGGGGTGTCCGGCGGTCGGCTTTGCGTTTCGCGTTGGCCTTCTTGTCGGTGAGCCGGCGTTCGATCGCACCGCGCGACGGCACGGTCGGACGGCGGGTGCGCGGGGGTGGCGCCAACGCGCCACGTAGCAACGACATAAGCCGGACGGCGGCCGCCTCTCGATTCCGCAGTTGCGACCGATGCTCCGAGGCGGCCACCACGAGGACGCCGTCGGTGAGCCGCTCGCCCAAACGGGCAATTGCGCGCTCTCGCAGGAACGGGTGGAATCGACGGGCTCGTCGCGACGTCGAACGACAACTCGACCCTGCTGTCGGTCGTGTTGACGCCTTGGCCGCCTGGTCCGCTCGATCTCGAGAAGCGCCATCGCAACTCGCCGGCGGGTATGGTCACCCGCGGGGTGACGACGAGATCGGACACGACATCGGGCACGGGTTCGATTATCCGGCTCGCAGAGGTCCGACGCGCGTCATCGCGGCCAGATGTGCGTTCATGTGAACGCGCACGGCGGCAAATGATTTGCATTGCCCACGCATGTCGTGGCGTTTCGTTGGACGACGATCGCCCCAACGGCAGCCAACCTTTCGTCACGTGGTGGCGTCCTTACGACATGAGATCGCTTCGTTCGCTGGCGTGGGTGGGTCTAGTCGGCGTGCTCGCCGCCGGGTGCGCGTCGTCGTCACATCCGCTGGCGGCCCAGTCACTCGCTGGGAGCGCCGTGTCGTCGCCGACGGTGGATGAGTCGTCATCGGTAACGAGCTCACCACCATCGCGTCTTCCGCTGGTCTCGTCATCGCCGATCAGCGCACCGCTTTCACCGTTGCCTGCACCGTCGGAGCCGGGGCGGCCATCTCTTGATCCACAGTCGGTGAGTTTCGTGTCGGCGTCGACGGGATGGGTGTGGGGGCCGGGTGGTTGCTGCGCGGAACAGGGATACGGGCCGGGCACCTTGGCGAAGACCACGGACGGCGGAACAAGCTGGCACAGCGTTGCGACGCCGGGGATCGACTACGGCCAATACGGCGAACCGATCACCACCGGCGCAACCGGTGTCCGGTTCGTGGATGACCGGCACGGCTACCTGTTTGGCGATCAACTGTTCGTGACCTCCGACGGTGGCGCCACCTGGCAGCAGCACAACGCACCCGGCCCGGTCGAAGACGTCGAGGATGCCGCAGGCACCGTGTATGCCCTGGTCCGCGACTGCCCCACAGCAAGCGGCTGCTGGGCCGCGCAGACCGCGACCGATCGGCTGTACGAAATCAGTGGCGACGGCGCAAAGTTCACGCTCGTCGGGCTACCGGACCCAGTCAGCGACTTGTCTCAACTCATCACGCACGGAAGCAGCGTGTTCCTTCTGGCCCCGGACACGACCGTGCCAGGACCCACGACGCTGTGGACGGAACTTCCTGACGGTTCGTGGCAGCAGCGGAGCACGCCGTGCGACTGGTCAGGAGCTGACTTTGGCGCGATGGCCGCGTGGTCAGCTACCGGGCTCGCGTTGGTCTGCGGCTCGGAACCGAGCGCAGGTAACCAACCCAAAATCGCCTACACCTCCACCGACGCTGGTCGCCACTGGCATGAGGTCGTGGCGCCGGACGCCAGCGGGTACGTCGCCGACCTGGCCGCGGCCGACGCCCGGACCTGGGTTCTTGGGGAGGCCCGCGGCGGGATGTTGGTCACCCACGACGGCGGCCACAGCTGGCAAGACGCAACATTCACCGGCACGGAACCAAGTGTCGAAGGATGGGTAGGCATCACATTTGTGTCCGCGACCCGGGCAGTCGCAAGCCCATGGACCCTCAACGGCTCCGCGCTGGCCATCACCACCGACACCGCCCACACCTGGCAATCGATCACCTTCCCCAGCGGGCGGTAGAAATCGGCGCACTCAATCGCCGGCGGGCTCGAACCTCACGCATGCACACCACGCTCCCACCTACGCGGCTGAACGCGACCTCAGCGGCACTAGAGTGCGAGTCCAATCGCAATGAGACTGTGTCGCGATGAGCCGGGTGGTGAGTGTCCGGGTGACAACGGACACGGATGATCTAGAGAAAGCGCTTGTACAGAACCGAGATTTGCTCCCCGGTGTTACTTGTGAACGTCTCTTGAAGATTCCATCCGCACCGCTGATAGAACCCGAGCGCAAGGTCGGTGCCGACCCAGGCTTCGGTGATGTGCTGTTGGGCGGCCCACTGCTCAAGGTGCATCATCAGCGCCCGCCCTATGCCGTTGCCACGGTGATCTCGCCGGACGATCATGCCGGTAACCCAAGGCGTGGTGTCGCGGCGCTCATCGAGGTCGTACTCGTCGAGACCGACCGCCCCTAGGACCGCGCCGGAGGCGTCGTTCGCGACGAAGGTCACCGGCAACTCGTGTCGACCTGCCTCCCGCAGCGTGGTCTCCAGCCACCATTCCGGATCCTCCGACTCCGGCGGATGACCCCATTCTTGGTATCGCATGTCGGAAACCGCCTGCGCTGAAGTCAGCGAGTCCGCAAGCAACGTCACCAGGAGCATGGGTGAGGGTACTACCGCGATCGGCAGGCGAGTCCCGATTAACGCCCAGCCTGGCAGCAAGATGGTCTGTGGGATTGACTGCGAAACTGGTACCTACGGTCGCGGCGACGGCAACTTTCACTGTGCAGACGCCCGCTCCGGTCGAGCGCACCGAGACGGCCCTTGCGGACCTCCGAGCCACGGTTGACTCGGTGCCGCAGGCCGACGGAGTCAGACTGTCCGGCCATCTCGGCTCCGGGCACTTCAACATGAATCCCACCGTGTTCGTGATCGCGATCAGAGACACCTCGGTCACGGGTATCGCGAGTGTTCACATCCGTACCGCCGCGAAGGAAGGACTGATCAAATCACGCTTGGCGCAGAAGGCGATCGATCGCCTGCGCGCGTCCATCCAGGACATCATCATCGATATCACTGAATGAGATCCGCTCATCGGCACGATCGTGCCGCGGACGAAACGACCGTGTCAGCGGCAAAGTAGTGCGTTCATCTGAACGCGCGCGGCGGCGATTTAGGATCTGTGCGATGGGATGCCTGCGAGGCGCGACGACGCGGTCCGACGTCGGTCAGGGATTCCGTGGGTCTCCTCGCCGGATCGACATCATCACCGCGTCATGGCGTTGCCCGTCCCATAGCAGCGCCCCTCGCTTGACTCCTTCGACGCTAAAGCCGCACTTCTCGTAGACGCGTATCGCGCGCGTATTGAAGTCGAACACCTCCAGGCCCAACCGGTAGAGACCGACCGTGTCGAGTGCGTACTCGACGACGAGCCCGGTGATCTCGGTGCCGTAGCCCTGCCCGTATAGCTGGGGATGGGCAAGCGCGACACGGTAGCCGGCGGTTTCGTTGGCTGGGTCGAAATCCAGGATCACGGCCTCGCCCAGGAACGCGCCGTCCTCGATCCGGATGGCCGCCCAGTCCGCGCGGTCGTGCTGATCGGCTCTGCTCGCAAGCCACTCTCGGAACTCGTCTGGAGCGAATACGGCATGGGTGCCAGTCAGGCGTCGACCCTCAGGGTCTTGCAGCATCGACCAGACGTCCTCAAAGACCGCTTCGCTCAGTGGTTCGAGCCTGACCCGTTTCCCGACCAAGGTCGGTTGGTTCCGGAACACATCAGCGGCGATCACAAGAAAGCAGTCAACCACCACGTAGCCCAGCCCGAAGTGACGACAGCGCGAGCAAGATTCGCACGTGATGGCCCAGTTGCGGCACGTGACGTGCATGGCTCGTGGCAGAGGCGGATGGTCGAGCATGACCAAGCGTGGATAGCGTTGAGGGCATGCCGATGCCGAAGCGGACAAGTGTCGACGACTTCTTCGCGCAATTGAACGACGTCCAGCGGCCCCACCTCGAGGCGCTCAGGAAGCTCAGCCGCAAAGCCGACCGACAGGCCCGCGAGGTACTGAAGTGGAATCTGCCGGTATACGTCCGTGGGGAGAACACCAACCTGTGGATGCTGCAGAACTTCAAGAACCACTGCTCGCTGCGGTTCTCGCCGCCGTTCTTTGCAACGCAGAAAGCCGCGGTGGAGACCGCCGGCTACGAAGCCGGTGCGGGCTTCATCAAGCTGCCCTATGACCGCGAGCTACCGACGAAGCTTCTGCGGGCGCTGATGCAGGCCCGGGTCGAGGACTACGAAGCGACCGGCGGCTAGAACCACGACTCGCGGCAGATGCGGATAATCGACGGCGGCTCGAGCACAGAAGTGTCTGGTCATGTGCGCGATGCTCAGGTGGGCCTGGTAAGGCGTCGATGCTTCGTATCGAGTCGCTGAGCAAATAGGGAGCGTTGCCGTGCAGGTCGGTGCCAACGGGCAGGTGAGGGTATCTCGGTGGTCGGCGGCCGCGTACCTGGTGCTGTCCTATGTGCCTGCCGTGGTGGCCGCCGCATTGCTGGCGGTGGGTTGTTGGTTGGTCGGCGCGTTGCACGGGCTGATCACGTTGGTCGTGTTGTTCCTGATTGGGCATGGCTATCTCAGCTTGGCGACCCGGCACGAAAAGATCCGCTTTCGGGGCGTCCTGGTGACCGACCGCACCCAACCCGAACTGCTGGCCCTGATTGACGATGTGATGAGGACCGCGGGCGTGCGACGGCTAGACGGTGTTTGGATCCAAGCCGGCGGAAACGCGGGCGCTCTGGTTGGCCGCCGCGACTGGCTATGGCGTCGCCACGTCGGATTGACGATCGGCTTGCTCACCCTCGCGCACCTCGACCAGCAAGACTTGCGTTGTGTGCTGGCACACGAGGCCGGTCACCTTACCGACACGCATCGGCTCCGCGCACGGGTGTGTCACCGCCGTGCCAAGGCCCGCCGAGCCTTGGGGCGCCGCCGCTCTCGAGCCACCGCGCCGTACTGGCGTTGGTTTCTGGGTCGCACCCGCGCTCTCGCGATCGACAGCGAACGAGATGCGGACCTCGTCGCAGTGAACCTCTTCGGCGTCGACGCGACCGTGGCCGCCTTACAACGCGTCGCTGAGGTCTCCGCGATGCACGCCATTGCCACCAACGAGTTCCTCAGGCCCGGATATCAGCGCGGTATCGCACCACCCACCCTGTGGGAGGCCTACGAAATGGTGTGGCACTCTGGCGCGGACCTCATCGCCAATCAAATCGGCCACGACCTTACGGCGCCGGACGAGGCAGCCGACACCCATCCAGGGCTTGCCGAACGCACCCAGGGACGCGCATACCACGTTGCATCCAACCTACGAGGCAACGTCGAACTGGCGAACTTCGCAAACACGGATCAGCGGACCACATTTCTGCTGACCCGTTCCCAATCGCCGAACGCGCTGGAAACCCGAAGCTGGTCGGAGTTCCTCCCCAACGACGATGAATCCCACGATCCAACGACGCTCGACGACAGCGTTCGCTGAATTCGCAGGCGGTCCGTCATTGCGGCCAAATGTTCGCGTTCCGCGGAACGCGGTCGGCGGCACAGTGGCGCGTTTCTTAGCGGTCTACGGGGTTACTCGCGACTAGAACGCGCCGCCGGTCGAGCCAGGGACGACAGGGGTGATGGCGAGACCCGAGCATGATGGGAAATCGACGGACAGTTTGGTCGTTGTGCTCGTGCCGGGTGGTGTGACGAGAACTGCGGCGTAGTCCGGCGGGCAGGTGGTCTGGCCGTTGACAGGTTGTGCGGTCCCCCCGATTAGTGCCGATGCCTGCGCGCCGCTCGCCAGGGTGACGTGTGGGGGAACGCCGTCGGGTGCGCCGCCGGTGTACACCTGCGGGGTGCGGTAGGCCTGCGCGATTTGGCGCCCATGCGTGTCGAGTCCAGCGATGCCGGGATAGCCGTACAGCGTGCATGGGATGGGGCTAGTGTTGGTAAAGATGACTGCGATCGCGGGTTGGTTCATCGCCTGCCCGCGTTCCCCGAGAGTGACCGCCAACTGCGCAGAGCTGCACGCCTTCGTGGCGCCCGCACCTGGGGCTGTGGCCGCAGTGGCCGTGAACGTCGTGAAGGTGATTGTGCGCCAACTTCCGCCCGCATCAGTACTCACGTACAGCTGGCGCGGGTCTGTGTCGTAGGGGCCGTTGGGGTCGAAGATCCACGCGGCGTTGTCGAACGCCGCGAACGCGGCCGGCGGCCCGTACGCGGTGTTGAACACATCGGGCAGCATGATCTGCCAACTACGGCCGCCGTCCGCGGTGTGCAGCACGTTCCCGCGGTCGCCGTAACGCCACGCAACATTGGAGTTGATCGCAGTGATCTGATCGGAGTAGCCGTCGGATTCCAACGGCAGCGGCCCCTGCCACCTCCCTCCGGAGTCGGTGCTGCGCCACAGCTGCTTTTGTTCCATGCCCGCGCCTGACTCGCTCGCGCAGACCGCCCACAACATCGTCGAACTGCCGGCGCTGAGATCGACCGTGGCGTCGTACTCGCCGTCGCACGGAAACGTGGCGCGGGCCCAGGTCGAACCGCCGTCGTGGGTGACCTGCAGATTGTCGAATCCGCTCAGATACGCGGTGCGCGCGTCGGGACGCAACAGTTGTGTTGGCACGCCGACCTTGGTCACGCCCGGCGGTGGAGCGATCGGCCTTGGCTGCGTTGGTAAACGGCGAACCTGACCCTGGCTATCCGCGGCGTCGAGCTCCCAACTCGCGCACCCGTAGTCGCCGCAGCCGTGCCACACCACGAACCACAGGTCGGCGCCGACCGCTGCTGCCGCGGCGACTTGACCGGTGACCGTTAGCTGCCGCCAGGTCCGCCCGCCGTCGCGAGTTTGGTACAGGTCCGGGCCGTAGGCGTAGCCGTCGCCGGAGGTGGTGAACACCAGGTTGTTCGCACCCAGGGTGTTCCACGGCGGGTCCTGGCTCGGCCACGACACGGCCGTCAACACCGTCGGCGCGGACCACGTCACCCCGCCGTCGTCGCTGATCTTCGTGAACACCTGGCAGTTGCCCGGTAGCGACGCGCAGTCCAACGCCAGCAACACACCATGGCTCGCCGTCGGGAACGCGACCGCGCGAGGGCCCCGATACGTGGTCTCAGCCACCGTGACCGGAGGGGATATCGGCGCCGATGCTGAGACGATGCCAGCGGGCGCGGACGACAGGACCGTGCTGCTCTCGGGCGACGCCAACGCCGACGCCGGCGAGGGCGTGGGGGAAGTCGTTGCGGACTGCGTCACTGAGTTCGAAGGTTCAGACGAAGCGCTTCGCGGCGTGGACGTGCACCCAGCAAGGAGAGCGACGCTGACGAGCAGCGTCGTCCAACCCCTAATCCGCATTACACCGCCCCTCATCACGACAGGGACGCGCAGAAACCCAAAACCGTTGCACCGAGGCGCCCCGTCGCGCACGCCTGTCAAGAAACCGTGAGCGCGATCGGACCACGCGTGCACAATGCCAGAATCGGGCGAGCGTAGCCGCTCAGAGGGGATTCTAAGTCAAACGTTCGGAGCTGGGTCTTCAGTCGCAGTTGTGCCTTACCGCGATACGGAGCAGCGTGTCGTTCACCCCGACATCGTTCAGCAGGTACGTCGTGGTCGCGTCGGAGAGCATGGTGCCAATCGAACTACCGACTGGTGCACCGCGTACTCGAACCGCACCGGTTGCCGGGTCGGCGCACATGGTGGGACCGATGCCTCCGAAGTCGATCACCCACAGCGTGTTTCCTGCGACGTAGGGGACGGCGTCGTTGACCAGGCCATCCACGGAGGCACTCGCCCGCAGCTCAGGCCCGGTGAACAGCTGCATTCGAGTGCTTTTCTCCGCCAGGTCAGTCTCCGGCGCCCACACGCCGGCAGCGGTCACCGCCAGCGGACCGTACGTGGCGAGCGGACCCTGCGCCCGGCCTAGGGTGGTACCGGTGGCCGCGTCGGCGTCGAGGAGTACGAAATCGTCGCCGACAGTGTCGCCGAGCACGTAAATCGTCGTGCCGTCTGGCGATCCGGCCACGCTGACCGGTTGGAAGCCCAGCTCGACGGTGGCTAGTACTCGCCCATCGTTGGGGTCGATGCGCATCAGCGCGTCCGCGGCGGCGACCCACACGGTGCCGCCCGCGACGGTGACCAGCGTCGGTGCAGCCGGGAGCTGGAACCGCTGTATGACGGCGAGATTTACCGGGTCGAGTTTGAGCAGCAGTCGGCTGGGCGGCGGCGGGGTGCAGTTGCATCCGGCATCAATGTTGGGATGCCCGGTCGCCCACCAAAGCGCGCCCACCCCGTAGGCCACCGCCGTCAGATCAGGGGGGTCGGCTGTGGCGGCTATTCGCAGCGAAGCGCGATCAACACGCACCAAGGCGGCCCGCTGGCCGGCGCTGTCGGTGAAGGCCCCTGTCAGGAACAGCGATGTCGCATCCATCCCCGCCAGCTCCGGATTCGGGCCCCCCATCCCAAACGACAGCCGCCCTGACACGGTAAACAACGCCGCCCAACCCGAAGGGTCCGGAGAATTCGGCGGCGATGGCATGGGTGGTGACTGCTTGGCCGGAGCCGACACCGGTGAAGACGAACGCGCCGCCGACGCAGCGGACCTCAACTGGCTGGCGGATAAGGGTTCCGAGGAGCTCGGCGAGGGCGAACCGGATCCCACCTGCGACACGGCGCAGCCGCCCAACGAGACCAGCGCCAAGCCAGCCACGAACCTCACGACGCGCATACCCGCCAGACGCCGCTCACCCCCTATCGGTTGCCTCACTGCACCACCATCCGCGATGCGACACCAACGAGCACGCCTCGGTCGAGCCATCAAGCAAGCCTGTTGTGGTCCAAATCCAACATCCGCTATTCGGGGCGCTCTCCAGGGGTCAGCGCAACACTTCTTCGTGATCGATGAAGGAGGTTGTTGTGGTTCGTGGTTATGCGCGGTTGGACTCGCGACAGATGGATGCGATTTGGGACCGGCTGCAGGCTGGGCATGCGGCGAAGCCGGTGGCGCGCGCGATGGGTTTGTCGACGGGAACTGTCCGCACGTACTTGTTGCGGTGCGGCGGGATCCGCCCGGCACCGCGGCGTCGACGTGAGGGCCGGTTGTCGCTGGCGGAACGAGAAGAAATCTCGCGTGGGTTAGCCGCCGGCTGGTCACTTCGATTGATCGCGGCGGAGCTTGGCCGGGCGCCGTCGACGATCAGCCGTGAGGTCGCCGCGAACGGCCGCTGGCGGCGCTACCGCGCGGTGCACGCAGATCGGGCGGCGTGGGCGCGGGCGACTCGGCCGAAACAATGCAAGCTGGCCGCCCATCCAGCGCTGCGTGACATCGTGGAAGCCAAGCTGGTCACCCGCTGGTCACCACAACAAATCGCCGGGTGGCTCGCCGTCACCTACGCCGATCAGCCGGAGCTTCGCGTGAGCCACGAGACGATTTACCGGACCCTGTTCGTGCAGTCACGTGGCGCGCTACGCAAGGAACTGACCCGCTATTTGCGCACCGGGCGAATGATCCGCCGACCCAAAGGTGTCTCACTGCCCGACGGACGCGGCAGCCGGCTCAACACCATCAACATCAGCCAACGCCCAGCCGAGGTTGCCGACCGCGCAGTGCCCGGACACTGGGAAGGCGACCTGGTGTTCGGCAAAGCCATGAGCCCAGTCGCGACCCTGGTCGAACGCTCGACCAGGTTTGTGATCCTCGTCGCGTTGCCCGGCGGGGACCACCGGGCCGAACCGGTCGCCGACGCGCTGGCCGCCGCCATCGGCAAACTGGCGGCGCAGCTGGCGAAATCGTTGACGTGGGACCTAGGAACCGAGATGGCACAACACCAACGATTCAGCGAGCAGACCGGAATGTCGGTCTACTTCTGTGACCCGAAATCGCCGTGGCAACGCGGCAGCAACGAAAACACCAACGGGCTGCTCCGCCAATACCTGCCCCGCCGCCTGAACTTTCGCACGTTGACCCAAACCGACTTCGATCAGATCGCCGCCGAACTCAACGACCGACCTCGACAAACCCTCGGCTTCAAGACACCATCACAAGCACTCGCCGAAGTGTTGCGATGACCGCCTGAACCCGCAGGCAGTTGAGTGCGTTAGCCCGCGGACCAGCGCTGGCGGACGCGTCGCGATTGCCGCACTACGCTTCCCGGAGGGCCGCGCCGTCCGGGCCTTGCCCAGCATCGCCGTACTAGCGGAAATCGGACGTCTGTCGCCGCGTCCGAAATCCGCCAGCAGATGGCCGTGCCGAGGGTGCATGCTCGTACGCATGATGACGGACGACGCCTGCTACCTGGCACTGTCGAGTCGCGACGCGCGGTTCGACGGGTGGTTCTTCGCAGCCGTTCTGACCACCGGCATCTACTGCCGGCCAAGTTGCCCGGCGATGACGCCGAAGCGATCCAACGTGCGGTTCCTCCCGACCGCCGCGGCTGCCCAGGAGGCCGGGTTTCGCGCTTGCAAGAGATGCCGGCCCGACGCCGTCCCGGGATCGCCGGAATGGAACGTGCGGGCCGATCTCGTCGGGCGCGCCATGCGACACATCGCCGACGGCGTGGTCGATCGCGAAGGCGTCGCCGGTCTCGCGCGCCGGCTCGGTTACAGCGAGCGGCACGTGAACCGGCAACTTGTCGCTGAGGTCGGGGCGGGCCCGATCGCGCTGGCGCGGGCGCAACGATCGCAGACTGCACGGCTGCTGCTCGAAACAACCGATGTGCCAATCGCCAATGTGGCGTTCGCGGCGGGCTTTGCCAGCGTTCGCCAATTCAACGACACAGTTCGCGAGGTCTTCGCGCTGACTCCGACCCAACTACGCGCAAGCAGAAGACCAGCAAGCCGGACGCCGACACCTGGCGCGTTGCACCTGCGATTGCCATTCAGACGGCCGTTCGCACCGACACCCATCTTCGAGTTCCTCGCGGCTCGTGCAGTTGCCGGAGTCGAGCAGGGCGGCGATTCGTGGTACCGGCGCTCGATAGGTCTCACGCACGGCAGCGCGATCATCGAGCTCGGCGACCCCGCCGGAGTTGCCGAGGTGTGGGTCAACCAGGGCTGGATTCCTTGCCGGCTCGAACTGTCCGACCTGCGCGATCTCTCGTCCGCGGTCGCGCGCTGCCGGCGGTTGCTCGACCTTGACGCCGACGCGCAAGCAGTGGCCGACGCGTTGGGTGGTGATCCGATTCTGGGTGCAGCGGTCTGGGCAGATCCGGGCCGGCGCAGTCCTGGTCATGTCGACGGATTCGAGCTTGCTGTGCGTGCCGTTCTTGGGCAGCAGGTCAGCGTTGCGGGAGCCCGCACGCTCGCATCACGCCTCGTCGCCGCACATGGTGATCCGCTAACGACAGCACATGGTGAGCTCACGAATCTGTTCCCAACGGCCGAACGAGTAGCGGCCGCAGATCCGGCGACGTTGTCGCTGACACAGGCCCGGGCCGCATCACTGATCGGTTTGGCCCGCGCGGTCGCTGGCGGCGATATCGACCTCGGTCCGGGCGCCGACCGTGATCGCACCGCCGCGCAGTTGCTTGCCCTGCCCGGCATTGGTCCGTGGACCGTGAGCTACATCCGGATGCGTGCGCTTGCCGATCCCGACGTCTTCATGGCCACCGATCTCGGCGTCAGGCACGGATTGCAGGAGCTCGGGTTCACCGGCACGCACCGCGACATCGACAAACTCGCGCAGCGCTGGCGGCCGTGGCGGTCGTACGCGCTCGCGCACATCTGGGCTGCAGCTACAGCCGCTGCCAGCGCCGCCGCTGCCACGCCGCCACCAACCGCCGTCCCGCGGGACGACTACGCGAGGAGAAGATCGCATGAGCGTCCAGACCTACTTCACTGTGCTACCGAGTCCGATCGGCGAGCTGTTGTTGACCGGCGCCGATGACGCGGCGGGGCAGTTCGCCATCGCCGGCTTGTTTATGACGGGGCAGCGCTACGAGCCGATGCTGCGCCCGGAGTGGATTCGCGATGCCAACCGGTTCGCCGATGCGGAGAAGCAGCTCGACGCGTATTTCGCCGGCGACCTCACCGAGTTCGATCTGCCATTGGCGGCGAGCGGCAGTGAGTTCCAACGTTCGGTATGGACGGCGCTGCTCGACATCCCGTTGGGCGCGACCCGCGCGTACGGGCAGGTCGCCGAGCAAGTAGCCGACCGGTCGAGGACGCGAGCGGTCGCGGCCGCCATCGGCCGCAACCCGATCGGCATTGTGATTCCGTGCCATCGCGTCATCGGCGCCGACGGCTCGCTCACCGGCTACGCCGGCGGTCTCGACCGCAAGCGCTGGTTACTCGACCACGAGGCAAGGGTGTCCGGCGCGGCGCTGCTGTAAGTCCCCAGGTAGCAACTGCGATTGAATGGCGTTGTGACGAATCGGCTGGCGGGTGAGACCAGTCCGTACTTGTTGCAGCACAGTGGGAATCCGGTCGACTGGTGGCCGTGGTCGTCGGCCGCGTTCGACGAGGCGCGCGCTCGCGGCGTCCCGGTGCTGCTGTCTGTCGGCTACGCGGCCTGTCACTGGTGTCACGTGATGGCCCACGAGTCGTTCGAGGACGCCGGCACCGCGGCGCAGATGAATGAGCACTTCGTCTGCATCAAGGTCGACCGCGAGGAACGTCCCGACGTCGATGCGATCTACATGGATGCGACGCAAGCGCTGACGGGTCATGGCGGTTGGCCGATGACGTGTTTCCTCACACCGGACGGGCAGCCGTTCTACTGCGGAACGTACTACCCGAACCGTCCGCTGCACGGCATGCCGACGTTTCGTCAGGTGCTCGAGGCGGTCGCGCAGGCATGGGTCGATCGCCGCGACGAGTTGACGAGCGCGGGTGCCGACGTTGTGCGGCTGCTTGGTGAGCGGGCCGCAGTGCCCACAGAGGAGACGCCACCTGACGCCGACATTCTCGAAGCCGCAGTCGCTTCGTTGCGTTCTGACTTCGACCCGGTACACGGTGGATTTGGCAGTGCACCGAAGTTCCCGCCGTCCGCCGTGCTCGAGTTCTTGATCCGGCACGGATCTCTAGGCGCGCTGGAGATGGTCGCCAACACGTGCACGGCAATGGCACGCGGCGGCATGTACGACCAGCTGGCCGGCGGCTTTGCGCGCTACAGCGTCGACAACGCGTGGGTCGTGCCGCACTTCGAGAAGATGCTCTACGACAACGCGCAGCTGGTGCGGATCTATGCGCACTGGTGGCGCGCGACAGGTTCGCCGCTGGCTCGGCGAATCGCGATCGAGACCGCGCAGTTCATGCTCGCTGACCTGCGCACTCCCGAGGGTGGTTTCGCCTCCGCGCTGGACGCCGACACCGATGGCGTCGAAGGTTCGACGTACGTCTGGACCCGTGGCCAGCTGCTCGATGTGCTCGGCGTCGACGACGCGCAGTGGGCCGCGGACCTGCTCGTGGTCACACCCGACGGCACCTTCGAGCATCGCGCTTCGGTGTTGCAAATGCCGGTCGGGCCGGACGACGAGGAGCGGTGGTCGCAGGTTCGTGCGGCAATGCTCGACGCACGCCGCAAGCGTCCGCAACCGGGTCGTGACGACAAAGTTGTTGCTGCGTGGAACGGTCTCGCGATTGCCGCTCTTGCTGAAGCGGGCGTGCTGTTCGATCGCCCCGACTTCATCGATGCGGCAGCGGACGCAGCACGGCTGCTGATCGACGTCCATCTCGTTGACGGTCGGTTGCGCAGGGTGTCGCGAGACGGAGTGGTCGGCCAACCGGCAGGCGTTCTCGAGGACTACGCGGACGTCGCTGAGGGATTGCTGGTGCTCGCGCAGGTGACTGGCTCGGGCGAACTGCTTGCTCAGGCGGGTGTGCTGCTCGATGCGTGCCTCTCGCACTTTGTCGATGGGTCCGGCGGCTTTTTCGATACGGCGGACGACGCCGAGACGCTGGTGCGGCGGCCGCAGAATCTGACCGACGACGCGACGCCGGCCGGCCAATCGGCGCTCGCACAGGCGTTGCTGACGTACGCCGCGTTGACCGGTTCGACATCGCATCGTGCCGCGGCCGAGGTCGCACTCGGCGCCACGCGGGTACTTGGCGCGAGGTATCCCCGAGCCGCCGGTTGGGGCCTCGCGACTGCGGCTGCATTGCTCGCCGGACCGGCCGAAATCGCGATCGTGGGCGCTCGCGGCGACGTTCCGAGCGGCGGTCAGAGCGCCGCCGAGGCCCGAACCGTTGGCGCGATGTCTGACCTTGAACGGGCGGCCTGGATGTCGACCTCGCCGGGCGCGGTCATCGCGGTCGCTCGGGGCGGCGGCGAACCCGCGTGGGCGCCACTGCTGGAGGGCCGCGTCGCGACCGACGGCTTGCCGACGGCCTACGTCTGTCGGCAGTTCGTCTGCCGGCGCCCGGTCACAACGGTCGAGGAGTTCAACGCCGCTCTCGGGGTGTGAGTCCGCCAGCCAGTCCACCCAGAGCGAACACGCGCCGATCGGCGTTGTGCTTGCTGTGTAAGCATGTAATCATCGCCGTATGACCACTGAGAACACTGACGAGGTCGCCCGCGGCTGGTTCGCCGGGCGGCTGCCGTCCGACTGGTTCGTCGGTACCCCCGACGTCACGGTCGACCGCGAAGAGATCATCGTTATCGGCGAACTTGCGCAGCCCGACCTGTCGGCGGAGGCAAGCGAGCAGGAGCGGGCCGCGGCCTGGGCTGGCCGCATCAAGGCGTTCCGCGAGCAGACCCGCGGGCAGCGCATCGAGATCGCGTCCGAGGCCGAGCATCGGTTAGGTCGACGGGTCGCCTGGGGTGCGAAGTGTGGTGAGCGCCGCGAGGTCTTCACCAGCCTTTCGGTGCCGGTGATGACCCGCCTGCGCCAGCGCGACCGGCTCGTCCTCGACACGCTCGTCGACGCCGGTGTGGCACGCAGCCGTAGCGATGCGCTCGCGTGGTGCGTGCGATTGGTCGGCAAGAACACCGACGAATGGCTCGGCCAGCTGCGCGACGCTCTTCGTACAGTCGAGCAAGTGCGGGACGCCGGTCCCTCGCCGTCCTGATCCGACGCTCTCCGTCGCGAGACGCGACGCCGGCCCCTCGCCGTCCGTCTCGCGATCCGTCGTCGGGTGGCCGCGCGCCCACCTTCGCGAGAACTCTTCCCTGTGCGGGGTAGGGTTCGGCCAAGAAGTAGTGGGCGCGTAGTCGCGCCCCGGCCCGCAGCAAGTCAACACGGCACCCTGTTCGGCTAGGGGGTTGGCTAGGGCGCGGCCGGCACGGGCATGCGCGATGGGAGGTGCCGTCCCAGCGATGGATGTGCGCGGCTTTCTCTATGGCGCCTACGAGCGCCGGATCGCCGCTGAATTGACGCCCGACCGGGTGCCGCGCCATGTCGGGGTCATCCTCGACGGCAACCGTCGCTGGGCGAAGGCGCTTGGGGTTGGAGTCGCGTCCGGCCATCGCAAGGGCGCCGCGAAGATCGACGAGTTCCTGGGCTGGTGCTCCGAGCTGCATATCGAGGTGGTCACCCTGTGGCTGCTGTCGACCGACAACCTCAATCGGCCTGAGGAGGAGCTCGCACCGCTCTTCCGGATCATCGAAGACGCGGTGAGCGAGCTGGCGGTTGGCCGCCGCTGGTTGATCAACCCGGTCGGAGCCCTTGATCTGCTCCCGGACGCCACCGCGAGGTCCTTGAAGGAGGCACAGGACGCGACCGCCGACCTGACCGGCCTGATCGTGAACGTGGCCGTGGGCTACGGCGGGCGCCGGGAGATCGCCGACGCGGTCCGGGCGCTGCTCCACGAGCACGCCGGCCGGGGCACCAGCATCGAAGATTTGGCCAATTTGCTCGATATTGACCATATTGCCGAGCATCTGTACACCAAGGGCCAGCCTGACCCCGACCTGGTGATCAGGACCTCGGGGGAGCAGCGCCTGTCCGGCTTCCTGCTCTGGCAGTCCGCCCACTCCGAGCTGTTCTTCTGCGAGGCGTACTGGCCGGACTTCCGGCGGGTCGACTTCCTGCGGGCGGTACGTGCCTACGCGGAACGCGAGCGTCGGTTCGGCTCATAGTCGACCGAGTTCGGGCTGTGGCACCTTTGTGACGACGGTCAATGAAACTGCGTGACGATTTGCGTGCCCATTCGCTCTCGTTTCGAACGACCTGTGTGACGACTCAGGACATCGGCGTGAACATCCACGAGACGACATACCGCACCCGATCAAATCGGCAGCGTCTCTCGATGCCGAGACATGTGTCTTGATATCAAGATAACAATACAACGCACGCAACATTGCGTTCAGAGATGCTGCGCTTGTCGGTCGGCACGCAAGTCCGCGTTGTCCCGGGGACTGTCATCGAGCTTGTTTGTCGGAGTCACGTTGCGAAATGTGTATGGTGAACCACACGCTGCGACCACTTGCTGGTGGCAGATGTTGTACGAACGCGGTGCAGCTACGGGTGCCGAGTTCGGCAGACGACAGCGCCCGCACTCGGATGCCGAGAAATCCTTAGTTTGAAGCAATATCTCCATGTGTCGACAAAGTGCCTGTGATTGTAATCTCACGAAGAGTTACCAACCGAACGCTCTCGGTACCTCCTTGAAATGCTCGAGTACGTAGAGTTTTTGCAATGCCAGTGATAAATCTTCGGCTCAGTCGTCACAACAATCCCACCCACAGCCTGTTGTGACATGCCTCACCGCTCGCGGCTTTGCGTCTATGCATTCATTCGTGCATGCTGGCAGGACACCCCGTGCATTTCGGCCGGTACTTGCGGTCCCGTTGCACGACGTATCGCTCTCAGACGCGCATTAGCGCTGCGATACACGGTTGACCATCTTCATTGGTTTGCCTGGGTCTTTCACAAGCACTGCGCTCATTAGCTCGCATGCTTGCTCCCGAAAGGAACTCATTCAATGAGCCGGATACCGGCCCCCGGTGCGATCGTCGGTACCACGACGATCTCCGCCGTTCTTGCGTTGTGTTTGCTTGGCGGTGTTGGTGCACAGGCACCAGCTGCTGCCGGCGAACCGACGACAGATCCAACTACGGTCGGCGCGAGTCTCATCGCTGCCGAGAACACTGCAACTGTTGTTGCTCTCACGACGACAATGCCAACTCTCACTGTCAGCACGGTGAACGCTTCTGCAACAACGAACGAGAGTGCAGGTACTGCAGCATCGATCGAAGCGATGCAGACACTTGGCCTTGCGGGTGGTGTTGCATCCGAGCAAATCCCTGCTGCTGCACTGCGGGCGAGTGCCGCGACCACGGCGCTGGCGAAGAAGGTCGCTGCTCCAGCACCGAAGCCGGTTGCCGCGGCGATCACCGGTACGCCTTTCCAGATCGCACACACGGTCGCGACACAGGCCGGCTTAGACCAGCAGCAGTGGGTCTGCCTCGATCAGCTGTGGCAGCAGGAGAGCAAGTTCCAGACCAACGCCCGGAACTACCGGTCTGGCGCGTTCGGGATCCCGCAGGCACTGCCGGCATCGCGGATGGCCAGCGCAGGCGCTGACTGGCGGACCAACCCGGCCACCCAGGTCAAGTGGGGCCTGAGCTACATCCGCGTCCGGTACGGCACGGCCTGCAACGCGTGGGCGCACTGGAAGCGCGCCCGCTGGTACTGAGCCCAGGTTTGTTGGTCCGCCCGGGCTGGGTAGACCCCCGCCGATGCAGGCGTGGTTGCGAGCGGAGCTCGTCGCAGCTGCAACGTGTCGGCGCACGTTGCAGCCTGCGACGCCACGCGATGGAACCGTGACGCCTGAGAGCGCATCCTAGAGGCATGAACCATCGGCGGCCCCGTGCGGTGGCCGGTCTGTTCGCAGCGTGTCTTGCGGTCGTCGGTGGATGCGCGAATCCGCACGGCACAGCCAGCACGCTGTCGGCGGTCGTCCCAGCAAGCAGTCCTGCGGTGTCGGGTCCCCCCGGGTCTAGCCCAGCTGTGTCGAGCCCAGCACTGTCGAGCCCAGCACTGTCGAGCCCAGCACTGTCGAGCCCAGCCGTCGAGCCGCAGCTGTGTCGAGCCCAGCAGTAAGTACCGCAAGCGGGTCGACGTACATCCGAGATTCGACGCAGATCAGTGGCGCGGTCACGGCCGCGTCTGAGCGAGAACTTGTCATTAGCTACGTCGGCGGTGTTTGCGATATTTCTGCGCACGGCGAGGCCATGGAGAGCGAGTCGTCGATCACTGTGCACGTTTTGGTCACCACTCGCAATGCGCTCTGTACAGCGCAGGGCATCGGCCGCACTGCTACCGCACAACTGTCAGCGCCATGGGACAACCGTGTCGTGCGAGACCTGACGGGTGCGACCGTGCCGGTCGTTGATGGCGCGCTTCTGTTGCGCCCCTCGTGGCTGCCAGACGGCTATCAAGCCGATCCCATCCAGGTAAGCGAGTCCGACGGGAACGTCGGAGCGCGTCAGGACTGGCGGCCGCCGCTCGTCAGTGCACTCTCATCGGCAGGGATCAGCAGCTGCACCGCGGGCACATCAGCGGTCGGACTCGGGCAGGGTGTCGGGTCCGCGCCCGTGAACGACCCATTGCTGCCCGGCAGCTATTCACTCGCCGACGGTACGCGCGTCAGCGTTTTCCGCAACGACCAAGGCGAATTGGTGCTCTCCTGGACGCCACCCCATCACCCGAAGGGCTGGATCGTCGCGCTCCAGGCGTTCGGGCAATGTGAAGGCGATCAGCCACTCTCACTGGACACAATGCTGAAGATCGCGAACGGGCTGCACTAACTTACGTGCCCGGACGCCGAGTCATCGCCAGCACGTCGAGGGCCTCGTCGAGTTGCTCTCGCGTCAACTTTCCGTCCTCGATGTAGCCGCCCTCGATGACGACCTGCCGGATCGTCTTGTTCTCGGCGAGCGATTGCTTCGCAACTTTGGCAGCGGCCTCGTACCCGATGTACTTGTTCAACGGCGTGACGATAGACGGCGATGATTCAGCAAAGATGCGGCACCGCTCGACGTCCGCTTCGATGCCGTCAATGCAGCGATCGGCGAGTAGCCGGCTGATGTTCGACAGCAACCGGATCGACTCGAGCAGGTTGCGGGCCATGATCGGGCAGCATCACGTTCAGTTCGAGGTTGCCGGCCGCGCCGCCGAACGCGATGGCCGCGTCGTTGCCGATGACCTGCGCGACGACTTGGCAGACGGCCTCTGGCAGCACCGGATTCACCTTGCCGGGCATGATCGACGACCCGGGCTGCAGGTCAGGCAGGTGGATCTCGCCGAGGCCGGTGCGCGGGCCCGACGACATCCAGCGCAGGTCGTTCGCCATCTTGTAGAGGCTGACTGCGACGACCCGCAGTGCGCCACTCGCCTCGACCAGTGCGTCGCGCGAGCCTTGCGCCTCGAAGTGGTCGCGCGCCTCCGTCAGCGGCAGTTGCATCGACTCTGCCAACCGCGCGATCACCTTCTGCGCGAACCCTGGCGGCGTGTTGATGCCGGTGCCCACCGCCGTCCCGCCTAATGGCAGTTCGCCGATGCGCGGCAATGCGGTGAGCAGCCGTTCGACCCCAAGGTGCATCGACGCCGCGTAGCCGCCGAACTCCTGGCCCAGCGTCACGGGGGTGGCATCCATGAGGTGCGTGCGGCCGCTCTTGACGACGGTCGCGAACTCGGTTGCCTTGCGGGACAACGCCGCCTCGAGGTGATTGAGCGCGGGCACCAGATTGACCAGGATCGACCGCGTCGCGGCGATGTGGATGGCCGACGGGAACGTGTCGTTCGAGGACTGCGACGCGTTCACGTGGTCGTTGGGATGAACGGGCGCGCCGAGCCTTTCGGTCGCGAGTGTGGCGATCACCTCGTTGGCGTTCATGTTGCTCGAGGTTCCGGACCCGGTCTGGAAAACGTCGATGGGGAACTGTGAATCCCACTGGCCCGCAGCGACTTCGGCAGCTGCGTCGAGGATCGCCTTCGCGATCGACGGGTCGATGACGCCGAGCTCTGCGTTGACCGCAGCGGCCACTCCCTTGATCGACGCGAGTGCGGAGATGAGGTCGCGGTCGATGACCAACCCGGAGACCGGGAAGTTGTCGATCGCACGCTGAGTCTGCGCCCGCCATTTGGCGTCGAGCGGGACGCGGACATCGCCCATGCTGTCGTGCTCGAGGCGGTACTGGGGCTCTGAGGTCACGTCTTACTCCAGGCGAGTGCGGGCTGGGGAGGCGAGCGGGTGATCGGCGTGCCGGTGGTCGTAGTCGACGATCGCGTAACCGCGCAGCTTCGACAGCTGGTGTTCGCTTTCGATCGTGCGGATCGTGCCGCTCTTCGACCGCATCACCAGCGAGCTGGTGACCGCTCCGCCGCCGCGGTACCGGACGCCCCGAACGAGCTCGCCGTCGGTGATGCCGGTCGCAACGAAGAACACGTTGTCGGAGCGCACGAGGTCGCCGGTGGTGAGGACCGCGTCGAGGTCGTGACCGGCATCGAGCGCCTTCACCCGCTCCGCTTCGTCGCGCGGCCAGAGCTTGCCCTGGATGACGCCACCGAGACACTTGACCGCGCACGCCGCGATGATGCCCTCGGGAGTGCCGCCGATGCCGAGCAGTAGGTCGACGCCGGTGCCTTCGCGAGCGGCCATGATGGCGCCGGCCACGTCGCCGTCCAGGATGAACTTGATGCGTGCACCAGCTTCGCGGATCTCGTTCACCAAACGGTCGTGCCGAGGACGATCGAGGACGACGACGGTGACGTCCTCGTTCGCACAGCCGTTGGCTTTCGCGATCGCGCGGATGTTCGCGGCGACCGGCGCGTTGATGTCGACGAACGGAGCGGCTGCTGCGCCGGTGACCAGCTTCTCCATGTAGAACACCGCGGATGGGTCGTACATCGAGCCGCGCTCGGCGACGGCCATCACGGAGATGGCGTTGTTCATGCCCATGGCAGTCAGGCGGGTGCCGTCGATCGGGTCGACGGCGACATCGGCCTCGGCACCAGTGCCGTCGCCCACCCGCTCGCCGTTGAACAGCATCGGGCGCGTCGTCCTTCTCGCCCTCGCCGATGACGACGACGCCCGCGCATGGCGACCGTTCCGATGAGTCGGCGCATGGCGTCGACCGCGGCGGCGTCGGCGTCGTTCTTCTCCCCGAGTCCGACCCACCGGCCGGCTGCCATTGCGGCCGCTTCGGTGACCCGGACGAGCTCGAGTGCGAGGTTGCGATCGGGGGTCTCGGCGCTCATTCCTGCCCCTCGTTGTCGTCGTCAGCCACGTCGTCATGGGCTGCCGCGTTGTCATGGGCTGGCGCCGTGCCACCGGGCCGCTTGGCCGCGAGCCGTTGCTTCGCGCCGTCCAGCCAGGATTGGCACTGCTCCGCGAGCTGTTCGCCGCGCTCCCACAGTGTCAACGACGTCTCGAGTGGGAGGCCACCGGCTTCGAGCTGCCGCACGACGTCGAGCAGCTCGTCGCGGGCCACCTCGTAGGAGATGGCTTGGTCTGTCGTCTGGTCGGTCATCTGGGTGCTTGCTCACGGGGGTCAGCGCTCATGGGGGTCAGCGTAGGCCCGGCGATGTCTACGCCGAAGGCTCGGTGAGTGTGACCTTCGCGGCAACACGACCAGAAGCGAGGCGGACGCCGATGGCATCGCCTGGCGAAACCTGCGCGGCCGATCGGAGCACCTGCCCGTCGGCGTCCTGCACGATGGCGTAGCCACGCTCGAGCGTTGCAGCGGGCGACAGGGTGCGTACCCGGGCCAGCAGGTGCGTGACGTCGTCGGTGGCCCGATCGAGACTCGCGGTCAAGCTGCGGCGGGCCCGCGCCACCGCGTCGGCGACCTCGACGACTCGCCGCTCGATGTCACGCTCCGGCGTTGCGAGGACCGGTCGCATCCGCAGCGCACGCAGTTCGTCTTGCGCGCGCTCGATGCGGACCGTGACGTTGCGCAGTGCGCGGTCGCGCAGCAGTGCGATGCGCCGCTGCTCCTCGGCGACGTCGGGCACGATCATCTTGCCCGCGTCGGTCGGCGTCGATGCCCTCGCGTCGGCGACGAGATCGAGCAGTGGCGAGTCGGGCTCGTGGCCGATCGCACTCACGACGGGCGTGCGGCAGTCCGACACCGCACGCAGCAGGGTCTCGTCGGAGAACGGCAGCAGGTCCTCGACGCTGCCGCCGCCGCGGGCGATGACGATGACGTCGATCTGCGGGTCGGCGTCGAGAGCCTGGACCGCACCGACGATCTCGGCGACCGCGTACGGACCTTGCACAGCGACCGCCTCGACGCGGAACTGGACTGCCGGCCAGCGCCGTTTCGCGTTCTCCAGCACGTCGCGTTCAGCTGCGGAGCCGCGGCCGCAGACGAGCCCGATCGTGCCGGGCAGGAACGGCAAGGCTCGTTTGCGTTCGGCGGCGAAGAGGCCTTCCGCGGCGAGCAGTCGCTTCAGCCGCTCGATTCGTGCGAGCAGCTCACCGACCCCGACTGGCCGGATCTCCAGCGCGTGCAGTTGCAGCATCCCTCGCGCGAGGTAGAACTCGGGCTTGGCCCAAACGACGACTCGAGTGCCCTCGGTCAGCTGATCCGCCATGGCGTCGACGAGTTGGCGAGCCGCTGTGACGCGCAGCGAGATATCGGTCGCGGGATCGCGGAGCACGAAGAAGACGGTGTTCGTGCCCGGACGTCGGGTGACCTCGGTCAGTTGACCGTCGACCCAGACCCGGCCGAGCCGCCCAATCCACTGCCCGATGGCGTTGGCGACGGTGCGCACCGGGAGCGGAGATTCCGCCGAGGACTCAAGAGCCACACCGCTGAGCGTAGGTGACCGCCGACGGGCCCGGCCGGATGCGCCCGACCGGACGCGGCCGGAGCCTCGGGCACCTACGATGGACCCATGACGCAGCCGGTGGTGACCCCCAAGCGGGTGCTGCTCGCCCAGCCGCGCGGGTACTGCGCCGGGGTCGAGCGAGCGATCGACAGCGTCGAGAAGGCACTTGCCGTTCACGGTGCCCCGGTCTATGTGCGCAAGCAGATCGTCCACAACAAGCACGTCGTAGCCGATCTCGAGGCGAAGGGCGCGATCTTCGTCGAGGAGACGGCTGAGGTCCCCGAGGGTTCCATCGTGGTGCTGTCCGCGCACGGAGTCGCACCCGCTGTCTACGTCGAGGCGTCCGAGCGCAACTTGCGGACGATCGATGCGACTTGCCCGCTGGTCACCAAGGTGCATCACGAGGCGCGGCGGTTCTCCGACGAAGGCCTCGAGATCCTGCTCATCGGTCATGCCAACCACGAAGAGGTTGTCGGTACCGCGGGTCAGGCGCCCGATCGAGTCAAGCTGGTCGACGGCCCAATCGACGCCGCGCGAGTTGAAGTGCGCGATCCGTCGCGCGTCGCCTGGTTGTCGCAGACCACGTTGTCAGTCGACGAGACACTGGAGACTGTCGACGCTCTTCGCGCGCGATTCCCACAGCTGATGGATCCGCCGAGCGACGACATCTGTTACGCCACGCAGAACCGGCAAGCCGCGGTGAAGCAGATCGCGCCGGCGTCCGACTTGGTCATTGTCGTCGGCTCACGCAACTCGTCGAACTCCGTGCGACTTGTTGAGGTCGCGCTAGAAAGCGGTGCGCGGGCCTCGTATCTGGTCGACGACGCTGGCGAGATCGACGAAAGGTGGCTCGACGGTGTGACCACGGTCGGGCTCACGAGCGGTGCGTCAGTGCCCGACTCGCTCGTGCTCGGCGTGCTGGCGTGGTTGGCCGACCGCGGCTTCAATGCAGTAGAGGAGATCGAGGCGGTGCGCGAAACACTCACCTTCGCGCTCCCGCCGGAACTGCGGCGCGACATCAAGGCGCACGCAGAGCGCTAAGGCGTTGGGCGGACGGCGATGAGTCGCCGCCGTTAGTTACCCGGCTAGTTTCCCGGCGCGCGACCGGCTCGGTGGCGGTACCAGACGATCGCTGCTGCGGCGGCGGTGCCGGCCCACAACGTTGGAGCACCGGTGACGAACGCGTTGCCGATGTAGATCGCCTTGCGGGTGATGAATCCGCCGCTCTGGTCGTGGGTGTCGACAATGCTCAGCGCGGCGATCAGGACGCAGTAGAGCAATGGCGGCGCGACGATCGCGGTGGGCAGATCCCGGCGGCGGACGACGAGCGCTCCGACAGCGCTGGTGAAAACGAAGACGAAGGCGAAAGCCGCGCCTCGGTGGCCGGCGAAGGCGACCTCGAGCAGCCCGACGAGGCCGGTGAGGATCAGGATCAGAACGACGACGCCGCGACCGGTGACGCCTCTGCCCGAAACGACGCGGCCGGCCTGCGGACGGGCCTGCGTCGAAGCGCCAGCGGGGGTAGCCGGATCAGCCTGGACGGTTTCGGACGCGGCGGTTTCGGGGTGCGGGTGGCGCGCCGGTCGGGGTTCGTCCCTTCGAGCAGCACGGCTCCGGACAGCAGCGCGCCGGACAGAGCCGACCCCGACACCTCGAGCCCGGGCAGCTCAGAGCCGGGCCTTTCGGGGCGCGGCATCTGCGGACGGGGCCGGACGGGCACAGCGGCTAGGTCGGCGCGCGGCGGGGTCAGCGGATCGAGCACCGGCTCGACGAACAGCGGCTCGGGCAGCGGCTCGGCTGGTTCGGACACGGACCCACGCTAAGCGCCGAAGGGCCGTCGCGCAGCACGACGCGCTCAGCCGGCCGCGTGTTCGCCTGGTTCGAAGAGCGGATCGGGCATCGGCGGACGCAGCGCGACCAGGCTCTCGTTCGCGGAGGCGACCAGCTCTGACTTCTGCACCTTGCGGGCCACCAGCTCGATCGGCTTGGGCGCCTCGAGCTCTTCGGTGGTCACCTTCAGGTCGACCAGCCGCCGGGCAGTGGTGAACACGCGCGACTCAAGAGAGGCCACGGTCTCGTTGTAGCTCTGCACGGCGGAGTTGAGGCGGGTGCCCAACGTGCCGACGTGGCGCCCCATCGTCGACAGCCGCGCGTACAGCTCGCGGCCGAGGGTGAGGACGTCGTGGGCGTTCGCGGCGAGTGCCTCCTGGCGCCAGGTGTAACCGACGGTGCGGAGCAACGCGATGAGGGTAGCCGGTGTTGCGATGACGACGTTCTTCTCGAACGCGTACTGCAAGAGTGCCGGATCCTGCTCGAGTGCCGCGTTGAGGAACGTCTCTGCCGGAATGAACATCACGACGAACTCTGGCGTGTTCGGCAGCAGATCCCAGTACGCCTTAGCGCCGAGCTGATCGATGTGGTCGCGCAGGTGACGCGCATGACGCTTGAGGTGATGCGCCCGCGTTGCCGCCGTCGTCGCAGCGTCCGTCGCGTTCTCGTCGATGGCCATCGCATCGAGGAAGCCGACGAGGGAGACCTTGGCGTCGACGACGACGTGCTTGCCGCCGGCCAGGTTGACGATGAGGTCTGGACGCAGCATGCCATCGGGGGTGTTCACGGACTGCTGCTCACCGAAGTCGCAATGCTCGATCATGCCGGCGAAATCGACCACCTGACGAAGCTGGTGCTCGCCCCAGGCCCCGCGGGTCTGCGGCGCGCGCAAGGCCGCGACGAGCTGCGACGTCTCTTGCTGCAACTTCTCCGACGTCTTGCCCATCTGTGCGACCTGTGTGCGTAGAGCGGCGTAAGCGTCCGTGCGCTCCTTCTCGACGTCCTTCATCTGCTTTTCGACGTTTGTGAGGGTCTCTTTCAGCGGACTGACAAGCAGCTCGATCGCCTGCTGTCGCTTCTCGAGATCGCCGGTCGACTCCGCGGTGACTCGCTTGATCAGTTCGTCGGCGCGCTCGATAAACGCCGTGCTGTTCTTGTGCAGCGCGTCGGAGGACAGCGCCGCGAACGTCTCGCGCATCTTCTCCTGCGTGAGATTCGCCAATTGGAGCTGCTCGGCGGCGTACGTACGCACTGCATCGAGTTGCCGCGTGGCGCTGGACCGGGTCTCATCGAGAGTGGCGGACAGGGCGGCGATCGTCGCGCTCGACCGTGACTTGGCGAGCAGGAATCCGATCGCGGCGCCCAACGCGAGGCAAAGCGCGAGCAAAATGACCGAAGTTGCGTTCATGTCTCGCATCGTGGCAGGGGTGGCTGACAAAACTTCGTCATGCCACGCCGGACGCGACGCGACTAGGGTCGGGCGATGCCTATCGAGGTGGTGCGTGGGCCCGTCATGATCCGCTCGTGGCATCGGTCGGACGCCGCGGGGCTAGCGCGGGTGATCGTCGACAACCTCGATCACCTTCGGCCATGGATCGCCGTGGGCACGCGAACTGCCGGACAACCGCGCGCGAAGTCCGCGGCATCGACCGGCGCTTTCCTGCTCGAGGCGGTCACCAAACCGGACGAGTTCGGTGGGCGTTGTTCTCCGATGGCGCAGATCGTTGGTGGAGTCGGGACTGCACCCGCGCATCGGCCCGGGCGGCTTCGAGATCGGCTACTGGGTGCGCAAAGACTTCACCCGCCGCGGGATCGCGACGGCTGCCGCGAGCGCCCTGACCGATCACGCGTTCGCGCGGCCCGACATCGACCGGCGTCGAGATCCACCACGACCGGGCCAACGTGGCGAGTGAGGGTGTTCCGCGCCGCGCTTGGCTACGCCCTGGTCGGTGAAGAGCCCAGCGTCATCGCGACACCTGAGCAAAGCGGCGTCCATCTCGTTTGGCGGCTCACCCGCGACGACTGGGCGGCGCAGCACGGCCCGTAGACTCGCCGGTTGTGGCACTTTCCATCGGCATCGTCGGGCTGCCCAACGTCGGCAAGTCAACGCTGTTCAATGCGCTGACGAAGAACAACGTGCTCGCCGCGAATTACCCGTTCGCCACGATCGAGCCGAACGTCGGCGTGGTCGGCGTCCCCGATTCTCGGCTCGATGCTCTGGCGAAGTTGTTCGACTCGGTGAAGATCGTGCCGGCGACGGTGAGTTTCGTCGACATCGCGGGACTGGTGAAGGGCGCATCCGAGGGTCAGGGTCTCGGCAACAAGTTCCTCGCGAACATTCGTGAGTCCGACGCGATTTGCCAAGTGACGCGGGTGTTTACCGACCCCGACGTCGCGCATGTCGATGGGCGGGTCAGCCCCAAGGACGACATCGAGACCATCAACACCGAGCTGATTCTGGCCGACCTCCAGACGATCGAACGGGTGCTGCCGCGTCTCGAGAAGGAGACCCGGCTCGGGGGCCCCGCAGCGAAGGCGCGCGCCGAGATGCTCGCGGCGGTGCGCCACGCGGGAGAGGTGCTGGATTCCGGCACCACCGTGTTCGCCGCAGGCCTTGATCCCGAGCCGCTGCGCGAGTTGCAACTGCTCACGTCGAAGCCGTTTCTGTATGTCTTCAACATGGACGACGAGGAGCTGGGCAACGAGTCGCTCAAGGTCGAGTTGCGCACACTCGTAGCACCTGCCGAAGCCATCTTCGTCGACGCGAAAATCGAGTCAGAGCTGATCGAATTGCCGGACGACGAGGCGTTGGAGCTGTTGCAATCGATCGGCCAGACCGAGTCGGGTCTCGCGACGCTTGCGCGCGTCGGTTTCTCGACGCTCGGGTTGCAGACGTACCTGACCGCAGGCCCGAAAGAGTCGCGTGCGTGGACGATTCGCAAGGGTGCGACCGCGCCTGAGGCTGCGGGCGTCATTCACACGGATTTCCAGCGCGGGTTCATCAAAGCCGAGGTCGTCGCGTTCGACGAGTTGATGGCCGCCGGTTCGATGCTCGAGGCGAAGGCGCGCGGCAAGGTCCGCATCGAAGGCAAGGACTACGTGATGGCGGACGGCGACGTGGTCGAGTTCCGCTTCAACGTCTGATCGCTCTGTTGCCGTCGAGTGAAGGAATTCGGTCGTATTCTTCGCGGAAAACCCCGAAATTCCTTCACTCGGCGACTCGCCGGGCTAGGGGCTACAGCCCGAAATCCCAGTCGGGGTTGTGACTGATCGGGTGGTCCGCTGTTTCTCGAGTGGCGGTCAGAAGGGCGTCGCCGTGTTCCTGCAACAGAGTTACCGGGTAGCGGGAATCGGGCGGGCTGAAAAGGCCGACACGTAAGCTGGTTTGCTTCCATGCGCCGGTGTCGCTGAAGAGTCTGATTTTCGTTGCGGCCAGGATCTGACGCATTCCTAAGGTGACCGACATCGGTGGTGCGAACTGGTAAGCGGTTCCGAGGTCGCGCTGGGCGAGGGCAAGTACGGTATCGAGATTGTTCTCTTGGATGCGGACGGTCGAAGTGCGGACATCCTCGACGGAGAGTTCGCTATAGGGGTTTCGGCGTGCCTGGTTGTAGGCGACGTGACCGTCTTGGCCCCAGCCGCCGTAAACGAGGTCGACCGGCTTGAGGTCGAGTAGGCGCTCGACCTCCGCCATGGTCGCCGGTTCGAGCCAGTGACGGTTGCTCTCCGGGACCGCCAGATCCGGGTCGATCGGTCCGTAGAAGTGCTTCTCCATGACGCCGCGGAAGGAGAACGGGTGGGCGCGGGGAAGCGTGCGTCCCTGCCAGTCGAGGCATTCATCCATGTGGAAGACCTCGACATGCTTCAGGCTGATCCGCTCGGTGTTGACGAGGCTCGCAAACGATTGATACCAGGCACGCGGTCCGCACGGGATGATCGCCCGCAGAACTCGATCGGATGACGCGGCGAGCGACACCTCGTTGGCGAGCTCACGTGCCATCAACTGCCCCATGCTCGCGCTCGTGTCCGTGAGCCGCAGCGGGATTCGCCTGCCCGGATGGTCCACGAGATCGTCGACATGGATGCCGCACCACTCGTAGAGGTCGCCATTGTTCACAGTCGCTTGCCTTACCCTTAGCGTTCGTTGCGAGGATCAATCGAGTTCTGGTTGCAGCCGGCCACGCGCGCGCCAATCCAACCTGCGGCACCGGCGTCCGGGTGATCGAGGCCTGCGCGGCCGACCGTTAGCGGCGTGGTGGATCGGCGCCTCGTCTAGGCGTGCAGCCGGGAGCGGAAGCGGTATCGGTCTCCGCGGTAGATGATCACGCCGCTCTCCAATGCCCGGCCTCGGGCGTCGTAGAAGGCCTGACGAACCTTGAGGAGGGGAAATCCGATATTGGCCTTCAAGAGGCCGGCGAGCTCGGAGTCGGCGATGATGGCCTCCACAAGGGTCTCCGCTGACGTGACTGTCGCATCCGCTGCATTGAATGCCGCGTGGAGAGAGGCACGTCGGAAGTCGATGGTGAGGGCGTTCGGCAGGATGTAGAGGGGCACCACGCTGCGATCGACCGCAACGGGCACCCCATTCAGTCGTCGAACTCGACGCAGCAGCAGAACGTCATCGCCCGGCATGATCGACAAGGCCTCGGCTTCTTCGAAACTGGCGGCCATCACTCTCTGTTCGAGCACGACTGAATCCGGTTCGCTGCCCTTCATCCGCGCCATTTCGCTGAAGCTCATCAACTTGCCGGGAGGCTCGAACAGCGGCCCCATGGCGGCAGGCGCGGCCTTCGGCGAGGTCTCGTCGGCGACGAACCACCCTCGCCCCGGGATCGATTCGATGAGACCGCGCTTTTGAAGACGCAGCAACGCCTGGCGCACGGTCACCCTGCTGACGCCCAGACGGTTCGCCTGCACCGTCTCCGACGGAAGCCTGGTGCCAGGGCCGTGAGAAGAGATTTCAGCCTCGAGCTTGGCCGCGACCTGTTCCCACAGGTGGGGAGCTGCGTCACGGTGGACAATGTCCGCCGGAAACTTGGTCTGCGAAGCCACTCTCCATATGGTGGATTGTCGCCGACGGGCATGTCAATACCTGTATTAAGTCCGGTGTTGACTAACAATACGGCGCTGCTTCATGATGCGGCGCCTCTTCGTGATCAAGGACACACCGCAGGTCGATTACCGGTCAACAAGGAGAGCATCGAGATGCATGGGGAGTCCGGCTTCGCCCAGGAACTGCCTTTGAGCGAGTATCGACCTGTCTCAGAGCTTGTGACGGAGTCGAACGTTCCCGACGACCGCGCGGTTTCCCGTCATCGACGCCCACACGCACCTCGGGCGATGGCTCGCTTCGTGGGTGGGCAGATCCGAAGCAGTGGCTGGTCGACGACGTCGAATCGTGGCTCACAGCCATGAGTGCGTATGGCGTGCAGGCGTTCGTGAATCTCGACGGCCGCTGGGGTGACGAGCTCGAGCAGAATCTCGAGCGGTTCGACCGCGCGTATCCGGGTCGGATCGCTACGTTCGCTCACGCCGATTGGTCTTCTTTCTCGGCTTCGGGCGGGGTGAGCGGGATCATCGATGCTCTCGGCGACTCGGCTCGAGCCGGCGCCGCCGGTCTCAAGGTCTGGAAAGACCTCGGACTGCTCGTACCTGACAGCGATGGCGACCTCGTCATGCCCGACGATGCTCGCCTCTTCGATGTATGGGAGGCGGCCGGCGAACTCGGCCTCCCCGTGTGGTGGCATGTCGCCGACCCGGTCGCCTTCTTCAAACCGGTCGACGGGCGCAATGAGAACTACGAACTACTGGTTGCGCGTCCTGATTGGGTGTTCAGCGGACCCCCGTTCCCGACTTTCGACCGGCTCATCCAGTCGCTGGAAACGGTGGTCGCAGCGCATCCGCGGACAACCTTCGTTGCCGTTCATGGGGGCTGCTACGCCGAGAACCTGGGGTGGGTCGGGCGGCTGCTCGACGACTATCCCAACCTCAACATCGACATCGCGGCCCGCATCGCCCAACTCGGCCGACAGCCGCGCGCAGCGCGTGAACTCATCATGCGGCATCCCTCACGAGTTCTCTTCGGCAGCGACGAGTTGCCGCCGACGGGATCCGGCTATGCCGGCGATCCGCACTATGCCAGGCACTACCGCCGCCATTTCCAGTTTCTCGAAAGCGCAGACGAGGGCTTCGCGCACGGCGATGAAGACCCGCCGCTATTCGGGCGTTGGACCATCTCCGGACTGGATCTACCTGACGACGTTCTGCGTGCCGTCTATTCGGGAAATGCGGCGCGATTGCTGCCGCAGCTCGCCGTCGCCACGCACGGCCCACACGAAGAAACGAGTTGATTGATGACCGCCGAAGGTGGCAGAGCGAACCCTCGCCGATACGACGTGATCGTCGGCACCGGCGGCATCGGATCCGGAATCTCCCTGCGACTGGAGGGCGACCATCTCTTAGGACGCGAGGAGAGCCGTCCGGTTTCGCTGCTCGATGCCCGGGACTACTGCAAGCTGCATATCGTCTTCCACTATCTGCGCGTTCTGGTCGGCGACCGTGCACGCGTGCTCGCAGTCGGAAAAGTGGGCGATGACGCGGCGGGATCGCAACTCCTCAAGGAAATGCAGCAGATCGGGCTGGACCTCGGCCATGTGACAGTCGTCCCGAATCGGGACACGCTGTATTCGGTCGCGTTCAGCTATCCGAATGGCGAGGGCGGCAATCTCACCACGATCCGATCGGCTTCGAACGACGTCACGCCGGCGGATATCCGTGCCACGCAGGCGGAGTTGACTGCGCTTGCCGGGCGAGGAATGGTCGTCGCTCTGCCGGAGGTGCCACTGGCGACGCGGCTCGAGCTGCTCCGGATGGGAGGCGAGCTAAGTTTTCTGCGGGTGGCGACGTTCGTCTCGAGCGAGGCGGCCGCGGTCGCATCCTCTGGGATGCTCACGGACATCGACCTGCTTGTGCTGAATGCGGATGAAGCTGCCGCGTTCACCGGCGGGAACGACCGCTCCGCGGCAGCTGGCCCGGGCGCAGACGGCTCCGGCGAAGACCTTGCGCGGCACAGCATCGAACGGCTTCTCGCGCGCAACGACCGGCTCTCGATCGTCATCACCGCGGGCGTGAGCGGCAGCTGGTCCTGGAACGGTGAGACGACAGAGCATGTGCCGGCCATCCTGGCTCCGGTTCGGAGCACGGCGGGAGCAGGTGACGCGCATCTCGCCGGCATCCTGTCTGGACTCACTCTGGGCGCGAGTCTGCACGAGGCGAATAGGTTCGCTTCGTTGATCAGCTCGATGAAAGTCGGCAGCCCGCACACCATCAACCCGGAGATCGCCTGGGCGACAGTCCGCAGCACGGCGGCTGAGCATCGGCTTCTCGTTGCCGGCCGGATCCGCTTGGCGACGAAACGGCGACCAATGAACGGCTGGGCGCCTCCTGGCGTCTCCATCGCGGGAGACGTCGACGGGCGGCCCATCAAGCGGTTCGAGTTGGTCAACGACCACGGGATGTCGGTGGTAGTGCTCGAGTACGGAGCGATCATCCAAGCGATCAGGGTGCCCGATCGCGGCGGGCGAATCGACAACGTCGCGCTCGGGCTCGCGACGGTGGACGATTATGTCGGCGACGGCTCGTACTTCGGTGCAGTCGTCGGGAGATTCGCGAACCGGATCGAGAATGGTCGGTTCGTGCTCGACGGGCGGCGCCATCAGGTGACGGTGAATGAGCCACCGAGCAGTGTGCACGGCGGCGCACGCGGATTCAACCGGAAGGTGTGGGACGGCACGCCGTTCGTGACGAGCGAAGCTGCCGGAGTTCGCATGTCTTACCTGAGCCCAGCCGGCGAGGAGGGGTTTCCCGGAAACCTCGATGTCGAGGTCGGCTACGAACTACTGCGCCACGAGAACACGATCCGCTTCAGCTATTCCGCAACGACCGATGCGCCGACGATCGTGAACCTGACGAATCATTCCTACCTCAACCTCGACGGGGAGGGGGCCGGCTCGATTCTCGATCACGTCGTGACGATCCAATCCGACGGCTATCTGCCGCTGTCCAGCACGATGATCCCGACCGGCGACGTGGCGCGCGTGTCATCGACCCCGCTGGATTTCCGGATTCCGAAGACAATCGGATCACGAGTGAAAAGCACCTACCCGCAGATCGCACTGGTCGGCGGCTACGACCACAATTTCGTGGTGCGGCGAGCCGACAGCGGACTGACTCAAGCCCTCACGATGGAGTCTGCCGCTTCCGGGCGCAGCGTCGAGGTGTGGACGACCGAGCCGGCGATCGACTTCTACTCCGGCAACTACTTCGACGGCTCGGTGATCGGCGCTGGCGGTGCCCCGTATGAACGATGGGCGGGAGTCGCCATCGAACCCGAGCACGTCTCGAATTCACCCAACCTGCCCGCGTTCCCCTCGACAACGCTCCGCCCGGGTGAGACCTACGCCTCGCTGACGGAGTTCCGGTTCGGTGTCGTGGGCTCCGACGGGGAGTTCACGGTCGCTGAAACGTCCGCCTCCGACCGCGGTTAGTCCCGGCCAGCCGGGTGCTTCACGACCAGCTGTCAGGGGTCGTGAAGGGATGGTCCACTTGTATTAATACCGGTCTTGACTAGCTGCTTCTGGCGTCTGATCATTGGTGCCACTCACTGGAAGACCTACTCGCGTCGTCGTCCCATGAGTTCGAGCCCTTCAGTTGCACACCGCGGATCCTCGAACTACGAAAGGTAAAGCCCATGAAGCTGGAGTCGAGTCGTCGGCGCGTCAGTTCTGCTCGTTGCAGCGCAGCGAAGCGGACAGGTAGTAGTCCCGTGAGAACTCGCAAGTCGCGGTTGATGGCAGCCGGAGCAGGAGTCCTTGCCGCTGTGGTCGTCATCTCCGGTTGCAGCTCGAAGTCGTCCTCCGGCGCCCCGTCCGGAAAGTTCACGGCCGGCGCGCTGGACAAGACCTTCTCCGGGACGACCATCTCTGTGATGCTGCCGCCGTGGGGTACCTTCCCGCAGAACGTCCTCGATAAGTTCACCGCCGAGACCGGCATCAAAGTGAAAATGCAGACCCTCGCCTGGGACTCGATCCACGACAAGGTGGTGACGGCGGAGGCGAGCGGACAGGCGCCTGCGGACGTGGTGGAGATGGACTGGACGTGGGTGTCCCAGTTCGGCGCGGCCGGCTGGTTCGTCCCGCTGGACAAGTACCTGTCGAAGGCACAGCTGAGCGACTCGGTCGGTGCGAGCCAGTTCGTCAGCAAGGGGCAGCAGATCGGCATCCCCTACTCGCTGGACTTCCGAGGCACTGAGGTCGACATGACCGCGCTGAAGAAGGCCGGCATCTCGACACCGCCGACGACCTGGGCCGACACCCTGACCGACGCAGAGGCTGTCAAGAAGGCCGGCGTGGTCGCGTACCCGATCGCCTATGCCCTGAAGGTCCTCGAGGGCGCGGCAACGCCGTGGTACGCCCTGGTCCGTGGTTCCGGCGGTCAGATCCTCACCGCGAAGGGCCAGCCCGCCTTCGCGGACGGCGGGATTGGGCAGGCCGCGTTCCAGTTCATCCGCGACGCGTACTCGAAGGGCCTGATCGACCCCGGCGCGATCGGCCTCACCGAAGAACAAGTCAGCGACAACTTCGCCGCCGGCCGGGCCGCCATCCTTCTGTCGGCCAGCCCCAACTCGGTCCCGGGATACACCGACCCGACCAAGAGCAAGGTTGCGAAGGACGACCTCCAGTTCATCCACGTGCCCGGTCAGTCAAACAACACCGGCCCTAGCGTGGGTTTGGAGGAGGCCTTGTCGATCCCGAAGGCCTCCAAGAACAAGGAGGCGGCCGCGGAGTTCATCACGTGGTGGATGCAGACTCCGCAGATGCTGACGGCCCAAAGCAACCCGGACATGGGGCTGCTGCCGCCGAGCCATGCCGCCCTGCAGCAGTTGGCGTCCTCAGGCAAGCTGGCGGGCGCCTCGACGATCATCGGCATGGCCGCGAACATCCAAGCGATCATGCCCGTCCTGCCCACCTGGTACTCGAAGTTCGTCATCGACGCGGCAGGAACGATCCAGTCGGTCGCGACCGGCCAGACGGCCCCCGCCGACGGGATCGCGAAGCTCGCGACGCAGACCAAGCAGCTCGCCGCGCAGGGGCAGTAGACGGTGCTGGGGGCCGGCCGGCCGCTGCAGACGCAGAAGCAGAAGCGGACGCAGCCGGCCGGCCCTAACACCCGGCGGTCGGCGTCACGGCGCCGGATCAACCGTCTCGGGCTGTTGCTTGTCGCGCCGTCTGCTCTGGTCATCGCGGTGCTGGTGCTCTTCCCGAGCATCCGCAGCGTGATCGGCAGCTCCCGGCGGTACGAGCTGACCGATCAGAACCACGCTTTCAACGGCGTCCAGAACTACAGATCGGTACTCGCCGACAGCGACTTCCAGCAGTCGCTGAAGAACACCGCGGGCTACTTCGTCGTCGTCAGCGTGTTGGTGCTCCTGATTGGCATCGTGGTAGCCCTGTGGTTGCAGAGCCTGCGCGGCGTCGTCCGCGCCGTCGCGCTGACGGTGGTCGTGCTGCCCTGGGCCGTGCCCGGCACGGTCTCCGGCGTCCTCTGGTCGTTCATCCTCAACCCCACTGGCACGGGGCTGCTGAATTCGCTCCTGAAGTCGCTGCACCTGATCGGGAGCTACCAGGCGTGGCTGAACAAGCCAATCGCGGGAATCCTCGTGATCGCCGTTACCGTCGCCTGGAGTGCGGCACCACTCGGCGTCATCATTCTGCTGGCCGGCCTCGAAGGCATCCCGCGAGAGCTGTACGAGCAGAGCCTCATCGACGGCGCGAACCGGATCAAGCAGTTCACCTCGATCACCCTGCCCCTGCTGCGGCCGGCGATCGCGATCGTCTTGCTGAACGGCGCCGTGGTCTCGATCGGCCTGTTCGACCAGGTCTACGTCCTGGTCGGCCTCGACCCGAGCAAGGTCACCCTCGGGGGGCAGATTTACGTGTACGCGTTCCGCGACTTCAACTTCGGTTTCGGGTACGCCGCGTCCGTGATAGCGACTCTGATCACGGCGGCCATCTCAGTTGTCTACCTGAAGCTTATTTACCGCGAGGAGGAGTACTGAGGTGAAGAAGCGCGCCGGCTTCGGGCCCTGGTGGGGGTCGCTCCGCGTCGTCATCGGGGTACTGGTCGCCGTCTGGTCGCTCGCGCCCATCTATTGGGGTGTCGTGATCGCGTTCGCGACCCCGGCCGAGATCCTCCGCCCGGCGTCGCTGCTGCCGCAGGGGTTCACCTTGAATAACTTCGCGCGACTGCTGAACGGCACCACTCTGTCGCACTCCTTCTATAAGGCGCTCGGGAGCTCGGTGATTCAGGCAGGCGGCACGACGCTGTTGACGCTGCTGCTCGCGCTGCCTGCCGCGTATGCCTTTGCACGCCTCACCTTCCGCGGTGCCACGTTGCTGTTGTCGATGATTACGGTCACCCTCGCGGTTCCCCTCTACCTCGTACTGATCCCGTTGTTCCAGTTGTTGAGCTCGGCGGGGCTGATCAACACGCAACAGGGCGTGATCGTCGTGCTCACCTCGGCCGCGCTGCCGCTGGCGATCTGGATCCTTCGCAGTCACATCGTGACCTTGCCCGCGGATCTGGAGTCGGCCGCGCGGCTCGACGGCGCGAGCACCTTCACGCTCATGCGGCTCATCATCGGTCCGCTCGTGGCGCCAGGGCTCGTTGCGGCCGCCCTCGTCACCTTCATCGCCAGCTGGATCACGTTCCTGATCCCTCTCGTGTATGCGAGCACGCCGAGCACGGAGCCGTTGACCGTCCTGATCCCGGCCTTGGTGGGCAAATTCAGCAGCGATTACGGCCTGCAAGCGGCCGCCGGACTCATCGCGGTGGCACCCCCCGTGCTACTCGTGATTCTGCTGCGGAAGTACCTGCTGTCCGGGCTGCTGAAGGGAGCATCTAAATGACCGACATCGCGGATGCGACGGACTCAGACCTCGAGGCTGCGTGTCGGATCGCAACAGAAAGCCTCGACCTCGATCAGGGGGAATCGACGGACTTGCCACGCCCGCTCTGGCGCGAGGACGAGGGGACGACGCGGGTACGGCTGCTCGCCGTCACGGGCGCAGAGCCGGTGGGCGTCGCGATCGGCAGCATTCAGGGGGAGGAGGCGTTTCTCGACCTGATCGCGGTGGTGCCCGGCGCCCGCAACGGGGGCGTCGCCCGCCGTCTCCTGACGGAATGGGAGCGGCGCGCGACTGGGACGGGCGCGATCCGTCTGAGAGCCGGCGAGAACATGTACACCTATGCATGGCCTGGAGTGGACGTCCGGTACACACCAGCCCTGTGTCTCCTGCGCCGGTTCGGATACGAGCGGATCAACGTCCTCTACAACATGGACCTCCCCCTCGAGGGCTTTCGGGGGCCGTCCGATGAGCAGGTCGAGCGGCTCGCGGCTGCGGGCATCGAGGTGCGCCGGGCCCGCCCCGAAGACCGCGACGCGCTTGCCCAGCACGTCCGCCGGCTGTGGAGCGACATCTGGCTGCGCGAGACGGGGATCGCGGTAGAGAGGGAAACCCCTCCTCTGTTCCTGGCCCTGCGCGACGGGCAGATCGTCGGGTTCGCGGGGCATGGGATCTACCGCCCCTCCTTCTACGGCCCGATCGCCACCGATCCAGCCGTTCAGCGTCACGGCGTCGGGGCGGTGCTGTCAGCGCTGACCCTCGCCGACATGGCTTCTCGCGACGTCAAGACGGCGCAGATCGGCTGGGTCGCGGAGACGGCGATCCCCTTCTACTCGCGGACCTCCGGCGCTCGACTTGGCCGCTGTTTTTGGGTGCTCGCGAAGACGATCGATGAGTGAGTCGCCACAAGTCCGACCCGCCCGTTCCCCGAGGAGAGCACCCATGCAGGACGTGAGCAGACCGAACTGGACCTTCGTGGTCGCCGACTCCCTGGAGAAGGTCTTCGCCGATGAGGAACCGCGCGCGATGGACCCGAGCATCCCGCTCACGGCGTTCGCGGGCGAAACCGTGTCGTTCCAGATCGCGTTCCGCCCCCCTGCGGCGCAGTCGTTCGGCGACGTTGGCTCCGTCGTCGTCGCCGTCGACGGGGACGCCGCTCGCTTCGCCGTCCTGTCGAGCGTGGAGCTGGTGCCTTGCACGCTCCTCGCGTACGAGGGCCATGACGACGGCTACCTCCGCGACACCGCGGGCCTCTACCCAGACCTGTTGCGACCGCTCGGCACCAAGGGCGAGCTGATCCCCTACCTCGGGCAGTGGCGCGCCGTGTGGGTCTCCGTCACGGCTCCGGACGGCGTCGAGGGCGAGGTGCCTGTGACGGTGACCGTCCACTCGGCCAGGACCAACGCGCTGCTGCACACCGTCACCGTGCCGGTGCGGTTCTCGTCGATCCGACTGCCGGAGCTCGACATCGTGAACACGCACTGGGTGCACTGCGACGGGCTCGCCGACTTCTACGGCGACGAGGTGTTCAGCGAGGAGCATTGGCGCACGATCGAGCGGTTCGTCGCGAAGGCCGCGGAGATGGGGGTGAACTCGGTTCTGACCCCGACCTGGACCCCGCCGCTCGACACCGCGGTGGGCGGCGTACGCCGTCCCGTGCAGTTGATCGACATCATCGACGAGGGGGGCGCCTACCGCTTCGACTTCGCGAAGCTGCAGCAGTGGATGGCCGTCTGCCGCCGGTCGGGGATGACGGGTCTCGAGATCGCGCACCTGTTCACGCAGTGGGGAGCCGAGTACACCCCGGCGATCTATGTGATGACGGACGGCGGACTCGAACAGCGCTTTGGGTGGCACGTCCGAGCGACGGATCCCGAGTACCGGAGGCTGCTGGAGGCTCTGCTACCCGCGCTCCTCGACGTGCTTGCCGTCCAGTGGGGCCTCGACAACGTGATCTTCCATATCTCAGACGAACCGCACGGTCTGCGGATGCTCGAGTCCTACCAGGCGGCGCGCGCGGTCGTGGTCGACTTGCTCGCGGGCATCACGGTCGTGGACGCCCTCAGCGACTACGACTTCTACGCCTCCGGAGCCGTCGAGAACCCGGTGGTCGCGACCGATGCGCTCGAGCCGTTTCTCGAGCGCGGCATGCCGAACCTGTGGGTCTACCACTGCCTCGGACAGCACAAGGACGTCGCCAACCGGTTCATCGGCCTGCCGTCATACCGCAACCGGGTGCTCGGCACCCAGCTGTTCCTGCTCGGCGTGGTCGGCTTCCTGCACTGGGGGTTCAACTTCTACAACACGCAGTACTCGACGCGGCCACTCAATCCCTTCCAGGACACGTGCGCCGGAGGCGGGTTCATCGCCGGGGACTCGTTCATCGTCTACCCGGGTGACGGCGGGGTGCCGTGGGAGTCCCTGCGGTTCCGCGTGTTCGCGGAGGGGATGATGGACCACCGGGCGATGCAGCTCCTTCGGGACGTCGCCGGCATGGAGACGGTCCGATCGATCGTCGACCCCGAAGGCACCATCACGGCTACGCGCTACAGCACCGATCCCAACCACTACCGCCGCGTTCGCGCGGCGCTCTCCGCGGAGATCGTGCGGCGGTCGGCCGCACGCAGCGCGATCGAGGGCTAAGCGCCGCGAGGGTCGGCTCAGCAACTATTGGAAGGACATCCATGTTCAGCAACACCACCACGTCGATCCGCTGGACCGGAGACGGCGAGGTCGTGCAGGTCGATGCCTGGGGCGAGCACAGCGTCCGCGTTCGCGCCAGCGCGTCCGGCCAGGTCAGTGACCAGTCGTACGCTCTCCTCGAGCCGTCCGAGAGTGCGCCGGTCACCGAGGTAAGCGGCGACGTCGCGACGCTCTACAACGGGAAGATCCACGTCGTCATCACCCAGGGTGAGTTCGACGATTCCCAGCTCGGCTACGCGGTCTCGACGTGCGACGTCGCTTTCTACAACGAGGACGGCACCCTGCTGCTGCGGGAGCTGAGCGCAGGCGGATCGCTGAAGCGTCGGGCCCGAGATTTCCGTCCGGTCATCGGCACGTCGTCGTTTCGGACGACGGCCTCATTCGAGTCACCCCCTGAAGAGCGACTCGTCGGAATGGGGGTGTACCAGGAGTCGGACCTGAACCTCAAGGGCAATGTGCTCGAGCTCGCGCACCGCAACTCCCAGTCGTCGGTGCCGTTTGTCGTGTCCAGCGCTGGCTACGGGTTCCTTTGGCACAACCCCGCGATCGGCAAGGCGACCTTTGGCACGCAACCGCACCGAGTGGTTCGCCGAATCGACCGAGGCAACTGGACTACTGGGTCACTGCCGCCGGGTCCCCGCGAGAAATCGCACGCGTCTACGCCGATGTCACCGGGCACGTCCCGATGATGCCGGAGTACGGCCTGGGCTTCTGGCAGTGCAAGCTCCGCTACTGGAACCAGGAGCAGTTGCTCAACGTGGCAAGGGAACACCGCCGCCGTGGGTTGCCGCTCGACGTCATCGTCGCGGATTTCTTCCATTGGCCGAAGATGGGCGACTTTCGCTTCGACGAGGAGTTCTGGCCGGATCCACCCGCGATGATCGCCGAGCTGCAGGCGCTCGGCGTCGAGTTGATGGTTTCGGTCTGGCCGCAGATCTCGGTCGAGTCCGAAAACTTCGGCGACCTCCGACGCGCCAACCATCTGGTCACTGCAGAGCGCGGCACCGATATTCAGATGTCGTTTGGTGGCCCGAGCATGTTCTTGGACGTCACTCATCCTGGGGCTCGCGAGGCGGTGTGGGAGCTCTGCAAGCGGAACTACTACGACAAGGGCGTGCGCCTGTTCTGGCTCGATGAGGCCGAGCCGGAGTACGGCGCCTATGACTTCGACAACTACCGGTATCACCTCGGCTCGACCGAACAGGTCGGCAACGTGTACCCGCAGCTGTACTCGCGGGCCTTCTACGACGGCATGACAGCAAGTGGCCAGCGCGACGTCGTCAACCTGGTGCGTACCGCCTGGGCCGGCAGCCAGCGGTACGGCGCTCTCGTGTGGTCCGGCGACATCCACTCGACGTTCGATGCCCTCCGCAGCCAGATCGCGGCCGCCATCCACGTCGGCGTCGCGGGGATCCCGTGGTTCACCACTGACATCGGCGGGTTCCACAACGGCGACGCGACCGACGAGCGGTTCATCGAGCTGCTGATCCGCTGGTTCCAGTTCGGCGCGTTCTCGCCGGTTATGCGCCTGCACGGACACCGCAAGCCGCACACGCCACTCACTGCCGCCGACGGCACGGCCCGGATCGGCACCGGCGCCGACAACGAGGTGTGGAGTTTCGGCGAGCCGGCGTCGTCGATCATCGAGGGCTTACTGCGCTTTCGCGAGCTGCTCCGCCCGTACACGCGTCGACTCATGCAGGAGGCGCACGAATCCGGCCAGCCCGTGATTCGAGGGCTCTTCCACGAGTTCCCGACCGATCCCATGGCTTGGATCGCGCCGGACGTCTACCTGTACGGACCGGACCTGCTGGTCGCCCCCGTCACCGAGTTCGGCGCGCGACACCGCGAGGTCTACCTGCCAGAGGGCGCGCTCTGGACCGACATGCGCACTGGTGCCGAGCACGCCGGCGGGCAGCAGCTGCTCGTCGACGCGCCGCTGGAGAGCTGCCCGGTCTTTGCCCGCAACGGCGCGCTGGCCGAGTTGATCGGGAAGCTCTGATCGAATTGACAGTTCATTGTGAGGGCGGATGCCTGCATCAGTTGTGATCGGAGACGATCGCGCGGCGCTCGAGTTCGGCATCGGGCCGGACGAGCCGGTCGCGATCTGCGCACTCGTGGTCGACGGCGTGCGCTACGCGCTGGCGCGGCCGCGGCCGCTGGTCGAGATCGTGACGGTTGGCACGGGCCACACGCCGGCGTCCGCGCGGCTCACGAACACGACTGCTGGGCGGACGACGCGCTACGTCGCACACGCGTTCTCCGCCGACGGGCAGGCGGACCGCCTCCGCGTCGACGTTGCGGTCCCGGCGACGCGGCTCGCCGCCGTCGTGGACGTCGAGCACCCGCGTGACGCCGCGGCGTTCCGCTTCCGCGTGACGGTGCGAAACGACGGCGACGCCCCCGTCGTCCTGCTCTCGGTCGCGACGCTCACGCTCGGATTCCTTCCCGAAGGAGACTCCCTCGAAGAATGGGCGCGCATCAGCGGCACGAGCGACTGGCTCGGCGAGGGACGGTTCGCGCGCGTGCCGTTGCGCGGTGCGACGTTCCCGGAGCTCGTGCCGGACGGCACGCGGTACGACCTGCGCGGCCAGCACAAGACGGTGTCGACCGGCACGCTGGTCGACCGGCTCGGCGCTGCCCGTGGGCGTGCTCGAGCGCGACGGGCTCGCGGTCGCGTGGCAGATCGAGCACAACGGCCCGTGGCGGGCCGACATCGGCGAGGACAGCGGCAGCGCCTATCTCGCCCTCAGTGGCCCGACCGACCGCGATGCGTCCTGGATGAAGGTCCTGCACCCCGGTGAGACGTTCACGACCGTGCCCGCCGCGGTGGCGCTCGCGAGCGACGTGCCGGCCGTGATCGGCGCGCTCACCGACTTGCGCCGGGCGTCGCGTCGGCCGCTACGTCCGACCCGACCTATCGTCTTCAACGACTACATGAACACCCTCAACGGGGATCCGACGACGAAGCGACTGCTCCCGCTTGTCGCGGCTGCGGGTGAGGTCGGCGCCGAGGTGTTTTGCATCGATGCCGGCTGGTACGACGACGACGGGCATTGGTGGGACAGCGTGGGGCTGTGGGCGCCGTCAACCACCCGGTTCCCCGGCGGCCTCGACGAGGTCTTCGCCCACATCCGGGACGCCGGCATGGTCCCCGGGCTGTGGCTTGAGCCCGAGGTCGTGGGCGTGCGCAGCCCTGTCGCGGACACGCTGCCACCCGAGGCTTTCCTGAGCCGGCACGGACAGCGGATCGTCGAGCACGACCGCTACCACCTTGACCTCCGGCACCCGGCCGCACGGGCGCACCTCGACCGGGCCGTCGACCGGCTCATCGCCGACCTCGGCGTCGGCTACTTCAAGTTCGACTACAACATCGATCCGGGCGCCGGCACGGACCGTGCGGCCGACAGCGCAGGCGACGGCCTGCTCGAGCACAATCGCGCGCACCTCGCCTGGCTGGACGCGCTGCTCGACCGGCATCCCGAACTCGTCGTCGAGGGGTGCTCGTCGGGCGCGATGCGGGCCGACCCGGCGGTGCTGCAGCGGTTCGCGCTCCAGTCGACATCGGACCAGCAGGACTTCGCCAAGTACCCGCCGATCGCGGCGGCGGCCCCGCTGTCCTACCCGCCCGAGCAGGCTGGGAGTTGGGCGTACCCCCAGCCGGAGATGACGGACGAGGAGGCGGCCTTCACGCTCGTCACCTCCCTGCTGGGCTCCTTCTACCTCTCTGGACACCTTGACCGGATGACCGCATCGCAGCGCGCCCGCGTCGCCGAGGCCGTCGCCGTGGCGAAGCGGCTGCGCCCCGACATCGGACGAAGCCGGCCGCATTGGCCGCTCGGTTTGCCCGGTTGGACCGACGAAGTCGTCGCGCTCGGACTCTCAACGCCGGGGGCCGACCTCGTTAGTGTCTGGTGCCGAGCGCCGGGCGAGCGACCCGTCGAACTCGCACTGCCGCACTTGGCTGGGCGGCAGGTGGATGTCGAGACGATCTTCCCGCGCGACCTCCCGGCCTGGGGCACCCGCTGGGACGCCGAGACCGGCACGCTCACGCTGGCCGCCGTCGGTCCGAACCGGGCTCGCACGTTGCGCGTCGTCGCGCGCTGACCCGCCGTCCGATCCGACGTTGCGTTAGGTGTTTGTCGGGGTCGTCGCGTCTCTGAGGTAGTCGAACTTCAAACCCGAAGCGCTAAGGCCCCTCCCGGGACCGCTTCGATTCGCGAGCCACATGACGTAGCTGCCGTCGGGCAGTCGAGTCCGACGCATCAACCGTTGGGCACTGACGCCGATGGGGGTCACGACGCGATCTGTCAGGTAGTACGGCTGGCCGGGTTCCAGCAGTTCTGCAACCGCCGTGAGTTGTAGCACCGTGTTGCCCGGCCCCGGGATATCCATCGTGCCGCGTCGGAAGACGGACGCACGCCCAATGGCGGGCAGCACAGGAACGAGGGGGATCCAGTTGTCTGGTGGCGGATGCTCGAGCGTGTAAGCGATCGCGGGCATGTCGGGCGCGGGATCGGGCGGTGCCTGTTGGCCTTCTTGGCGCAGGCGCGCGAGGTACCCCTCGTAGCCATCGACACCGCGGTCAGCCGAGCCGTGCACTGTCTGCTCGACCGCCCAGGCGAGAGCGGCGGTTGGATCGCGGGTGATCAGCACCTCTTCGAGAGGGTCGGCATCGTCGGTCTGACCCAGCGTGGGCGCGAGAACGAGGTAGTCGCCGACGGCACCAGACTCGTCGCTGATCTTGAACATGGACCACGGGCGCGTGCTGTTCTGCACCGGGTATTGCTCGGCCGGGCGAACCATCGTGCGTTCACCGAACGTGTCGGTGACAACCAGCGTCGTCACGTTTTGGACGGAGCCGATAGAACTCGGTACCGGGATGTAGAACCAGTCGCTGCCGTAGACGAGCGCGAACTCCATCACGAGCAGCTTCGCGAGATCGACGTGCTCGGCGTCGAGTTGGCCGAAGTCGGTCTTGGCGTCTTCGAAGCCCCACCAGCGATCCGACGGCATGCCGTGGAACGTCACGTGGCCGGGCAACATGTTGGTGGTCGTATAGAGCGACGCGATCGGCGTCGACGACGTCTCGCCGCCACCTGCAGTGAATGAGTACCAATCGAGGTGGCCGCCTGGGAACGCATCAGCCTCCAGGATAAGGGAATTCGCGTCAGTGCTGGCGGCCTCGACACCGAACTCGTAGTTCAGTTCCGACGACTGCCAGGCACCCCCGGTGTCCTCAGTGAATGCATCACTACGCAGTGCGGCGAATGCATCGAGGACGGCCGCCACCGCAGGGTTGCTTGCTTCCGGCGGTAGCGGGGGATCGGCGACCTGGCCCGCGCGGTCGGCCTGGATCGAACGAAACAGCGCCTCTCCATCGATGGCGCGACCTGCGGCGACTGCGCGCAACTGCAGCGCGTCGGTGCCAGCCAGGTTCGGTGTCGGATCGCTGCTGGCGATCGGGAATGCGGCGAGGAAGGCTGCCGTCGTCCCTGCTGGCAGTGCGGCGTCGTCGACAAGGTCGACGAATAAGAGCCCGAGCTGCACGCTGCCTCGGAGCTTGAAATGCACCGGCACCCGTTCGACCTGTGTCTCCAGGGCCGTTGCGTTGTCGAGTGCAGCAACAACCTGACCCGGGGCACCGGCACGGTAGCCGGTCAGCGGCCGACTCGAAATGCCCAGCGTCGCCTGCACCGGCGAGCCGGCGTCGTCACCCGCGAATTCACCGACTTGCCATTGCCTCGCGAGAAACCAGAGCGGGTCTCGAACCTGTGCTTGGAGGGAGCGCGCGAGTGTCGCGTCGCGCGGTTGTGGCTCGAGCCGGGTCCAAGTCGTGACCGACGGGACCAGTAGCGCATCTCCAACTTCAACGGAGGCGCGCGATGTTGTTGTCATTGACGACGAACTCCTTTCCGAAGGTCGTCGCGGGCGTAGCCGCCTGGAGGTTGAACGGGAAGTAGAGGGCGGGCAAGATCTGCCCCACCTCCATGAGGCTCGCGAGATCGACGCCGCGGATCTTGGCGAGGTCGAACGTCTCATCCAGGATCGTCGCCACCAGCTCGAGATCCCAGTTCGCGCGGCCGTCGGGGCACACGGCGAGCAGCAAGGCCTGTGGCGCGCGCGCGTTCGGCTCGTCGTAGTGAAATGCGACACCGGCGGTCAGCGTGTCGGCCGGGATCCGTTCGAGCCATTCGTCGACGAGCACCCCGGCATACTCCGCGACGCTTGTCGGATCGCCGGATGTCACAGCTTCGATGGCGACCCGGCCGCCCACGGGTGTGCTGCCCGGCGCCAACGGCAGCCCGAGCCATCGATCGGACGTCGTCGCCGGCAGTTGCGCGATCTCGACCGACGGCCGGTCTGCACCGAGCAGCCGGGTGGCGTTGATCGCGAGATCCAGCCGTTGGACGCCGGGCCGCAGGTGGCTGAGCTGCAATAGCCACCGGCGCACCGCTTGTGGGTCGACGGCCTGCATCGAGGCCGACTGACCGAACGCGGATTGCACCGCTGCCGCGTCGGGCGGCGTCAGATGCGGCAACACGATCGCGTCGGCGCCGAGCACAGCGCGCAGGTCATTCATCACGTCGTCCTGCGTCGCGGTCGCACCCGTGACGGCGCTGCGGCGCTGTTGCAGTTGGGCAACCATGCGGGCACCCAGATCGAGGAGCCCGGTTGCTGATGTCGCCGGTGCCGGTAACGCGCCTGGCAGTGCGTATCCGCTGACGGTCTCCAGTGCTGCGGTAACAGCGGCCGCAGCAGGCAAGCTGCTCGGGCTCGAAGCCAGCGCAAGCAGAGCGGACTGCAGTGCCGCAAGGTCGACATCGAGCGCTGCTACGAGCGACGACGCACGAGCGGCAATCTCGGCAACGTCGACGGAGCCGCTCGTGGGTGCCTTGTCCGGCAGCGCGAACGCCTTCAGGTCAAGGGGACGCGCCGATCCCAGCAGTGCACGTATCGCGCGAGCGGCCGTGAGCAGGTCGGGGAAGGTGATCGAGCCGCTCGGCAACCGGTCGGCGCTGTACGTCAGCGTGATCGTGTCGGCCGCGATCGGTGGTTGCGCGGCGAGCAGGATGCGGCCCTCGAGTTCAGCACGCTTGGGCTGGTCCGACGCATCGGCCAGCGCGAGCACGTCAAGCGGCCCGATGTCGAGATCGCGCAACGTCACCAACGTCGTGTCGGTCTGGCCGGCGGCGGTCCACGTCACTCGCGCCCGAACTGTCGCGGGGTCGGGCAGCCGAGTACCTACCCAGGCGGCAAGCCACGGCTCCGCCAGTTCTCGTGGGCGAACGGTGACGCCAGCCCACGATGGTGACGCTGCTGGTGCGCCGGCGAGCAACAGCATCAGCCGATGTGTGACGTCCAACCCAGGCCGTGGGGTGGCGACGATGTCGGGGTCTGGCGGGTGATCTCCTCGCGATATGGCGTCGAGAATGCCACCCGCACGACCGTAGTTGCCACGCATGATCTGGAAGACGCTCTCGGCGATCGAGACGTCGCTGAGGGCGCTCAGCATGTCGTCGATCTTTTCGAGCATGGCGAGCACAGCGGCTTGTGCGGGATCACCGGCGATTGGCAGGCCGTCGCCCCAAGAGGTCCCGAGTGTCAGCGCGCCCGACTGCCAAGCCGTCCGCAGTTTCACACCGTCGATGACTTGCGACATCGGAACGACGGCGCCGTTGGCAGTTGTCCCTGTGAGCTCGTCACCGACGAGCGGATAGAGATCGCGGAACGGCTGAACGTAGACGTCGAGGTTCTGCTCGTGCAGCTGTTGCTCGAACTGGAAACCGGTCAACGCGCCAAGGCTGAGCCCTTGGCGGACGCCGGCGAGCAGCCACAGTGCGGCTGACACCCGTGTCGAGGACAGGTCGACCGCTAACGCCTCCTCGTCGGGTGTATCGCGGTGGCTGAGGTAACCGCTGCGCAGCACGGCACCTGCAGCGGCTTGCGTCATCGACGGCGCGTGGATAAAGCCACCGCTGTCCTCGTGCGGCAGGTGTGCGGGTGCCAGCGCTGTCTGTTTCGATGTGAACTTCACGCGGGCTCGATCCAAGCGCGCGATGGCCTCCGCCTCGGGCCCCGTCACGACTGGACGCGCCACGGCCGGGCGCACGTTTTCCACCCAGCCGTACGCACCCATGTGCAGGGTGGCCGACGGACCGTCGGTGCCGCTCGCTCGTTGCTCGTCGAGCAGCGAGGTGCTGGCTGCAGTGATCCACACATCGAGTCGGTGACTGGCCGCGTCGAGAGTCTCGCTCATCAACCGGTCGAGTTCGGCGCTCGGCAGCAGCGCCAGGCGATCCATGCTCGCCCGCAGGTCGGCGAGCCGGGCCAGTGGGGATTCCGGAGGAGGTTGGGTTGTATCGAGATACTGCGCCCACGTGAGTGTCGAGCCGACGGCGAACGGGCGATTGACGATCTCTCGTGCTGTGACGGTCGGTGCGACCGAGTGCAGATTGACGAGCTCGACTTCGCGCAACGCGCTGGCCGCAAGAACACCGGTCGCCACCTGGCCGCGCCCTGCGAGCGTTACGTAGTCGCGCAGCATCGACTGTCGCAGTACCCGATAGAGAATGGACGTCGGCTTCGTGCCCGGATAGTTCTCGTCCCACACGTCGGCCATCGGCGCATGGGCCAGCCATTGGATGTAGTTGACGGCGGCGCCCTCGAGCGTGGCGTCGGCTGCGACCGGATCGGTCTCGGACAGCGGGGCCGACTGCACGCTTGGGTATGGCACCGGGTAGCTGTCGAGCCCCATCGCCGTGTGGATCACTCTCGGATCCCACGACGTCAACCCGAGCGAATCGAGAAGAGCGCGGCCACGGGCCAGGTGCTCGGTCCACCATTCTTCAGTTGGTGGCGCCGTCGCGTTGAGGAACGTCAACATGTTCCAGAGCAGGTCGTCGCCGATCACCCGGCGGCCGCGGTAGTCGAGTGAGCTCGCGTCCATTCCGAGCACGGCGGCTAAGTCGGTGTCAGGGTCGTTGGTGGCTCCGATATGCGGAACCCCGGAGACGCTTGCTTGCCAGGCCGGCAGCAGCAGCCGGCACAATTGCGCGAGAACCCCGCGATTGTGCGCGGCAGCGTCGCCGACCAGACCCCCTCGGTTCGCCGTTGTCACGTCGCTCAGTCCAGTTGTCGGAAGCACGCCGTAGGGAGTCGCACCGACCCGAATCGCCGCCAACGGTCCTCGTGGCCGGGCCGTCGCGAGCGCGAACTGACGAATCGCATCCTGCTGGTCAGCTGAGAACTCAGGGCTCATCAGCTGGTCGAGGAAATAGCCGATGGTTGCGGGCCACAACGCCGTGAGCATGTCGGCCGCGTTGCGGCCACCATAGCCATCGGCGTAGCGCGCGTGGCTGAACGTGCTGGCCGGCAGACCGAGCGCGCGGGCCAGTTGCGCGCCGTCGGCGGCCGGGTCTGACGCCAGATCGGCACCGGTCTCGACCGCGAAACTGATCGCCTGATCGGGATCGGCGGTACTGAAGGCCGACGCCGCGTCGCTGGTGTTGTTGGTGGGTGCGCCCTGGCCGACGAGGCCGAGTCCGTCTGTGTAGTGGTGCGCGTCGAGCAAAGCGCGCAGGTCATCTTGCCCATCGCCGTCGGCGGCTGCGTCGCGCACGCCGAACACCACGATGCGGTCGAAGCCGACTCGTTGTTCAGCCGCAAGAAGCGGGATCCGGATGGCCATACCTGCCTGCTCGGCCGCCGCGAAGTCGACGAGCCAGCGCATGCCGGCGTCGACCGAGAGCCCGTCGGGCAGCGTGCCGTCATGCGGGGTGAAGCCCACCGCGAGATCCGCCTGGATCGGGCCGCCTTGCACCGTCCTGCTCGTGCCAGCCCGCTCGAGCACGACCGTCCAGTGATCCGGAAGCGCCTGCGTGGTCGGCGCTTTCTCGTACGAGCTGTCGCGGGTGGCGGGCGCAGGGAAGACCGGCTCGGCATCGGCGCTACCGCGATTCGTCGGTGCCATTGCCGACATGATCCATGCGGCCCGTGGCGCTCCGAACCTCGACGCCAGCACCTTCCATGCGTCGTGTACGGCGTGTCCGGCGGCCCACTCGGCCTGCCAATAGGTCACGCCGGCTGCAACCTCATCGCGCGTGAGTTCCGGCTCGAACGACGACGTACTGATCGTGTCGGGGTAGACGCGCAGCAGTAGCTCACCGACCGGTGGGCGGTTGATTGTGGCAACGTCGAACACGGAGGGTTCGGCGGTGGTCGTGCCGCCGACGAAACGGGTTTCCAACCTGATCGGGACCATGAGGAGGGGGACCGCCGCGGACAGGGACGTCTCGTTCGGATCACCATGCCCAAGGACACGCCGGCCGGCCGTCAGGATCGACTCGATCGGGTGCGTCATCACGACTCCGGGATCATCAGGTCGGCGTGGATGCCAACGCGAAACGGCAGACGTGCGGTGATGTAGGCAGTCTGTGCGGAGTCCGCTCCCCAGTGAAACGCTGCGTCGCCACCGGCAATGGCGGTGCCGGTCGGCAGTTCGCTCGCTGAAAGGAATGGCGGAATCGGCCGCTGCGCCAGTACTTCGGTCATGGTCGAAGACGCCAGCATCAACTTGGTGAACGGCGCAAGCAGCGTGGCTTCGGTGAGCAGCGGTGATGCGTGCGCAACTTCGGTATCTCCCGATCCGAAATTGCTCCAGGCGAGATCTGCCCACTGAGTGACCGGACCGGCAACGGAGGGCTCCAAGCCGAAGCGCGGACCGGAGGGATGCTGCTGGAACACGAAGAAGTAACCCTGGGGCGAGGCGTTGGTGCCGCCCTTGGCGTCGGCCACCGAGATGTTGAAGCCGAAGAAGTTCATGTCTGGCGTGAGCAGGCCGCTGAAGATCGGATGCAATGTGGGCACTGAGTCGTCGATGGTGCGCTGCTCGCCGTCGATCTTCGCCTTTGCCGCGTAGATGATGGCGTCGGGGTAGCGCCTGAGAAGCTCGCCGCGCACGATCAACACGATGGGGTCGGGCACTGTCGCGGGCCGGTTCTCGTGCGTGCCGAGCGGGTCGGTGAGCGGCCACGTAACGATGGGCGGGATGTCCTTCAGCAGTTCCGCGAGCGCTTGCGGGTCGGCCGGGTCACCAGCTTGCGGGACGTATCCGCGGACGTCCCAGAACTGCCGGAAGTACGTTCCCATGCAGTCCGTGGGATAGCCGGCGAACAGCAGCTGGCGAGCCATCTCGTGTGAGAGGCCGACCATGTACGACTCGATGAACGCGTGGTTGGTCTGGACGAGACCAACCGACTCGTTCGGGATCTGGTCGGCGCCGGGCATGACGTACTGCACCGACAGATCACGAAGCGGTGCGTACATCGGCTGCGGGAATGACGGCGCTGCCATGATCTCGCGGATCGGGTCAACCGGATGCCAATTCAACCCTGCCGCAGGCGCGACCAGGTAAGCCATCCGGTTCGGGACGGTCCGCGCTGGATCGAGTCGCTGGATCAATGAGCTGCGCAGCACCGACATGTCGAGTGCCGGCGCGAGTGGGGGATCAGACTCGACCGCCGACCACGCCTGCGCTAGCGGCGTCAACGCTTGCCGGAACCGTGCGGCTTGCGCCGAGTCGGTCGACCCGCCGCCGGTTGCCTGCGGGTCGGTCGACCCGCCGCTTGCGGTCGGTAGCACGGCGGACCCAGGTGCGGTGATGACGAAGTCCGCGCGGGCGGCGGCGTTCGCAATAACGTCGGGTGAGATGGTCACCGGATTGACCGGACTCGGAGCATCGACGTCGATCGTGACCGTGAAGTCGCCGACCGGGGTGTCGGCCGTCAGCGTCAGCGGGAACCATCGCTGCCACGGATCCTTGGAGCCGCTCGGCGCCGTCGCGCCGATCTGCTCGATCGGCACCAGCCCACCCGGTGGTGCGATCGCGGGAACGAACGACGCCGTGCCCGCGCTAACAGCAGCGACCAGGGATCCGGGGGCGCTTCGTGCACCGGTGATCGCCAGTTGGCGGCGTCGGATCGCGCTAGTCGGATGGGTGAGCCGGCGGGCGGCAGGAGACGTCAGTCGGAGCGGAACCCGGCTCGCTTCGATAGTCGCCCGCACTGTCATAGGGCTAGCGAGCAACTTCGCGTGTAGCGGAGACGTCAGGCTCACCAACGATGTCTCGAGCACTGATGACAGTTGTGAGTGCAGCATCGTCATCGTCGCGCGAGCGAGTTGTGCGCGTCGCAGCGCCGCGTTCGCCGCCTCAATGCCGGCCACTTGCTGCCACGCCGATGCCAGCAGCGGCGTCTGATTCGCCTGCACGACCTGGGTGCCCATGCCGCCCATGGTTCTGTTACGTGGATCGAGGCTGAGCTGGTCGATCCATCTCGCTCCGCCCGGCGTCACACTGTCGATCCCAGCGGGCCAGCGTCCGTACATCGGCGGGACCACTTGCGGGTCGGGCGCGGTCGGGTCGTCCACCAATGGTGAGACGCGATCGACTAGTCCAGCCGCGGCGGTCTGGAATGCGGTCTTGGCAGGGTCGTCCCACTCTGTTGTCGTCGCGACGATGCTCTGCAGCGCGCCGGCCAGCATGAGTGGCGAGCCTGCGCTCGGGACGTCCGGCATCGGATTGTCGACCGCCATCGCCCGTTCACCGATGTCGGCGCCGAACTTGCGTGGCACCAGGCGACGCACCAGCGACTCGAAGTCGCCTTGATCGCTGGTGTGAAACCCGAACTGGTAGAACACTGGCAGGCGCAACGGCGCGCCCGTGGTCGACGTCCATGCTGGGTCCGATGTGTGCACGGCGGAGACATCGAGCCCGAGCCCGGCCAGCCGGCCGATCTCGAAGGTCGGCACGACGAACGCCGTGTAGGTCGTCTCCGGATCGAGTCGTCGCGGGCAGAGCAAACGCGAGATCACACTGGCCGAATCGGACGCGGCCAGGCCTGCATCGCCGGACACCTGGGTGTGTGCCCAGTTCCACGCGTCGTCGAGCGATTGCAAGGCGGCAATCGACTGCACGTCGATCGCCGGCAGTGGCGTCACTACACCCGGCACCGGGCGGTACTCCGGCAGCGCCAGCACGATCAACGTGATCCATGGCCGGAGCCGGTCGCCTGCAGGGGCGGCCGGCGTGAACAGCCATGGAAGATCGGGTGTGTCGAATTCGATCCCGGCGAGATAGTTGGGCTCGAAGTTCGGCGTCGACTCCTTCGGCTCGGTGCGCACCACCTGCCGCGGGTCGATCCCGAGCACGTCTCCTGGTCCGAACGTGTGCACGGTGACGGTGGGGACGGCGGTCACGCTGTCGGGTCCGTGCGCCGTGACGTTGAGATCGATCGTGATTGTGGGCCGGTCTGGGAGAGAAGCTCCGTAGTCGGGATTGTCGAGCGTCGTCGCGATGCCCTGGCGCGACCAGGCCAGGAAGTGGTGCCGGCCGAACTCGTCGTCAGCTGGTTCGGTCATGACATCACCGCCTCGTGTACCGCGAGCACCTGGATGTTGTCGCGTTCGTCTGGATGCGCGTCCAGGAAGGACGACACCGCCTGCTGGGCCTGGTAGTAGGTGGTCGGAGCAGCGAGTACGTCGGCGCGCTGGGACAGGTCGAACGTGCTCGCGATCACGTAGCTCGGGCGCTGAACGGCGATGGGATCTGGTTCGTGGGTTGCGAAGCCGCGCAGACCGGTCGTGGCCGTCGCTGCCGACTTACGCGTGTTGATCAGCGCGTTGTGAACGCCTGCGGGCATCGTGTAGAGCCCGGCAAGACGCGACGTCTGCTGGTAGTCGTCGATGATCTTGGTGACGTACTGAATCGTGCGGGGCGCATCCTTGCCGTTGCGCAGCGGTGCGTCGCCGATCCGCACTCCGGCGTCGAACAGTTCATACGACGGCGCGCTGACCTTGTCGGCATCGCTCATGTCGGTGAACTGCGCGCGCGCGAAGTCTTCCTGCTTCGGCGTGGCATTGGTCGGTTGGGAGTTGAGCCGGACGTCGGTGATGCCGAACTCGGTACCGTCCGTCGGAGTGGCGTTGACGAACTTCGTTATCGGCAGGTCGAGCGGTACAACGATCTCGCGGACCTCGAGCACGCCGGTCGGCTGCACCACAATCACGGTCGGATCGGCGGCGATGGCGCGCAGCGATATCGCGGGTGCACCTGCGGGCAACCCGACGGACCAGTTTCTCGGGTCACCGAGGGCTCCAGTGAGCGCAGGCAGCACGGTCGCCGGCGGCAACGTTGCCTGGTTCGAGTCGCCCCACGTGAGGTCGATCGACGCGCTGACCGAGAAGAACAGGAAGGTCAGCGACGCGTCGCCGTGCAGGTGCCATGGAGTTGGACCCGCAAGTGAGGCGTTCAGCGTTATGCCGGCGAGGGTCGCGCCGTCGTAGCTGATGTCAAAGCCGGCCGAGAAGTCGAACTCGAACGAGAACGGGCTGAAGATGAACAGCGCATCGAACCCGATGTAGCCGTGGACCGCGAAGCCGCCGGCCGCTGCGTATGCATCGACGTTCGCGCCGAATTGCAACGAGTTCGACGTCACAGCCAGATAGGAGTTCGCGGCCAGCCGAGGGTTGTCTCCGGCGCCCAAGCTGATGCTGAGTCGCTTCAACGCAGGTACGTCTGGTGGCGGGGTGAAATGCGGATTGAAGCCACCGAGTGAGAACAAGAAGTCTGGACTCGCGCCCCAGTTCAGCCGTAGCGCCATGTCGCCGCCCAGCTGGAACGCCAGCAGGTACGAGTCGTACATCGTGCCGTCGATCGCCAGCTTCTGAAGTCCGAAGTCGATCGTGCCGAGGACCTGGATCTTCAGCGATATCAGGGGAAAGTCGGGTGAGGGGATGCTCGCCTTGATCTCGCCGAGAATCGCGAGCCGGATCGGATCGGGTACCTCAAGGATGACGCCGACCTCGAGGTCGAGCAGTGTTGGCGTCCCCCACCCGATCGAGAGCATCGGTCCGAAGAGGTACCGGCCTTCCTGCGGCGGGAAGAACGTCTCGATCTCGCTGATGATTTTCGTCGCGTTGGCAACGGGGTCGGGCGGGAAGAGGATGTCGTCGAGCGTGTGCGCCCGCAAGCCGGCTTGCAATGCATCGATCACCATCGTGCGATTCACGCCGCCGAGGCCGCCAACACCGTTGAGGGTGAACCCGAGACCGAGTTGGATCGGTGGGAACTCGAAGGTGATGATCATCAAGAACGAGAAACCGTCGGAGCCATCGGGCAGCTTGGTGTCGAGCACGGCGATGACCTTGACCGCGACGATGTCGGCGATCGTGACGTCGAGGACGCCCGCGTAACGCCCCTGCACGGGGTCGAACGAAATGAAGCCACCGCCGGCCGCCAATCCGGCGTCGATCTGGATGCCGAGCCCGGTCGGCGGTTTGAACCCGAGTTGCAGGTCAACAGGTCCGAGGTTGCCGCGCTGGAATTTCACGTCGGCCGTGACGCCGAGGCGCTGGACGGCGACCTGCAGCGGACCGAGCGCGGCCGACCCGTCGAGACTGATCTCGAGCGGCAGATCAGGTTGGCCGAGCGTCAGTGCGAGGTGCAACGTCTGCAGATGGAATGGGCCGATGTCGGCGTTCACGCCGATGTCGAAATGCGGACTGGCGTTTCCTTCGACGAAGAGCCCGTGTGCCGATGACCAGCCGAAGGTCAGGTCGAAGTTCACTGCCGCGTTGATCGGGATGATCGACGCCAGGAACGAGTCCATGCTCGCCGTGTTGACGCGGAAGATGCCCTTCTTCAGCGCGATCGACGCAAGCGCGCTCAACTGGCCGGAGCTGACGTCTGCTCCAGCGCTGATTCCCAGGCTGCCGACCTCAAGGCCGAGCCCGTCGACAACCGTGATCAGCTGGATCGCCGAGGCGTCGGCGTTTGCGTAGGTCAATGTGGCGAGAACGTGGCCAGACGTCGAGCTGGCGATGCTGCCTGCGCTGAGGTTGTTGACGAGCGTGATCCCGGAGCCCGGGCGGAAGGTGAGCGCGATGCCGCTGTCGACCTCGAGCGTCGCATCGACGCCGAAGCTGAGCTTGTCGGTGATGGGGAAGCTCGGGTCGGTCGAGCCGAACACGAACGGCGCGAGGGCCACCCCGGCGTCGTCACCACCCGGCGTCGTCGGCCGCAGACCGATGAAGCTCACGCCGACGTCGGTGCCCGACCAGTCGAGCGCCTTGGCGATGCTCAACAGCACCTGCGTCATGGGCGTCGTGTCGGCGTCGGGAACGTCGTGGCCCACGAGCGCGGCCTCCGCCCGCCTCGGAAGCGCACGTACCCGGACGGCGGCGGTGAGCGAGCTGACCATGGTGCCGAGAGCGATCACGAGTGCGTCGGGATCGGCGTTGGCGGTTCCCCACTGATAGATCTCGGAAAGCAGACCTCGGATATCGCTGAATACTCGCGGAATGCGGTCCCAGCGCACGATTCGCCGGGTGTGCTGCGCCTGGTAGACCGTGGGGTCGGCGGGGAACGGAACAGTCTCGGTGATGCCGACGAACGTCGTGACGGTGATCGGCAACGAACTGGTCACCTTCAGCGCCTCGATGACAACGAAGTCGAGCAGCCGAATCGCGAACTGGTTGACGATGTCGGTCTTGGTCAGGTAGTCGCCCAGCGCCGAGAACCCACTGACCACTGCATCGATCCCCTCGATGAAGTGAGCCACCTCGAGAGCGACCTGCGCGTAGTCGGCATCCAATTCGAGCCCGGTCGTACCTGCCGTGATCGCGACATCGAGCGATTCGATCGCGCTGACGAGGTCGCCGAGATCGAGCGCCGCCAGGCCGACGTCATCGACGCCGGGTGGAAGCGTCCAGCCGAGCAGTGCGAGGAGGTCGCCTGGGCCCTCCGGTCGGCTCAGTGTGTCGGCAACGCCGGTGAGGACGTTTCCGATTTGCTGGATGGCGAGATCCACCGACGAGGGCATTAGGGCTTCCAGGTCGCGGTCTTGAACACGAATGGGGTGGTCTTGTCGAGCAGGTCGATCTTCGTCAGATCGACCTTTGCTTTGGTAAGGAAGTCGACGAAGGGGGCACGCCCGTAACCCGCCTTCGTCTCTGCCGGATACTCGAGCACTCGACCCAGACCGGGGTTGATTTGGGTTGGATCGGCTTGCAGCGCGGCGCGCTTGGCTTCTGCGACTTGCTTCCACAACGCAAGAAACGTGGTGTTCGTGCTGGCCAGTCGGGCGTCGGTGGGGTCGATCCCGAGGTGCTCGCTCCACAGTTTGATCCGGAGTTTGTCGACCGCGTCGGTCGCTGGGTAGTTGTCGATGCCGTTGTAGATGACGTAGTTGAGTTCGTTGTTGCGGTTGTCGCCCCCCTGAATGCCGTGCAAAATCTGGAAGTAGTCGAGTGACGCGCCGTCGAGGTTCGCCGAACCGACTGTCGCCCATGTGCCGTCGACCACTGCTGTCTTCGTATGCAGGTAGTTGGGCATGATCATCGGCTTGTTCTGATTCCTCGACGGCATCGGCGGGTTGTGCGTCCACGCCGTGAAGACCCCGAACCGCTTGCTGTCAGGGTCCTTGGCGCCGCTGCGGATCCGATCGATGAGGCTTGCCTGCCACGGCGGGTAGAACGGCATGTCGGGAATCACGTTGACCATCACGATGACCTGCAGGTTTGGTCGGCTCGTGTCGTTCAAAGCCGCGGTCAGTGCCGTGCCGATGGCGTCGTTGGTGAAGTATTGGTTCTCGAAGTAGATGTAGTTCTTGGCGTTCTCGATCGCGCGCAGGTACGCCTCGAGGACTCCTTTCTCTCCGTCGTCCATGCCGTCGAATGTCTTGCGGTTGAGCGTGCGCACGAGCTGGACGCTGGCCAACGACTCGTTCGTATTGGCGGTCGTGACCGCTGCCGGTGCGTCGATTGCGGCGACCTGATCGGCAGTGGCGGCGCCCTTGTTCCAGTGCAGGCGGAAGGCGTCGTGCACGTCCTTAACGATCGGCCCACGCGCCGCCATGCTGACGTCGTGCACCGGGATCGGCTCGCCAGCTGCGGACCCACGACGGGGCTCGAAGATCGGGTGCGCTTGGGTATCCCAGTAACTTTGTGAGAAGGGGGAGCCGAGCAAGGTCGCGGCGTTGTCGTCGGTGATGACAGCCTTGGCGTGCACGACGTAGAAGATGCTCGTATCGAACGGCGCGATCTTGGCTGTGCTCGATGCCGCCTTGAAATAGCCTGCGACGTCGCTCTCGCCGCCGACCGGGCCGCCGCCGAAGAGGTGACCCCAGACGAGCGAGGCGAGCGAGCGCGTCGGCCCCACGTTGAACGCGTACAGGATCGCGATCATCACCAGCTCCAACGGAGCCAAGATGATGCCCGCGACGATCACCGGGATTGGGATCACGTTGTGGGAGATGAGCACCCGCACGGTGCGGTTGTTGGTCGCCGCATCAAGCAGCATCCGCTCGAGCCGAAAGTCGTTGGAATCGAGCTGGCGCGGACTCACCGGATCGATCGCGGAACCAAAGGACAGCACGATCTCCGGCGCCTCGTTCGACGGTGTCGCGTCGTACTTTTTCGGGACGTCGAGTTGCAGCTGCATGACGTTGATCGACGTTGTAGCGCCCGCGATCTGATCCTTGACGTGCCCCCAGGCTTCCTCGTCGTCGACAAGCGGCAGGACGGCGTTGCCCGCGCGCACGTCGAGCGCTGCGGCGCTGCCGAGGAGCGTGACCGTCCAGCCGCTGACGTCGGCCGTCCGCAGATGGATGTCCCCCAGCGCAAGGGTCGTGTCTTCGCCGTCGTCGTGCTGCGAGGTGTTCACCTCGCGGCCGCCTTGAGTCGTGATGTACACACCCAGCTTGCGGGCAAGCGTCGTATCCTCGCGGGTGTCCAGCGGAATGGTGATCGTGAAGTTTCCGGAGCTGTCGCTATCGGCGTGACCGAGCTCGGTATCGAACGTGCCTGAGTCGTCGCGCACGACCACATGGAGGTTGGCGATTCCGGTGTCGGTGCCGTCAATCAGACGCCCGGTTACCGAGCTGCTCACAACGACCCAAGACGAGAGGGAAAACCACTCACGTCAACCTCCCCGGGCTGAAGGGCGCCGACCGCCTCCCGTGGAACTTGCGGACAGTATTCCCCTCATCACGCTCTGTCGATAGGGTCTCGACCGGAAAAAGTGTGATTCGACGGGACTCGACACTCGCCGGGCAGCTCAGCCGGTGCGGGAACCGCCGAGGATTGCGGCGACCCGACGCTCAGGAGCACTCGCCGACGCCGAGGAACGGGCCGGCCGCGGCGAGCTCCGGGTACCGTCCACGCCCGCATTGGGCGCCGACGCGATCCTCGTTGACGCTCAGCAGTATTGACGCGTCACGCTCGTCAGAGCGAGCCAAACTCCGCGACGATGTTTCGCAGTGTGGCCGCCATCGTGGCCAACTCCGAGGCTGCAGTGAGCGTGTCGTTAGCCCCATCCGCGGTGCCACGCGCCGTTTGCGCTGCGACTGAGATGTGATGACTGATCTGATCGGCGCCCTGCGAGACTTCGTTCACCGTCTGCGTTACCTGAACGGTCGTCGCGCTCTGCTCCTCGACGGCGGATGCGATGGAGATCTGAATCTCGTTGATCCGCCCGATCGTGTGGCTGATTCGGCCGATGGCCGCCACCGAATGCGCGGTCTCGCCTTGAATCCCGCGGATCATCAGACTGATCTCGTCGGTCGCTCTGGCGGTCTCAGCGGCGAGTTCCTTCACCTCGCCGGCGACCACGGCGAAGCCGCGACCCGATTCACCGGCGCGCGCTGCTTCGATCGTCGCGTTGAGCGCAAGGAGGTTGGTCTGCTGGGCGATCGTGGTGATGACGTTAACCACGTTCCCGATGGCTGCCGACGACTCGGCCAACCTGCTGACTGTCGAGTTCGTCTGCTCGGTCTCGCGCATCGCCTCCATACCGGCCGTCGCCGCGTCCGCCGCATTCCGGGCGATCTCTGCGATTGACGCGGTCATTTGCTCGGCGCCGGCCGCGACCGACTGGGTACTCGCCCCGATGAGCCGACTTGCATTGGCGACGACGTCTGCCTGTGCGGACGCCTGGCTTGCTCCGTTGCTCAGCGTCGTAGCAGTCGCGGTGAGCCGCTCGGAGGCAGCGGTCAGCATTTCTGCATTGCGAGCGACCTCGGTGAGCACCTTCAACAGCACCGCCTGTCGGTCGGTCATAGCTTGCTGGCGCTCGATGTTGACGGCTTGAGCCTTCCGTACGGTCAGGGTCAGCCGAGTTCCGGCTACGAGGAGGGTCGCCGTCGCAAGCCCAACTGCGTCCTTGCTGACACTCCCGATGCTGGCGAAGACCAAAATGGCGAGGCTCGCGACGGCGCCGAGGCTGGGCAGCACGAAGCCGCCGGCTCGGACGTTGCTCGTGTTCCCTGCGTGGGCGGGTTGCATCCAGGCCGCCGCCGACAGCATCAGGAGCGAGATTGGCCAGGCAAGAGCGTTCGCCACGTTGCCGACCGTGCTGTTCGGTTGCACCAACGCGTAGGTGTCGCCGACGAAGTTGACGACCTGCGCGATGCTGGCAACGACCAGAACGCTCTTGCGTGCCTTGGAGGCTGTGGTGAAGCCGCCCGCCAGAACGCCGAGAAGCAACAGGTCGCCCACGGGATAGGCGATGCCCGTAGCTGACGCCAACGACCAGCCTCCGACCGCGTGAAGGACTGGATGCAACACGAATGCAGCAGCGACAGAAGCGAATCCGAGCGCACCGATCGCCCGGTCAAGCCACGGGGTGATCGCGACTCCTCTTGAGTCGCCTCGCAGCAGCATCACGAGAGCGAGGTAGCACAGCGGGAAGAACATCAGGCCGAAACCGTCCGCAGCCGACGGAGTTGGCGGGGTCGCACCACCGAGCGACTCGATCGTCAGGGCGGTATCGCCGAAGCCCCACATGATGCACGCCGCTCCCAGTGCCAATGGGAAGGGCGTAGCCACGGATCGTACGGTCCGCCACGAGCCGTGCCAGTAGCGCAGCATGCATAGGGCGCCGACGGAGACTTCGAATACGTCGACTCCCCAGCCGTCGATGGGGGCGTCATACGAGCCGACCCGGCGGACTGCGACAGAAACCAAATAGGCAACAACAAGGAACGCAGCGATGTAATGAGCCCGCCGCACGCCGTCGGGGACGGGGCTCTCCTGAAGCTGGCCTTGCTTCTCCATTGCTCCACGTGGCCAATCTGGGTTCGGACCAACACGGGGCGACCCGATGCGACAACTCGTCACGTCGGTATCGGACACACAGGGGCGGGCTTGAGGACTCCGGATCCATTGACCGCGTGGGCCGGGACCTCAAAGATGGGGCCGACGAAAGGGAGGTGGCCATCGTGGCCAAGTACCTCTTCAAGGCCTCGTATACCCCAGAAGGCATTAAGGGCGTCATGAAGGAGGGTGGCAGCTCCCGGGTCAACGCCGTCGAGAAGACCGTGGCAGGCTTGGGCGGGACGCTGGAGTCGTTCTACTTCGCCTTCGGCGCCACGGACGTCTTTGTGACGGTCGACCTGCCTGACCACGCCACCGCCGTCGCGTTCGCATCGGCGGTCGGGTCCACCGGAGCTCTCAGCGCGACCGAGACGGTCGTCCTGCTGACCCCGGGCGAGATCGACGCCGCTATCCACAAGTCGGTCGACTACAGAGCGCCGGGCTCGTAGCGCCTCCCGGCGAGGGTCCGCGATCTCTGCGGACCCGACGCCGCGGAAAGTTCAGCTGGTGCGGAAGCCGCCGAGGAACCGGCGGAACACGCCGCCTTCGGGTGCCAGCGGCTGGGCGGCCACTGCTGGTTTCGCCGCCCGGTGGGCGATCGGCAGGTCATAGTCGGTGTTGGCGATGGCGTCGATGATCTGGGCCTCGTCGAAGTCGGCCGACCCTTCAATCACCGGGACGAATCCGACGAGCATGCCGTCGCGCATGACCTGAGCCTCCAGCTCGGCCGTGTCGTCGGAGTCCCACACCGCTTCGCGCGCATCGGACAGTGCGACTCGTACGCCGAACTGGTACACGCCCTCCTTCGACATGCGCGCGTCGACGCCGCGCGCCCGCAGGGCGTCGACGACTCGTTGTGCCCGGTTCTCGTCCATGCCTCAAGACTCCCGCTGCTCGTCAGGCCTCAAAACTACCGAACGCGGGACGACGATGTCGGGAGCCTCACCCGCCGCCACTGGTAGTGGCCTAGCTCCGCCAGCTCTTCGCTCCCGCCGCGTCGGACTTCAGCGTGGCGGTCAGGCCGCCCACGATCCCGGGGTCGGCGGTCTCGACGCCGAGTTCTCGGTTCGCGTTCAGCGATGCATTCGAGAAGTTTTCGGATCCGACGAACGCGCGCTGGTGAGGGGTTCCGGCGTCCGCTATGACGACCTTCGCGTGAATGTAGAGCGACGCGCTGGCGGCATACACCCGGACGACGGCGTGCGCGGCGACGAGCGAGCCGAACGCGGAGTGCCAGTTGGTCTGGTCAGTCATGACGACAACGACGTGGACGCCGCGGCGGGCCGCACTGATGAGCGCTGCAGTCACCGGCTTGTCGGCCATCTCCTCGTTCTCGATCAGGAGGCTCGACGTCGCGGAGTTGATCAGCGAGAGCAGCGCGGGCTGCGACTGATTCGGGCTCCACACCAGATCAGCAGCCGGCGACGCGGTAATGCGGGCGTGCGTGAAGTCGGCGTTGAACACCCGTTCGATGGCAGCCACGTCGCTTCGATTCCGGTCGATGACAGCGAAGTCTCGGGTCGAGGAGTAGTAGCGGCTGGTCATGTTCAGGGTCATCACGGCGGCGACCGAACCGTCGATGACCAGGGTCTTCTGGTGGGTGGCCGCGTAGCGCGGATCGGCCCACGCGACGTGCACGCGCATGTCCGTGAGTTCGGTGAACGCCGCCTGGTTTGCGGCCTTCTCCCGGTTGACGTCGAGCAGTACCCGCACGACGACTCCACGACCCGCCGCTAGCTCCAGGGCAAGCTCCGCGTCAGTGTCGACGAGCTCGTACATCGTGAGGTCGATGGACGTTCGGGCTGAGGCGATCAGCGCATAGATCGGCGCCATCGCCTGGTCAGGCTCGACCAGCAGGCTCAGCTGACCAGCGGTCGCGGGCGTCGTGACGCCGGACGTCGTGACGCCGGACGACGCCGGACCAGCGGTCTTGGCCGCCTGGCAGCCCGCCAGCACTGCGGCGGTCACGAGCAGCGCTGCGCACGTTCGTGCCCGCGACACCATCACCCCAACGTAGGTGTGAGCGCCGACACCCGACGAACTCCACGGCTGCGGTGTGAACCGGGCGGGCTGCTGTGGATGCGATCAGTTGGCGGCGAGATCGTCGATCATGCGAGCAAGTTCGACGTCGAGCTCGGTCACCCCACCCGCGGAATGCGTCGCGCAGGTGAAGGTGATCGTCGTCCATCTGATGTCGATGTCGGGGTGGTGATCCATACCGTCAGCGATCTCGGCGACCGCATCGACGAGCCGGATGCCGGCGGCGAAACTCGAGGCCTTGATGCTGCGGCGCAGGCTGGTGGTGTCACCGGTCCAATCCGTCAGCTCGGCCAGCGCCCGGGCCACTTCGACGGCGCTCAGCTGTTGTTGCATGAATCCACCGTCGCCCGCCGACCGCGATGGAGTCAAGGCGGGATCGTGGCAGACTGCGCGGCTGTGGAGATGCCCGTGCAGGTGGTCGTCGGCGCCGCCATCGTGGACGGCGAACGGGTGCTCGCTGCGCAGCGGTCCGAGCCGCCGTCGCTCGCCGGATTCTGGGAGTTTCCTGGGGGAAAGGTCGATCCGGGTGAGACCGACGAGGCGGCGCTGATTCGCGAGTGCCGAGAAGAACTCGCGGTCGACATCATGCTCGGCGCGCGGGTCGGTCGTGACTGGCCGATCGGTGAGCACGGTGTCCTGCGAGTGTGGTTGGCGGGCGTTGTTGCCGGTGAGCCGACGCCGATCGAGCACGCCGCGTTGCGTTGGCTCACCGTCGATGAGCTGCACGACGTCGAATGGGTCCCCGCGGATCTACCGATCGTCGACCGGCTGGCCGCGATGATGCTCAACCGCTAGATGGCTCGGCTCCTGCCGCGAGAGCTGGTGTCCAACGGCCGCAAGAACGACCGTTTAGTACCAGGGCCCTCGCGACCTGCTCAACTCGACTTGAGGCTGTTCGCGAGTGCAGTGGCGACCTGCGTCGACCACTGCTGGATCATCGCGGTCTGCTGCGGCGTCGGCGCCGCTGTTGCTTTGAGCGAAACGATGTTGACGAGCAGCACGCGCGTCGGCAACTCCGCGTAGAACCCCGCCCCCGGAAAGTAGAAGCCTGATAGCCACGGTCCGGCAGTGGTCGCTAGACCTGGGTTCTGCTTCTTCCAGAACGCGGCTGTGTCAGCTGCATTGGCCCCGACATAGACCGTGTACTGAACGACGTAATCGCCGGACGTCGAAGTCGCCCGTGCGTTACTCGTCGCGATGCCATTGTCGTACAGGAGCTTGCCACCGTTGGACGTCGGCGCGCCAAACGGTTCGCCGAAGATCGTGGTGAGCGCCAACCCATCGAGCAGCTCGGCAGCGTACGCACCGCTCGCGATGTCAGCCGTTGTCGGTGCACCGGCACTGCCCAGTGCGGCTGGAGTCGCACGCCCGCCCGTCGACGTCCAGGCCATTGTCCCTTTGACGCTGTGACCGTCGGTGTAGTGCACGGTGTAGCCGATGTCGACGCGGTTGCCCGCCTTCGTGCCGTCGACGTCGACGTGATCGATCGTGGGCTGACCCGGAATCGCGTGGGCAGTGCCCGAAGCATTGGTGCTGCCGCCCGGGACGATGGTGACCTGGCCGAACTGCGGACTCGACACGTTGTAACTGTCGGCGGTCATCATGAACGACAGCAGGTCAATGTCGTAGGTGACGACCGGCAGCTCGGCGCCGAAGAGTTTGCCGCCGAAGGACACGGTGGCCTTGGCGGTACGGCTCGGGCCGTCGATCGCGATCACGACGTCGCTGTCGCCACTCGCGCCGGTCGCGTCGTGCCACCCGCCCTGCCAGTGCCCGTTCGCGACCTGTGCTTCGCGCTGCGCGTCGACCACCGACATCGCGTCCGCGCCCGTCGCGTGCGGTCCGCCGATTTGAACGACATTGCCGGACGTCGAGTGGTTGCCGCCGCTGGCTACCGGCGCCGTGCTGCCAACGCTTGCGGAGCCCGTTGCCCCGCTCGCTGTGGCGCCGGTGCTGGCGGTGATCGGCGAGGTCGGGTGCGACTTGCCGCCACACGCGACCAGCACCGCGGCTGACGCCGAGCAGGGTGAACAGGTCGCGCCGGGTGAGCAGGAGGCCGGCGGGTTGGGGTGCCGGTGACTGGGCCCGGTGCATGCCGCCGCGACTCCGGAAAGTTGGGGTCGGCGGCGTCCAGGGCCGACCCGGATTGTCAGAGCGTACTCAAGACAATCGCGTTGCGCTCGCTGTGCGCGGTCCGACTATGGTGACCCGTCCGGTTACAGTGACCGGGCGACCGGAGGAGGCACGGAGAGGTGTGATGGCGGGCCCAGCGGTAGAGGTCGTCGATCTTGTGAAGCGCTATCCCAAGCGCGACACGAACGCGGTCGACGGCATCTCGTTTCAGGTCGCGTCCGGTGAGTGCTTCGGTCTGCTCGGTCCGAATGGCGCAGGCAAGACGACGACAATCGGCGTCCTGACAACGCGGGTCAAGCCGACCGGCGGATCCGCGTTCGTTGCAGGTGTAGACGTCGTGGCCTTGCCGGTCCGCGCACGAACACAGCTGGGTGTGGTGCCGCAACGTCCGAATCTCGACCGCTCTCTCGACGTCCGGCAGAACTTGCTCTTTCACGCGAGCTATCACGGGGTGCCGCCCAAGGTCCGCGAGGCACGTGCCGTCGAGCTGCTTGATCAGTTCGGGCTCGCCGACCGCGCGAAAGACAAGGTCGACCGGCTGTCGGGCGGGCAACTGCAGCGGGTGATGATTGCGCGGGCATTGATGCACTCGCCGCCGGTGCTGTTTCTCGACGAGCCTGCGACCGGGCTCGACCCGGCCGCCCGGATTTACGTGTGGGACAGGATTCGCGACCTGAAGGCGGCTGGGGTCACCATCTTGTTGACCACTCACGACATGGACGAGGCGGCGGCGCTGGCAGACCGCGTGGGCATCGTCGACCACGGCAAGCTGCTCGCGCTCGACACGCCGCTCGCGTTGACCAAGACGTTGATCGGCAGCGGGACGCTCGAAATCGTCGTCGAGGCGGTGGCGGATTCGGCTGCGTTGCATGCGGCCTTTGAGGGCTTGGCTGCGGTGGAGAAGGTCGAACGTGTTGATGCTGGTTCTGCCGTCTTGCGTGCGCGGTTGTATGTGACCGGTGAGCCGGCGCGTCTGGTCGCGCCGGTCTCGGATCTCGTTACTCGCACCACGGTCGGCTTACTGAGGTGCGGCTCGGTGAGCCCAGCCTTGAAGACGTGTTCATTCATTTGACGGGACGTGCGCTGCGATGACCACTGTTGCGCTGCCACGGGTGGAGGTCAGCGACCCGAGCGCGGTGCGCTCGTTCTTCAGCGTGCTACGACGTGACGTCACCGTGACCGGTCGCGAGCTGCCGATCTTCCTTGCCCAGGTGATCCTGCAGCCGCTCGGATTGCTGTTCATCTTCGGCAAGGTGCTGGGCTCGATCGGGCTGACCACTCCCGGCTACGCGCATCTGCTGTTTCCGGGCATCGTCGCGTTGACGGTGACTTTGACGGGGATACAGAGCACTGCGTTGCCGTTGGTTCTTGAGTTCTCGTTCAGTCGCGAGATCGAAGACCGGCTGCTCGCGCCGTTGCCGACGTGGGCGGTGGCGCTGGAGAAGGTGCTGTTCGCGTCGATGCGCGCTTTGCTTGCGGCGTTGGTGATGTTCCCGGTCGGCATCTGGGTGCTCGGCTCGATTCCTTGGCACGCAGGTGCTTGGTTGCTCGTCGCTGTGGTGATGATTCTTGGTGCGCTTGCGGGTTCGGCGATCGGCCTGACTCTGGGGACGTTGGTGCCGCCGAATCGGATCCAGATCATGTTCGCGCTGATTCTCACGCCGATGCTGTTCACCGGCTGCAGCCAGTATCCGTGGCCGTCGCTCTCGCATCTGCGCTGGTTCCAAGTCGTCACGGCGTTCAACCCGATGACCTACGCGAGTGAGGGCATGCGGGCTGCGCTCACGCCGTCCGTTCATCACATGCGACCGTGGATTTGCGTGCTCGGCCTCGCCGTGTCGGTTGCCGTGTTCACCACGATCGGCATCCGCGGATTCCTGCGTCGCGCAATCGACTGACCGCGCTGCCGCGTGGCTTGGCCGCCAGCCGCCGTTGAACATCTTCTCTTGCTATCCACAGTGATTTCTTGTTGTCCACATTGCTGCTGTGGCATCGGGAATTGTCAGTGGCTGCAGGTAGTTTCGGGTTATGGACGACGGGGTGGAGCTCGCGGATATTGCTCCGGGTGTGGAGCTCGCGTCGCGGCTCGCAGGCGATCAGCCGGCCGATCTCGATGATGACTACGCGGTGTTGGAAGTCGTCGCGGCGTGGGATCGGCTGAAGTCGTGGGCGGACGCGGGGCAGCTGGCGGCGGTCGCGGAGTTCGCTCGTCGGCCGTGGTCGATCGGGCTGACCCCGGATGTCGCGCGCGCCAAGCGCGGGCCGTTGGGGTCGGTGCGGCGCAGCAATCCTGATGATGAGATCGCGCGCCCGGTTGTCGATCTCGTCGGGGTCGGCGGGGTTTCGGCTCGGCCTGGCGTTGGAGCTGGCCGGTCCGTTGACGGCGACCGGTGCGGCGCTGGCTGCGGGTGAGATCGATGTGCAGAAGGCGCACAGCATCGCCGACGGGTGCCGCTATCTTGACCCGGCCACCGCGGTCGAGGTCGAGGCGATCGTGTTGGCCCGCGCGGGGGATCAGACCAACGCCCAGCTGAAGAAGGCGGTCCGCAAAGCGGCGATCAGCGCCGACCCGGTCGCCGCCCAAGCACCGGCATGTGGCGGCGAAGAATGAGCGCGGGGTGTGGCTGACCCCACTCGACGATGGCATGGCGGAGGTGCGCGCGGTGCTGGCTGCCGCTGACGCGCTGAAGGTGTACAACGTGCTCACCGCCGCCGCACTGTCAGCGAAGCTGGCCGGTGGGGAGACCCGCACCACCGCCCAGCTGCGCGCCGATTTCCTGCTCGCCCCCTTCGACGAGGCGATCGCCACCGGTGAACTGGCCGGGGTGGTCCCGACTCCGCTGGTGTTCGGTTCGCGCGGCTGCGGGGAAGCGAACCTGACCGTGCCCGCATCGGTGATCATGGGAGTGTCCAACGCGCCCGGGGAACTGACCGGCTACGGGCCGATCACCGCGGAAGTGTCCAAGGTAGTTGACCCGCGACCGGGTGATGCGCCGGCATCGTCACCAACCCCGTCGACGGCAGCTTCCTAGCCGCCGACACCACGACCTACCGGCCCAGTGCGGTGCTGCGGCGCCACATCCAGCTGCGCGACGGCACCTGCCGGTTCAAAACCTGCGACCGGCCCGCGCGTGGTGTGCGACATCGACCACTCCAAGCGCGCATCCAGTCGGGCGCACCTGTGAAGCCAACACGGGTCCCGTTCTGCGAACGCCATCACATCTTCAAACACGCTCTCGACGGAGCGCTGGCGCACCTGAAACAACCCCACCCCGGCACCTTCGTGTGGACCATGCCCACCGGCCACGTCTACACCACCACCCCACCCGCGATCGGCCCACCGATCAAAGACGAGAAACTCGCGACACCGCCACCCGCAGCCAACGACGACGACGAACCACCGTTCTAGCTGGTCTAGCGGACGACGGTGCTACTTCGGTGGTAGGGATCGGGCGTAGCTCGACGCCGATGGTGACCCACTTCTTCAGATCTCGCAGGGTCTTCACGCCGTCGGCATCGACGCGTAGCCAGCCGTCCATCTCGCGACCGCGCATCTCAAAACGTTGTGCGTGCGGCTTGGCTACGAGCGACTCGGTCTGACTTGGGTCCACCCGCAGCAATAGGCCGCCATGGCCGCTCGCGCTGACCGCCATGTTGCCGTTCACCATGAAGGCGAGTCCGCCAAACATGGCTTTCTCTGTGACGCCCGATTCGCCCTGCAGGCACTCTCGAAGCCGGTTCGCCAACACCTCGTCGTACGCCATGAGCCCGAGTATCTACTATCGGCGGGTGACGACATGGCATGCGCTGCTTCTTGTCGCCGCAGGCGTCGGCGCAGGCTTGTCTGGCAGCATCGCGGGTCTCGCTTCGCTCGTCAGCTATCCGGCACTGCTCGCCGTCGGGCCTCGCGCCGGTAACGGCGAACGTCACGAACACGGTGGCGCTGGTCTTCAGCAGCGTTGGCTCGGTGGCCGGGTCGCGGCCCGAACTGCGGGGCCAGCGTGCACGGATTCGCCAGCTCGGCTTGGTTGCTGTTGCCGGTGGGGTCGCCGGTGGTGTGCTTCTCCTGGTTACGCCCGCCGGATCGTTCGAGCGAGTCGTTCCGTGGCTGATCGGGCTCGGTTCGCTAGCGATCTTGGCTCCTCGGCGCCCCGCCCTTCGTCCCGAAGACCTGCACTGTACCTGCGTCACGTCTCCTGGTCGCTGGCATCTTCCTGATCGGCATCTACGCCGGGTATTTCGGTGCCGCTGCGGGCGTCCTCATGGTTGCGCTCTTGCTGATCGCCACGCCGGACACACTCGCGCGCAGCAACGCCTTGAAGAACGTGCTTCTCGGCTTCGCCAACGTCGTTGCCGCCGTCATCTTCGCCGTCTTCGGGCCAGTGCACTGGCTGGCGGTGATTCCGCTCGCGGCTGGGCTGCTCGTCGGCTCCCGCGTCGGGCCGATCGTCGTCCGACATTCGCCGACACGCGCGCTTCGCGTCGTCATCGCGCTCGCGGGCGTTGGGCTGGCGATCCACCTCGGCCTCGACGCCTACCGCTGAGTGAACTCCGCGTTCGCGACTTGCAAGAGGAACCGGTCAACCAGCCGCACTGCACGTTCGTGCGCCGCCTCGGCGAGCGTCTTCGTGATGACCATCAGTGCGTCGGGATCGACGCCGCGCGCCAGCAGGTAGTCGCGATCGCCGCTATCGAGCCACGCCTGCAAGATGGACGGGGTCAACTCTGGGTGGAACTGCACACCCATCGAGCGTCCGAGAACGAAGGCTTGTGACGCGACCCCTGTTGTCGCGAGTTCGCGCGCGCCGGGCGGAAGTTGCCACCGATCCTGATGCAACTGAAACCACGGCCCCGGTTCGACCAGGTCGGGCTCGCTCGACTCGATGAGTGTCCAGCCAAGCTCGGGTTTCGGACTGAGCTCGACCGCCCCACCAAGCGCGGCCGCCAGCGCTTGTCCGCCGAAGCAGATCCCGAGCACCGGAACCCCGCCATTGTGCGCAGCCCGAAGGAAACCAAGCTCCTCGCCAACCCACGCTCCGATGGTCTCGGCGTCGTACACCGACCACGGCGCGCCAAGCGGGACGACCACGTCGTAGGCCAGCGGGTCAGGAAAATCAACCGAAACAGAGGGGACGGCGAAGTGTTCGGCCGGCACGACCTGCAGCGTCTCGACGTCGAAACCTCGATCGGCGAACGCCTCGCCGACGTAGCCGAGCGACGACACGTGGTCCTGCTGAACGAACAGCACGCGCATCGCGGACCACCACCCCGTTTTTACCACGCTGTTGTTGAAACTGCGCTGTTGTTGAAACCGCGCTGTCGGTACCGTGCGAGTGGCTAGGTCGCCGGAGCCTTCGGGGTCGCCTGGCGACGTCCCTCTTCGAAGAACGCGACGACCGCATCGGCGTCCGCGAAGTCCGTCATCGGGCGAGCGGCGCCGAACGGCTGGTTCCAGAACTTACCCTTGCGCGCGGTGTGCGGACCCACGTATGCGTACGCCTCCGGAATCGAATCGTCGCCGGGAGACACTCCGTAGTTCACCTCGTCAAGAGTGATGCCGACGTCGAAGTGCTCTGGCCACAAGACCGGCTCGGGCGGATTCGTCGGCGCATGAGCCGCAGCCATCGCCCTGCACGCGGTGTCGCCGATCCTCAGCGCTCCAAGCAACTCCGCTGCAGCAGTGTGATCGACGTGCAAGCGATCGCTGCCCTTACACCCGCTCGCCGGGGGATACGCGTCGGCAGGCGGCGCACAAGCCACTCCCGCGTTGGCGGCGAGGTCGGCGAACGTGCCATGCAACGGCAGCACGAGCCAGTCGTCGCCGACAACGAGATCGGTACCCCGGACGGCGAGTCGCGAGGGTGGTCGCGGAAGTGGCCCGGTGGCGAAGCCGTCGTCGGTAACAACCAGTTTGATGGACCGATTGGCGCGGCGCTGCGGGCCGGCGAGCAACAGTTCGGCCACGCCGTGCAAAGACACCCGCGTCTGCGTGTACGCGGTACGGGACGCCACGGCGCGGTCGGCGTCGGCCAGGTCGTGGGACGCGGGTGCGTGCGAGGCGGCAGCCACGGGCTTGGGCTTGGATTGCGCAGCGGGCGTAGCGGGCGCGGCGGGCGCAGTGGCGGGCGCCAGCTTGGCTGCTTTCACCGGCGCGGCCGGAGCTGCGCTCAACACCGTCCGCGACGGCGCTGCGGTGACCACGCTCTCCGCGCCGGCCGCGGCGGTGCCGGCCGCAGCGGTGCCGGCCGCGCTCAACTGCGCAGGCGGGGTTCGCGGCTGTTCGGCTTCGCGGCGGGTGCGCATGACCTTGCCCCACGGATCGAACCTGACGTCGACGACGCGTTCCTTCATCGGGATGATCGCGTTGTCGGTGATCTTGATGTGCTCAGGGCAGACCTCTGTGCAGCACTTGGTGATGTTGCACAGACCAAGTCCTTGCTCCTCCTGGAGCATCTGCTTGCGATCGACTGTGTCGAGCGGGTGCATGTCGAGTTCCGCATACCTGATGAAGAACCGCGGTCCGGCAAACGCGGGCTTGTTCTCCTCGTGGTCGCGCACGACGTGGCAGGTGTTCTGGCAGAGGAAGCATTCGATGCACTTGCGGAACTCTTGCGACCGCTCGACGTCCATCTGTTGCATGCGGTAGTCACCGGGCTTGAGGTTCACCGGCGGCGTGAATGCCGGGACCTGCCGTGCTTTCTCGTAGTTGAACGACACGTCGGTGACCAGGTCGCGCAGCACCGGAAACGTGCGCATGGGCGTCACGGTGATGGTGTCGGTCGGCGCAAAGATCGAGAGGCGCGTCATGCAGAGCAAGCGCGGGCGGCCATTGACTTCGGCGCTGCACGAGCCGCACTTGCCGGCCTTGCAATTCCATCGGACGGCGAGATCGCCGGCCTGCGTGGCCTGCAACCGATGAATCGCGTCGAGGACAACCTCGCCCTCCTCGACTCCGACGGTGTAGTCGACGAGATCGCCACCGTTCTCGTCTCCGCGCCACACCCGCATCTTGAGGTCGTAGCCCATCAGTGGCTCTCCTCGAACAGTGCCTTGAGGTCATCGGGCATGACAGGCAGCTCCTGGTGGAACACTTCGACGCCGGTGCCTGCGTCGTTCAGCTTGCACAGCACGTTGATCTTCCCCCAGCTGGGGTCGGTCGCTGGGTAGTCGTCTCGCGTGTGACCTCCGCGGCTTTCCTTCCGGTCGAGCGCGGCGCGCGCCACACATTCCGACACCAGCAGCATGTGCTTCAGGTCGATCGACAAATGCCAGCTGGGGTTGTACTGCCGATGACCCTCGACCGAGAGCTGCGCAATCCTCTCCTTGTACTCTTCGATCTTGACCAGCGCGGCCTCGATCTCGCCGGCGTTGCGGATGATGCCGACCAGATCGTGCATCGTCTGCTGCAAGTCGATCTGGACGCTGTACGGGTTCTGCCCGCCGTCCCGCGCGAATGGTGCGAGTGCGGCTTCCTCTGCTGCGGCGACCGCGGCATCGGCGATTGCCGGGAGCCCACCGGTCAGCTCTTTCGCGTAGGCGGCGGCATGTTCACCGGCCCGACGGCCAAACACGACCAGGTCGCTCAATGAGTTGCCGCCGAGCCGGTTAGCGCCGTGCATCCCGCCCGCGCACTCCCCGGCCGCGAACAGCCCGGGCACGATCGACATCGCAGAGTCGGGGTCCACCTCGACGCCACCCATCACGTAGTGGCAGGTCGGGCCGGTCTCCATCGGCTCCTTGGTGATGTCAACGTCGGCCAGTTCCTTGAACTGGTGATACATCGACGGCAACCGCTTCTGGATGAACTCCGGAGTGCGGCGCGACGCGATGTCGAGGAACACTCCACCATGCGGCGATCCGCGACCGGCCTTGATCTCCGTGTTGATCGCACGTGCAACCTCGTCGCGCGGCAACAACTCGGGCGGACGCCGGTTGTTGACGTGGTCGTCGTACCAGCGATCGGCCTCTTCTTCGGTATCGGCGGTCTCCGCTTTGAAGAACTCCGGAATGTAGTCGAACATGAAGCGCTTGCCTTCGGAGTTTCGGAGGACGCCGCCGTCACCACGCACCGATTCGGTGATAAGCAGGCCGCGGACCGATGGCGGCCAGACCATGCCGGTCGGGTGGAACTGCACGAACTCCATGTTGACCAGCGGTGCGCCGGCGCCCATCGCGAGAGCGTGGCCGTCGCCAGTGCCTTCCCAAGAGTTCGTGGTGATCTTGAAGGATCTCCCGATCCCGCCGGTGGCTACCACAACAGCTGGCGCTTCGAAGGCGATGAAGCGGCCGGATTCGCGCCAGTAGCCGAAGGCGCCGGCGAGACGGTCACCGTCTTTCAGCAATTGGGTGATGGTGCATTCCATGAAGACGTCGATGCCGAGCGAGACTGCGCGCTGCTGGAGCGTGCGGATCATCTCCAGGCCCGTGCGGTCGCCGACGTGCGCGAGACGGGCGTAGCGGTGGCCGCCGAAATCGCGTTGGGAGATCTTGCCTTCCTTGGTGCGGTCGAACAGGGCTCCCCAGCTCTCGAGCTCCCACACCCGGTCTGGCGCCTCCTGTGCATGCAGCTGTGCCATTCGCCAGTGGTTGAGCATCTTGCCGCCGCGCATCGTGTCGCGGAAGTGCACCTGCCAGTTGTCTTCCTCCCACACATTGCCCATGGCAGCGGCGATTCCGCCCTCGGCCATCACCGTGTGCGCCTTGCCGAGCAACGATTTGCAGACGACGGCGGTCTTTGCGCCTCCCTCGTGCGCGCTGATGGCTGCGCGAAGCCCGGCGCCGCCAGCCCCGATCACCACGACGTCATAGGTGTGCCGCTCGATCTCGCTCATCTCAGAAGAACCTCAGGTCGGTGAGAGTGCCGGACGCCACAAGCCGCACATACACATCGGAAAATGCCACCCACAGAAGGGAAACCCAGGCGATCTGCATGTGGTAGCGATTGAGCCTGCTGACCTGACCCCACAACCAGTAGCGCACCGGGTGCTTGGAGAAGTGGTTGAGCCGGCCGCCAATGATGCTGCGGCATGAATGGCAGGACGCCGTGTACGACCACAAGAACACTGCGTTGAGCACCAGCACGAGCGTGCCGATACCGGCGTGACCCCAATGGCCCTGATGGTTGCGGAAGGCGATGACCGCGTCGTAGGTCAAGATGATGTTGAGCAGGATCCCGAGGTAGAAGAAGTACCGGTGGATGTTCTGCACGATCAGCGGGAAGCGGGTCTCGCCGGTGTACTTCGCGTGCGGCTCGGCAACTGCGCAAGCGGGCGGCGACAGCCAGAACGACCGGTAGTACGCCTTGCGGTAGTAGTAGCAGGTCATCCGGAAGCCGAGCGGCACGATCAGGATGATGATCGCGGGCGAGGTGAACCACCAATGCCCGAAGATGCCCAGGTGCGGGACGCCGTGTGAGCCCGGCACCGTGCCGCACTTGAGCGCCAGGCACGGGGAGTAGAACGGCGAGATGTAGGGCTCGTAGAAGTAGTCGCGGTCGATGAACGCGGCCCACGTCGAGTAGCCGATGAAGCTGAACAAGACCGCGAATGTGACGACCGGCTGGATCCACCAGCGGTCGGTGCGGAGGGTCTTCGCGCCGATAGCCGCCCGGCGTCCGACCCGGCCTGCTGGCGGCGACCCGTCACCCGTGGCGGGAGCCTTGCTCTCGACGGACATCGGCCCCGCCCTCTCATGCCCGCGTTGTCGCGGGTCATACGAGAGCACAACTTACGCCCGGCCCTGCACCCGCTCCCAGCGGAGGCGGTGTGGCATGCGTCACGCACCACGCGGGCGACTCCCCAGCTCAGCCGCCGCCGCAGCCCTCGTTGTAGTACATGTACCAGCCCGGGCGCTGGGCGGGGGCAACCAGAACGGTGATTTCGCCCATCTGCTGGATGTCGGCGCCGAAGCCGTCAGTGCCCTGGTCGGTCGTCTTCACCTTCGAGACCATGTCGAACTGGCAGCTGTAGTCGCCACCGGCCGGGTTCAAGGTGCAGCTGTGGAAGCTGAAGGTGTTGACCCACTGGCGTTCGTTCTCCAGCGCCGCGCGCGAGTCCGGCGTCGTGACGTGCATCTCCGCCTTGAGGTCGTGCAGATTGTAGGCGGCAACCAGGTAGCGCATCGCGGCATCGGGAGTCGTGAAATGCGGAGGCGAGCCGACAGCGTCAATCGTCGAGTTGGACGGGCCCGGCTTGGACGGGCCCGGCACGGACGGCGGGAGCACGGACGGCGGGAGCACGGACGGCGGGAGCACGGACGGCGGGTGGGCGGTCGTCGCGGCGCCAGCGGACGGCGGCAGGCTGGCGACCGGTGCTGCCGTGGCGGGTGGGGGGGTGCTCGCGACGGCCGACGGTGGCGGGAGTGTGGCGGGCGCGACGTGGACGACGGGCACGGCCCGGCCGGACGGTGCGACCGGGGCGGCGGTCTTGACCGCCGGGCTCGCGCACGCTCCAAGGGTGAGTCCGATGCTCAGGACAGCTACGCCCACTGTTGAAGTCCGAATGACCGCTGCGATCCGTTTGCCTGGCATGTTTCCCCCGACGTTCGATGCGAGTGTCAGGTAGACGCCGATGCCCGGAGAAACGGTTGACAAGGCCTTTCTTAGATCGCGACTGCAGTCCGGCGAGCGAGGTACAGGTCGCACCGGCGATGGATCGCAAGTACGCCGCCAGCGTCGTCGATCACCTTGGCGATCTCGGCGAGAATCGCTTCGCGTTGTGCCGGCTCGAGGATCAGCAGGTGCGAGGTCGATGCCGCATAGGCCAACCACGCAGCTGTCGAGTAGCTGTGCACCGACTGATAGGCGCGCACCTCAACGTCCGCGAAGGTTTGTTGCTCTTCCATCTCGTCGCGCGGCCACGCCGGCGGCGTCCGGTCGGGACTCGGCCGGTTCGAGTCGGTGATCCCATGCCGGCGGTAGACATCGGCGACCTGCGACCCCAGCGGCGTGAGGTGTGACTGCTCGCGGTTCCAGAACAGCGCGATCAGGCCGCCCTCGCGCAACATGCTGGCCGCCTTCGCCCACCGTTGTTCGGGCGACGTCCAGTGCCACGACTGCGCGGCGAGCAACCCGTCATAAAGCTGTGCGGGCTGGAAATCCTCGAACGCCGAGACAACGACCGACACTCCCGGCAACAGGCGAGTGTTCTCGGTAAGCACCGCGGCCATCTGGGGGTCGGGTTCGACGCAGGTCATCGTGAGCCCGCGGACGCCGAACAGCACGGTCGCCTTGCCGGTACCCGCGCCCACTTCGACCACATCGTGTCCCGGGAGTAGCGACACCACATCGTCAACCAACTCAGTGGTGTACGACGGTCGGGCCCGGTCGTAGTCGCGGGCTACCGCGCCGAAGCTGCGTGCGCGGATCGCAACCGCGTCGCCGGGCGGCGATGTGCTCACGCGGTCTAGTCTGCCCCAGGTGTCAGTCTCGTCCGAGACTGCCTCTCAACATATGAGATGACGGTCTCGACTCGTGGGATGGCGGGGTTACGCTCGCCGACGTGGGAACGTCACGTCGCCGCTGGCTGATCCTCGGCTTGGGTTGGTCGGCTCAGGCCGCGATGTGCTGCTACGTCTACGGACTCCCCATGCTGATCCCGGCAATCCGGCACACCTATGGCATTTCGTTGGCTCGGGCCGGCGTGGTCGTGGCGTCGCCCGGCTTCGGCGTCCTGCTCACGTTGTTTGCTTGGGGCTACGCCGCTGACCGGTGGGGCGAGCGACTGGTGATCGCGCTCGGGCTCGCCGGCGGGTCTGCCTTTCTCACCGCGGCCTGCTTTGTGCACGGGCTGAGTGCGTTGTGCGTATTGCTGGCGCTGGCCGGCGCAGCGGGAGCCTCGGTGAACGCGGCGAGCGGACGCGTCGTCCTCGGGTGGTTCGACGCGCGCGAGCGTGGCTTCGCGATGGGCGTGCGACAGACAGCGCAGCCGCTCGGAGTCGGACTCGCCGCCTTGACCTTGCCCGCACTCGCGCGGCACGGGTTGTCGATGGCGTTCGTGTTCCCTGCGGCCCTGTGCGCCGGAGTGGCTGTCCTGGTATTGGCGCTCGTCACCGATCCACCGCGTGCTGCGACGACGGCGTCGGGGGAGACCCGTTCTCCGTACCGCACCGCGCAGTTATGGCGAGTACACGGGTCGAGCATGTTGCTCGTCGTTCCGCAGTTCGCCGTGTCCGCGTTCGTGCTGGAGTACCTCGTGAACCAACGGCACTGGGAGGTACTCGCGGCAGGTCGTCTGGTGTTTGCCATGCAGGTGGCCGGCGCCGCGGGCCGCGTCGGTGCGGGCGCGTGGTCCGACCGCGTTGGTAGCCGGCTGCGACCGATGCGGCAGATCGCCGTCGCAAGTGCACTGACGATGGTGGCCATCGCAACTGGAGATGCACGGCACGCCGCGTTCGTCGTCCTTGCGTTCGCAGTCGGTGCAGTCGTCACGGTGACCGACAACGGTCTTGGATTCACTGCCGTTGCGGAGATCGCCGGGTCGGCGTGGGCAGGGCGCGCGCTCGGTGCGCAGAACACCGCGCAGAACATCGCCGCAATCCTGACACCCCCGCTGCTCGGCGTCCTGATTGAAAGCACTTCCTACAGCACCGGCTTCTTGGTCGCGGCGATCTTCCCGGTGATAGCCGCCGTCCTCACGCCCGTTCCGGGTCGGGCCCGTCTCGGCGTCGCATCGCCAGTCGAGCCGTCGGAAGTGGAACACTTACCGGCATGACATTCGCGCCCGTGAACTTGACCGCTGCATTGGCTTCATTTGACGAGGTGTACAGCCCGCGGATCGTCGCGCGGGTGAACGACTACGACGTGCGCATCGCCCATGCTCGGGGCGAGCACGTCTGGCACGTGCACGAGGACACCGACGAGTTCTTCCTCGTCCTCGACGGGCAGTTCGAAGTCACGGTTCGTGACTCTACGGGCGCCGAGACCACCGTCCTGTTGCGCGAAGGCGACACGTTCGTCGTGCCGAAAGGCACCGAGCACAAGCCATCGTCGTCCGGTGGTTCGATCCTGATGTTCGAACCGGCGGGGACGTCGACCACTGGCGACCGGCACGAGGGCGAGATTCCCTCCCACGTCGACAGCACGACGGGCCACCAGCTGTAGCCGCGCGAGCAAATAGGGCGTATCTGCGTACGACCACGTACGATGGGGTAATCCCAATGAGACACGTCTTGGGAGCCCACCCTGGTCTGGAGCACTTTCTCATGCCCATGAGTACCCGCGACGATCTGCGGAACGTCGCGATCATCGCTCACGTCGACCACGGCAAGACCACGCTGGTCGACGCCATGCTGTGGCAATCCGGTGCATTTTCCGAGCACCAGGCCGAGAACGATTCGGTCCGCGAGCGGGTCATGGACTCCATGGACCTCGAGCGCGAGAAGGGCATCACGATCCTCGCGAAGAACACCGCCGTGCTGCATGGCGGTGTCACGATCAACATCGTCGACACCCCCGGGCACGCCGACTTCGGTGGTGAGGTCGAGCGCGGCCTTGAAATGGTCGACGCGGTGTTGCTGCTCGTTGACGCATCTGAGGGGCCGCTCCCGCAGACTCGGTTCGTGCTGCGGAAGGCGTTGCAGAAGAAGCTGCCCGTGGTGCTGGTCATCAACAAGGTTGACCGACCCGACGCGCGGATCGCCGAGGTCGTCGACGAGACCTATGAGTTGTTCATCGATCTGATGGACGACGAGATCGACCACTCAAGCGTTCTCGACTTCCCCATCGTCTATGCGTGCGCGCGCGCCGGTAGGGCGTCACTAACCAGGCCGGACGACGGCACGATGCCCGACAGTCCCGATCTCGAGCCATTGTTCGCAACGATTCTGGGGACCGTGCCGCCGCCGTCCTTCGATCCGGACGTCCCGTTGCGCGCTCACGTCACGAACCTCGACGCGTCGCAGTACCTGGGTCGTCTCGCGCTGCTGCGCGTGCACTCCGGAACGATGAAGCGCGGGCAGCAGGTTGCCTGGTGCAAGTCCGACGGCACCATCGAAAAGGTGCGGCTCACGGAGCTGCTCGGTACCAGCGCACTCGAGCGAGTGCCGATCGAGACGGCCGGCCCTGGCGACATCGTGGCCATCGCGGGCATCCCCGAGATCACCATCGGCGAGACCATCGCCGACCCCGACGACCCGCGCCCGCTGCCGATCATCACCGTCGACGAGCCGAGCCTGTCGATGACGGTGGGCATCAACACCTCCCCGCTCGCTGGCGAGTCGGGCAAGAAGCTCACGGCCCGGCTGGTCAAGAACCGGCTCGACGCCGAGCTCGTCGGAAACGTCTCGATCCGCGTGCTGAACACCGAACGCCCAGACACGTGGGAAGTGCAGGGTCGTGGCGAGCTGCAGCTCGCGATCCTCGTCGAGATCATGCGACGTGAAGGATTCGAGCTCACGGTGGGCAAGCCGCAAGTCGTCACGAAGCGGGTCAACGGCAAGGTGCATGAGCCGATGGAGCGGCTGACCATCGATGCGCCGAGCGACTACCAGGGCGTGCTCATCCAGTTGCTCGCCTTGCGCAAGGGACGCCTTGAGCAGATGGTCGACCACGGCACCGGCTGGATCCGGATGGAATACATCGTGCCGGCGCGCGGACTGATCGGATTCCGCACCGAGTTCCTGACGGAGACCCGCGGAACCGGCCTGCTGCACCACGTACATGAATGCTACGAGCCGTGGCACGGCGATCTGCGTACCCGGCCGACCGGCTCGCTCGTTGCCGACCGCCGCGGCCCGACGACCGGCTTCGCGCTGTCGAACCTGCAAGAGCGCGGCACCATGTTCGTGGGTCCGCAGACCGAGGTCTACGAGGGCATGATCGTCGGCGAGAACGCGCGCCAGGACGACATGGACGTCAACCCCACCAAGGAAAAGAAGCTCACCAACATGCGCCAGTCGTCGAGCGACGTCTTGGTGCCGTTGATCCCGCACAAGGTGTTGTCACTCGAACAGGCGCTCGAGTTCTGCCGCGAAGACGAGTGCGTCGAAGTGACGCCGGCGAACGTGCGCATCCGCAAGGTCGAGCTCTCGATGTCAGAGCGCGAGAAGTTTCGTGGACGTCGGGCGAAGGCCGCGCGCGAGGAGTAGCCGTCCGGCGGTTGCGATGCCGAGTGAAGGAATTCGGTCGTCTAAATCGCTGAGAAGCAGCCGAATTGCCTTCACTCGACACGCGGGATGGGCTGCGTGTCGTGGGCTTCCACCGGCGCGGCCACGGCGTTCGGCGCGGTCGCGAAGACCTGCCTGGTGACTGTCTGCGTGGCACCTAGTGGAGGCGTGCCTAGGGCTGCCGTCGCGGGGTTGGCGATGTACGGATCCATCGGCTGGCCGGTGTCGCGAAGGTACATCGACACGCCGAAGTTCAGCAGCAGATCGAAGACCCCGACCAGCAGCAAAATGGCGCCGACGGTGTGCACGTCCAACGTCGCACCGTGTTTCGCGCTGTGGTAGGTGATCGTCCCAGTCGTGACCGCGAACGCGAGCACGGCGCCGCCGACGATGAAGATCAGACTGCGTGTTAGCCAAGTAACCATGTGACGGGTGTACCCACCGCCAACCCGATATGCACCCGAAGTCGGCGATTATCCGCCTGAAGCTACTTCCGATAGCCCGAGTGACTCGCGGATGAACTGCACCTCGAGCTTGATCAGATTCGCCGCGACGTCCTCCTGGGACGTCATGTGAGTCACGCCCGACAGCGGTAGCACGGTGTGCGGTCGGCCGGCGGCCAGCAGCGCGGTCGACAGTCTCAGACTGTGGGCTGCGACAACGTTGTCGTCGGCCAGTCCGTGCACGATCATCAGCGGGCGGCTAAGTGACGGGGCATCGGCCAGCAGTGAACTGATCGCGTACGACGCTGCCGAGGTGTCCACGCCGAGGTAGCGCTCCGTGTAGTACGTGTCGTACAAGCTCCAGTCGGTCACGGGCGCACCTGCGACGGCAGCATGAAAGACATCGGGACGCCGCAGCACCGCGAGTGCCGCGAGATAACCCCCGAAGGACCAACCCCGGATCGCGACCTTCGACATATCCAAGTCGGGATGCGTGGCTGCCACCGACTGCAAGGCCTCGACCTGATCCTCGAGTACCACCGTCGCGAGATCGCCGGCCACTGCGCGCTCCCACGCAAGGCCGCGTCCGGGCGTGCCACGACCGTCGATGATCACCACCGCGAATCCCTGGTCGGCCAGCCATTGCGAGTTGAGGTACGCCCCGCGCGATGCGACCACTCGTTGCGCATGCGGGCCGCCGTACGGGTCCATCAGCACCGGCAGCTGACCGGAACCCTCGACATGGTCGCGCGGCAACACCAGTGCGGTGCGTAGCTCGCGGCGTCCCTGCTTCGAGATCGAAACGCGAGGCGAGAACGGTGCTGGCTCGGCGAACGATGCGATGCGTCCGACCTCGACACCGTTCTTGCGGACGGCGGTTTGCGCGCCGTCGGCGGACAGCGTTGCGCTCGTCACGACGAGCACGTCGCTCGCGCCGATGCCCGTGTGTACGCCGGGCTCCGTGGTCAACGCGAGGCAATCGCCGTCGCCGAAATAGCCCCACAGGTGCTGTTCTGTGGGCTCGGTCGACGCGCTGAACAGGACGTCGGCACTGCACGCGAGAACGGCGCGCACCTGCAACCCGATCGGCGACACGACCTGATCGCCGACCAGCAGCCGCCGGGTGTCGTCGACGTCAACCGTGCACACGAGCCGGCCGTCGGGCAGCCGGTCGGGCACGCCCGGGATCACCTCGAGCCAGTCGGGGTCGGTGTCTTCGCGAACCAGGATTGTCGCGCCCGTATCAGTGTCGACGTCGACAAGCCGCATGGTCCGCTGGTCGCGCGATGCGAGCTGCAGCAACGGTGGGCTGCCGGTTCGCCACCGCACGTTTACCAAATAGGGGAAGGCATCGACGTCCCACGAAATGTCCGTACGCTGACCGTCGAGATGCAGCAGCGACAACGACACCACAGCATTCGCGGTGCCGGCAGCCGGGTAGCGGATCGCGTGCGGCGCCCGATCGGGGTTCGCCGGATCGCCGATGTGCCATTCCTGCACGCCTGATTCGTCGACGCGCGCGGCGAGTAGCGATCGGCCGTCGGGTGCCCACCAGAACCCACGTTGGCGGCCCATTTCCTCGGCCGCGACGAACTCGGCAAGGCCCCACGTCACGCCCGACTCGCTGATGAGCTCACGGTCGGACCCGTCGCCCTCGACGTCGACCACTCGCAGCGCGCCGCCGGTCGCGTAGGCCACGGTGCGTCCGGTCGGATCGAGGCGCGGATCGAAGACCAGACCGGCGGCGGCGAGCTTGACGGGCACTCCTGGTCGAGACGTCGACCACGAAGAGGTGACCGGACAACGCAAAGGCGGCTCGGGTGACCGCCGCGTCGGTGGAGTACGCGACGATGCCGGCTGCCTGCTCGCGGGCTCTCTCACGGCGGGCCCGCTCGGCGTCCGGGAGTGCGTCGAGTCCTGCGGTCAGCAGTTCGACGGGGTCAGCGAGCAGGATTTCGATGCCGGCCGCTACCTCGTAGCTCCAGAGGCAGGTCGCCCGGTCGGTGCCGCTCCTCGAGCGCAAGAACAGCACCCGCGCGCCGTCCGGGGAGACGGTGAAGCCGCGCGGTCGGCCAAGGGTGAACCGTGCGGTGCGTGCCTGCAGCCGCAGGAAAGAGTCGTCAGTCACCGGGCTGATCCTGCCATCACGTGGGACCGCTCGGCTGTGGGCTGCGATGTCGGCTCCGGTCATGTCACAGGAGCCGCTCTGACATGTCGGCGGAGCCGCTCTGACTTGTCGGCGGAGCCGCATAGGGTTGCTCGCATGACTGATCGCAGCTTGTTGCTCGTGCACGCCCATCCGGACGACGAGACGATCGGTACCGGCGCCACGATGGCGAAGTACGTTGCCGATGGCGCGAACGTCACCCTCGTCACCTGCACGCTCGGCGAAGAGGGCGAGGTTCTAGTACCTGAGCTCGCGGGCATCGCGGCCGACAAGGCCGACCAGCTCGGCGGCTGGCGGATCCACGAGCTTCAGCAGGCGTGCAAGGCACTCGGCGTCCGCGATCATCGATTTCTTGGCGGCGCCGGCGGTTACCGCGACTCCGGGATGATGGACACCCCCGCCAATCAGAATCCGCGCTGCTTTTGGCAGGCCGACCTCGAGGTTGCGACGGCGCAGCTCGTTCGAGATCATTCGCGAAGTCCGGCCGCAGGTGGTCGTGACGTACGACGACTTCGGTGGCTACGGGCATCCCGATCACATTCAGGCGCATCGGGTTACCGTCCGGGCAGTCGAGCTGACCAGCGACATCGTCGCGAAGCTCTACTACTCGGCGGTCCCGCGGTCCTTCATGCAGTTGAGTATCGACGCAATGAAGGAGGGTGGGCACGAGTTCTTCGGTGGCATCGAGAGCGCGGACGACGTGCCTTTCGCAAGGGACGACGACGACATCACTACGCAGGTCGATGCGCGCGACTATCTCGACCTCAAGATGGAGGCGATGCGCGCCCACGCCAGCCAGATCGAGACCGACGGGCCGTTCTTCGCGCTGTCGAACCACATTGGGCATAAGGCGTTCGGATTGGAGCACTACGTGCTCATGGCGGGTAAGAAGGGGCCCGGCGATTCCCCGGGCGGCCGCGACTGGGAAGCGGACCTGTTCGCCGGACTGTGAGACGGCGCTGAGCCGAACGGGTGAACCAATTACGCACAGTAGCCGCGCGCGCGGCGAGCCTGGAACACTCAGGGAATGCACGCCGGCGGGCGGCTAGACGACGGCCGCCGAACGTGTCATCGGCAGCTTCACCCCGCACCTTGAGCCCAGCAGGGGGAGATTTCCTTGAGCGACCGGAAGCACCCGTTCGACCAGCTCGCCACGGTCTCTGCGGGATCGGTGCTGAACGCCGACATCGCCGATGTAGGTCGCTACCGCGAGCGCGCCCGCAGGCAGCGGTTGTGGCGCCTGTCGGTGTTCGTTGGACTCCCGACGTTGTTCCTCTGGTCGCGGATCATCGTGCACCGTCCGTTCAATGTCTTCGCGCTGCCACACGTCAACCTGACGATCGTCGCGCTCTTCTTCGTGCCCGTATTGCTGCTCGTCGGCATGATCGTCATGTATGCCAGCTACGGGCGCTCGCCGCACTTTGTCGTGCGACCCGAGCAGATCGACGTCCGCCTGTCTGATGTCGTTGGCATCGACCTCGTAAAGGCCGAAGTCGTGCGGTCGCTCAACCTTTTCTTGGCACACAAGGCTTTTTCGAGTGAGATGGGCGGTCGGCCGCGACGCGGTTTGCTCTTCGACGGCCCGCCCGGCACCGGCAAGACCTACACGGCGAAGGCCCTGGCGGCCGAGGCGAACGTGCCGTTCCTGTTCGCGACTGCGACCTCCTTCCAGTCGAGCATGCAGGGAGCGACCCAGCGCAAAGTGCGCTCGTACTTCAAGGCGCTGCGCGCGTTGGCCCGCAAGGAGGGTGGCGCGATCGGGTTCATCGACGAGTTCGACGCACTCGGTGGATCGCGCTCGGGAGTCGCCGGGTCAACTCCATCGGCGGCGCTCGACGGGATGCCGATGTCCTGTGGCGGCCTCGAGGGCCTCGCCAATGTGGTGGCGCCCGCGACCCAGCAGACTCAGTTCGTCGGCAGCGGCGATCTCGGCATGGCGGTGCAAGAACTTCTTGTGCAGCTGCAGTCTTTCGACCAGCCAACGGCTGGCGAGCGGTTCATCGGCATGTTCACCGACGCCGCAAACCTGTTGCTGCCCGCGACGCACCAACTGAAGAAGCCTGCTGTGAAGTCGTCGAACATCATGCTGATCGCCTCGACGAACCGGCCTGACTCACTCGACCCCGCGTTGATGCGGCCCGGTCGATTCGACCAGCGACTCACCTTCGACCGGCCTGACAAGGCCGGACGTGGCGAGCTGATCGCCCACTTCCTGGCCCGCAAGGCCCACGCCGCCGAGCTCGACGACCCGCAGCGGCGCGAGGCGCTCGCCGCGGTCACCCAGGGGTACAGCCCGGCAATGCTCGAGGGGATGTTCGACGAGGCGCTGATCAACGCCGTGCAAGAGGACCGCAGGGCAATGACCTGGTTCGACGTCGAGCACGCCCGGCTCGACAGCGAGATCGGGCTCGGGCAGCCGGTTCTCTACACCGACCACGAGGCGAAGTTGATCGCGACTCATGAGTCCGGCCACGCCACCATCGCGTGGCTGGTTGCTCCGGGTCGCCGGCTCGAGGTCCTGAGCATCATCAAGCGGCGCAGCGCGCTCGGCTTGCTCGCCCACGGCGACCGTGAAGAGGTCTACCTCCAGTCGCGCAGCGAACTGCTCGGCCTCATCGCCATCTCGATGGGTGGCCAGTCCGCCGAGGAGCTCTTCTTCGGCGACGTCTCCACCGGTCCAAGCGGGGACCTGCTCGCGGCAACCCGGGTTGCCGCGAGCATGGTCGGCGCCTGCGGCATGGAAGGTTCGCTGGTCTCTTTCGGCGCTGTCCAGAACAGCGGATTCTCCGACACCAACATCGTCGGCCGCGTTCTCGGCGACAAGGACGGCCGGGCGGCGGTCGAAGAGGTGCTGCAGCAACAAAAGCTGCGGGCGAAGGCTTTGCTCGACGACAACCGGCACCTGGTCATTGCCCTTCGCGATGCGCTGCTCGAGCGGCATGAACTCATCGGCACCGAGATCACCGACATTCTCGAGCAGGCGCAACGCGGGCATCCGGCTCGCGGCACCCGCGGCTTCGGGTCGGGCACGGCTCCCGCCGCATCGGATTCAGTCATCGACCTGCGCGAGCCTGCTGCGCTACCGGTGCCGACGCAGGGCATCGGTCCGCGAGACACGCGAGAGCCCAGGGTCGAACCTGCCGGATAGCCTGCCGCGGTGAGCGGTGACGGGCGCGGCGCCCTGGTGACAGCCGCCGCGGCCGTTGCACTCGTCGTCGTCGGCATCGTCGCCGGCTTCATCGGCCTCATCGAGGCCACCGCGCTGCTCCGGCTCGGCCCGGTACATATCTCCATCGGCGCGGTTATCTCAGTGGTCGCGAACTGCGCGATCGGGCTGGTCGCGGTCTGGGGGCTTGAGAGCCGCGAAGCTGCCGCGCTCCCGGCGCTTGGCTGGTTTGCGATGGTGGCGGTCGCCCTTTTCGGGCCTCTCCCAGGCGGCGACATTCTGCTGCCCGGCTCCGGCTGGGACGTCGTGTCGTTCGTCGTGGCTGGAGCAGCAGGTGCAGCCCTGGCGGGCGGGCTAGGCCCCCGGGTCACTTCACCTAGGACCCCGACTTCACCCGAGACCCCGACTTCACCGGAGACCCCGACTTCACCCGAGACCCCACTCGACCGATGAGTCGGTTATGGCGACCGGCCTCGACCTCGCAAGCGACGTCTCGGAGCGCGGCATCCGTGCCGAGCCCGACGGCTACGTGCTGTTGCGGCTCGGGGGATCGCGGTACGCCGTCGGCATGTCCGCGGTCGCTGAAGTGGGTCGGCTGCCCAAGCTGACCAGGGTGCCAGGCACGCCGATCTGGCTTTCGGGAGTCGCGAACTGGCGCGGCCGGATTCTGGCCGTCCTCGACGTCCGACCTTTGATGGGTGCACCTATCACCCCAACAGGATCGCTTGGCCGACTCGTCGTCCTGACCGCCGACACCATCACCGTCGGACTACTCACCGAAGGCGTCCAAGGTGTCATCGAGTGCGATGTCGACATGATCGATCCGCCGCCGATGAGCCTGGATCCCGAGGCGCTGGCCCTGTTGCAGGGCCAGTTCACCCAGCCGACCGGCCCGATCGCGGTGCTCGACCCCGCTGCGGTGCTCGGGTTGCGGATGCGACTACCCGCTCCGAGGCGCGCCGGCTCCTGACCCGCCGAGTGTTGAAGCCCAGCGCACGCAACAACGAGCGGTGGACTTCAATGCTCCGGGCCGGACGACGGAAGTAGGCCCGCGGGGTGGCAGGTGACGCCGGCCGTTAGGCCGGTTGGGCGATGCGTACGACCGATTTGGCTTCAGTACCGCCCGATCTCGCCCGATGGATCGTCAGACGCCGAACGCGTGCCGGCACCGCCGCACGACCTCACGCGGCTTCGGCCGATGTCAGTCTTCAGGAGGACTGGTGGAAGTCTCCAAGGCGCCCCAACGGGTGGCTGCAGCGTGTATCTGGTTGCTGCTCGGGCTCGCCGTTGTCGGCGTCCTGATCTCCGGGCGCGACGCCATCGGCACCGTGACCGTCAACGCGGCGGCCCTGCTGGCCGGCCTCGGCGTCGCTGCAGTCGGCGCGGCCATCATCACCGCCGTCTCGCTTACCGAGCTCGATAGTCCACTGCTGCATCCAAACGGCCTCGTCGTCGACCTCGGTCGCCTTGTCTATCTCGGCGGCATCACCGGCGCCCTCGTCGCCGGACATGGTGTCGCGACGCCGCTGTGGGTGCTCTACCTGCCCGTCCTGCTGTCCACGGCTTTCACCGACATCGTGGTCAAAGCCATCGCCTACGCGATCGGCGCGAGCGGCCTGACCCTCCTGGCGACCGGTGTCACCCACGGCTTCAACAAGTCTGCCGTCGTCCCTCTCATCTTGATCCTTGCGGGGTTGCCGGCTGTCGTTTCCGCCGCGAGCGCCTTTGCACAGTCGATCAACGGGGTGGCCGAAGCGGCGCAGGCCGAACGGGCTCGGCAGATCGAGGAAGTCGAACAACTGCGTGAACAGCTCATCGAAGCGCATCGTGCCGAGCGCGAGACGCTGCTCGACGAAACTCGTCGGGAGCGCGCGGAGTTGAAGGTCAAGGTCGACCGGCTGTCGGAGGCGCTCGCCAGCGCCTCACGTGGCGACCTTTCCGCCTACAACGACGGCAGCACCACCATGACCGACGGCGACGAGGCGCTCGCCTCGCTGCAGTCCGCGTTCAACAACACGCTCGGCAATCTTCGGTTGCTCGTCGAGCAGATTCGTGGCAGCGGCGAGAGCATCTCGGCGTCCGCTGTCGAATTGCTGGCGACCGCCGAGGAGCACGCGGCGTCTGCAACCCAGCAGTCCTCCGCAGTTGCCGAGACCACCTCGACGATCGAGGAGCTGGCCGCAACTGCGGCGCAGATCGCCGAAACGTCCGAGGCTGTCGCGCGTTACGCGGCAGAGACATTGCGCTTCGCCGAGGAGGGCCGCGAGGCCGTCGCAGCATCGGTGTCGGCGATGGACACCATCGCGCACCGCGTCGACTCCATCGCCACTCGTGCTTTGTCGTTGGGCGAGAAGTCGCAGGAGATCGGCCGCATTCTCGAGGTCATCGACGACCTCGCCGACCAGACCAACCTGCTCGCCTTGAACGCGGCGATCGAAGCTGCGCGTGCTGGCGAGCACGGACGAGGGTTCGCCGTTGTTGCGTCCGAAGTTCGCAAGCTCGCGGAACGGTCGCAAGAGTCGGCCGCGCAGATCCAGGGCATCGTGAGCGAGATCCAGGCTGAGACCAACGCGACGATCATTGCGACCGAGGAAGGCGCCAAGGAAGTTCACCAGGGCACCGAACTCGCCCGCGGGGTGGTTGACGCACTCGAGCGGATCTCCGGCATGGTCGACGAAACAACCACCGCAGCAAAGGAAATCTCGATCGCAACTCAGCAGCAGCGGTCGGCGTCCGACCAAGTCGTGACCGCGATGATGCAGGTTTCCGACGTGTCGCGGCAGTACGTGGTCGGCTCCAAGCAGGCGGCGGCATCGGCGTCCCAGCTGAATGTCCTCGCGGCGGAACTGCGTGCGTCGATTGCTCAGTTCCGAGTGGCGTAGCCGCCGTGGCCAAGGGCACCTGGGCCGAGGACCCCGAACTTCTCGCAACCTTTCGGGCCGAGGTCGAAGAGCGCCTCGCGTCACTGAGCGCGGGGCTTCTCCAGCTCGAATCGACCGGCTCACCGCGCCAGCTCATCGCCGGTCTGTTCCGCGACGCGCACACGGTCAAGGGTTCCGCGCGCATGATGGGCCTCACGACGGTCCTGAATACCGCGCACGCGGCTGAGGATCTGCTCGGCGCGTTGCGCGACGGTCGGTTCCAGGTGCGTCGCGACTACGTTGACCTCTTGCTCGCGACCGTCGACGGCATCAGCCGCTCGATTGCACCCAACCCGACGCCCGCGGTCGAGGAGTACCTCACCGAGTTGGTGAACGCGCTGCGCGGTGCGTTCGAGGGCGACGAACCGGTCACGATCCCGCGGATGGCACAGCCTGCAGCCGAACCGCCGATCGCACCCGCCGCCATCCCCGCTGGTCGAAATCGCACCGTTGTCGTGCCGGCGCCGCCGACTGTGCCTTCGCCGCCGACTGTGCCTTCGCCTCCGACGCTCGATTCACCACTGTCGTTGACCGTGCCGGTGCCCGCTGCGTCGGCTGCGGTGAGTGCGCCGATGGCTTTGATGGACGGCGGGGGCGAGCGGGCAGTGGACTCGGTGCGGGTCACGTCGCAACGGGTCTACGACCTGCTCGATGTCGTCGGCGAGGCCGAACTGGACGCACGCCGGGTAGAGAAGAACGCGGAACGGGTCATCGCGTTGGCAGCCGACCAGAAGCATTGGCTGCGTACACTTCGGGACGCAGTTGCGGCCAGCGGCGGCAGTTTGCCCGGGGAAATCGAAGCGGCCGTCTACCACGTGATGTCGGTCACCGACCAGATGCAGTCGTCGGGGCACCAGTTGCGTGAACTCGTCGAGGATTCGCGTGGCCGGCTCGCACTGGTGCGTGATGGCGCGATGGGCCTGGCGATGGTGCCAGTCCGCCGCGTGGTTGCAGCGTTCCCACGCTTGATCCGCGACGTCGCGAGCTCGACCGGCAAGGACGTGCGCCTGACTTTGGTGGGCGAGGACGTCGAACTCGACAAGAAGGTGCTCGACGGCGTGGCCGACGCGCTCAAACACCTCGTCATCAACGCTGTTGACCACGGCTGCGAGACGCCGGAGGAGCGCATCGCGCTCGACAAGCCGCCGCGAGCGACTGTCACCGTGTCAGCGAAGGCGGCCGGCGGGACCGTCGTGCTCGAGGTCGCCGACGACGGTCGCGGCATTGACGACGACAAGGTGCGCGCCACCGCGATCGAGCGGGGACTCCTTCCGGCCGGCAGCACGTTGGCCGGCGCCCAGCTCTTCCAGCTGCTCTTTCTTGCGTCGTTTTCGACCTCTCTCACGGTGACGTCGACCTCGGGACGTGGCGTCGGGCTCGACGTGGTGAAGACCGCCGTCGACGACCTGGGCGGCACCATCGATGTCTTCAGTGAGCTCGGTTCGGGCAGCCGGTTCGTGCTGACGCTCCCGATCACCCTCGGCGTCCTGCGCTGCCTGATCGCGCGCGTCGGCAGCGAGCGGTACGCGGTCCCGGTGCCTGCGGTCATCGAGTCGGTGAGCCTGCGCGACGTCGCGGTCGACAACGTGGCTGGCGTTCCGGTCGTGATCCGGCACGGCGTCGCTGTGCCGCTGCTCGATCTGGGTGCTGCGCTGGGCGTCGAGGGCGATCGCGAGCCGCGCGCGGCACTCGTCGTTCGCAACGGCGGGGCCAGCGATCTCATCGCCTGGTCGGTCGATCGGCTCGAAGGTGAACTGGAGTTGGTCGTGAAGGACCTCGGCTCGTTCGTGGGCCGCCTCCCGCTGGTGACCGGTGCGACGATCGACGGCGACGGCAGCGTCGTGTGCCTGATCGACCTGCGGGAGATCTCGGTCCGGGCCGGCGGCACTGGCCACGTCGGCGGATCGATCCACCATGGCGTCGCATCTGCTGCCGAACCCTCGGTTGCGGTAAGTAGCCGCAAAGCCCGGATCCTGGTGGTCGAAGACTCAGTCGGCGTTCGCGAGCTCGAGCGGGTGATCCTCGAAAGCGCCGGCTACGACGTGGTGACCGCTGTCGACGGCCTCGACGGCATCGCGCGATTGCGTGCGCAACCCGCCGATCTGGTGCTGTCGGACGTCGAGATGCCGGGGATGGACGGGTTCACGCTGACCCGAACGATCCGCCGGACCAAGGGCTGGGAGCAGGTCCCGGTCGTGATCATGACGTCGCGCGGCGACGAAAGTGACCGCCGGGCCGGTCTTGAGGCCGGCGCGAGCGCCTACCTGCTCAAGAGTGACTTCGATCAAACCGAGCTGGTTGATACGGTTCGCCGCCTCGTCGGCCGATAGAGACTGTGACGCCTGAACCACCGCAAAGCCCGCCCGAGAAATAGTGTTGCAGCCTGGAGGAACCCCGTGCCGACCGTGGTCATCGCCGACGACAGCCCCACCCTGCGCCGCATCGTCACGAGCGTGCTCACCCGCGAGGGCTTCGAAGTCATCCCGGCTGAGGATGGCGTCGAAGCGGTTCAGGCCGTGTTCCGGGTGCATCCTGACGCCGTTGTGCTCGACGTCCAGATGCCTCGTGTCTCTGGCTATGTAGCCGCGCGGCTGCTGAAGGATGACTGGCAGACCTCCGAAATCCCGATCGTGCTGTTGACGTCATTGGACGCCGCGAGCGACCGCTACTGGGGCGCGCAAACCGGTGCCGATCAGTACCTGACGAAGGACTTCGAAGCCCCTGAGCTCGTTGCGGCCGTGACCGGTGTGATCGCTGCAGCTGAGGCAGCTCGCGGCGGTCGGCCTGCCCTGCGTCCCGACCCGCTAGAACTCGATGCGGACGACGTGTTGTCGCGCGTCTGCGACCTGTTGGACCGCAAGCTGTTCGAGACCTCCGTGGCTGCCGAGATGACCGGCATCGCGGCGACCGCGAAGGGTTTCGAGGAGACCGTCGCCCAGGTGCTCGGTGTGCTCCAGAGGTTCGTCGACAACGACGTGGCTGGCGTGTTGCTCGTGGAAGAGCGTGGCGCCTACGTCGCAGTTGCCCGCGAGTCCTCGCAGGCCCACTACGGCGAATTTCTTGCCGCGGCGGTCGACGCGCTTGGAGCTGCCACTGGCACCCCGATCGACGTCAGCGAGATGAATCTGCGGGTGATGGATCCCGACGGGAACCTCGGCGCCGAGGACGAAGGCCGGATGGCGACCTTCCTGTCGATGCCGTTGCGTGGCCACGGCGGCCGCGTCATCGGCGTACTTGCGTTGTCGAGCGCGACGAAGAACGCGTTCTCCGAGACCGCGCTCGGGACGCTGCGACTCGTTGAGGACCCAGCGGCGATCGTCATCGACAACGCCCGCCTCGCGGTCGCCCGACTACTCTAGGTCGAGTGTCCACTGATCCTGTAGCACCGGACGCGGTGGACGAGCAGCACTTCCGCCGGGTCGCGAGCCGGTTCACCACCGGTATCTGCGTCGCGGCAACCCGCCATCGCGATGTCGAGCACGCGATGACCGTCAGTGCTTTCAACTCTGTCTCGCTCGATCCGCTCCTGGTACTCGTGTGCGTTGAGAAGATCACCCGGTTCCACGAGGCGGTGCTCGGCAGCGGCTTGTGGGCCGTCTCGGTGCTCTCCGATGACGACGCGGACGTGGCGCGCTGGTTTGCCGAGAAGGCTCGCCCGACCGGTCGACAGATGGCCGACTACGCCCACCGGCCCGGGCCTGTCACTGGGATGCCGGTGCTTGATCACGCGATGGCCGTGATCGAATGCCGGACCCGCGCCGTCTACGACGGTGGTGATCACGACATCCTGCTCGGCGAGGTGGTGGGGTTGTGGTCCGACCCCTCGCCGCGCCGACCGCTGCTGTACTTCGAGGGCGGCTACCGGCAGCTACGATGACCGGACCGTCTCGCCGCTAGCTCTGGAGATTCCCCCGGCCGTGTCCTCTTCTCTCCTGACGCGTGCCCGATCTTCTTCTCTCGCGACCCGGGTCCGATCGCTCCACCTGCTCCGTATCGGCCTGATCACGGCCGGGTCTCTGGTCGTCATTGCGGCGATTGGCTACGGCGTTGCCTACGCAATCGTCGGCGATGGAGTCCTGCCCAACACCACGGTGAGCGGTCCGTCGCTGCCCGCTGTGTCGATTGGGCGGATGACGCCTGCCGCCGCCACCGCGAAGGTGGCCGCCGCGATCGGGCCGCGTGCTCATGCGCCGATGACGCTGACTGTCGCCGGCCAGGCGTTTGCGTTCGATCCGGGGACGTCCGGCCTGACGGTCGACCCTGCAACGGCGGTGGCTGCGGGCGGCCGGCGCGATCCCACCCCGGCCGGCTTGTGGAAGGCGCTGTTCGCCCACCCAAAGCTCGACCTGGCGGTCTCGGTCGACGCGGCCAAGCTCGACGCCGCCGTAACCGCGCTCAATTCCAAGATTGTCGGCGGCGGGCATGACGGCGGCATCGTGTTTCACGCAACCACGCCGGTCGCGACCGCGCCGGTGGCCGGTATTGCCATCTCGCACGACCAAGCGGTGGCGGCGATCAGGGCCGCCTACCTGAAGTCGACAGCGGCGGTCGCGCTGGCGATCACGTCGATTCAGCCGAGCGTGACAGCGGCAGCAGTTCAACAAGCGCTCACTGGTATTGCGCAGCCCGCTGTCGCGTCGCCGATCACGCTCGCCGTCGGGACGAACACGGTGCAGATATCACCGGCGGTGATCGCCGCGAACCTCACATTCCACACCAGCGGGGGAGCGTTGGTGCCGACGCTCGACGGCCAGGGCGTCGAAGACGCCGTGGGATCGACGGCGTTTGCGTCACTTCAGACGCCGAGCAAGGACGCGTACTTCGACGTCAGCTCGGGCAAGCCGGTGTTGGTTCCTTCTGTGGAGGGCGGCACCGCGGATCTTTCGAATCTGGGGTCTTCGATCGCTGCCGTGTTGACGCAACCCGCGCCGCGAATGATCACCGTTCCGGCGAAGGGTGTCGATCCTGCTTTCACCACGGCGGACGCCGAGAAGCTGGGCATCAATGACATGGTGAGCACTTTCACCACGCATCATCCCTGCTGTGCCTCGCGAGTGACGAACATCCACACGATCGCGAGGATCGTCAACGGCGCGATTGTGCTGCCGGGCGCGACCTTCAGCTTGAACAAGTTCGTTGGGCCCCGTGATACGGCGCGCGGTTTCATCGAAGCGCCGATGATCGAGGACGGCCTGTTCCAAAACTCTGTCGGTGGTGGTGTCTCACAATTCGCCACCACGTTGTACAACGCGGTGTTCTTCGCCGGCCTCAAGGACATCACACATCAGCCGCACAGTTACTACATCAGCCGCTACCCGGCTGGCCGCGAGGCGACGGTGTCGTATCCCGAGCCGAACCTCATCTTTCAGAACAACGGACCCACCGCGATCCTCATCACCACGTCGTACACCGGAACATCGTTGACGGTCACGTTTTGGGGGACCAAGTACTACGACGTGACGTCGACGGCGAGTGCGCGGTATGCCCCGACGACCACCGGCACGGTGTACAACCCGCGGCCTGACTGCGAATCAGCAGCAGGTGAGGGCGGGTTCCAGATCGACATCACCCAGACGCTGTCGCAAAACGGCGTCGTCGTGAAGGTCAACCACCTGCACACGAAGTACGACCCGGAGCCGATCATCATTTGCGGGCCGTCGCCGTCGCCGACTCCAGGTGGGTCAGGGCTGCCAACGGGAACACCAACGGCGGGTGCCCCAACCGCGAAGCCCAGCAGCTCGCCGTCCGCCAAACCTACGCACTGACCTTTGCGGCTGCGCTAGCCCACCAGGAAGGTCGCGAAGGCCAAGGCGAACATTCCTACGACAGCTGACGACACCAGCGCGACGCGTGCGCTTCTTGGCCATGCTGCGACGCCGCTGAGGACGGCTGGTTCGGTGTCATATTGCACCGGCAGCAGCAGGTACGGGGCTGCCGGTGCATAGGTCGCATCAACGTGGTCGGGCAGCTGCTTGATGCGCGCGGTGAGTGCGGCGGCGGACCAGCCGAACGTCGCTGTCACCAGCGGAAGCAACGCCAGGTAGAAGGTCAGGTTGTTACCCAGCCGGTCGTTGATCGTGTAGGTGGCAGAGAAGCCGGAGTCGTCATGCGGTCCGCCCGCGCCGAAGACCGCGACTGCGAGGGTCCCGTACAGGTACACGCCCAAGCCGGCGCTGATACCGGCGAGACGTGTGGTCCGTCGTCCGGCGGCAGCACTGCCGCCCCACAGCGTGCCAAGCCCGCCCACCGCGGCCGGCACCGCGATGAACAGCAGCGGAAGTGCCCACGCGGGCCATACCCGAAGGATCATGTTCGAGAAGGTGAACCCGGACGCCGCTACCCACGCCACTGCGACGAGGAGACCGCCGAGCAATCCGGGGACCGTCACGCCGGGACGACGCAGCAAGACGACTGCGGCGAGGACGAAGCTGAGTAAGAACGTCGCGGCGATCGCTGCGCCGATCAAGCTACTTGCGCCGAGCCGGTACCGGAGGATCACGGACCCGTACAAGCCGAGCGCGCCGAAGGCCACCGCGACCGTCGCGAACACCGCCCCCGCGGCGCGGCCCCAGGGCGGGAGCAGGAGCGCGGCACCGATACAGCCGATCGTGAAGCGCCACCGCCGGGCGCGGCCCTCGATGTGAGCCAACTCGCCGAGCATGGCCTGACCCCACTCAGCCCGCTGCGATGAGAGCAGACCAGTTGCCCATCGCAGCAGCTGCAGGGGCGCGTCCGGGCGCGGACCGTAGACGACGGCCTGCGACGAACGTCTGAACAGTGCGACTGCGATGCCGAGCAACATGATCGGGATGAGCAGCACGGCGCTACGCCTCACTCAAACGGTTGTGCGGGTGCGCAACGGTCTTAGGGCGGCGGACGGCAGGCAATGCCGCCACGTACTCGCGGCCGGTTGAGGTCAGTCGGTACAGATGGCGGGGCGGTCGGCTGCCCTCGCCTTGCTCCCAGGCGGTCTCCAGCAGGCCGCGGTCGGCCAACCGGACCAGGATCGGATACAGCGATCCGGACTTCAGCTGCACTTGCGTCGCGAGGTCATACCCGTAGCGCCACTGGGCCGGATCGGCGGCGAGCGCGAGCAGGACGCTGACTGTTTGCGCGGATGGCGGGCGGTTGCGCTGCATACCGTTAACTCTACTCATGTAGCGGTATTCGTCAAGGCCGCGGGAGTCAGGTGGGAAGCAAGGTCGAGAGCAGCGCGCGGGCGGCTTCGATCACCAGCGGGCGGTCGTACGTGATGACCGCGTCGAACCGGCGTTGCAAGTCCGGTCCAGCGTCGCCGCAGTCACGGGCGACCAAGGCACCGGCAAAGTGCGGGCCGACCACGATGACGTCCCACTCGCCTCGCAGCGGGTCCGCCTGGGCGAGGCTTGCACCGCGCACCCCGGCGGCCGGCGCGGAGTCCATGCCGGCGCCGACGGCACCGACGAAGCTGGCGGTTCGCGCAAGTCGTTCGAATCGCGCCCGCGCCCGCTCGGTGAAATGTGCTGCCTCCTGAAAGCAGCCGAGCAGCACAACGGGCTCGGTACCCTCAAGACCCTTGTTCTCCAGATGCATGCTCATGGGAATCAGCAGATCCTTGGCCGAGCGAGTCGTCTTTCGTCGCGCCGAGATGATGTCAAAAGGCGTTCGAACGGTCGTCGCGGCGTCGACGCCGATGAGTCGAAGCGGGTGATTGGGAGAAGGCACCGTGCGGGGCAATGGACCAGGGCGCCCGTAGAGCCATCCTTGGCCGACGGTGGCGCCCATCGATCGAGCGATCTGCTCGTGCCGCGGAGTTTCGATGCCTTCCGCGAGGATCGTCGCACCCGTTCGCTCAGCCTGGGCAAGCACCGCATTGATGATCCTTGCCACCTCGGCCGTCGTGCGGGCTTGAATCAGCCGCAGATCGAGCTTGATGACATCGGGGTTGATGAACGGCATCAACGCCATGCTGTCGGGTTCGGCGCCGACATCGTCAAGGGCGACGCCCCACAATCCCTCCCGAGCTTGCGCGACAGCCGACAGCAAACCGGCGGGGTCGCGCGCGATATCGCGTTCGGTGACTTCCATCACGACATGCAGGCGTGATCTCGCGGTGTCGACGATCGGTTGAAGGTCCGGTGGACACGGTGACCCGAACGCCGTCGGTTCGCAGTTGAGGAACAGTGGTACTGCGTCGGCCAGTTGCGAGCCGCCGTCGGCGAGCGCCACTTCAAATGCAGCGGCACGACAAAGCCAGTCAAGTTCAGAGATTCGACCGGTGCGCTGTGCTGCGGCAAACAACGCAAGGGGGCTCTCAAACGGCGAGCCCACCGGCCCACGAGCGAGCGCCTCGTAGCCGACTACTTGACCATTCGCGAAGTCGACAACCGGTTGGAACAGCGCGCGCACCTGACGCGAATCAAGGATCGCCGTGAACTCCTGAAGACCCGCGGACGAGAGCTGAGTGGTGCGTTGTGCGGTCATGCCAGTCCTATCGACTGCGCCACTCCACACGTGAGAGGTCTCGAAGCCGATCACGACTACGGTCGCAGCCGCAGAGCGAAGCTAACCGCGGGCGGCGGGCGGTTCGTACGGATTGACGTTGAACGACCAACCAGGCGGCGCAGGTGGCCACGCCGGATCGGGTCGCCAGCCGGGCAACGGCAGCCAGCCCGGCGGCGGGGTTGGCCATCCTGGGGGCGCATTGAACTGCGGGACCGGGACGGGAGGCTTGGTCCGTTCTACCGTCGCGAGAAAGAGGACCACTGCCGCGATCGCGGCCGCGAAGCATGGGATCAGCGTCCATTCGATGATGCTGAGTTGTACGGGACTCGCATAGCCGGCGACGCCTAGGTTGTCGGGTTGGACCGCTCCTGCGGTCGCGATGTCGATGCCTTGAGCTGCGACTGCCACTAGTGCGGCGGCGCCAGTTAGTAAGCGACGTCTGCGTCGGTATCCCAATACGGCGAGCAGGAGTGCGGCGAGTGTGCCAGCCTCGAGCCCGACGGCACCGAAGCCTTGCCATGGGTGCGGGTTGAGCTGGATCGTTCCGGCCGGTGCAGGATCTCCGGGCACGATGCTCGACCACGACCAACTGTTGCGGTACGTCGACGCTGGAACGCTTGCCCACGTCGCGGCGGAGGCCACGCCGCCGGCGTCGATGTCGACATCGACGTTGCTGTATCCCATCGCAGCCAGGACGGCGAGTGCTTGCTGAGTGTCGATGGTGAACACAGGATGTGCTCCGCGTCGATAGACCCCCGCTGCATGCAGATCCACAAAGGGGGAGCCACCCGTATTGCTGTTGATCGTTGCGGAGCGCCGCGATGCGGTCGGGAACAACACCGCAACGACCGCGTCGCCGGCCTTCAGCAGTGCCGCTCGCTGCGTCTGCTGTCCGCCGAGAATGAGCTGGACGCTTGCCCCGCCCTCCGAACCGAGACGGATCGACATCGAGGCTTGGCTTGAATCGGTTGGTACCCCCCAAGGCTCGCACCCCGTGAGTGCAACCACGAGAACGCCGAGCAAGACGACCGTCCCGAGTCGCTTGTTCACACCTCGAAGTTTGTCAGCACAGCGCTTCAGTGCACGTCCGTCGGACGTTGCGATCGTTCGGCGATACGGTCACAAGATGGTGCGCGGCGCTGGCTGCCAGCTAAGCGGTCGTGAGGAACTGTCGGATCGTGGTCACGACAAGCCGGTGGTCCTCGACTTGCGGCAGGCCCGACACCGTGACCGTGCCGACGATGCCGATGCCCTCGATGTGCACCGGGAAACAGCCGCCCGCGGCGGCAAACTGCTGCGGGTCGACGAAGTACGCCTCAGCAAGCGTGCGGCCGTCGGCCTTGCGCTCAAGGCTCAGCGCCATCGAGCTGCGGCCGAAGCGCAGCACTGATGCGATCTTGCGTTGTATCCACGCATCGTTGTCCGGCGTCGATCCGGGCAGGCCGGCATGGAACAGCTGCTGGCCACCTCTGCTGATGTCGATCGCGATCGGCAGGTGGTGCGTTCGAGCAGTCTCGACCAACATGTTGCCGAGCCGCCACGCGTCGTCGAAGTCGAAGCGGCGAAATCTGCAGTTCGGCTTCTTCTGCTGCCACCTGCTCCAGCGTGATGCCGGTTGGATCGTCAGCCATCGGTTCGACCTGTCTCGCGGAGGTTGTTCGTGTCGGCGCCTAGTCCACCACGAGACCGAGGGCGATCGCGAACAACCCGCTCTGCGCGAGGTCGACATGCGCACCGCGCCACGAGGCCGCGAGCAGATCGACATTGTCGAGGTGGGCACCGCGCAGGTCGGCGTCCGCGAAATCGGTGTGATGCACGCGTGCGTGCCGAAGGTCGCAGTCGCGTAGCACCGCGCGGTGCAGCATCGATTCGGAGAGGTCCGCCTCGGCAAGCTTGACGCCACTCAAGTCGAGGTCGGTCAGGTCGCTGCCGCGGATCGTGACGTACGACCAGTCGCCTCCGAAGACCCGCATCGGCCGGAGCACCGCACCGGACAAGTCACTGCCGCTGAGCTTGCACCCGTCGAAGACGGCGTCTCGCAGCACCGCATCGCGAAACGTGCAACGCAGAAAGGCCGAGCCGATGTGCTCGCTGCTCGACAGCCGGGCATGGGAGAAGTCGCAATCCTCGAAGACCACGCCTCGGGTTCGGAGTTCGATGAGATCGGCTCCTGCATAGGCACCACCAACGAAGCGGACGCCGACCAGCTGGGCCTCGGTGAACGCCAGTAGCTCGGTTGCCGGTCGGTCGACTGGCGCCGTTGTCATTGCTCTCCTCACCAACCCGTGCGACGTTACTGGAACCGGCCATCGCTCTCGTGAGTCTGAGTCGGCGGGAGGTCCGATGAGGTGGCTCGCGGTCGCGGCCAGCGTGCTCGTGCTGACGGGGTGCGCCAGCGTCGGCACGGCCCGAACGGGAGCCGCGGCAACCGGGACGCCGGCTGGTGCTGCGAGCGTGGTGGTCTCGCCACCAGTCCCAGCTTCGCCGCCCGTCGCAGGGTCGCCACCGGTCGCAGCGTCTTCGCCAGTCGATGTTGGGTCGGAAACGCCGCTGCCGATTCCCACACCGAGTCCGGGCTCCGAGGGAACGCTGCCGCCGATGCCTCCGGGTGGCCGGACGTTGGACAACAACGATCCGGATAGTGTCTGGATGGCCCAGAACGTGATCGACGTGTTCGCGCAAGAGGTCGAAGCGGTAGCGCAAGACTCGCCCGACTACTGCAACGTCGCTATCGACGGGTTCCATGACGGCATGACGGTCTGGTGGCACGGCACGCCGTCGCCGACCGTGCTTGGTGTCCTGGCTCGTGCGCGACAGGCAGGTATCACGCCGGTTGTGCTGCCGTCCCCGATTGAGCGGCGAACATTGGACGCAGCAGTCGACCGACTCTCGAACCGTATGCAGGAACTCGGGGTGGTAGAGCTTTCACGTAGCACCGATTGCTCCGGCCTCGATGTCGGGATTCTCATGGCGACGCCACAGTCGGAAGCTGCGGTGCAGGTAGTCGCCGGCAACGGAGTTCCTCTGCACTTCACCCAAACGCAGGCACCGTCGCCGGCGTAGCGGAGAATCGCTACGGCTTCAGACTTCCGGCGGCGAGCGGTAGGCGTAGCGGTGGTGCTCGGTGAAGCCCAGCGATGCGTACAGCGCGAGGGCCGAATGGTTGTCGGCAAGTACCTCAAGCCATGCCCGTACGGCACCGCGAGTTGCCGCCCACTCCGTTAACGCGGACATGACCGTGCGGGCGTGCCCAAGCCGTCGCGCCAACGGATCGACCTCGATGGCGGTGAAGCCCACCCATGGACCCTCGACGGCGGCTCGTCCGATGGCGACCGCTGGAGCAGCCGCGTCAGTAGCGTCGATAGTTGCGAACGCGGCTTCTGGTGTGCCGGTCAATGCTTGTAGCGCGGCTGGCGTGATTGCACCACCCTCGTACCGGCGCAGCCACGACTGCGGTGGGAACGGCGCGATCTGCACCGCCGCGGTTTGCACTGCCGCGGTCTGCGCTGTGGGGGACGTCGAGCGAGCAACGATCGACCGCCGCAAGCGGGCGACGGTCACCGTCTGAAACACGGCCGCGCGAGCAAATCCCCAACCGCGGCGGTCGAGTTCCATACTGACGTTGCTGCCACTCACCGCCCGGATCATGGCGGGCAGTCCCCGCTCGCCGTACCAAGCAACGACGTACTCCAGGGCGTCGTCGAACGGGCGACCGGGATCGCCCAGCGCACGCACGGAACAGGCGCGCGCGGTGAACCCTCCCGCGGACCGCAACCACCACCGACCCAGCCACTCCTCGTCCGGCGCCGGCCAGCTCCGCCCGCTCACCTCCTCGAGTTCGCGGGCCGACAGGAGGCTCGGCCCAACCACTCGGGCGGCAATGACCGAGGCCGCCTCGATCACCACCAACGAGCGGTCAGATCGCCGGATCGCCAGCTGGTCGGCGTCCAGGGATTCAAGATCGCCGACAACGTCCGTTGCCTTGGCAGGCGGGCCCGAAAGCAGGTGGTGCCGCACGCTGACCCGGGCGCCGACGTCGTCGGCAGACAGCATCGCCTCGGAACTGGTAGACACGCCGGGTACCCCAAGCATCGACAGGCGGTCAGGTTCGCCGATACTAGGTGCGGTTCACCGCTTCCTAGGAAGGGACTCCCCGTGACGTACGTGATCGCCCAGCCCTGTGTCGACCTCAAGGACAGGGCGTGCGTCGATGAGTGCCCGGTCGACTGCATCTATGAGGGCGGCCGGATGCTCTACATCCACCCCGACGAGTGCGTCGACTGTGGCGCCTGCGAGCCGGTCTGCCCGGTCGAGGCGATCTTCTACGAGGACGACGTCCCGGATAAGTGGAAGGACTACTACAAGGCGAACGTCGACTTCTTCGACGACCTCGGCTCGCCTGGTGGCGCGTCGAAGCTCGGCCCCGTCGCGAAGGACCACCCGCTGATCGCCGCGTTGCCGCCGCAGGTGCAGGAGACGCACTGAGCCGTCGTGGCTTGGGGAGCTGCCTGATTTTCCCTGGGACAGCCTCGCTCCCTATGTCGCCATGGCGCGCGCGCATGACGGCGGCGTGGTCGACCTTTCAGTCGGGACGCCGGTTGACGGCGTCCCTGCCGTCGTGCAGGACGCGTTGGCGGCGACCACGAACACTCCCGGCTATCCCGCGACCTACGGCACGTCGTCGGTGCGCGAGGCGGCTGCCGGTTGGTTGCGCCGCCGGCACGGAGTGGCCGGTGCCGACCCGGCGAACGTGCTGCCGATCATCGGCGCCAAGGAGTTCGTCGCCTGGTTGCCGACGCTGCTCGGCCTAGGAGCGGACGACTCCGTCGGTATCCCTGCGCTCGCGTACCCGACCTACGATGTCGGCGCCCGACTGGCGGGCGCGCAGCCCGTGGTCGTCGACAGCACGGTCTCGGTCGGGCCGGCGCCGCTGGCGATGGTGTGGGTGAACTCGCCCGCCAACCCGCACGGTCAGGTACTCGGCGTTGAGCACCTGCGCAAGGTTGTCGCCTGGGCACGCGATCGCGGCACGATAGTGGTGTCCGACGAGTGCTACATCGAGTTCGGCTGGGACGACGAGGCGCCGGCGCTGTCGATCCTGCATCCCGATGTCTGTGGCTCCTCGCATGCGGGCCTGCTCGCCGTCCACTCGTTGTCAAAACGCTCGAACCTTGCGGGGTATCGCGCCGGTTTTGTCACCGGCGACGGTGAGCTGATCGCTGAGTTGCTCGAGGTTCGCAAGCACGCGGGCATGATCGTGCCCGCGCCCGTGCAGGGAGCGATGGTGGCCGCGCTCGACGACGATGCACACGTCGACGAGCAACGCGTGCGCTACTTCTCACGGCGCGCGATGTTGTGGCCGGCATTGGTTTCCGCGGGCTTCTCGGTCGAGCACTCGCAGGGCGGACTGTACTTGTGGGCGACCCGCGACGAGGACTGCTGGGCAAGCATCGAATGGCTCGCGCAGCTTGGGATTCTGGCGGGTCCCGGCATCTTCTACGGTCAGGCTGGACGCCGACATGTGCGCGTCGCCCTGACTGCATCCGACGAACGCGTCAGGGAAGCGGCTCGCCGCCTCACCGAAGCCGGCCGACCCTAGCCAGGCCACTACGGAAATAGGCGGGCTTTTGGCCGCACAAGTTCGGCAGAATCGGTGGTCGTCAGGCGGCCGGCATCGCCGCAAGAAAGGATGTCTTCGCAAACGGCCTCGCCGCCGTGTAGCACATGCGCTACCATGGTTTCCATGACGACGACCGGGTTGCGTGAGCTCCGTCAGCAGGCCAGCGAACTGGTCCGACAGGCCGAAGCAGGTGCCACCGTGACGATTACCGTCAGCGGGCGTGAAGTCGCCGAACTCGGCCCGGTGCGGCGCCATCGATGGCGGCAAGGAGCCGACGTGCGGGAGATCTTTCGCGGGCCGGCTGATCCTGACTGGCGAACTGATCGCGGCAGCGTCGACCAGAGCGTGACCGACCCGTTCACCCGATGAGGCTCGTGCTGGATACCAGCGTGCTGCTCGGTCCTGATCCTGGACCGGTCGAGGGTGAAGTCGCCATCAGTGCGGTGTCGTTAGCCGAGTTGCACTTCGGGGTGCTGGTGGCCCGAACCGACGCGACGCGGGCAGAACGGCTGCGTCGCATCGCCGTCATCGAACGCACCTTCGACGCGCTCCCAGTCGATGAAGTCGTGGCACGCGAATACGGGCGACTTGCCGCAGCAGTCGTCGCCGCTGGACGTAAGCCGCGACCACGAATGGCTGACCTGCTCATTGCCGCGACAGCCGTCGCACACGACGCCACACTGTGGACCCGCAACCCCGCCGACTTAGTCGGGCTAACCGAGCTCGTGCGAATCCAAACTCCGCCACCTGCATAGCCCACCCTCTCGGCGGCAGATCGGGACTTTCGCCCTTGGCGCATTGGTCGCAGGGCTCGTCGATCAGCGCGCAAGCAGCGCATGCAGCGCGTCGCTGGCGGCGTCTGGAATTTCGAGGGTCTTCGTCCGGCTGGCCACCCCGCTGACCACGACGACGTCGCGCTTCGCGATCCCGAAAGCTGCGGCGACGGCGTCCACCACCGCGGCCGTCGCCTTGCCGTCTATTGCCCGCTCCGCCACCCGGACGACGAGCATGCCGTCATGTGAGCCGCCGACGCCCGGCTGGCGGCTTCCCGGATGCACCCGCACGACGATCCTCATCAGTCCACCGTGCCATAAGCCCGGATCAAGTCATCCACACGAAGTGGGGCATGGACGCCGCACCGAGGTGCACAGGATCAGGACCGTCTAATTCGACCGCGACGCCGTCAGGTGCAGGTCGTCACGTGAGCCACTACGCGCAATGTGCGGTTCCAGCTCGGGGGGTGCGATGGCTGACACAATCCGTGGGTGGCCTTCGTCTACCATCTGTGCGCCGATGACTTCCGGGGCACCCGCCTGCTGCCTCTCAACGATCTCCGTGACGCGCATCCCGAGGTGTACAACCGAGAGCGGCCCAAGTGGGATGGGCGCGAGTCTGTCCTGGAGTGGGAGGTCCCCCATCTTGGTGTGCCGTGGGGTGACACGGTCAACCTCGCGGCGCTCGACCCGGTTCACTTGGTCGGGGCTCGCCGACGGCTCGGCGTCCCGTTCTCGCAGCTGCTCGAACGCCGAGTCGTGCGCATTCCGGTCGAGCGCATCGCCGACCAGCCCGCTGTCGTCTACGACAGCGGGTCGCATTGGCTGAACAGCCGCCCCGGCGAAGACGTACCGGCAACACCACCCGAGGAGGAGTTCACCCCGTTCGACGTCGACAGCTACGAGGAACTCCCTGCAGTGCCTGCACTCCACCTGGACTATCTGGCTGAGCGACGAGACGCCGGACGCCCGGCGCTCGGTTTCGTGTTCATCCGCCACGTCCTCGTTGCCGGTCCAGTAGACATCAGCGGCCTCTCGCTAGACGCCATCTGACCCGAAGCCGGACTGCGACCGTCGCAGAGCTCAGAATCGATCAGCGCAGTTCCCGCAGAGCGGCAAGAGAGTGCGTTTCTCGTTGCACGCCAGGCGAACGGACTGGCCGGTGCGGCAACGGGCGGTGCGGGCGGTGTAAGTCGATACGGCAGCCGGTCAGCTCATGCCACACACGGCGACCTAGTGTTCGTGACATAGCGAGGTCGGCCGAACTCGTCTGGCGGCCGGATGGCGTCAGCCTGTGTGGCGGATGAGGAGCCACAGGTCCCATACGGCCAGGACTGCGGCAGTTGAGGTCAGCGTCATCACCATCGAGTTGGAGACGCGGTGGACCCGCTCCTGGGCGGTCGGTCGGGACGCGGCCACCAGTTGCAGGGTGAGCAGCGCAAGGTCGCCCGGTGTACCGGTCGACACGCCGAACGCGGGGTCTGTCCGCGGGGCGGTCAGGGCCTGCGCGGACACGGAAGGTCGCGAGGTGGACCGGGCCTGGTGGCGACCCGAGGGCACTGGACGCGACGACGGCTCAGGAGATCGATGGGTTGCCGTGGTCTTGCGCTGATAGAGGTCGAGGAGTTGGCGGGCCAGCACGACGACCGCCAGGCACATCGCGATCCCCCACTCGACCCGGTCGAGTCGGGCCTTACGAGAGTTCTCGACTGCGATAGCGACGAGTGCGATCAGGATCGGCACGTATGGCGCGAGGACCGACCTCATCGGCGAGGGCACCGTCCGGTAGCCGGCGGGGTCGACCCGGGGCTGGGACAGGAGGGCTGCGGCGGCGATGGCGAGGTAGGAGGCGAACCACCCGGCGTCGATCAGGTCGCCCGAGGAGTACCCGTGGATCTGCGTGAGGTAGGTGTACATGGTGTCGCTGACGGCCATGCACACGAGGCCGCCGAGCAGTAGCGCGGTCCCGGCTCGGTTGCCCGGTGGCAGATTCTGCAGGGCCAGCACGACGAGTACGAGGATGACGACGTCGCTGAAGGGATAGGCGACGGCGATGAGGGCGCCCACCGATAGGCCACCGGAGTGGGACCACAGCGGGCCAAGGACGAGCGTCCAGCTGACGAACAGCAATGCGCTCGCAACGGCGACACCGTCCAGAATCGGGAGGACGCGCCATCTATCGCGGTTACGGGTGGCAGGGTGGCAGGCGAACGCGGCCACACACAGCACCGGAGCGACAAGGTAGCCGACGTCGGCCCAAGAGGGGGTCGGCACCGGCACGCGCAAGACCACCTCGTACCAGGTCCAGGCCAACTCCCCGGCTGCCCACGCACCCATGGCGGTCGTGAGCACCCACCAGAACACGCGCATCGCGTTCTCGCTGCGGCGTGCGGTCAGTGCGCAGGCGACGCAGGCGGCGGCGGCTGCTGCCGCGGTGGTGACGTCGCTGATGCGCACCACCAAGCCGGCGCCACCTGGCTTGATAGCCAACATGACGAGGTAGCCGACGGTGACCAGGACAAGAGCAGCAACTACGGTCGGCACCCGAGACCTCGTGGGTCCGGGCACCACCGTGGACGAGGGCGCTCGCACCGGTGACGTACCGGAACGTGTTCCTGCGACACCCACGGCCCGATCCCGCGCTTCGTCCACGCAACGAGATATCGACAGGAGGACCCAAGCCGGCGAGGTGCCAAAGGACCCTCAGGCGTAGCCCGTGCGCACCATCTACGGCCGAAGGCCCCAATCTCATGACGGCGTCCCAGCACGTCTCCACCTCATGCCGTGGTCGACCGTCGCTGGGCGTCGCCAGGGAAGAGCGAACCGCCAGCCGGCTGCCTTGCCCGCGGCTGCGGTAGCCTCGCCGGCACGTCGTGGTGATGCCTAGCAGTCGGCTCGCCGCGACGCGCACGCATCCTGATCGGTGCAGTGATCACGCGTGCGGACTTGGGTAGAAGTACCCACCCGGCGCCCTAACGCTTCTGGCGTGACCGACAGCGGTGGCTTCCAGATCGTGTCAGCGGCAGGGGCGGACGTTGCGGATCGCGTAGCGTGGCGCCGTGACCGAGGGTCGTGTTCGGAAGGTGGCCGCTGACGCGCTGACTCCAGGTCACGTGACGGCCGGAGTCTTGCGCGAGGAGGCGATCGTGGCCGGCGACCTGTGGTCCGGGCGAGCGCTGACAGAACCCGGTATCGCGAGTGACTGGCATCACCACGGTGAGCACGACACGATCGCCTACGTCGTACGCGGCGCGTTGCGCGTGGAGACGGCGACTGATGTGGTGCAAGGCGGGCCCGGTGACTTCGTGCACGTGCCGGCACACACCGTGCACCGGGAGAGCAACCCCACGAAAGAGACATCCGAGGTGGTGGTGATTCGTCGCGGGTCCGGGCCTGTCGTGATCAACGTTGACGGCCCCGGCATGTAGCACTGGCCCGATGGCACTCATGCAGGTCCGCATACGTCGTCGCGGCAAAGGCGGACGTTCGCATCGCGACTGAGCTGCCGTGGCTCGGTGCGCCCCAAGCCTGTAGGTAGGCTCATTCACAGTCCGTTCGCACCTACCGATGAGCGGACACAACCTGGCGTAGCAACATGCAGTACCAGGAACCACCGTGATGGAACCGACATGGCTGTCGATGCGTCGAATCTGCCGACGAAGGGTTGCCGGATGCTGAATGGCACGTTGCGGGTGGGTCTGATCGCTGTTTGCGTCGCGGGCGCGGCCGGATGCGCTTCGGGCAGACAGGTCTCTTCGTTGTCCGAGCCCTCCCCCCTTTGACAAGTGGCACGGTAGCGAGCTCCTCCACCGGCGACGCCGCCCCATCGTCAAATGGTTCCGCGAGCCCTGAGGTCCGAGCGGATGCGCTGTGTCGGCATGTGTTGGGTGCCGGCGTCGGGGGGTCGACAGCAGTGACCGTAGGGATTGTCCGGAGTTGGAAGGTTGGACCGGCTGTCGTCTCGCCACCAACGTCGGTTGGCCCGTTCGCTTCCGCCTTCGCCGGCGTTCCCTGATAACGAGTTCGCAGCATTTTGTTGGGTCGGCCGTTCGGGTAGCTGGGAATCGTGGGCTGTGGACGATCAGGGCACGCGACTCGATATGGGCTATCGGTTGTTCGCCTCTAGCCCTCAGCCCGGCGGCCCAGGACTCCCATAGGCATAACGCCGCAAGAGCCTATTTGCCCGGCTGATGAAAGACGCGACCATCCGCCTCGCCGCGAAGAGGGTCGTGGGCCGTCAGGTCGGTACCTTCGATTGTTCGAGCGACTCGCAGGCGCCGTCGGCGACCGATCAACCGAACCCTCAGTCGACGGGGGTGGTGAGACATCGGAGTCTCGAACCCAGGCACGACACCAACACGTGCGCTCGTGTCGATCCGATTAGGGCAGCAAGGTCGCAAGATCGATTACACCGTAGGTGTCTTGGGCTGGCCCCATCGACGAGTTGGGTGTCGAACAACTGGGCCCTTGATAATGGGTGATCAGGTAGGCCTCGTAGCCCCCGGCGGGCGTTGGCGCCGCAGCCGGGTACGGGGCAAAGGGCGACGCGTATCCAGTGGGCGCCGGGATGGCCCGCAGGGCGGCAGTATTTACTGGCCCGGACAAATGCAGAGCCGTGTTGACTGTCCCGAGAGAAACGAGGAATGGGCCACTAGGTAGCATCGTTATTTGCGATCTCGCGACCACGCCAGCCTCAGTACCGCCGATGAGTTGGCGTTGCTCATTCGCCGCAGCGGACGGTGCCGCCGGCGCGTTCTCGAGCGCAGTTTGTGCACCGCTCCGAGACAGGACGTCCAAACGGGCGTTCACGAGCTTGATTCCAGGGTCCGCCGCGCCGAATTGGACTCCAACGTTGGAGAACGGTCCGTGCAATGCCATCGGCAGTCCCGTGGCATCAATGACCACTGAATCGACCACGAGCCGCACGTCAGGTAACAGACACGGTGGACCGCTGGGCGCCGCTGCACCCCCGGAATTGGGGGAGGACAAGGCTGCAGGTATTCCTGCGTGCAGCGCTCCTGCACGCCCCGATGTCGCGCACCCTCCAACCAAAACAGCGGCAGCCAAGACCTGGAGCGCGGTAACCACTGCTCGCCTCATGGGTGGCCTCCAGACGCGAAGTCCGTTCCCGTACCTCCGGATGACAACGAGGTAAACACCTTGTTGTTGCTGGTGTTTCGGTAGTCTGCGATCCACGGATGCCATCCGTCGGCTGCTCGCGAATACCACAGCGTCAAGTTCGGCGGTGAAGGGTTCCGCTGCGCCCAGCCGTCCATCTGCGTGCAGGTGCTGCTCACTTCGCCATTGAAGCCGGGCGGCCCCCACGCGTGCGTGTACTGACTTGTCAATTGGAAGACATTGTCGACATAGAACTGCATATATCCGCGGAGTGCCCCAGTCTCGATTCGGAAGATTTTGAAGCTGTGCCACCCAGGGCTGAGTTGCGAGAAGTCAGAGATGTTCTCGCGGCCACTCGGCAGCGACTCACCGTACCAAAACCACTGAGTGCCGTCGCTATGGTCAACCCAGCCGAGCTGCACCCAGCTCGATGCATAGCCAACGAACACGTCACCGCCAGAGGCTGAGTAGTTCAGGCCCACGAGCGTGGATGCGGCCGGCACGTAGATCTGGGAAGCAACACCGTCGACATCGGACGGGCCGCCGGTCATCTGGTCGAATCCGCGCTGACCCCCCGGGGTGCACGTCGTGGCGCTCACCGGCGACGCGCTTGTCGCGACAGCGCTAAGACCAAAGATTATGGCGCAACCGAGTCGAAAAATGCGTGCGCTTATGGCGTCCCCCAAACCACAGCCGGATCACGAGGTGGGCTCAAAGTAGCGACTGCTCCGCCGACCGTCAACTGACCTGCGCGCGCTTTGCCGGGCGGTTCTTGGCGCAGCGCTCACGCCGCACTTGGTTGGCGTTTGAGAGTGTTGGGACTGCCCCTAGATCGGTTGATGCTCGTCATGCCGCTGGCTTGCCCGCCGGAGTTGCGCCCCGATGTGGTCGCGGTCGACGGCAGGCGCGAGGCGCCGCTGACCCAGATCGCGAAGGATCTCGGGATCTCTGAATCGTGTTTGCAGCGACGGGTGCAGACGGCGGATGTCGATGGCCTGCCGGGTCGACGCCGACAGCGGGATGCGTTCTGTAGCGGGCACTTGCGCGACATCCGCTCATCGGCATGTGATCGCGTTCCGCGTGCGAGCTTGTGCTGCCGCGAACCCACCTGTTGCCGTAGTGGCAGCCAAGCCCAGCCCAAATTTGGTTGCCCCAGGACGCCTTCTATCGCGTCCTAGGGCAACCAACTTCAGCGTTCGGCTAGGACGCGCCCCCGAATCCCATGTAGTACTCGCGGAACGTGTGGATCTCGAGTGCGAAGATGCCACCGCCCGGCAGCACCTGGTTCGCGTTGCCCCAGCTTTCTGGCGTCGACCAGGTGCCGGCGTGCGTGTTGAGTGTGGCCTCGTACCAACCCCACGGGTTGCGCAGGATCACGTACTGGCGGTTGTTCGTCTCCCATGTGCCAAGGATCGAGTAGGCGTGGTTCGCGACGATGTTCGCGCCGCCGTAGTCGACCTTGTTCGGCGAGTCGTCGCTGCTGCCCCAGGTCCAGGCCACCAGCGGGTCGCTGGTGCGCTGGCCAGAGCAGTGTGACCTGATCGTCGACCAGGTGTCGTCGGCGTCGGCCCAGTGATACCAGGGCTGGCCGCCCTTCAACACGTGCACCGCCCAGGCGGGGTCGCCGCCGTTGAGGTGCGCGTAGTCACTGCTGCGGGGGTAGTCGGCGTTGCCGCCGCTGCGCCAAACGGCAACGGCCTTCTCGATCTCGGCCGGCCAGTTCTCGCCGGGCACCGACGAGCGAGCGTAGATCGCACCGCCACCAGCACTTTGCGGCAGCCGCTCGCCGATCCATTGCTGGAACACGAACGGGATCGTGATGGTGAAGAACAGCACCGGAATCGTGAGCACGTCGGTGAGCTCGAAGTACAGGTCAGCGTCACCAGGGTCGACGGCGCCGACGAGGTTCTCGCGCCGGGTTCGTTCGGAGATCAGTTGTGAATGGGTCCACGCGACCGACGCCATCGCCGCGATCAGCCAGCAGTCACCGAGCGCGCCTTGCACCGGTGACGTCGCCGTCGGACCGTCGACGAAGAACTCGCCGTGCATACCGAAGTCGAGGTCGGAGAGCAGTTGCTGCAGCCACGACGGCGGCAGGATCAAGTAGTCGCGGTCAAGACGGCCAAGCTTGGTGCCGGCCTCGACGAACGTCGCCGACGCAAGGTCGGTGAGGCGCGACGCCGTCGAAAGCTCGCTCGCGCGCTGCGTCTGAATGTCACCCGCAACTTGCGCTCCGGCCGTCGACACCTTGCGCAACGCTTCGCTCATCGTGTCGGCGGTCTGCGCTGAAAGTTGGTGCAGGCTGGTGCCTTCGCCTTTGAGTGCCGCGTCGCTGATGAGGTCGTGCTGCAGCAACTCGGTCGCGCGCGGAGTCGTCTCGAACAGCCGGCGCAGATCAGTGGTCGGGTCGACCGCGCTTTGGAAACGGCTGGCGCTGAAGTGCAGCGGAACGCCGGCATAGATGGGCGATCCGTGTTTCGGGTCGACGATGTGCGACAGCGGCATGTCGAGCAACTGAGCGATGAGTTTGGCGCCGCCGTCTTCTTCGGCCGACCAGTCGATCTGGCGACCGGCTCGCAGTTCGGCCAGCGCCCGTGGGTTCGCGGCGCCAATGATGCGCCTGCTGTCTCCTGACATGACGTCCTCCTAAGGCCGCCTAGGGATGGGCGGCTACGAACAGGAAGAGGCATCACGAGGCGGACAAATACACCGATCTCTAGTTCGATTCGGACGACGGGTCAGCGTCGGCTAGTCGCTATCCGTCCCGTGGTCACGGGCGGCTGGCCATGGTCACCATGGCGATTTCTAGCGGCGACATTCCCGCGACGGCGGCGCACGCGTCGTCCGCCAAGGCTTTCGCTTGAGCCGGAGGCAGGCCTGCGACGAACGGCGCGAGATGTGCCATGCCGAGCCGCCAGCTGACCACGTCGCGATCGGTCATCGCCGGCGTGACGGTGACGAGGTGGGCCTCGGCGTCGACGAGGCCCGACTGATGAGCGAGTGCGGTGAGCGCGTCGGGCGTGGTGGCCTGGAGTTCGAAGGTGTCCTTCATGCGCAGGTACCAAGTCGGGCTCGCGAAACCGTAGCCCGCTGCGACGACGTCGATTGCCTCCTTCGAGGGATGCGCCGGCGCCTGCCCGAACACCGACACCAGCACGGCGCCGCTCGGCCGGGTGACCCGCGCGAGCTCACGCAACCCGTCGGCGGGACGCGGCAAGTGGTTGAGCACGAACGCGGCGACCGCGATGTCGACGGCGTTGCTACGAATCGGCAGCCGGACGACGTCACCAACCGCGACTGCGCCGGCGACCCGCGCCAACATGCCGACCGAGAGATCGATGGCAGTGACGCGCGCACCGCGCCGCATCATTTCGGCAGCGGCCGCGCCGGTGCCGGCACCCGCGTCGAGGGCGATGGCGTGGTCGAACGGCACCGGGCAAGCGTCGAGAAGGACGGCGGCCAGCTGGTCGTAGATGCGGCGCGGGCCGCCGTCCCACGCAGCACCGGTCGCGTCGTACGCGGCCCGGACGTCAGCGGTGACGTCAGCTCTAACGTCGGCTGTGCCATCGCGCGGCTGGGTCATCGCAGCAAGGCGCGCGCAGTCGGCAGCGCCCGGTCGACCCACCATTCAAGCTCGGCCGGGTCATGGGTTTTAGACCAACCCATTTGAACGAACGCACCGAGCAACGCGAGTTCGAGTTGCTGGTCGAACCAGTCGCCGACATCGACGCCGTGACGGACGAGGGCGTCGCGGTAGCCCGCAATGGTTGCCTCTTTTGACTCCGGAAGCCGATCGCAGTTCACCGCCAGGTACCAGCCGAGATCGACGCATCCCGCTGCCCGGCCGGGCCACTGCCAATCGAGGAGAATCGTCCGCCCGTCGGGGTGGCTCCCCAGGTTGCCCGCCTTCCAGTCGCCGTGGATCAGCGTCATTGGTGTCTTGTCGAGGGCGTCGACGAGTAAGCCGGGGTTGGCGGTGATGGCGACCGCGTCGGCACCCATCTCGGGTGAGATCGCGGCTAGTTGCTGCCAAGCCGACTCGAGCATCGACGGGACGCCGCCGGTGTGACCGAGGTCGCGCTCGACCTCGCCGGTGAGCGGCACCAATGCCGTGTAGCGGTTGGCCATCGGGGTCAGCGCGGCCGGGCCGTCCCAATTCCAGAACGCCGCGTGCAGCGCGCCCATGTGGTCGAGGAACCGGTGGTGTTGTTGCAGCGGCAGGACAACCGAACCTTCCGGAACGAGGTACCCCTCGACGTCCGGCATGAGAAGTGTTGTGACGCCGGTCTGCGAATCGTGCGCGACGTCGACGATGAGCGGGTCGAGGCAGTCAGGCAGCGTGTCGAGGAGTCCGGTGCGCCAGACCCAAAGCGGCCGGCACGCGACGTCCCCGGTGGCGCGCATGATCCAGTCGGCCGCGGTCGACAGGTGCTTGACGACGTACGGCTCGCCTTCGATCACGACGCGTTCGAAGCTCGCGCTCGACAGCGAGTCGGCCGTCTTCATCGGTTCGCGTGAGGTCGCGCCCGCGAGCAACACGTCGACGCTCGGCTTGACCTGATGCAGATCCGTCACCCGGGCGACGCTAGCGGGTGGCCACCGTCATGACTACGGCTCCGACCGCGGCGGTCGTGCTGGTCGGGTGCCAGCCGTCACGATCGGGTCGCCACTCCTGCGTGCCGACGACAACCGACGTGATGCCTTCGGCCGCGTGGGCCAGCGCCCAAGCCGCAACGGTCGCCGTGCGATGTTTGGCGGTCGCCGGGTCGCTGCCAGTGCCAGTGCTGGTGCCGAGGGGCGCCAGGCCGGTGACGGTGACGGTGGCGGACTTTGTCCCGTGTGCCACAACACTGGGCGCGGTCACCAGCAGGTCAGTAGCCAGCCCGGACGTCAAGCCAGACACAGCGGCCACCAAAGACGTCGCGATCGGAACATCCGATGAGGGTGCGGTCGAGGCGGCCGGAGATGCGAGGGTCGACCCGGCGCTCGACTGCTTGGCCTTCACGTCAACACCCGGATGTCCGAGACGACAGCTGAGCTGCGTCAGCGTCAGCCCCGTCAGGGCCGCACCGAGGGCGGTGCCGAGCGGTTGCCACGACGTGTAGGCGTCGGGGAATGCGCTGCGCTGCACCGCCTGCGCGGCCGCAGCCACGGTGAGGCCTTGCCAGTTCCGCACCTTGACCAACGCATCGAAGAACTTGCCGCTCGAGTAGACCGGGTCGAGGATCTGTTCCGGCGTTCCCCACCCCTGGCTCGGTCGCTGCTGGAACAGACCGACCGAATCGGCGTCGCCGTAGTCGAGGTTGGTCAGCTTCGACTCTTGTTGTGCAGTTGCCAGGGCCACGATGACGGCCTGCTCGGGCAAGCCGCGGCGCATCGCGACGTCCGCGATGATCGAGGCGTTGACAAGCTGAACGGGCTTCAATGCGTAGACCGTGCCCGTCGTCTCACCGACGACCTGGCAGCTGTCGGTGGTGCTGTGGTGCGGGGTCAGCGACTTCACGCCGTACACGACCGCGGTCGCGACCAAGACGAGCGAGACGACAACGACGATGGTCCTGGTCAGCCGGACGCGGCGACTCTGCCGTCGCGGCCGGTGAGCGCGGCCAGTGCCTCCAGCGCCCCCGGCGCGCCGCATGGGCCGATCGGACGTCGTCATGGTTAACGCGAATCTATCGCCGGGCGCGGTCCTACTCGGGCAAGCGCGATCACTAGGTAGTGTCAGCGCCCATGGGCCCGCTCATCACCAGTTCGCTGCCGGCAGAGATCGACGCGCTGTGGGACCGTCGCACAGACCTAGGTCCGGGCGACGCGGCGGCGCGCGCTCTCGTCGTCGAGGCGGTCGACCAGCTCGACCAGGGGTTGGCCCGCGTGGCCTGGGTCGACCCGTCGTCCGACGCCGTCGTCGTCGACGAGCGGGCGAAGCGAGCCATCCTGCTGTCGTTCAAGGTGTTGGCGATGCAGGAGTCGTCGGTCGGCGACTTCCGCTATCACGACCGGATGCCGCTCAAGACGCGCCTTGATGGGGTGCGGGTCGTGCCCGGGGCGATTGTGCGATGGGGTGCGTTCATCGCGCCGGGCGCGGTGCTGCTGCCGAGCTTCGTCAACATCGGCGGGTACGTCGACGAGGGCAGCATGGTCGACACGTGGGCGACGGTCGGTTCGTGCGCGCAGGTCGGCAAGCGCGTGCACCTGTCCGGTGGGGTGGGGCTTGGCGGGGTATTGGAGCCACCGAACGCGGTCCCCGTCGTCGTTGAGGACGATGCGTTCATCGGTTCGCGTTCGATGGTGGTCGATGGTGCCCGGGTGCGCCGCGGCGCCAAGCTCGGGGCCGGCTGCATCCTGACCGCGTCGACCCACGTGTTCGACGCGCAGAGCGGCGACGAGTTGCCGCGCGGCGAGGCTCCGGCATGGTCGGTGTGCGTCGGGTCGACCCGGGTGAAGTCCTTTCCTGGCGGCGATTTCGGCATGCCCTGCTTGCTCGTTCTCCGTCGCCTCGATA
>CAWGTF010000018.1:0-38113 GCA_963825425.1 uncultured Actinomycetes bacterium
GGCGAAGTCCGATGCCGGATGCGCTAGTAGTAGTTCTTGAAGTCATGCGAGACAAGCTGGCGGACGTCGGCCGGTGACGCGATCGTGTCGATGACCTTGGGATGGGTGGCAATCCAGACCCCGATCGCCGTCATGACGGCTAGTGATGCCAACGCGGTCGAGACCCACCACCGCGCCGTCCGGTACAGCACCGCAGGCAACGTGACGACGAAGAACCGGGAGAAGTCGCGCCAAGCGGGGTCGTGTGCGCCGGTGATCGCACCGCGGGCACGTGCCGTCAGCACCGAGAGTCGCGAGATGAGGTGCGCATCGGGTGACCGCGACTGGATGACCGACAGGTGGGTCGCGGTGCGCTGATACAACGCGATCAGCTCATCGACGTCCGCGCCACTCAGCCTTGACGGCCGCTCGGCACGCTGCACGAGCGTTTCCAGGCGCGCCCACTCCGCCTGATGTGCTGCAACGAATACATCGATGTCCACTAGAGGGCAGACTAAGGCACTATGACGGCTGGTGTGGTGACGGGCGAGGCGGTAGCGCTCGACGTCCGCTTGGCGCATTGGCCGTCACGGGTGCTCGCGAAGCTGATCGATCTCATCCTGCAGTTCATCCTGTTCTTCCTTCTGGTGCTCATCGTCGGCCAGCTCGTGTCCGGCTCCGACACCGACGCCGGTGCCGCGATCGTGCTGTGTGTCGTCGTCTTCACGTTCGTCGGTTACAACGTGCTCCTTGAGACAGTGTGGCGTGGGCGGACGCCGGGCAAGGCCGCGTTGGGCTTGCGCGTTGTGCGGGACGACGGGGGGCCGGTGCGGTTTCGGCACGCGCTGGTGCGGGGCATCATGTTCCCACTCGAGAGCTGGGGACCCGCGTTGTTCGCCAGCATCTTCAGCCGGCGAGGTAAGCGCTTCGGCGACATGCTCGCCGGCACCATCGTTGTGCAGGAACGAGTGCCTGGCGTGACGGCGATGCCCGTGCAAATGCCGGCGCCGCTTGCGTGGTGGGCGGCGACCCTCGACCTGTCGCGACTCGATGACAACCTCGCGATGGCGTGCAGGCAATTCCTCGCACGGCAAAACGAACTCAGCCCAGCGTCGCGCGATGCGATGGGTGGCGAACTCGTGGCCGCAGTGTTGGCCCGCGTGACACCCGCGCCGCCATCGGGTACGCCGGGCTGGGCGTATTTGTCTGCGGTGCTCGCCGAACGACGCCGTCGCGAGGAGCAGCGCATGTACGCGGCAGCGCCCGTCGCACCGCAGTACGGAGGTGCGCAGCAAGGAGCCGCGACGCCGTACGGAACCGCGCCACAGTACGGTGGCGCGTCGCAGTCCCAGCCGTCTCGTACACAACCATCGGCGCCGAGTTATGCACCGGCGCCCGTCGAACCTGCACCGCCGCAGCCGGCGGAACCTCCGCCACCGGGGCCGTTCGCGCCACCGCAGTGAGCGCGCGCAAATCGCTTGATTTGTTTTCCACACCGACGCATTTGCACCCGAAAATGTCAGAGGCCGCAGATAGTTTCGTGTGATGGAAGACCTGCTCGGCATCGCGAAGGTTGCACCTGGTGCAGAGCTCGCGGCGCGTCTTGCAGCGATCGACCCAGCGGAACTCAACGACGACTATGACGTGTTGGAAGTCGTCGCGGCCTGTGATCGGCTGAAGTCGTGGGCGGATGCATTGCAGCTCGCGGCGGTCGCGGAGTTTGCTCGTCGGCCGATGTCGTTTGAGCAGAACGCGGATGTGGCGCGCGCCAAGTACGGCCCGTTGGGGTCGGTGCGGCGTGACAATCCCGACGATGAGATCGCCGCCCGGTTGTCGATCTCCTCCGGATCGGCCGGTTTTCGGGTCGGGCTCGCTATCGAGTTGGCCGGCGGACTGACCGCGACTGCTGCGGCTTTGGCCGCCGGCGAGATCGATCTGCAGAAGGCACGTTCGATTGCCGATGGGTGTCACTTCCTCGACCCCGCGACCGCCGTTGAGGTCGAGAGCATCGTGTTGGCCCGCGCCGGGGACCAGACCAACGCCCAGGTCAAGAAGGCGGTCCGCAAAGCGGCGATCGCGGCGGACCCGGTCGCCGCACAGAACCGCCATGTGAGAGCAAAGAACGAGCGCGGGGTGTGGCTGACCCCACTCGACGACGGCATGGCGGAGGTGCGTGCGGTAATGGCGGCCGCTGACGGGCTCAAGATCTACAACGTGCTCACCGCCGCCGCACTCTCAGCGAAGCTCGCCGGTGGGGAACGCCGCACTTCCGCCCAGTTGCGCGCCGATTTCCTGCTCACCCCCTTTGATGAGGCGATCGCGACCGGCGAACTGGCCGGCGTGGTGCCCACCAAGCTGGTGTTCGGCTCGCGTGGGTGCGGGGAGGCGAACGTCACGGTGCCGGCCTCGGTGATTCTGGGCGTGTCCAACGTCCCCGGCGAGCTGACCGGCTACGGCGCCATTACTGCGGAAGTGTCCAGGGAGTTGGCACGCGACCGGCTGATGCGCCGGCTCGTGACCAACCCCGTCGACGGGAGTTTCCTAGCCGCCGACACCGCGACCTACCGGCCCAGTGCGGTGCTGAGGCGCCACATTCAGCTGCGCGACGGTACCTGCCGGTTCAAAACCTGCGACCGGCCCTCGCTCGTGTGCGACCTCGACCACTCCAAACGGCACCCCGATGGCCGGACGTGCGAAGGCAACATGGGCCCGTTCTGCGAACGACATCACATCTTCAAACACGCTCTCGACGGCGCGCTCGCACATTTGAAACAACCCAACCCAGGCACCTTCGTGTGGACTATGCCCACCGGCCACGTCTATACCACCACTCCGCCCGCGATCGGCCCACCAGTAAAAGACGAGCGGCTCGCGACACCACCGCCGGACGACGACGAACCGCCGTTCTAGCAGCGCCATCTGAGCCTGTTTTGAGCTGGGCCCGTTTGAGCTGGGCTCGCACGCGAGTCAACGAGTCGTAGGTTGTGCTACCCGCGCAAGGCGCGGATATAGCGATCTGTCATTCGGGCTTGGGCGTACCGAGCCATCGGACCAGCCAGCCGGGTGAACCAACGCGCCGACTGCGAGAACGCCACGATCTGCACTCGCACTTGGTCGTCATCGAGCAACTCGATGACGAACGACTCCTCACCACGTTCGGGATGTCCCGGCAGCGTGCCGTACGCGAACCCGATCCGCCGCTCCTCGGCGATCTCGTAGACGACGCGGCATGGGATGGCGAGCCCGCGTCCAGCTACCCCGAGCCGCATGAGTACTACGACGTCGCGCGCGGCACGAGGTGCAGACGGGATGACTTTGAGGCCACCTCGCGAGTGCATCTGCCAAGTCATCAGCACGTCGGCTGCGTCGGTAAAGGTCCGAAAACCCTGACCGATGATTTCCGAGCGCCGCACGTGGTGGTACCCCGCGGGCAGCGCACCCGCAGTCGCACCAACCTCGGAGTAGGTCAACGGCGCATTGCCGAGGCGTTCGAGCCGAGCCTGATCCCGTGTCAAGGTCAAGTCGCGAAGGCCTGGGTGATGTCTCGACCGCAGACCTCGCAGCTGGCATTGGTGGTGGGCAATCCGGCCGCGTCGCAGGACTTGTTGTCGCACGCGCCCGTGACACCAACCGATCGCGGCGTTGAACGCACATGGGTGGGGATGTCGACGAGCAACTCTCCACAGACCGAACACTTCGTGAGGCTCGTGCGAAGGCCCGCGGCATCGCAGCGCAGATTGGTGCACCGACGGTTGCCGCTCCCCATCCCGAGTGCCGGCTCGAGCTTCCCATCAGAACCTGGCGGAACGAGCCGGCGGCTGGGCAGGGACGCATCGGTAACGGGTTCGACAAGCATGGCCACGATCAGCGCCGGGACGAAGAACGCCAGAGCGAAGAACCAGTATCCCCAAAAATCGCGTCCCTTGTTATCCGCAATGAAGGCGGGAATGAATGCGGCGACGACCAACACGAGAATCACACCAACCACTGTCCCTGTCATCACACCCCCTTTGGAGACGATCGCTGCGTGGCAGTTGGATGGGACCCTCAGTGGTTTCGACCCGAAGATATCTCCCGCTGTGTCAGATCGGCACTGATGCGAGATCGGCGAGCAGGATCTCGCGGTCGTCGTCCTCGGTGACCTCGTTCACGGCCTCGAGTCCCCGTTGCTGCCACCGCTGGGCTTCATCGGAGTCGCCAGCGACCGCGTGTGCGCGAGCAAGTGCCTCGTAGCAGAACGCGAGATCGAAGTCCCCGATGCCGTTCGCCTCGCACATCGCCAGCGCACGTTGCGCATGGAACAGCGCCGGTTCGGCTCGACCAAGCGTTGCATACACCCGCGAGCACTGCCACTCGCCCCGAACAGCATTCTCTACAGTGCCCACGCGACCCCAGTGATAGCGAGATGCGTGCGCCATGTGAACCATCAGCAGGTCGTCGTCCGCGGTGCGGCTCGGCTTCTCCAGTAGCGTCCACACACCGTTGAAGAGCGATGCCGCCAAGCTGGTCTCAGGCTCGACATCGAGCGTCACAGGCTCCTGGTCCATAGCAGGGGTGGCTCCCTTCCAGAGGTCACGAGTCGGTTGCTGGTGCGGGCGTCGGCGGTGCTGGCGTGAGCAATTCTCGCACCTTCGCGCGCCAACCCTGCGGCGCTCCCCCGGTAGCAGCACGACGCTTCCGAATGAAGTGCTCGCGGAACACCACCGAGCCGCCAGCGAAGAGCACGAACAGCACTACCGTCGTGACAATCGAACTCCCGTTGCCCGCGTGTTGCCGGCGGTGGTTGAGCAACAGGAAGTCAACAACACCAAAACTCGCGAGCGCGAAGAGCGCCGCCCACACTCCGCGATGCCATTGCCGCACCGCCCAACCAGGCAGGAACTCGAGCGGAACCAATCCGATGACGGTCCCGACGAGACCACCGACGAACATCGAACCAAGGAAGTCGTCGGCGATCACGAGTCCGGCAAACGCACCGGGCTTCTCCGCGATTCGATCGATCGGAACCCAGGCGAACCAAGCCACGATTGCCACGGTCAACGTGGTCAACGTCGACAACGCGACGACATGGCCTTTCTGCTTCTTCGCGAGCGTCCTCGTGAAGGCGACGCCTGCAACGACGCCGTAAAGGTAGCCGGGCTGGAAGTTGGCGACCCTCGAGACAAGCACGCAGCCCGCCGCGATCAGCAGGCCACCGGGCAGCGCCTCCAAATGGTACGGCGCACGTCCGGTGCCGGCGCGGTGATACAACGCGGTCACCAATGCCGGCAACAGCGTGCCGAGCAGCACGGTCGCGACGATCGCGACGTAGCTCTCGGCAGTGCGTGCGTTCGCGCCGAAACGCGGGTCAAGCAACGCGCCGAACAATGCGCCGACGAGCACGACGGCCACGAAGCGCAAGCGCTCCCGTGCTCGACTCGTCTCATGCGCAGGCGCGTCTGACTTGGCCAACCCCTCGGCGTCCGGCTTCGTCGTGACGCCCTTGCGTTTGCGCCGGAATCGGTGTGGCAGTGCGAGCCACCACGCGCGTACGGCGTCGTAGTTCTCGTGCAGCGTCAGGTTGAACAGATGCGCGGGAAAGGTGAGGAAGAACGTCCCACCTACCGCAACAAGTGCGCTGACGAGAACGGTCGTCGCCGAAGAGAAGACATCGCTCGGCCGCGGGATGGACCCAGCGATCGACGAGACTCGCCCACCGGCCGTGCCAGGGACCGCGAGAGGGACCAGCCGCCCGACCGCGATCCCATGCGGCTGACTGCCGACCTTCACGGTGGCCGATACGGCCCCGGTCGAGGTGGAGATGTCGGAGATCGAGTCCGAGTCAAAGTTCGTCGCATATACATGAGCGCTGTCCGCACTAACCGCAACCTCGTCAGCGGCCTGGCCCACTTGCACGGTGCGCACGACGCTCAGCGTTGTGGCGTCCACTACCGAAACCGTCCCGGCACCGCTGTTGGCAACATAGATCGCCGACCCGTCCGGCGCAGCGCGAACACCCTGCGGGCCGCCGCCGACGCTGACCGTGTGCGTCACCTGGTTCGTCTGAGCATCGATCACCGAGAGTGAGTCCGACCTGATGCTGGTCGCGTATACGGTCCGCCCGTCCGGACTCGCCGCCACGCCCTCGCTGCCATTGAATCCGGTGATGACCTTCGTGAGCGAACGCGTACGAGTGTCAATCACAGAGACCGTGCTCGCCGCGTTGTCTGATCCGTTGACGTTTGCGGTGTAGATCGTGTCGCCAGAAGGACTCATCGCCATGCCGTACGGGTTCACGCCTCCTACCGAGATCTTCGTGACCACCGTGTCTGTGCTGGTGTCGATGACCGCGACCACGTTGTCGACATAGACGTCGACATAGAGGAATCGGCCGTCATGACTCAGCAGCAAATCGCAAGGGCGGACGCCGACCACGACAGTCGCGCGCACCTTGCGAGCCCGCAGGTCGACCACGCTGACGTCATTCGATTGGGAGTTCGAGACGTACGCCGTCGAGCCGTCGGTGCTGACCGCGACCGCCCACGGTTTGTCACCGACCGCAATCGTCGCGACCACCGTGTCGGTGGCCGCGTCGATCACGGAGAGCGAGCCGTCGTTCGAGTTCGTGACGTAGACCGCACTCGAGGACGCGGGGGCCACGAGAGCTGACGCCCCCAGAGCCGAAGCCGGTCCCCACGCCGCGGCCAGCGGCCACCAGGCCGCCCGCCAACGCGAGTCGGGCGCCGGCGGCCGACAGCTTCATCCGCACATCTTCACGGCGGCCGAGGCGCTCGACAAGATCAGTTCAGGCACCAACCCGCAAGGCTGGCAGACAACTACCGGCCTAGAGACCGGCAACTGTCTACCAAGCTTCGAGTGCCGACCGGACGAGTCCCACTGCTGCAGAACTCAGTAGCGGTAGGAGTCAGCCTTGTACGGGCCCTCGATCGGGACGCCGAGGTAGCCCGCCTGCGCCGGCGTGAGCTCGGTCAGCCGCACCCCAAGCGCCGACAGGTGCAGCCGGGCGACCGCCTCGTCGAGGTGCTTGGGCAGCACGTACACGCCGACCGGGTACTGCGCGGTCTTCGTGTAGAGCTCGATCTGCGCGAGCACCTGGTTGGTGAACGAGTTGCTCATGACGAAGCTCGGGTGCCCGGTCGCGTTGCCGAGGTTCAGCAGCCGACCTTCGGAGAGCACGATGATTCCGTGCCCGTCGGCGAACATCCACTCGTCGACCTGCGGCTTGATGTTGACGCGCGTCACGCCGGGCAGCTTCGCGAGGCCGGCCATGTCGATCTCGTTGTCGAAGTGACCGATGTTGCCGACGATCGCCTGGTGCTTCATGCGCGACATCTGGTCGGCGGTGATGACGTTGAGGCAGCCGGTCGCGGTGACGAAGATGTCGGCGGTCGACACGACGTCGTCGAGCGTGGCGACCTGGTAACCGTCCATCGCGGCCTGCAGTGCGCAGATCGGGTCGACCTCGGTGATGATGACCCGCGCGCCCTGGCCACGCAGCGATTCGGCGCAACCCTTGCCCACGTCGCCGTAGCCACACACCACGGCGACCTTGCCGCCGATCAGCACGTCGGTCGCCCGGTTGATGCCGTCGATGAGCGAGTGCCGGCAGCCGTACTTGTTGTCGAACTTCGACTTGGTCACCGAGTCGTTCACGTTGATGGCCGGGAACAGCAGCGAGCCGGACTCCTGCATCTGGTACAGCCGATGCACGCCAGTCGTGGTCTCCTCGGTCACGCCCTTGAGGCCCGAAGCAATCGCCGTCCAGCGTCGTGGGTCTTCGGCCAGCGAGCGCTGCAGCACCCGCAGCACGACCTCGAACTCCTCGGAGTCGGCCGTCGACGGGTCGGGTACCTCGCCGGCCTTCTCGAACTCGACGCCCTTGTGCACGAGCAAGGTCGCGTCGCCGCCGTCGTCCAAAATCATGTTCGGACCATCGCCACCGGGCCACACGCAGCACCTGCTCGGTGCACCACCAGTACTCCTCGAGCGTCTCGCCCTTCCACGCGTACACGGGCACGCCGGCCGGCGCATCGACGGTGCCCGTCGGTCCGACCGCGATCGCGGCGGCCGCGTGGTCTTGGGTCGAGAAGATGTTGCAGCTCGCCCATCGCACCTGCGCACCGAGAGCGACAAGCGTTTCAATCAGGACGGCGGTTTGCACTGTCATGTGCAACGAGCCGGTGATACGGGCGCCGGTGAGCGGCTTGCTCTCGCCGTACTGCGCGCGCATCGCCATGAGGCCAGGCATCTCGTTCTCGGCGAGAGAGATCTCCTTGCGTCCGAAGGCGGCCAGCCCAAGATCGGCAACCTTGAAGTCGAACGTCATCGAAGCATCTCCCTGTCGTCGTCGTGCTCGTCGGTACGCGGCTTGGTTGCCACGTGCGTTGGTGACCGTGGCGTCGGCCTTGCCGCCCAGGATAGTCGTGCCCGCGCGCAGGTCGGGCTCGAGGTAGATGACACGCGCGATGGTGACCGCGGCCCGCACCCGGCGCTCGGCCGCGTCGATCCCCCGGGCAACCTCCGCTGCGGTGTCGTCGTGGGCCACCGCGATCTTGGCGGCGATCAGCAGTTCGTCCGGCGCGAGATGCAGGGTGCGCATGTGGATCACCGACTCGACCTCAGGACCGGCCGTGAGCGCCTCGATGATGCGCTGCTGCACCTCGGGCGACGCGGCTTCACCGATCAGCAGGCTCTTCGTCTCGATCGACAACACGATCGCCACGGTCACGAGCAGTGCGCCGATCGCCGACCGTCGCCGATGCCGTCCCAGCGCGGGTTGTGCGTCAGCACCGAGAGCACCACACCGGCCAGCGCGAACGCGAGACCGAACAGCGCGGCCGTGTCTTCGAGCAGCACGACGGGCAGCTCCGGATTCTTCGTCCGGCGCACGAAGCTCACCCACGACTGGTCGCCCTTGACCTTGCTCGACTCCGATCATCGCGGTGTGAAACGAGAACGACTCCAAGCAGACCGCGACCGCGAGCACGACGATGGCGATGACTGCATGGTCAACATGATGTGGGTGCGCAATCTTGTCGATGCCTTCGAGCCAGCGCGAAGACGCCGCCGACGGTGAACAGCACGAGCGAAACGATGAACGCGTAGAAGTAGCGTTCCGAGCCGTAGCCGAACGGATGCGCGCTGTCGCGTTCCTTGCGTGCGCGTCGGCCACCGAGCAGGAGCAATCCCTGGTTGCCGGTGTCGGCAACCGAGTGCACGGCCTCGGCCAGCATCGACGACGACCCAGTGAACGCGAACGCAACGAACTTCGTCACCGCGATCCCGAGGTTGGCGGCCAGCGCCGCAATGACCGCGCGCGACCCGCCGGAGGCGCTCAAATGTACCGCCGCCGGTGCTCATCGCCCCGCCCGCTCTGCTCATCCCTCGCCCGCGCAGCGCGCGCTCATCCCTCGCGATTCCGCCGGCTCGACTCGATCCGTTCCTTCATCTCCAACACGGACCGCGTCGGCGAGGGATCGATGCCCAATCCGAGCGCGAGGTACACGCTCGCGAAGTCGCCGAGCGCGATGAGTTGGGCGAGCCGTTCGAACGGCGACCCGTTGTCGGCCGCAACCGTGCTCGTGCGCACGCCACGTTCGCCGGCCAGGTGTTCGGCCGCCCGCCGAAGGCCCGGCGTCGGTCTCGGTTTCACTTTCCGGAGAGTCGCGCATCAGCACGACCCGCAGCGGCATCGTCCTTGGCGCCTCGTCGTCGAACGGATCGCGGAACACGTCCTCGGGCGTGGTGGTCGCGAACAGCCCGTCGAACAACGCGACCGTGCCGTGCGCTGCCTCCTGCAACCCGCCGTCCAACGCTGGGTATTTCGCATTGGCATGCAGCTGGCGGGCGAATCGCTTGGCGGCCACCCGGCACAATCCGCCCGCACCCCAGATCACCGGCAGCGACGCCGGCGATGTCGATCGCGAGCCGCTTCGCCGGGATTCACGAACGACTCGCTGCTGGACGACACGCCTCGGCGGTGGCATCGAGCCGGTCGGCGGCGAGCGCCATCTCGTCGACCGACACCGCCGCAAGGCCGAGCACATCGGCGACCGCGAGCAACGGAATCGCGAGCGACCACAGGCTGGTGCGGGTGTGCCGGTCGGCCTTGTCGACCGCAAGCGTGAGACCGCGAACCCGATCACCGAGGACGTCGAGTGGCGAGCGTGGTGCCGAGATCGTGACGACACGACAACCGCGCCGACCCGCCTCGGTCACCGCGTCGAGCGTCGGTCGTCGCGGTCCCGGATCGGGACACCGCGATCACCAGGTCGAGCGGCCCGACCCAGCGCGGCAACGTCGGACCGGACGCTTCGATCAGCGGCAGCGAGACGTCGTCGGCAACCAGCGCCCGCAAGCACCTCGCACGCGGCCGCACTCGAGCCGACCGCCGACAGCACCACCGCACGCGGTCGCTCGTCCGGACAGCGACTCGACGTCCGCCTCTCCAACGAGAGTCGACGCCTCCCTGACCTGGGCGCCCGATCCCGCGATCGTGCGCAGCATGCCGGCCAGGTCGGCTGCGGCGAGCGCGTCGGGATCATCGAGCAGTTGCTCGTCGAGCTCGACAGACATCAGTCGGCGACCGGCAGGATTCGCGCCTCGTCGATCAGCAGAACCGGAATGTCGCCGCGTACCGGGTATGCGCGGCGGCACTCCTTGTTGGTGCAGACCAGCTCCTCGGCGTCCGCATCTTTGGGTGCATCGGGTAGCCGTTCGATCGTGAGCGGCGAGTGGCACGCCGGGCACGCGAGGATCTCCAGCAGCGACGGTTCGAGGTTCACAAGTAATCGCCCTGTCAGCCGCGAATAAGTGCGAGGACCTCGTCGCGCACCCGGTCGAGCGTCGCCTGGTCGTCGGCCTCGACGTTCAAGCGCAGCAACGGCTCGGTGTTCGAGGCGCGCAGGTTGAACCACCACGTCGGCGTCGTGACTGTCATGCCGTCGAGGTCGTCGATCGTCGCCCCCGGCGCGTCGATGTAGGCCGCCCGCACCTTCGCACTCACCGCCGCCTGGTCGTGCACCGTCGAGTTGATCTCACCCGATGCCACGTACCGCGAATACTCGGCGAGCAACTCCGACAGCTTCGTGCCCCGGCGCCGTTTCGCCGAGCGCCGCGAGAACGTGCAACGCGGCGAGCATTCCTGAGTCGGCGCGCCAGAAGTCGCGGAAGTAGAAGTGGCCGGAATGCTCGCCACCGAAGACCGCATTGGTCTCGCCCATGGTGGCCTTGATGAACGAGTGGCCGACTCGGCTGCGCACCGGAACTCCCCCGTGCTCGCGCACGATTTCGGCGACTGCCTTCGACGTGATCAGGTTGTGAATGATCGCTGAACCAGGGCTCTTCTTCAATTCGCGGACGGCGACCAGTGCCGTGATCACGGACGGCGACACGATCTGCCCCCGCTCGTCGATGACGAAGCAGCGGTCGGCGTCGCCGTCAAAGGCCAGCCCGATGTCTGATTGCGTCTCCAGCACCTTCGCCTGCAAGGTCGGCGGTGTTCTTCGGATCGATCGGATTGGCTTCGTGGTTGGGGAAATTCCCGTCGAGCTCGAAGTACATCGGCACGATGTCGAGCGGCAGATCCTTCAACACGATCGGCACGGTGTAGCCGCCCATGCCGTTGCCGGCGTCGACGACCACCTTGAGCGGTCGGATGCCGCTGAGGTCGACGAGGTGCCGCAGGAAAACCGCGTAGTCCTCGACCAGCTCGTGCGTCGTGATCGTGCCGGGCGTTCCGTTGTACGCCGGAATCCCGTTCTCGATCAGCGCGCGGATCTCGGCGAGGCCGGTCTCTTGGCCGACCGGTCGGGCGCCCGCGAGACACAACTTGATGCCGTTGTACTTGGCCGGGTTGTGGCTGGCGGTCAGCATCACGCCAGGGATGTCGAGGCTGCCGGCCGCGAAATAGATCATGTCGGTGCTCGCGAGGCCGGCCATCACGACGTCGGTGCCTTGGCTGGCGGCGCCCTCGGCGACGGCCTGCGACAGCGGAATTGACGACTCGCGCATGTCGTGCGCGATCACGATCCGCGGTGCCTTGGTGAAGATGGCGAACGCCGCGCCCGACCGCGCCCGCGACCTCGGCGTCGAGCTCGTCGGGCACGACCCCGCGGATGTCGTACGCCTTGACGATCTTGGAGAGGTCGAGCACTACGCCTGCCTCGGTTTCGCCCGTCTGCCGCCAGAGCTCCGGCGGGCGCACAGGGAGTGTGCGCGTGAGCGCAGCCTACCGAGCCGCAGGCGCGGCTCGTACCGGTCAGGCGATCTTGCGGGTCTTCGCGATGACGTGGTCGAAGCTCAGCTGTCGCCCCACCCTGAAGCCACCAGCGGTTCTCGCAGTGGTGGCACGAGGCGAAGTGCACCCGCGAGCCGTCCGTCAGCGTCATCGCGATCGACGGTCACGCGCTCGCTGCCGCAGATCCGGCACTTGGTGAGGTTGCGGGCCTCGACGTTGACGAGCGAGGCGGGTCCGCTGAGTTCGGTGGACGTCTGGCGGGAGGTCCGGACGGTGGTCGCGGTCTTCGGCACGGGTGCTCCTACTGCTTCGAGTGCTGCATCGAGGGTGGGCGAGGGTTCGTCCACGTTCAGGACCGAGCTACTTGATCACCGAGCTTCTTGATCACCCGAGTGGGTCGCAGCCCGAACGGGTGACATACGCCCTATCGGCCTAACACCCGTCCGGACTTTAATACCCGGCGATTCGGGCATGAAACGGACATTAATCCACAGCGGAGCGTCGAATCGGTGGCCGCAGGCGCGCTGCGTCAGCCGAGTCGGGAGCTCGGGAAGTCGGGCTCGGTGGTCGGAGCCTCAGGAGGCTGCGGGTCGAGCACGCGCAGATGTCCGCGCACGGCCCGAGGGCGACGCCGGCGGCTGCCCGCAGGATTCTGGGCTCAGGACGTCGGCGGCTGCAGGACCCGCAAATGGCCGCGGCGACCCTGGCTCGGGCCACCAAGTCCTGGCACCCGCCGAGCCGCCCGCACTGCTCGAGATGGTTTGCGCGTCGATGAGCCGGTCGAGCGGCCTCCCGAACCGCGTCCGCGAGCGCCTCAAGGTCATCCGCCGTTGGACCGACCGGCTCGGCGATCTCCAGCCGGACGACCTCCCAGCCCAGCGGCGCAGTCAGCCGTGCCGAGTGCCGGGCGCACAGGTCGTAGCAGTGCGGTTCGGCGTAGGTCGCGAGCGGGCCGAGCACGGCGGTCGACTGCGCGTAGACGTAGGTGAGCGTCGCAACCGCCGGCTGACCGCAGGCGGTCCGGGTGCATCGGCGAAGAGGGCTCACGAGCGCGAAGGCTAGTAGCCCGACGCGGCGCGTGGGGCCATCCACCCACAGATCGTGCAGCGTGTCGGGCCCTCGCTGCCATCGAGACTAGGCTCGCGGCAGCTCGTGGCAGATCGGCCCGGTGACAACCGGCTTCAGCAAGCGTGAGCCTCGCCCGGCGACCACCGCCGCCGCGATCGGCGCGGCCGCGGGATTCGTGGCCCGTTCGCCCCGCCAGGCGGTCCCGATCAGTCGCACCCGGGCGGCGGCGTTCGACGAGCTGGTGCTCGACGCGGTCGAGCACCTCGAAGTCCGCTGGGCGGACCAGCTGAACAAGATCCAGTTCGCGGTCGAGGACGTCCCGCCGGTCGCGCTGCTCGGCCGCAGCACGATCGAGCCGGTTCCCCTTGGGCGCATGGTTCCCGGCGACCGGGCAACCGGCCGGCTCAGGTGGTCATCTACCGGCGTCCGATCGAAGCACGATCGACCGGGCCTCGAAGAGCTGGCCGAACTCGTGCACGACGTCGTGGTCGAGAAGGTCGCCGAGTACCTCGGCCTCGATCCCGAAGCGGTCGATCCCGGTTACGGCGAGGGCTGGGAGCCCGGCCCCGACCAGTAGGCGCACCGTAGCCCAGACGACTACGGCAGCCCGGCCGCCGGATCGAAGCGCACTGGCGGGCGCAGCAACGTGCGGATCGGTGTTTGCAAGACGAGTTCGGTGACATCGGTGCTGTCCTGCATGACCTCGTCCAGCGACCACGCGGCGATACAACGGCCCGCCACCCTCGGGGATCACCACCACCCCCGGTGCCGGGTCGGTCGTCAGCGACGCGAGGTCGAGCACCGTCGTCGTCCCGCCTGGCACTGTCATGTCGTTGACGATCGGGCGCGTCGAGTCCGACTGCGTCGGCAACACCACAACCCGAACCGCTGCGTCTTGCGCCCGGGGACCGACATCACCAGCTCGGTGTCGCGCTGCGCGGCGATCTCACCACCTGCAACGACAGTTGGCCCCGACAACGGCGGCGGCCGCACCGGTGAACGCGAAGTCCGATGCGCCCGTCCCGTCCGGCGGCAACGTCGAGATCCCGCCGACCACGACCGGCTGCGTCGACGTCACGACAATCGCCGCGGCTCGAACCCTGCAAGACGGGGTCGAGGCTGACTCTGCGACACGGCGCCAGCGGCGACTGTCAGCGAGGTGAAGTCGGTCGGCACGAAAGCACCGTCCGACGTCACGACCGTCAGTGAATAGGTCGCATCGAGCGCGCCCGGGTCGCCAACAACCAACTGCCGCGAGCCGGCGTCGCCGAGAATCCCCGGCACCGTCTGCGTCGTCGCAGGAGCCGCGGTCCGCGGCAGCCAGTCGACGCCCAAGCGGAATCGAGCCGTTCTCTGTATCGGCACGCAGCGCCGGGACGACGCGGCCAGCTGTCGCGCTGACGTGCACGACCGCCGACCGGCAATCCCGGGTCGATCTGATCGAGCGGCAACCGACGACCTGCGTCTGCGCGGCGACCACGATGCCCCGACGCACGGTCGGCGCGCCGCCCTGACCGCCCCAGATCGACACGTCGACGCTCGCCTGCGCCGTGTCGACGTTGCTCAGCAGCAAGCGTCGCATGCGCACCGACGCTGCTCGAGAAACCGGCGAACCACGCGTCGGTCGTCGGGCTCGTCGCACTGCACGGCCGAGACCTGCGGCACGCGTCCCGACCATCGCGCGGGTGAACTGCACCGCACTCAACGTGTCGGTCAACTGAGCCACTGACCGATATCTGCATCGGCGTTGACGCGGCCGGTCCGTCGACGACCCACGCCGTGGCCGGGCAGCACCGCAATCGGCGTCGCCGACGCACCCGCGCCAAGCGGCTGCGTCGCCAGGTGCGAGTCGGCGGAATCGGCCGTCGACCTGCGTCGGCGTACGCGATCCGCGCGGCGCCCGGAGATGACGCACCGCTTGCCAGAGCACCGCCAGCTGCCGCACCGGTACCCGCGCCACCCGCCTGCGGGCACACCAAGTTCGCCTGGCGCACGGCGATGACCGACGACAACGAGGCCGCCGATCCGTGCGGAGTCGGCGCGACGACGGCCGCAATCCAGGTGACAGCCAACGACCAATGCGACGACCGGGACGGCGACCAGCCGGGGATCGAGCTCTCATGCGCGCGCCACCTCGGCTGCGGATGGCGCGACCGAGTCGGCAACCGTCAGTGAGCGCGCCGGACCGTCCTGGCCGGCCGCTGTTCACCGGCCCGGCCACCGGCCGGGATCGCCCCGAGCAGCGCGATCACCAGCACCACGAGTTCAAACAGCAGCCAGTCGGCGCGCCGATCCGGAAGGCGGTACACCACGACGTCCGCCGCCGTCGTCGGCAAACTGAACGCCTGCATGCCCGTCGAGGGTCGTGGCCGCCAGCGGCGTACCCGGCCGGCCGGCTGCCGCTTGCCTACCCGCACCGACCTCGCCGAGCTGACCGGCCGCTCCGACGGCGCCCACCGCGCCGGTCGGACCTGGCGCGGCGACCGCCTTGGCCTGCCACGCCGCTGACGGCGCCTCCGTCGAGCACCAGCACTCGCGAACTCAACGAGAACGGAATCTGCACCGTCGGCGCATCGCGCCCGACGCCGATCGGATCGCCCGGCAGCTGCCAGTCGTCGTCGCCCGGTGGCGGCAATCGCGAGGCGGCCGGCGTTGGCCTGCACCTCCCAGACCCGCCACCCGCGGCTCGTGTTCTGCGGCAACACTCCGCCACCGGCGGCGATCCTGCGCGCCGAGCCCTGCGTCGGCCGACTCCGGCACCAACACGTAGCGGATCCCGGCGTGCGCAAGCTCGGTGGCCGCACGTTGACCGACGCCCGCCGCAAGATCGGCGACCGCGGCGCTCGACGACGGCGACCTGCGCCCGGATCCGACGGCAGGTCGGCGTCGCCAAGCTGCTGATTGCGATCGCGCAGCACCGTGTAGTCGACCTGGCCCGCAGGCCCCGGGTTGAGCACCACGGTGCGGGCCTGACCGTGCGCGTCGGACTCGGCGGCGACGAACGGCGGCAAGACGTTGACCGGACCCGCGTGCAAGCACGTGACCGGTGCCGGACTGGCGATCCAGAACCCGCCGGCCACCAGCGGAGTGGCCGCTGCTGCGGTCGCCAGCAAGAGGGCGAGCGGTTGCCGCCAACCGAAATCGCTTTGGGTCAGCCGGGCGCGCAGTCTGGTGCCGGCAACCGCCGCGGAGGTCAGCAGGCCGGCACCGACCATGGCGGTCGCGATGCCGGGCCAGCCGGCGAAAGTGTCGGCGCCGCCGGGCACGTGCGCCTGCACGCCGGCCACGATCAAGCCGCCGACGAGAGCGTCGATCGCGAGCAGCCAGCCAAGCCGCGCCGGCCCAGGCCGCGTCAGCTGCAGCAGGCCGGCCAGCGCCGCGAGCGCGATCACGCCATCGAGCCAGATCGGTGGCAGCGACGGACCGCCCGGGTGCAGCAGCAGCACGTCGATCGCCGGTAGCCGCGCTGGCTTGCAGCCCCGCACTCGGTTGACCGACACCGAGCACGAGCAACGCCGGGTGGTGCCACAACCGCGCCGACCATGGCATCAACAATGCGGGCGGCAACGCGAGCACGATCAGCGCCCGGCGCACGCCGACCCACGACCGGCGGATGAGCGACGCGATCAGCGCCAGCGCGAGCAGCGGCACCAGCAGCACGTACAGCATCGGATCGAACGCGGACCCGAAGGCCAGCACGAGGGCGGCCGGCCATGCGGGCCGCACGCCAACCACTCGACGTCCGGACCGTCGTGCCGTTGAAGCGCTCCGATACGCGCATTCGTATACAGCTGCGGCAGCAGCGACTGACCGACGAGCAACAAAACAAGAGGCAGGACGGCGAATGCAACCGCCGTGCCAAGCCGACCCGATGCGATCGATCCGGTAGCAACGGGCAGCAACGCGTAGGTCGCCGCAAGCCATACCCGCAGCCGATTCGTCGTCGACGATCGGACGCGCCGCGATGTAGGCCGCGATGCCGGCGATCGGCACGCTGCCGAGCAACAACACCTTGACCGCAAGCTGTGCGCTGCCAAACAGCACCGCGCCGACCATCGCGACGATCGCCAGATAGGGCGGCGCGTCTGTCGTGCTGCCGAACCCGGTGTCGTGCCAGCTGGCCGTGTACGTGCTGCCACAGATCGCTCGGCCGACGCGGCGCCGGCAGCAACATGCCGCCGTGCAGCGTCCCCATCAGGCACGTGCCGTTCCGCGACCAACGAGACGATCAACAGTGCGAGCACCAATGCGAGAGCCGGTTGCGTGACAAGCCGGCGAAGCAATCCGCGATCGTCGGTGATCGTCGCGTCGTCGCGACGTCCGATGTCGGTGAGTCGTTCGCGGGCCGATTCGCCGTAGCGCCGCAAGCGAGTACCACGCGGCGCGAACAACGATCGAACCTCGCGCGCCGGGATCCGGCGGATTGCCCGGCGTGCTCGACGAGCCCGAATCAAAGGCAACGGCCGGATCAAGACGCTGACCGTCGCGCGCATCTCGTCCCACGCATCGAACGGTCGCTTCGCCAGCTACGAAAAGGCTCGACCGGACCACGCCGGCGAACATCACCCGCAGGACCGTCCACGGCAACCACGCAGCGGAGCAGTTCGCGAGCATGGTCCATAGCGCGCTCTGCCGGTCGAGCCTGCGAGGTTGCGACGGGCCGCAGGCGATCTGCCGAAGCCCGCTCGTAGCTGCCTGCGCGTGCCGCAACACGGCGCGGCTGCAGATGACAACGCGGTGGCCGGCGAGGTTCGCCCGCCAGCCGAAGTCGGTGTCGTCGCGAAAGAGCGGCAGCGCGGGATCGAAGCCGCCCAGGTCCTCCCAGACATCGCGGCGGACCAGCATGCCTGCGCGTGCTGACGGCGAGCACGTCGCGATCACCATCGTGCTGGCCGTGGTCGAGTTCACCCGGTTCGAGCCACGTCTCGCGTCGGCCGCCACGATCAAGAGTCGCGCCGACCTCGAGGAGCGGCGTTGGTTGTCCCAGCCTTGCAACTTCGCGCCGATCACCGCCGCCGAGGGCATCTCGTCGGCGAGTTCCAGCAACGCCTCTAACGCCTGCGGAGCCGGAGCGCTGTCGTCATGTAACAGCCACAACCAGTCGACCACCGCACCCGAGTCGGACCTCGTCGATGCCAGCCCTGGCGCATGAGCGAATGCCGCGGTCGCCATGGCGACAGCCGCACCGAACCCCATCTCTCGTGGTGCGTCGAGGACGCTCGATGCACCGACCGCGCGCTCCAGCAGTTCACGGGTGCCATCGCGACTGCCGGTGTCGACCGCAACGAAGCGCTGCACCGGCCGGCGCTGTGTCTTGACCGCATGCAAGGTCGTGGGCAGCCAACGAGCGCCGTCATGGGCAACGAGCACCGCTGTGACGACGTGACGGGGGCGGACCAGATGGTCATGTCTGATGGCAGATGAGGTCATACGGCCAGGCCGGGGAAGACAACAGGAGGGGAATTCGGAAACGCCTCACCCTACGCGATAGGCGACCAATACCCGGTCGGCGTCAGTTCACCGACCGGGGCCTCGTGCGAATGCAGGGGTTCTTGGTTAGCTGACTCGCCGCTTCAAACGGCGACGCTCACGCTCGGAAAGACCACCCCAGATACCGAAACGCTCGTCGTTGCCGAGTGCGTATTCGAGGCACTCGGAGCGGACGGCGCAGGTCGTGCAGATCCGCTTTGCCTCCCGGGTCGACCCGCCCTTCTCCGGGAAGAAGGCCTCCGGGTCGGTCTGCGCGCACAGCGCACGCTCCTGCCAGCGCAGTTCTTCCTCGATGTCGATCGGGAAGCCGGACTCAGCGACGTCTGCGTCCGCAGCGTCGGCGTGCAGTGGGTGGACCTCGCGGTAGATCTCGATCACCGCGTACCTCCTCGACCCTTGTCGCCTTCGGAGCGGGGCTCAGCCCCGCTGGCTGCACCGCCCGCGAAGAACATAGGTGGAATTACATGCGCGTCATTACCCACTAGTCAAGCAAAACGGTGATATTCCCTCACCCAAGATGTCGGCGGTTACTGGTACGCGGCTTCTCCGCGGCCCGCTTTTGCGCCTGTAGCCCCGCTAAATCGGCATTCGCGACGGCAAATCGACCCTTTCAAGAAGTGCCCTTCGGCCCGTGCCACTATCGGGTGGCATGGACGCCGCCGACGGCTCAGCAGACCCGTCTGATCGCGACCCGGGCGCGGTTCGGAGCGCGGTTCGGAGCGTCGTTGCACTCGCCGGTGGCATCGGCGGTGCCCGATTTCTGCGCGGCTTGCTCATCGCGCTCGACGACGCGAACCGCGAAAGCGAGTTCACCGAGGTCACTGTCATCGGTAACACCGGTGACGACATCACCTTGTTCGGACTTCGAATATGTCCCGATCTCGACACCGTCATGTACACCCTCGGGGGCGGCATCAACGAGGAACAAGGGTGGGGTCGCGCCGGTGAGACCTTCGCGGTGAAGGACGAGCTCGGCCTGTACGAAGCGGCCCCACAGTGGTTCGGGCTGGGCGATCGTGACATCGCGACGCACGTGCTACGCACCGGTTGGCTAGCGGACGGCGTGCCACTGTCGGAGGTCACGCGGCGGTTGTGCGAACGATGGGCTCCCGGCGTGCGGCTGCTGCCGATGTCGGACGACCCGGTCGAGACCCACGTCCTGCTCGACGATCCGGTCGATGGGCAGCGGACAGTGCACTTCCAGGAATGGTGGGTGCGGCTGCATGCGGCGGTACCTGCGAAGAGCATCACCGCGGTCGGTGCGTCGGCCGCGCGGCCCGCACCGGGCGTGCTCGAAGCGATCGAGGCAGCCGACCTGATCGTGTTCCCGCCGTCCAACCCGGTCGTGAGCATCGGCACGATCCTGCAGGTCCCTGGTATCCGCGACGCGTTGATCGACGCACTGGCACCGGTCGTCGGCGTCTCGCCGATCATCGGCGGCGCGCCGGTGCGCGGAATGGCCGATGCCTGCCTCGCCGCCATTGGCGTCGACACGACGGCTCGCGCGGTCGCCGAGCACTACGGCTCGGCGCTACTTGATGGTTGGCTGGTTGACGACGTTGATGCCGCCTCGATGCAGCCGCCGCTCGACGGCATTGCGGTCAGGTCGCGACCACTGCTCATGGTCGATCTCGATGCCACCGCAGCTATCGCGCGCAGTGTGCTCGACCTTGCGGCAGACTTGCGCGCATGACGCTAGAAATCCTTGCGGTGCAGGGCATTCCCGAGGTCGTCGCCGGCGACTCACTCGCCGACCTGATCGTGACGCACGCGCCTGCCCTGCTCGACGGTGACGTGCTCGTCGTCACCTCGAAGGTCGTTTCGAAGGCCGAGGGCCAAATCGTCGACATCGACCGCGAGCTCGCGATCGACGCAGAGACCGTGCGGGTTGTTGCTCGTCGCGGTGACACCCGAATCGTTGCGACCCGGCACGGATTCGTCATGGCGGCCGCTGGTGTCGATGCTTCGAACGTCACCAAAGGCGAGGTCGTCGTGCTGCCGGTCGATGCCGACGCTTCGGCCCGACGGATCCGTGCCGGGGTCCGCTCGCTCACCGGTGTCAACGTCGGGGTGGTCATCAGCGACACGTTTGGCCGGCCGTGGCGAGTCGGCGTTACCGACGCAGCCGTCGGGTTCGCCGGACTCCAGGCCTTCGAGGATCTGCGTGGCACCGTCGATCCATACGGCAACGAACTGCACGTGACACTCACCTGCACGGTCGACGAACTCGCCGCCGCGGCCGACCTCGTGAAGGGCAAGCTCAACGGCGTGCCGGTCGCGATCGTGCGTGGACTCGCCGTCGTCCAACCTGCGGAAAGTGTTGATACGCAAGGGATTTCGCAGGTCGTCCGGCCTATCGATGACGACCTGTTCTCCCTCGGTACGCGCGACGTGTTGCGTGCGCGCATCGACGCCGTGGAGTTCACCGGCGAGCCCGTCGAGGCCGAGCGCGTGACGCGGGCGCTGCACGCGGCATCGCTCGCCGCGCACCCCTCCGGCTGGGATGCGTTGCGCTTCACCGTGCTGCCGGCGAGCGACTTCGCGTCAATGCCAGCATTCGCGGACGCCGAAGTGCTGGCGACCGCCGCCACTGTGATCGTTCCCCACCTGAGCGTGCGAAGCCACTGCGCGCGATCTGCTCGCGGCCGGCGCAGCCATCGAGAACGTGCTGGTCGCACTCGCGATCGAACAGCTCGGATCGTGCTGGATCTGGCCACCGTCGGTTGCCGGATCGCACGGACTACCCGACTACCCACTCGGACTCATCGCCGTGGGCAAGCCCGCGGTCTAAGCCACTTGTTGGTTGAGTTCGTCACGGGTGGAGAGTCACGACTGGGCCGAGCTGGGTGAGGTTTGCGTCTGTGTCGCTCAGACCGAAGTCCAGCGTCCGAAACGTCGAGGCGTCGACGACGAGGGTCTGGAACCGCCCGTGCGGTGCGGAAGCGCCCGGCGGGACGCTGCAGCTCTTGCAGACGAACTCACCAACACCCTCCACCTGGATCACCCACACCGGCTGGTCGCCCTCGATAATGCCGCCCGACGTCACTGCGACCGCGTGAGCGTGAGTACTGCGCACAGCTTGGGCTGCCTTGACCGTGCCACCCTCCGCCGTCGCGGCATTGAGCGCGAGGGCCCATAGTCGCCTCTCGAGCGCGGGATCAGGACTGCCGCTGGCAGGCGCCGCTGATGCAACAGCTGAGGCGGGTTGGCTCGAGGCCGGTCCGCTGGAGGCCGGTCCCGGCGACACCGCTGCGCTGCCGACGGGTTGACTGGCGGCCAGGTCGCTCGAAACCACAGTCGAATGTGGGGACTCCGTCCGCGTCGTCGCACAGCCCGCAACGGACAGCACGACTGCGCCAACGAGAAGGACCACCCCGGGGCGCATGGCCCCAACATTCAGCACAGCCATCCGACTTCGCAACCCACCCAACGGTTCCCTCGATCGGCAACCGGCGGAATTAGTGCTGGAGTTCGGCCAATGCGCCGGCGAGTGCGTCGACGGCCAGGTCGACTTCTGCGGCGGTGATCACCAGCGGCGGCGCGAGGCGAATCGTCGAACCGTGCGTGTCTTTCGCCAGCACTCCCCTGCTCAGCAGTTCTTCGCACACTTCCCGGCCGGTCGCGATCGCCGGGTCGATGTCGACGCCGGCCCACAGACCGCGCGAGCGGAACGCCGACGACGCCGTTGCCGAGCAGTCCGGTCAGCCGGTCGGCCAGCTGCGCGCCACGTTCGACGGCCCGAGCTTGGTACTCACCGGTGGCCAACAGACCCGACAACGGCTCGACCGACCGCGCACGCGAGCGGGTTGCCGCCGAACGTGCTGCCGTGCTGGCCCGGATGCAACGCACCCATGACGTCCCACGTCGACACGACCGCAGACACCGGCATGATGCCGCCGCCGAGCGCCTTGCCGAGGATGTAGACATCGGGTCGGACGTCTTCGTGGTCACACGCGAACGTGCGACCGGTGCGACCAAGACCTGACTGGATCTCATCGGCCATGAACAGGACGCCGCGAGCGGTGCAGATGTCGCGAACTGCGCGCAGGTAACCGTCGGGCGGAATGAGCACGCCGGCTTCGCCTTGGATCGGTTCGATGAGCACCGCGACGGTGTTGGCGTCGATCGCAGACGCGAGCCCATCGGCGTCCCCGAAGGCGACCTCACGGAAGCCCGGCGTGAACGGGCCGAAGTCATTCTTCGCGTCAGGGTCGCTGGAAAAGCTCACGATGCTGATCGTGCGGCCGTGGAAATTGTTCCGGGCCACGATGATGTTTGCGTGGTCAGGCTGCACGCCCTTGACCTCGTAACCCCACTTGCGGGCCAGCTTGAGCGCGCTCTCGACCGCCTCGGCGCCGCTGTTCATCGGCAGCACGGCCTCCATGCCGCACAGCTGCGCGAGCTCGGCGCTAAAGGAGCCGAGCAGGTCGTGGTGGAACGCGCGGCTGGTCAAGGTCAACCGGTCGAGTTGGTCGTGCGCGGCGGCCACGATGACCGGGTGACCGTGCCCGAAGTTCAACGCCGAGTAGCCGGCGAGGCAGTCGAGGTAACGGCGGCCGTCGACATCGGTGACCCACACACCGCTGCCTTCGCGCAGCACGACCGGCAGCGGGTGGTAGGTGTGCGCGGCATACGCCTCGTCGCGTTCGATGTACTGCGCAGCGGACGACGTAAGGTCGCCACTCACCGTGATGCCAGTGCCATCCAAGAGCTCGCTAAGTGGCGTCATGGCCGCAACTCCAGGGTGCAGCACTTCGGGCCGCCGCCGGCTTTGCGCAACTCGCTGAGCTGCACCGGCACCGGCAGGTAGCCGCGTGCCCGAAGTGTCGCCGCAAGCTCGACCGCTTCAGCCGGGAGCACGACGTGGTAGCCGTCGCTCACCCCGTTGAGACCCAGCACTGCGGCGTCGGCTGCCGTGGCGATGATCGCGTCGGGGTAGAGCTCGCGCAGCACCGCTTGGCTCTTCGAGCTGAACGCGCCCGGGAAGTAGGCAATTTCGTCGGGGACCGAGCACGCACAGCGCGGTGTCGAGGTGGTAGTAGCGCGGATTCACCAGCTCGAGGGTGACCACGGGAAGGCCGAGTGCCTTGCCCGCTTCGGCGTGCGCAGCCGGATCGGTGCGGAAACCGGTGCCCGCGAGCAACCGGCCGCCGGCTACCAGCAGATCGCCTTCACCTTCGTTGACGAACCGTGCAGCATGGGCATCGAAGCCCGCGGCCCGAAACCAGTTCAGGTAGGCCGGGCCCTCGGCCTCGCGCTCGGCGTAGCAGGAACTTGGCGCCGTACACGCGGTTGTTCGCAACCGTCGCCCCGTTCGCGGCAAACACCATGTCGGGCAGACCGTCGACGGGCTCGATCTGGACGACGTCGTGACCGAGGCGGCGGTAGGTGTCGACGAGGCCGTGCCACTGCCGGACGGCGAGTTCGGTGTCGACTGGCACCGACGGATCCATCCACGGGTTGATCGCGTACTGCACCGCGAAGTAGCGCGGCTCGCACATCAAATAGGTGCGCGGGGACGCAACCCGCTCGAGCATGACGGTCACGGTCTCAGGCCCGGATCTCACGGAGTCGCTCACGGTTGCGGTCATGGTCTAACCATCGGTGACCGGGGACTTTCGAACAAGCCCGTTGCCTTGCGTCATACCGACGAATTCAGCCGCGCAAGCGCTCCCACGCGGCGATTCGTTGCGTCGGGTGTCACGGAACCACCTACCCACCCTTCGCAGCCCGCAGCGCGGCTCAATGGGCCACTGGAGGTACACCCAGGGCTGCGAGGGTGGGCGGCGGTCAGCCGGACCTGCTTCGCATCCCTGGTGGTTGTTCAGTTGCCCGAATTGAGGCTGAGCGTCCTTATTGGCGCAGCCACCAGGGATGCGAAGTCGAGGTTTCGAGGGCGAAGTCGAGGTTCGCCGATAGGGCTAGGTGCCGGCCTCTCGGTGCAATAGCCGCGAGAGCACCAGCACGCTCTTGGTGCGGACCACGAAGGTCTCCGCCCCGATTCGCTCCAGCACGTCCTCGAAGTGCCTCATGTCGGCCGCCACCACGTGGATCAGCGCGTCCGCCTCGCCGGACACCGTGCACGCGTCGACCACCTCCGGATGCCGCGACACCGCCTCAGCGATGGCGGTCGGCGACGTCCGGCCCTGGCAGTACAACTCGACGTACGCCTCCGTCGTCCAGCCGAGCGCTGACGGATCGACGATCGCCGCGAACCCGGTGATGACACCGTTGGCTCGCATCTTGTCGACGCGGCGCTTCACGGCGGGCGCGCTCAGCCCGACCTGCACGCCGACCTCGGCGAAGCTGGCCCGCGCGTGGTCGCGCAATGCCGACAGGATCTGCTGGTCGATGTCGTCGAGGGCCATCAGAGCGACCGGTTGTCGCGAAGCGCCATGCGCGGACCGTAGCGCGGAGCAGCAACGCCGGCCGCTTCAATCAGCCGGACGACGCGTTGCCGGTGTGGCCGGTAGGGCTCGAGAAGCGCGAGCATGCCCGCGTCGTCGGTGCGCGGGCGGCCGGTGAACACGAACCCGACGACGTTGGGCAGGTGGTAGTCGCCGACCGACACCACGTCGCCCGCGCCGTGACTGCGCTGCACCACTTCGGCGGCCGTCCACGCACCGATGCCGCGAACGCTCATGAGCCGCCGCATCGCTTCCTCGGCGGCAACGGCGCCCAGCTCGTCGAGTCGTGGCGCCACAGACACCGCACTGAGCAGGGTGCGCCGCCGCGCGCCGTCCAGGCCGATGCGGTGCCACTCCCAGTCGGTGATCGAACGGATCGCCGCCGGCGAGGGCAACACCCGCCATGCCCTCGGGCGCCGGACCAGGCGCCGGGTCGCCGAAGCGGCGCACCAACGCCGTCCAGGTGCGCCGCGCCTCGATCCCGGTGACCAGCTGTTCGAGGATCGCCGGCACCAGCGCCTCGAAGACCCGGCCGCTACTGCTCAGCCGCATTCCGGGCAGCCGCCGACGGGTATCGCGCACCACGCCGGGTGGCAGCTCGAGGCCGGTCCAGTCGTCGTCAGCACCAAGCAATGAGGGGACGGCGTCGAGGGCCCAATCTGCGCCAGCTGCCCCATGCCTGGGTGGCGATCTCGCCTGCGGCAGGGTCGGCGACGAGCCGAACAGTGGCGGAACCATTCGGCGTCCGCCATGTTCGCCAGTGCGCACCGTCAGACCCGACGCGATGGCACGGGTCGTAGCGTCCGCGCCGGTGCGGACCCAACGTGGCGTCGAGGTCGAGCGGCCCACTCGGGCGGTAGCGACGCTCGAGCGGCAAGACGCCCGCGGTCAGCGTCATGACTCGTCGCTCGAGAAGCGCACCGAGCCAGGCTCGAGAACGCACACCTGGCCACACCCGCACACCGGTCAGCAGCTCGTTGCCGGATCCGATGTCGGCCCGGTCGCCGACCACGACACCGTCGAGCACCGCGCCCGCTCCGATGCGCGCACCACGCCCGACCACGCTTGCCCGCACCCGCGCACCGGCCATCGATGACCGCGTCATCGAAGACCACGCTGCCGTCGACCACGGCGTTCTCGCCGACGACAACGCCGTCGCCAATACAACTCCCGCCAACCACGATCGCCGAGGTCGCGACCTGCGCGCCGGCGTGCACGAGCGCCTCACCTGATCGGTCCGGGCAATGCGGGTGACGGCGCGATGCCGCGCACCAGATCGCACGACCCCTGCACGAACGCGGCGGGTGTTCCGAGATCGAGCCAATAGCCGGAGTCGACGTATCCCATGACCGTCGCGCCGCGCTCGAGCAGTTGCGGGAAGGTCTCGCGCTCGACCGAAACCACTTGCCCGTAAGGGATTGTGTCGATGACATCGCGCCGGAACACGTAGCAGCCGGCGTTGATGAGGTTCGTCACCGGCTCGGGCATCTTCTCGAGGAACGCAGTCACCCGGCCCTGCGCATCGATCGGCACGCAGCCGAATGCACGCGCATCGTCGACCTCCGTGAGATACAGCGTGACGGCCGCGTCGTGTTTGGCGTGCAGGGCAAGCTGCGCGGTGATGTCGTGGCCGGAGAGCACGTCGCCGTTGAACACGAGCACCGGCGAATCGGCGTCCCCGCGAAGGCGCGCACTGACGTTGCGGATCCCGCCGCCGGTGCCCATCGGCTCGGTCTCCGTCACGTACTCGAGCTCAAGACCGAGCGCCGAACCGTCACCGAAGTGCAGTTCGAACGTCTCCGCCCGGTACGACGTCGCGAGGACCACGTGATCGACCCCTGCAGCGCGGGCGTGGGCCAGCTGGTGGGTCAGGAACGGGACGCCGGCGGTCGGCAGCATCGGCTTCGGCGCGGTCAGGGTGAGCGGGCGCAGCCGGGTACCCTTGCCGCCGACCAGCACAATCGCGTCGATGCCGCACTCCCTGTCTAGCCGTCGGATCTGTCTAGCCGTCGGACCCCTGAAGCGCAGCTTAGGCGAGCCGCCAATCGACCTCGCCGAAGCGGATCCGGCGAGCCGCTGATCCGGTTCCCAGGTTCGCGGGCTAACGTTCGGGTCGGACGACGGGGGCGCGCCCTCCTGGAATCGAGCCCATGCCGCGCTCCAAGCCCCCACTCGCCGTCTGGACCGCGACGGCGTTACACCTCGGCGCCATGGTCATCTTCACCCTCATCTACCCCGCCTATTGGGGGTTCGACGAGACCGGTCATGTCTCGCGGGTGCTCAGCTCGCAAAATGGCGACCTCTACCCGACGCCCGGCACCGAGCCGTACGTCGTCGGGGTGAACGACAGCTACCAGATGTTCGACCTGAAAGACCAGCCGCCGTTCATCACTTACATCCCGCTGCCACGCGCAGATCGACCGTCGTTCATCAGCCTCGGAGGCGCTACCGAGGAGCCAAAACCCACAACGGTGCCGAACCAGCTGGCCCAGCACCCACCGGGTTACTACGCGCTGGCGGCCGGCGTGCTCGACGCCGTGCCCGGCAGCGCGAACTTGTCGTGGGATCAGACGGTCGGGCTCCTGCGGCTGCTCGACGTCGCTGTTCATGTTGCCGCTGCCGTATCTGTGCTGGGCGATCGCGCGGCGCTACACCCGAAAAGGCGTCGCGGTAGCGGCGGCGTTCGCTCCGCTGCTGCTCCCGGCCTTCGAGCGCCTCGGTGGATCGGTCAACAACGACGACTTGTTGATCCTGCTCACCAGCATCTTCTTGTTGCAGGTGACGAAGGCGATGGGCGGCGACACCCGGATCCGCGTCGCCCTGACGATGGGCATCAGCATGACCCTTGCCTTGCTCACCAAGGGATTTGCACTCGTCTTGCCACCGGTCGCCGTGCTGGCCTATCTCGTCGAGTGGCGTCGCAACCGCACCGCCGTTCCCGCACTGGCAGGTTCGCATCGTCGTGCTGGCCGGTGCGATCGGCGGCCTGTGGTGGCTTCGCAACCTCAACGTCTACGGCAGTTTTCAACCGGCCGGGCTCACCCCTGCGCAGGCGAACACGGTGTGGCCGCCGCTGCCGCCCGGCTCGACGGTGCACGTCGCGACGTTCGCGCACCACGTGCTCGATCGCATGACGACCGACGTCTGGGGCGCGCTCGGCCTGACCGTGCCACCAAGCCTGCCCGGCTGGATCACCTTCGTCGCGAGCGCGCTCGCTGCGGCGCTTGATCCTGCTGGCCTTCGTCGCAACGCTTCGCCGGACGCCGAGTGCGGGTCGAGGAAGCCACCGGAGACATGCCGGAGCGGCCCCACGCGTGCCCGTCGTTGAACTCGCTCATCTTGCTGCTGCCGACCGTGCTCGTGCGTCGTGCCCCTGATGTTCCACGGCTGGGCCGACTACCACCGCACCGGGCAACTCATCGGCATCCAGGGCCGCTATCTCTACCCGGGCTTCGTCGGGCTGGTCGCGATCGCGGCCGTCGGCGCCGACTTGATCATCGGCCTGCTCCCGTCGCCGGTCGAACGCTACCTACCGGTCGTCACGTGCGTGCTGGCGATCGCGATCGAGGTGACCGCAGTCTGCGTGGTCTTGTCGAAACTGTGGCTGCGCAAGGGATCGACGCTCACCGGCAATCTCACCCGGGTCGCGCACGCCGTCGGTGCCAACTCACCGTGGCCCGGCATCGTCACGATCGCGATGGTGGGATTCGTGGTGCTCAGCGCACTGGCTGCTCTTGCGGCTGTGTCGGTCGCTGATCGAGATACCACTCATACGTCGAACGAATCCCTTGTTCCAGCGGGATCTGCGGCCGTAAACCCGAGGTCGTTGATGCGCCGCACGTCGAGCAGCTTGCGCGGCGTCCCGTCGGGTTTCGTCGGATCGAAGAGCCGTTCACCTTCGTAGCCGACGATGCCGGCCACCAGTTCGGCCAGCTCGGCGATCGTCAGATCCTCACCGACTCCCACGTTGATCGGCGCCGGGTCGTCGTAGCGCTCGAGGAGTAACTCGCACGCGCGAGCCAGGTCGTCGACGTGCAAGAACTCGCGGCGTGGCGTGCCGGTGCCCCACATCGTGACACTGGGCGCGTCGGCGATCTTCGCTTCGTGGAAGCGCCGGATCAGTGCCGGCAGCACGTGCGACTTCTGCAGATCGAAGTTGTCGCCCGGCCCGTAAAGATTCGTCGGCATCGCAGAAATCCAGCTCACCCCGTACTGCCGACGGGCGGCCTGCACCTGCATGACGCCAGCAATTTTCGCGATGGCGTACGCATCGTTGGTCGGTTCGAGCGGACCCGTCAGCAACGAGTCCTCGCTGATCGGCTGCGGCGCGAACTTCGGATAGATGCAGCTACTGCCAAGGAACAGCAGCCGCTCGACCCCGACCGCGAGCGCGGCGTCCATCACGTTCAGCTGGATCCGCAGGTTGTCGGAAAGGAAGTCGGCCGGGTAGGTCGAGTTGGCCATGATGCCGCCGACCTTCGCCGCTGCGACGACGACCGTGCGCGGGCGCCTCGCATTGAAGAACCCGAACGTCGCGTTGCGGTCTCGCAGGTCGAGCTCACCCGACGTCCGCCCTATCAAATCTTCGAAGCCGGACGCCGAGAAGTGCCGCCACACCGCCGAGCCGACGAGACCCCGGTGCCCAGCGATGTACGTCGGTGCGCTCTTGTCGAGGTCTCCCATGTGGCCCAATGCTAGCCTTGGCCTGCTGTTTTCCCGATGCTGACTGCCAGTCTGCGCGGCGCCAGCCCGACCTGCCGCCAAGCGATGCGGAGGCAACCGTTCCCAGTTCTCGAAAGATCGCACTGGTGACCGGAATCACCGGCCAGGACGGTTCGTATCTCGCCGAATTGCTGCTGTCTAAGGGCTATGAGGTTCACGGCCTGATCCGTCGGGCATCGACCTTCAACACCGAGCGGCTCGACCACATCTACCAAGACCCGCACGACAGCGATGTTCGGCTGCGGCTGCACTACGGCGACCTGCACGACGGTGTCGGCCTGGTGAACCTGATGCGCGCGGTGCATCCCGACGAGGTCTACCACCTCGGCGCGCAGAGCCACGTCAAGGTCAGCTTCGAGATGCCCGACTACACCGGCGACGTCACCGGCGTCGCGACGATCCGGCTGCTCGAGGCCATTCGTGCGTCGGGGGTTTCGACGCGCTTCTACCAGGCCTCGAGTTCGGAGATGTTCGGTTCGACGCCCCCGCCGCAGAACGAGTCGACGCCGTTCCACCCGCGTTCGCCGTACGGGGCCGCCAAGGTCTACGGCTACTGGGTGACGGTGAACTATCGCGAGTCGTACGGCATGTTCGCGGTGAACGGAATCCTCTTCAACCACGAGAGCGAACGTCGCGGCGAGACGTTTGTCACGCGCAAGATCACCCGCGCGGTTGCGCGCATCCAGGCCGGCCTTCAGGAGAAGCTCTACCTCGGCAACCTGTCTGCTCTGCGCGACTGGGGCTACGCCCCCGAGTACGTCGAGGCGATGTGGCGGATGCTCCAGACCGACGAACCCGACGACTTCGTGATCGCCACCGGCGTGTCGTATTCGATCGAGCAGTTCGTGGAATTCGCCTTCGAGCGGGTAGGTCTCGACTGGCACAAGTACGTCGAGACCGACCCGGCTTACCTGCGTCCGGCCGAGGTCGACAACCTGTGTGGTGACGCGTCGAAGGCAAAAGCCGTGCTGGGCTGGGAAGCCAAGACGCGCACACCGGAACTGGCCCGCCTGATGGTCGACGCCGACGTGGCGATGCTCGCCGATCAACTCGCCGGGCGAGCTATCCGCGTCGACCGGTGAACCGCCGGCGGCCGGGCCATGAGCGGCCTGTCCTGAGCGGCTCGTCATGAGCGGTCGGCGACTGCGCGTGGCAGTCACTCTCGAACAGTGCTGGCACGCGGTGCCCGGCGGTACCGCGTCGTCGGCGCTCGAGACAGTGAAGGCGCTGCAAAAGCGCGACGACGTCGAGGTTCTCGGTGTTGCCGCGCGACACGACACGTTGCCGCCACAGCCCTGGACGCCGACCGTGCGCATGCACCAACTGCCACTCCCGCGCATCGCGCTCTACGAGTCGTGGCACGCGTTGCGCTGGCCGCCCGTGCAGCGCGCCACCGGGCCGGTCGACGTCATCCACGCGACCACCTTTGCGATCCCGCCGAAGAACGCGCCGCTCGTGGTGACCGTGCACGACCTCGCGTTTCTGCACGAGCCAAGCCATTTCACCAGGCACGGACGCCGCTTCTTCCGGCGCGGCCTCGCGTTGGCACGTCGAAATGCGGACGTCGTGCTGGTCCCGTCGCAGTCAACGCTGACCGACTGCGTCGACGCGGGGTTCGAACCGTCACGGCTGCGGCTGGTCCCACACGGCGTCGTGGTGCCTGCGGTCAGTGCGGAGGATGTCGCGGCCTTCCTAGCCGCCTACCAACTACCCGAGCGCTACGTGCTGTGGTGCGGCACGCTCGAACCTCGCAAGAACGTGCCGACGCTGCTGGAAGCGTTCGCCATCGTGCGACGCACCGATCCCGATCTCGGTCTCGTACTCGTCGGCCCGACGGGTTGGGGTGACGTGCCGGTGCCTGCGCACATGGCACGCGGCGTGCGACTGCTCGGATTCCTGCCGACCGATCAGCTGCACGCCGCCTACGCCGGCGCACGGGCGTTTTGCTACCCGAGCCTGCGCGAGGGCTTCGGGTTGCCGGTACTCGAAGCGATGGCGCACGGAGTACCGGTCGTCACGTCACGGGCACCGCGATGGCCGAGTTCGTCGGCGACGGCGGACTGCTCGTCGACCCGCTCGACGCCAACGCGATCGCCGCCGCACTCGAGACCGTGCTCGGCTCGCGACACGACGAGTTCGCCACGGCCGCAGTGAAGCAGTCGACGCAGTACTCGTGGGACGACGCCGCTGCGCTCACCGTCGAGGCGTATCGGGCGGCAGTGTCATGACACTGACCGTCGGCCTCAATCTGCTGTGGCTGGTGCCGGGAGTCGTCGGCGGCAGCGAGGGCTACGCGACCGGCCTGCTCGCGCCGCTGGTCGAGCGCGACGACGTCAACGTGGTCGCGTTCGGGTTGCCAGGGTTCGTGAAGGAATACCCGCAGTTGGCCGCGGCGGCACACACCGTCGTCCCGCCGATGCCTGAAGGCCGCCATGTGATGCGGCGCGTGATCATCGAAAACGCCTGGCTGCCAAGACATTTGCGGGCTCAGAAGGTCGACCTGGTGCACCACCTCGGCGGGATCGTGCCGCCCGGTTGCCGGGTGCCGTCGGTGGTCACGCTGCACGATCTGCAGTACCTGTCGTACCCGGCGTACTTCAGCGCTGCGAAGCGCCGCTATCTCGGCCTGACACAGGGCCGCTCGTTGAAGCGGGCCGAGGTCGTGACGGCGGTGAGCGAGTTCACCCGAACGCAGGCGATCGACGCGTTCGACCTCGACGCCGCCAAGGTCGTCGTCGTGCCGCCGGTCGTGCGACCGATGCCTGCGGTGTCCGACAAACGACGTGCGCAGCTGTTGGGCGAACTCGGGGTGCGCCGGCCCTACATCCTGTATCCCGCAGCGACCTACCCGCACAAGAATCACGCCGTGCTGCTCGAGGCGTTCGCGCAGGTGGTGAAGACGCACGACGTCTCGCTGGTGCTCACCGGAGCGGTCGGCGCCGGCGCGTGGGGCTCGGCGCACTCGACGCGGGCCGAGGTCGCCGATCTGGTGGCGACGGCTCGGCATCGACGACCAGGTCCGGATGCTCGGCTACGTGACGGCCGAACAGCTCGCCGCCCTGTACGCGGGAGCCTCGATGCTCGCATTTCCCTCCCGTTTCGAGGGTTTCGGCATCCCGGTGGTCGAGGCGATGGCGCCGGGTGTCCGGTGGTCGCGGCCGACGCAACGGCGCTGCCGTCATTGGTCGGTGACGCGGGCGTGCTGCGTCGACCCCGACGACGTGCCCGGTTGGGCTCGCGCGATGAACGAGTTGCTCGCCGACGCCGCCGCACGGCAACGGCTGTCGGACGCCGGTCGCGCCCGGGCCGCGGAACTCGCGGCTGTCGACCCGGTGCAGCTGCTGGTCGATGTCTACGCAAAGGTCGGCTCGTGAAGATCCTCGCGGTGCTGCCGCACTTCGATCCCGACGTCGCACCGACGGGTGTCATTGCGAGCCGTCTCGTCGAAGAGCTCGGCGGCCTCGGCCATCACATCGACGTCGTGACGTCGCTGCCGTGGTACGAGCATCACGACAGTGCTGCCCGAGTGGCGCGGCAAGGTCGTGCGTCGCGAGAAGACCGACTGGGGTCGCATCACCCGCGTGCATCCGTTCCCGACCGGCGACAAGCGAGCATTCCCAAGCGGGCGGTCGGTTTCGCCGCGTTCTGCGCACTCGACGCGGCGGTCGCGGCGGCCGGCGCGCACGTCGACGTCGCGTTCGCGATGACCCCGCCGCTGCCGATGGCGGCGACCGGCTGGTTCGCGGCGCTGGCCCGACGCGCGCCGCTGGTCCTGAACGTGCAAGACGTGTTCCCCGACGTCGCGGTCGAACTCGGCCTGCTCCAAGCGGCCGCGCGCTCATCGCGGCGGCGAGCGCGCTCGAACGCTGGTCGTACGCACGCTGCGCCGCGGTCACCGTGCTGTCGGCCGACATGCGCACGAACCTGGCGGCGAAGATGCGCCAGCCCGATCGGCTGCACGTCATCCCGAACTTCGTCGACGTCGAGGTCGTGCGACCGGGGCCCAAGGAGAACTCCTACCGCGCCGAGTACGGCTCGCCGGCAAGACCGTCGTGATGTACGCCGGCAACGTCGGCATGTCGCAGTCGCTCGACCTTGTCGTGCACGCCGCGCAGGCAACCGCGGACCGCGACGACATCGTCTACGTCATCAACGGCGGCGGTTCGACGTTGCCCGAACTCGAAGCTGAGGCGGCCGGCCTGCCGAACGTTCGGTTCGTGCCGATGCAGCCGATCGAGCGACTTCCGGAGCTACTCGCAGCCGCCGACGTCCACGTCGTGCCGTTGAAAGCGGGACTGTCGCGGTCAAGCGTGCCGTCGAAGACCTACTCGATCATGGCCGCGGGTCGACCCGTGCTGGCGAGCGTCGACGAGGGCAGCGAGGTGCAGCGCATCGTCGAGACTGCGGGCGCGGGCATCGCGGTGCCGCCCTGACGATCGCCGACGCGTTCGTCGCAGGCTGTGCTGAAGCTGGTCGACGATCGCGGGCGCTCGGGAGTCGATGGGGGCGGCGGCGCGAGCATACGTCGAGCGGACGGCGTCGGCGCGCGGGGTTGCGGAGGCCTACGCAGATTTGTTCGAATGGTCGCGCGCAAAGTAAGCGGCTGCTAGAAGGCCTAGCAGTCCCCGAAAGGCGCGCGGCGGTGCCGGCATGTCGATGCGCGGGCAGGTCGCCAGCGTGAGGTCGGCGTGGCCGAGCGCGTTGTCGCACAGCATGTCGACGGTGTAGCCGTTCGGGATGCCGACCACGGTGATCGTCGCCCGGAAGATGGTGATCTCCCAGCGGGTGGGCATGCCGTAGGCGACCTGAATGCTGCCGATGAGGCCGGCCGCGGCCGCGGAACGCTCGTCCTTGCCCTTCCACGGACGTTCGAACAGCCGCCAGCAGCCCGGCTCGGCGTGCCAGCGACCCCCGGAGCGGACGTCATCGGCGCGCAGGCCTTCAAGGACCAGGCGGGCGTTGCTCTCGGAGAGCACGGCAGCCGGCCGGATGACCTCGGTCACCGTGACGTCGTCGTAGAGCCGGCTGGCCAGACTTTCGACCGCCTCGCGCTGCGCTACGCCCGGCGATTTGTCGTCGCTCACGGCTCTTGTCACCTGATTCCTGGACGTCCGTGCAATGGTGAGCTGTAACGGTCGTAGCCATGATCATCAACCGCAGGAGCGGCGGTTATCTGACGTATCGGCCACCCAGGGGGCCTCGCTGAGGTCAATCGAGCGACCTTATTCGCCGTCCCTCTTCCCTGACCGTGCCGTTCTGAGCACAATCACACCCGGACCAACTTCCGGAGAGGTCGTCGCGATGCCGGTGCGAAGCTCCTACGTCCAGGGCACGCCCAACTGGATCGATCTGTCGACCAGTGACCAGGGCGCCGCCAAGGAGTTCTACGGCGAGCTGTTCGGCTGGACGTTCGACGACCTGCCGATGCCCGACGGCGTCTACTCGATGGCCCTGAAGTCGACCGGCGTTGTCGGCGCGATCTCGGTGTTGCCTCCCGACCTCGCCGCACAGCACGCACCGGCGATGTGGAACACCTACCTGGCGGTCGACGACGTCGATGCCACGCTGGCGCGCGTCGACGCCGCGGGCGGCAAGATCGTGATGGCCGCCGTTCGACGTGACGGACGCCGGCCGGATGGCCTTCATCATCGACCCGACCGGCGCGCCACTCGCGATCTGGCAGGCGAACAAGCGCATCGGCGCGACGCTGGTCAACGAGCCCGGGTCAGTCATCTGGAACGACCTACGAACGGACGACGTCGGTGCGGCTGCGTCGTTCTACGAGGCGGTGTTCGGGTTGATCGCCGACCCGCAAGAATCGGGCCCGACGCCGTACGTCAGCTTGCGCAGTGGTGACGACGCCGTGGCCGGCATCTCGGCTCGGACCGACGACGCAGCACCGAACGAGTGGCAGATCTACTTCGCCGTCGAGGACACCGAATCCGTGGCGGCACACGCACGCGCATTGGGCGGCGACGTCATTCTCGAGCCGATCGACACGCCGATCGGTCCGATGGCCACCCTCGCCGACCCGCAAGGCGCCATCTTCAACGTGATAGCGATCTCAGCGTCCTAGCTAGCGACCGGCTACGGTCGCGCCTCGGCTTAGGGCGCAGCACGCGGAGGCAGATGCTGCGGCACGGGCCTCTCGATGGGCCTCTCAGGCGATTGCGCTGCCTCGCAGCAGCGAGCAGATGAAGCCCGTTGTGCCGGGCGATGCCGACCGCTACGGCCGCGAATGCGCCATCACCCACGATCGAGATGACGCGCGACGTGAGCGCCACCACCGTCGCCGATGGCACCGAATAGCACCGAGCTCAAGATGGCGATCGTAATCAGCTCGCGCAGCCCGGCACCCGACGGCAGCGGAATCGCGAGGAAGCCGGCCGACCACGCGAGTGCCGTCGCGCCGAGCGCCAGCGGCAGCGACGCGACCGATCGGTGCGTGCAACGCCCAGCACAGCACGAACACCTCGCCGCCGACCGCCACCCAGCCGAACGTCTGCCAGCCCAACGCGATGAGCACGCCGCGCAAGGTGAACTCGTGGTCGGGCGGTTCGCGCCGCAGCACCTTGAACAGCAAATGCGTCAGCCGGTCGAGGTTCTTCGGCAGCAGCCCGATGACGAGCAGCGGCAACACGAGGAGCACCCAGATGTACTGGGCGACCTCGCCCGGCGCGGAGAACGGCAGCGTCACGATGGCGATCACCAGACCAGCGGCCAGCGAGATCCGCCATGCCGAGCAACACTGGCGGCGACCGTGCGGCGCGGCGGGATCGAGTGATCGCGGCCGAGGTCGGCCTGCGCGACGACTGTCCACACCGAGCCTGGCAGGTATTTTCCCAGCTGGCCAAGGAAAAAGATGCGCATCGCGACCGGCATCGGCAGCGTCGAGTCGAGGTCGGCAAGCAGCGAACGCCACGCCATCATCGCCGCGAAAATGTTGCCGAAGCCGAGCACGGTGCGATCAAGAGCGAGTACCACGACAGCTGCTCGAAGCTGTCGCCGATCTGCGGCCACCGACCGTGCAACGCAAGCGCGAACAGCACGATCAGACGTCGCGAAGAATCCGAACCTGACCAGCATGCGAACGCGTGGCGGCAGGTGCGGGCGTCTCACCGACTCGCCCGGGTGTTGGCGACAGGGACGCCCGCCAGCGCCGCGGTCAGGACGTCGACGTAGCCGTTCCAGCTTGATTCGGTGTCGACGATCGGAACGCCAGCCCGCAGCTTCTGCGGCATGCCAGGCGAGTAGAAACGATGCAGCGCAGCCGTGAGATCGGGGACGTCGTCGGGTTCGGCCAGCACGCCATCGACTCCGTCGTTAACCTGGCCGCCCAACGTGCCTGCGCGGGTCGCGATCACCGGAACCCCCATCGCGTGCGCGAGCAAGACGTTCTGCGACGCGGTGCCGGCGCGATAGGGCAACACCAGCGCATCGACGTCCCGGAAAAGACCGGCAATCTCTGAGCCCGCCACGTAGCTCGGGCGCAGCATCACGCGGTCGAGCAGGCCGAGCTCGGCAATCTGATCGCGCAGGCCGCTGACTCCTGACCAGATGTCACCCGCGACGACGAGCTTGATGCCGGGTACACTCACCATCGCCTGGAGCAGTACGTCGAGGCCCTTGTACGGCCGCACGGTGCCAAAGAAAAGGATCCGGTTGGACGGCTGCTCGTCGTCCGTCACGGGTCGTCGCGCTAACGGCAACGCCGGCAGGTGCGGAGGAATATCGGCGACGACGACCTCGGTGCGGTTCTTCACGACCGTGCGGGCCAGCGTCGCGAGCTCAGGCGAATGCACGAGTACGCCAGCCGCACGCGAAAGCAACGCACGCACCAGCACCGCGTCGCCGAAATGCCGCTCGTGCGGGAAAACGTTGTGCGCGACGACGACGACGCGCGGCGTGTGCGAGCGACCGCGGCCGGCCCGCAGCGCCCGCAACATCGTGAGGTAGGCGGGCACCTGCACGGTCGAGGCGTGCACGAAGACGACAGCGTCATAAAGACGAAGCCGGACGCCGGTGCGCCACCACGTGATCGGGTTCCACCAGGCCAAGGTGTACGACGTCCGCGGGTAAACGCGCACCTCGGGTTCGCCACCCGGCACTCGCAACGTGCCCGGGTGCAGGAAACGCCGGATACTGCGCCGACCACGAGATGAGGTCGACGTCGTGACCCGCAGCCGCAAGCTGATGGCTCAGCTCGGTC
>CAWGTF010000019.1:0-13324 GCA_963825425.1 uncultured Actinomycetes bacterium
AGGTTCACGGTCTGATCCGGCGGGCATCAACCTTCAACACCGAGCGGCTCGACCACATCTACCAAGACCCGCACGACAGCGATGTTCGGCTGCGGCTGCACTACGGCGACCTGCACGACGGCGTCGGTCTGGTGAACCTGATGCGCGCGGTGCATCCCGACGAGGTCTACCACCTCGGCGCGCAGAGCCACGTCAAGGTCAGCTTCGAGATGCCCGACTACACCGGCGACGTGACCGGCGTCGCGACGATCCGGCTGCTCGAGGCCATTCGTGCGTCGGGGGTTTCGACGCGCTTCTACCAGGCCTCGAGTTCGGAGATGTTCGGCTCGACGCCCCCGCCGCAGAACGAGTCGACGCCGTTCCACCCGCGTTCGCCGTATGGGGCCGCCAAGGTCTACGGGTACTGGGTGACGGTGAACTATCGCGAGTCGTACGGCATGTTCGCGGTGAACGGAATCCTCTTCAACCACGAGAGCGAACGTCGCGGCGAGACGTTTGTTACGCGCAAGATCACTCGCGCCGTTGCGCGGATCCAGGCCGGCCTTCAGGAGAAGCTCTATCTCGGCAACCTGTCTGCTCTGCGCGACTGGGGCTACGCCCCCGAGTACGTCGAGGCGATGTGGCGGATGCTCCAGACCGATGAACCCGACGACTTCGTGATCGCCACCGGCGTGTCGTATTCGATCGAGCAGTTCGTGGAATTCGCCTTCGAGCGGGTAGGTCTCGACTGGCACAAGTACGTCGAGACCGACCCGGCTTACCTGCGTCCGGCCGAGGTCGACAACCTGTGTGGTGACGCGTCGAAGGCAAAAGCCGTGCTGGGCTGGGAAGCCAAGACGCGCACACCGGAACTGGCCCGCCTGATGGTCGACGCCGACGTGGCGATGCTCGCCGATCAACTCGCCGGGCGAGCTATCCGCGTCGACCGGTGAACCGCCGGCGGCCGGGCCATGAGCGGCCTGTCCTGAGCGGCTCGTCATGAGCGGTCGGCGACTGCGGGTGGCAGTCACTCTCGAACAGTGCTGGCACGCGGTGCCCGGCGGTACCGCGTCGTCGGCGCTCGAGACAGTGAAGGCGCTGCAAAAGCGCGACGACGTCGAGGTCCTCGGTGTTGCCGCGCGACACGACACGTTGCCGCCACAGCCTTGGACGCCGACCGTGCGCATGCACCAACTGCCACTCCCACGCATCGCGCTCTACGAGTCGTGGCACGCGTTGCGCTGGCCGCCCGTGCAGCGCGCCACCGGGCCGGTCGACGTCATCCACGCGACCACCTTTGCGATCCCGCCGAAGAACGCGCCGCTTGTGGTGACCGTGCACGACCTCGCATTTCTGCACGAGCCAAGCCATTTCACCAGGCACGGACGCCGCTTCTTCCGGCGCGGCCTGGCGTTGGCACGTCGAAATGCGGACGTCGTGCTGGTCCCGTCGCAGTCGACGCTGACCGACTGCGTCGACGCGGGGTTCGAACCGTCACGGCTGCGGCTGGTCCCACACGGCGTCGTGGTGCCTGCGGTCAGTGCGGAGGATGTCGCGGCCTTCCTAGCCGCCTACCAACTACCCGAGCGCTACGTGCTGTGGTGCGGCACGCTCGAACCTCGCAAGAACGTGCCGACGCTGCTGGAAGCGTTCGCCATCGTGCGACACGCCGATCCCGATCTCGGTCTCGTACTCGTCGGCCCGACGGGTTGGGGTGACGTGCCAGTACCAGCCCACATGGCACGCGGCGTGCGACTGCTCGGATTCTTGCCGACCGATCAGCTGCACGCCGCCTATGCCGGCGCACAGGCGTTTTGCTACCCGAGCCTGCGCGAGGGATTCGGGTTGCCGGTACTCGAAGCGATGGCGCACGGAGTACCGGTCGTCACGTCACGCGGCACCGCGATGGCCGAGTTCGTCGGCGACGGCGGGCTGCTCGTCGATCCGCTCGACGCCAGTGCGATCGCCGCTGCACTCGAGACCGTGCTCGGCTCGCGACACGACGAGTTCGCCACGGCCGCAGTGAAGCAGTCGACGCAGTACTCGTGGGACGACGCTGCTGCGCTCACCGTCGAGGCGTATCGGGCGGCAGTGTCATGACACTGACCGTCGGCCTCAATCTGCTGTGGCTGGTGCCGGGAGTCGTCGGCGGCAGCGAGGGATACGCGACCGGCCTGCTCGCGCCGCTGGTCGAGCGCGACGACGTCAGCGTGGTCGCGTTCGGGTTGCCAGGGTTCGTGAAGGAATACCCGCAGTTGGCCGCGGCGGCACACACCGTCGTCCCGCCGATGCCTGAAGGCCGACATGTGATGCGGCGCGTGATCATCGAAAACGCCTGGCTGCCAAGACATTTGCGGGCTCAGAAGGTCGACCTGGTGCACCACCTTGGCGGGATCGTGCCGCCGGGTTGCCGGGTGCCGGCGGTGGTCACGCTGCACGATCTGCAGTACCTGTCGTACCCGGCGTACTTCAGCGCTGCGAAGCGCCGCTATCTCGGCCTCACACAAGGCCGCTCGTTGAAGCGTGCCGAGGTCGTCACTGCGATTAGCGAGTTCACCCGGTCGCAGGCGATCGACGCGTTCGACCTCGACGCCAGCAAGGTCGTCGTGGTACCGCCAGTCGTTCGACCGATGCCATCGGTGTCCGACAAACGACGTGCACAGCTGTTGGGCGAACTCGGGGTGCGCCGGCCCTACATCTCTGTATCCCGCAGCCACCTACCCGCACAAGAATCACGCCGTGCTACTCGAGGCGTTCGCTCAGGTGGCGAAGACGCACGACGTCTCCCTGGTGCTCACCGGAGCTGTCGGTGCCGGCGCGTGGGGCTCGGCGCACTCGACGCGGGCCGAGGTCGCCGATCTGGTGGCGAGGCTCGGCATCGACGAGCGGGTCCGGATGCTCGGCTACGTGGCGGCCGAACAGCTCGCTGCCCTGTACGCGGGAGCCTCGATGCTCGCATTTCCCTCCCGTTTCGAGGGTTTCGGCCTCCCGGTGGTCGAGGCGATGGCTGCTGGGTGTCCGGTGGTCGCGGCCGACGCAACTGCGCTGCCGTCATTGGTCGGTGACGCAGGCGTGCTGCTCGACCCCGACGACGTGCCCGGTTGGGCTCGCACGATCTCCGAGTTACTTGCCGATGACGCAGCACGGCAACGGTTGTCTGACGCCGGCCGCGCACGGGCGGCGGAACTCACCGCTTTAGACCCGGTGCAGTTGCTGGTTGATGTCTACGCAAAGGTCGGCTCGTGAGAATCCTCGCGGTGCTGCCGCACTTCGATCCCGATGTCGCGCCGACGGGTGTCATTGCGAGTCGCCTGGTCGAGGAGCTCGGGGCGCTCGGGCATCACATCGACGTGGTGACGTCGCTGCCGTGGTACGAGCACCACGAAGTGGTCCCCGAGTGGCGCGGAAAGGTAGTGCGTCGCGAGCGCACCGACTGGGGTCGGGTGACACGGGTGTATCCGTTCCCGACCGGCGACAAGCGCAGCATTCCCAAGCGGGCGGTCGGTTTCGCTGCATTCTGCGCCCTCGATGCAGCGGTAGCGGCAGCAGGCAAGAGCGTCGATGTCACGTTCGCGATGACCCCGCCGCTGCCGATGGCGGCGACCGGGTGGTTCGCCGCCTTGGCGCGGCGCGCGCCGCTGGTGCTCAACGTGCAAGACGTGTTTCCGGACGTCGCGGTCGAGCTCGGTCTCCTTCGCGGCCGCACGCTCATCTCGGCGGCGAGCGCGCTTGAGCGGTGGTCCTACGCCCGGTGTGCAGCAGTTACCGTGCTGTCGGCGGACATGCGGGCGAACCTGGCCGCGAAGATGCGCCGACCGCAGCGGCTGCGCGTCATCCCGAACTTCGTCGATGTCGAGGTCGTTGCACCCGGCCCGACCGAGAACTCCTATCGCGCCGAGTACGGCTTGTCTGGCAAGACGGTGGTGATGTACGCCGGCAACGTCGGCATGTCACAGTCGCTCGACCTTCTCGTGCACGCAGCGCGATCAACTCGTGATCGTGACGACATCGTCTACGTCATCAACGGCGGCGGATCGACGTTGCCCGACTTCGAGGCGCAGGCGGCCGACTTGCCCAACCTGCGGTTCGTACCGATGCAGCCTCTCGAGCGAGTATCCGAGTTGCTTGCCGCGGCGGATCTGCACGTCGTCCCGTTGAAAGCTGGGTTGGCACGGTCGAGCGTGCCGTCGAAGACCTACTCGATCATGGCCGCGGGTCGACCTGTCGTTGCCAGTGTCGACGAGGGCAGCGAAGTGCAGCGCGTCGTCGAGGCTGCGGGAGCTGGTATCGCGGTGCCTCCCGACGACGCGGATGCGTTTACGGCAGCTGTGCTGAAGCTCATCGACGACGCGGGCGCCGGGAGAAGATGGGCGCGGCAGCGCGAGCATACGTCGAGCGGACGGCGTCGCCGCGCGGTGTTGCGCAGGCCTACGCAGATTTGTTCGAATCGGTCGCGCGCCGAAAGTAAGCGACTGCGCCGCGAGGGCCGGCTGTGTCAGCGTGAACGGAACGCGCGCGGCGGTGCTGGCATGTCGATGCGTGGGCAGTTGCGCAGCGTCAGGCCGGCATGGCCAAGCGCCTCGTCGCACAACTTGTCGACGGTGTAGCCGCCACGAGAGCCGACCACGGTAACTGTTGCTCGAAAGATGGTGATCTCCCAGCGGGTGGGCATGCCGTAGGCAACTTGAATGCTGCCGATGAGACCTGCCGCGGCCGCTGAGCGCTCGTCTTTGCCCTTCCACGGACGTTCGAACAGCCGCCAGCAGCCCGGCTCGGCGTGCCACCGACCTCCGGAGCGGACGTCATCGGCGCGCAATCCAGCAAGCACGAGGCGCGCATTGCTCTCGGAGAGCACCGCAGCCGGTCGGATGACTTCGGTCACCGTGACGCCGTCGTAGAGTCGGCTGGCCAGACTTTCGACCGCCTCGCGCTGCGCTAAGCCTGGCGATTTGTCTTCGCTCACGGCTCTTGTCACCCGATTCCTGAACATCCGTGCAATGGTGAGCTGTAACGGTCAGTAGCCATGACTCATCAACCGTAGAAGCGGCGGTTATTCTGACTATCGGCCACCCAGGGGGCCTCGCTGAGGTCAATCGGCGACCTTATTCGCCGTCCCTCTTCCCTCATCGTGCCGTTCTGAGCACAATCACACCCGGACCAACTTCCGGAGAGGCCGCCTGAGATGCCGTTACGAAGCTCCTACGCCCAGGGCACGCCCAACTGGATCGATCTATCGACCAGTGACCAGGGCGCCGCCAAGGAGTTCTACGGCGAGCTGTTCGGCTGGACCTTCGACGACCTGCCGATGCCCGACGGCGTCTACTCGATGGCGCTTAAGTCCACCGGCGTTGTCGGCGCGATCTCGGTGTTGCCTCCCGACCTTGCCGCGCAGCACGCACCGGCGATGTGGAACACCTACCTTGCGGTCGACGACGTCGACGCCACCCTGGCGCGAGTTGATGCCGCGGGTGGCAAGACGGTGATGGCGCCGTTCGACGTGACGGACGCCGGCCGGATGGCCTTCATCATCGACCCGACGGGCGCGCCCCTCGCGATCTGGCAGGCGAACAAGCGCATCGGCGCGACGCTGGTCAACGAGCCCGGGTCGGTCATCTGGAACGACCTACGAACGGACGACGTCGGTGCAGCTGCGTCGTTCTACGAGGCGGTGTTCGGGTTGATCGCCGACCCGCAAGAATCTGGCCCGACGCCGTACGTCAGCTTGCGTAGTGGTGACGACGCGGTGGCCGGCATCTCAGCTCGGACCGACGACGCAGCGCCGAACGAGTGGCAGATCTACTTCGCCGTCGAGGACACCGAGTCCGTGGCTGCGCAGGCACGCGCGCTGGGCGGCGACGTCATTCTCGAGCCGATCGAAACGCCGATCGGTCCGATGGCCACCCTCGCCGACCCGCAAGGCGCCATCTTCAACGTCATAGCAATCTCAGCGTCCTAGCTACGACAACGACGGTCGCGCGCCTCAGTTAGGGCGCGGCGCGTGGGGCCGACGCTGCAGCACGTGCCTCTCGATGGGCCTCTTGCCGGTTCCGCTGCCTCGCCGCCGCTAGGAGATGCAGGCCGTTGTGGCGGGCGATAGCCACCGCTACCGCCGCGAATGCGCCATCACCAACTACAGAAATCACGCGCGACGTAAGGGCAACCACCGTCGCGGATGGCACGGATAGCACCGAACTCAAGATGGCGATGGTAATGACTTCACGCAGACCGGCGCCCGATGGCAGCGGAATCGCCAGGAAGCCCGCAGACCACGCGAGCGCCGTACCGCCGAGCGCCAACAACAGCGACCGACCAATCGGCGCGTGCAACGCCCAGCACAGCACGAAGACCTCGAAGCCGACCGACAACCATCCGATCGTCTGCCAAGCCAGCGCAATGAGCACGCCGCGCAACGTGAACTCGTGGTCGGGTGGTTCGCGGCGCAGCACCTTGAAGAGGAAGTGCGTCAGCCGGTCGAGGTTCTTCGGAAGCAGCGCGACCACAAGCAACGGCAACACGAGTAGCACCCAGATGTACTGAGCGACCTCGCCAGGTGCGGAAAACGGCAGCGTGACAACCGCGATCACGAGTCCGGCCGCCAGTGAAACGGCCATGCCGAGAACACTGGCCGCGACCGTTCGACGCGGAGGTATCTCGTGGTCGCGGCCGAGATCAGCCTGCGCGACGACGGTCCACACCGAACCTGGAAGATATTTTCCAAGCTGGCCAAGGAAAAAGATACGCATCGCGACCGGGAGTCGTAGCGGCGAGTCGAGGTCGGCGAGCAGTGAACGCCAGGCCATCATCGCCGCGAAAATGTTCCCGAAGCCGAGCACGGTAGCGGCGAGAAGCGAATACCACGACAGCTTCTCGTAGCTGTCGCCGATCTGGTGCCACTTGCCGTGCAGCGCCAACGCGAACAAGACGATCAGAATCGCGAAGAAGGCAATCCTGGCCAGCAGTCGAAAGCGCGGCGGCAGGTGCGGGCGTCTCACCGACTCGCCCGGGTGCCGGCGACTGCGACGCCCGCCAACGCCGCGGTAAGAACCTCGATGTAGCCGTTCCAGCTCGACTCGGTGTCGACGATCGGGACGCCGGCCCGCAGCTTCTGCGGGGTACCCGGGGCGTAGAACCGCTTGAGCGCGGCGGTGAGGTCGTCGACGTCGTCCGGCTCGGCGAGGACGCCGTCGATCCCGTCGTTGACCTGGCTGCCGAGCGTCCCCGCCCGCGTCGCGATCACCGGAACGCCCATCGAGTGTGCCAGCAAGACGTTCTGCGACGCGGTGCCTGCGCGGTAAGGCAACACCAGCGCATCGACGTCCCGGAAGAGGCCGGCAATCTCGGAGCCCGCAACGTAGCTCGGGCGCAGCATGACCCGATCGAGCAGGCCGAGCTCGGCAATCTGATCGCGCAGACCGCTCACCCCTGACCAGATGTCACCGGCGACCACGAGCCGCACCTCGGGAACGCTCACCATGGCCTGCAGCAGCACATCGAGACCCTTGTAGGGCCGCACAGTGCCGAAGAACAGCAGCCGGTTGAACGGCTCGTCGGCGTCCGTCATAACCTGCCGTTCGAGCGGGAAGGCTGGCAGGTGCGGAGGGATGTCGGCGAAGACGATCTGCGTGCGGCTCACCACGGTCTTCGCGAGGGCGGCAAGCTCGGGCGAGTGCACGAGCACCGCGGCGGCCCGCGAGAGCAGCGCCCGAACCAGCACCGTGTCACCGAAATGGCGCTCGTGCGGGAACACGTTGTGCGCGACAACGACCACCCGCGGCCGGCTCATGTGGCGGCGGGCACGCAAGGCGCGCAGGATCGTCAGATACGCGGGCACCTGCACGGTCGAGGCGTGCACCAGCACGACAGCGCTGTAGCTACGAAGCCCTACGCCCGTGCGCCACCAAGTGATCGGATTCCACCAGACCAGCTGGTAAGAGGTAGCGGGGTAGACGCGCACCTCGGGCTCGCCGCCGGGCACCCGCAGCGTGCCGGGATGCAGGAACGCCGGGTACTGCGCCGACCAGGAAACCAGGTCGACGTCATGGCCAGCCGCGGCGAGCTGATGGCACAGCTCGGTCGTGTGGTGAACGATCCCGCCCGTGTGCGGGTGCGTCGGGCCAACGACGGCGATGCGCACGTCGTCACTCCCCACGCGATCGAACGATGAGATCCGCCAGCAGGGCCACAGCGCCGATGATGAGCCCGGTGACGAAGATCAACAGTGTATTGGTCGTCAGGTGGAAGTGATACCGCGCCACGTCGAAGATGCCCTTCACGACACCGATCGTCACCAGCCAAATCGCCAGCGGCATGAGGACCTTCAGCGGATTGAAGTACATCACCATCCGCAGCACCTGAAGGATGTAGCGGTAGGCGTCCTTCAGCGGATGGAACTTCGAGTGACCCGCACGCTGCGCGTAGGAGATCGGCAGGTAGTCGACGGTGTGCTGGTTCGACAGGAACGACATCGTGATCGTCGTGACGCAGGAAAACCCAGGCGGCAACAGCCGCAGATACGGCAGCGACACCTCCTTGCGGAACGCCCGTAGGCCGGAGTTCAGGTCGGGAATCGTCGTACCGGCCAGCCACTCGGCGAAGCTTGCGGATCACCCACTTCGCCGGCACCCGCAGCAGCTTGTGGGTGCCCTGCTCGCTCGTGCGCGCCCCGACTACCTGGTCGACGTCGGGATTGTCGTCGAGGTAGCGGACCAGTTCGGGGATCCGCTCGTTCGGATACGTCATGTCCGCGTCGGTCCAGACGACGATCTCGCCGCGGGCGTCGTGGGTGCCGATCCGACGGACCGTCCCCGAGCCGCCATTGCGGCGGAAGGCGACGACCCGCAGCTGCGGGTAGGTCTTCTCGGCCGTCCGCAATCTCGCCAGCGTCTCGTCGGTCGACTTGTCGTCGATCGCCAGCAGCTCGTAGGTGTAGCCGCTCGCGTCGAGCGCGACGCTGATCCGGGCGATCTCCTCCAGCACGTGGTCCTGCTCGTTATAACAAGGCAGGACGACAGTCACATAAGGACGAGGCGGGACGACGCGAGCTGACCCGCCTGGCTCGCTGCTCGTGGCAGGGCCTGGTAGACGCGGCGTCGCGACCGGCCGTTCCGGCGCGACGCTCAACGGCTGGGCAGCCACCACAAGCCCTTTCACGCGGGAGCACCGACAAAGATCTACGGAAGTTTACCCTCCGGCCGCGCCCCCACCCCTGAAAGCTCGCTGTGAACCATCTGTGGACCTAACAAATGCAATGCCGGCCCCAAAAGCCGCGTGGCTCAGATGATCAGGGGCTTCGTTAAGGCTTCAGCGGCCGCGCTGAGGGTCGCCGCGCTGACTGCGCTGGTCAGGCCCAGAGCACGCAATGTCGTCAAACCTGCTTTGCCCGTGAAGAACCCCGGAATGCCGGCGCCGAGCGTGTTCGTGTCGGCCGTAAGCATGATCACGTTATCCGACTCGCCGGCTACCGGGCCTGCCACGAGGGCGTCGGCAAACGAATCGCCTCGGGCGACATTGATCAGCGTGGTGGTGCTGAACCCGAGCCCGGGCAATGCTGGATAGGCGCCAGACCCAGGCAAGCCGGCGGTCTCCCAGGTCGCGACGGAGGCGGCCGTCTGCGTGCGATCCGCACCGGCAATTCGGTAGCTGACGGTGACGCCGGCCGCAGTGAGCGCCGACTCCAGAGCGCTCGAAACCGCGCTCGTGCCGCCAATGATGATGGCGTGTTTGATGCCGAGGTTGCCGATCGTGGACATGGCCGAAGCCGACAACGACGACCCGGATGTCAGGATCAGCGGGTCGCCGGTCGCCGTGATCGCTGGGCCAACCGCGAGAGCATCCGCGAAGTTAAGGCCGGTCGCGATCACTGCCGTCGTCGTCACGGCCGGTAGGTGGTAGATATCCACGAGGTTGTTGGTCGCGAACCGGTCGCTGCCTGCAATCCGCACGACGTTGATGAGGGGATTCGTCGAACTGTTTCCGACGTGCAGAGCGGCAACCTCATTCAGCACGTTCTGGCTCACAGCGGCCGTACCGCCAACGATGTAGACGGTGTTTATGGCATGCGCGAGCAACTCTTGTTTGGTCGCGCTCGGCAGCGATCCCGGGTCCGTCGTGAGAACACCGGCAAATAGCTGCCTGGCGAGGTAACTTGCGGACAGCGCGTCGGGGTAATTCGCGCCGGACGTCAGCACGACTGAGGTCGCCGGAGCGAATACCGAGTCGTATAGCAAGCTCGCGGTCGCGTAGCGGTCGCTACCTCCGAGCCGGGTCTGGTTGACCACCGTGGCGACGCCCACGGCACCCAGGAATGTAGCCGTCGTCGTCTCGTCGACACCGCGACGTAGACCTCACCGGGGGCCGCCGGCAAAGTGACCTGGGCAGCGCCGCTGAGCGTCAGGGTGTCGCCGGTCGCTGAGGTCTTCGTCGCAGTCACCTTCACCGTGTCTGGGTCGTCGCGACGGTCTTACGTGTGGGAGTGCCCGCGGCCGCCAGCGTGCCTCCGATCGTGCCGGCGGTGGTGAATCGGGCTCCGTACGCCAGAGTGAGGTCGATCTCGTCGACCGCTGAATCACCGCGCCGCCCGCGACGTCGGTGACTACCACGTTGCCCAAGCAGCACACCGGTGAACGACGGCGCACCAGTCGCCATTTTGCTGTTCGTCACGGTGATACTCGGAATAGAGCCGACATTCACGGTCATGGTCGACATGGCGGCCGCAAATGGCGTGCCGTTACTCGCCGTAGCCTTGATCGCTACCACGTGGCCGAGCGGAATGTTCGCACCCAGGTTGACGTATAGGCCCGAGATGGTGAACACAGTCGCGTTGGTGTCCAACGGTGCGTTCTGGTTGAAGGCCAACATGAACTCGTCGTTGACTGACGACAGGGCACCCTTGGCTAGGCTCACCGAGTACGCACTGCTGGTGAGACCGTTGCCAGCACCGACTGTCGGCGTCGTGTTGAAAGCCGCGGACTCGAACGTATTGGCAAAGGTGTTCGAAAGGGGCGCGTTCGCGGTGGCGTCCCAGAGCTGGAACGTGACGAAGTCGCCGGACGAGAAGACAGGCTGGGAGGTCGTGTCCGAGAAGGACAAGGACACAGGATTCAGCGGCTGGCTGGTGGCACCGGCAGAGAGCGTCACCTGGGTGCCACTGGACAGCGCAGCAACGCCCGACACGCTAAACGCCAAGGCCTGCGATGTGGTCACAACCAGCGTGCCCGCAGCAAGTACCGCTACGCCGAGAATCGAACGCCCCGTGCGGTGACGAGAAGTATTCACTGATGCTCCACTGAGTAGCGCCGATCAGACCGTCTCACACCATAGTCGGATGTTATGAGAGCGGACCAGTGCTGGACTCAAGGCTGAATGGTTGTTGAATAGCTGAAGCGCAGCCCGTCCCGATCAGTGGTCGCGGAAACGCAGATCGGGCCGGGGCTTTCGCCCCGGCCCGATCTGTGGTTCAGGTGGTGCGATTAGCTAGCAGTGCCAAGTGCCGCAGCTAGCGTCTTGCCACTGATTGCGCTGGCAAGACCGATTGCGTTGACGGTGGTAACGTGCGCGCCACCGGGGATCGCCGACAGGTATTCGCCGATGCCCGCACCCAGCGTGTTCGCGTCAGCGGTCAGCAAAAGGACCTGCGGTGCCGCTACCGGACCCGCTGCCTTGATGCCGCCGAGCGAAGCGCCCGCCGCGAGAGCGTCAGGGTAGTTGTCGCCACGCGCGAGGTTTGCAGTCGCGGTGGTGAAACCAAGACCCTTAGTACCGCTGTAGCCACTCTCGGCAAAGGTTGTTGCCGTTGCAGTTGTAGCCCAGTCGGCAACCTGCGACGCGGTCTCGGTCCGGTCGGCACCCGCAAGGCGGTTGTCGATCGTGATTCCGAGGCCCTTCACGGCAGTCTCGACCGAAGTCGACACTGCGCTGGTGCCACCCGCGATGTCGGCGTGTGTGATGCCGAGTGCGGTGAGTGTCGTTGATGCGGCGCTGCCCAAAGCGGCAGTCGGCGTCAGCACCAACGGGTAGTGGTTGTTAGCGACGATCGGACCAACCGACAACGCGTCGGCGAACTTCTCGCCGGTCACGACGATGGCCGTGGTGGCCGTGGTGCTCGTGACACCCGTCGAGAGGTCGACCTGCTCGTTCGTCTGGTACCGGTCGGCGCCCGAAATACGGATCACCGAGAGGTTAAGGCCAGACGTCGGGTTCTTCAGTGCCATGATCGCGTTCTGCACATTCTGGCTGACAGCGGCGGTGCCACCGACGATGTAGACCGTGGCGACCTTGCCGTTGGTCAGAATCTGCTGCGTCTGCGACGGAAGCACGTTCGGGTCCGTCAGCAGAACGCCCGTGCTGTTGATGCCAGCGAGGTAGTTCGCTGAAAGGGCGTCCGGGAAGTTCACGCCAGACGCGATAACCGCACTGGTTGCCGGAGTCTGCGGCGCAACGACGCCAGCACCGAACTCGTTGTTGAAGAGAAGCGCTGCGGTGCCATAACGGTCCGCACCACCCTCACGAGTCGTCACACCAACGAACGCGTACTGGGCCGTGAGCGCCGGACCGGAGTACGTACCGGCCGTCGTAAGGGTAACCAGGTGCGCACCCGCAGGGGTGTTCACAGTCAGCTGGGCACCGGTGAGGGTGTACTTGCCACCCGCGGGACCAGTAGCCGACAGGGTGAACGTGATCGCGTGACCTGCGGCCGGCGTGTTGGTGACGGTTACGCCGGACGGTGCGGTCAACGTGCCAACGGTGGTGAACGAGTCGTGCCAGCGGACGTGAAGGTGATGCTGGTACCGAACTTGCCACCGACCACGTCGGTTAGAACGATCGGAGCGATCGAAACCGCTGTCGCACCAGCGGCAACACCTGTCGACGATGTCGAGAGCGAAGCGCTGCCGATGGTCGCGAGGGTGACGCCAGGAGGAGCGAGCGCCGCACTGGTCGTGTTAACGGTGCTGAACAGTGCAAGCGGGCCAGTCGGGACCGCAGTGCCGAGGGTGGCCACGAGACCAGAGATCGTGAACACGGTGCTGTTGGTGTCAGACGGAGCAGATCCGGTGAACGCGATCTGGAACGTGTCATTGCCCGAGCACGTGCCACTGGCAGCCTGCGTCACCGAGAATGCGGTGACGGCCGTCGAGCCGCCGTCAAGGCCCGCCACTGAAGGCTTTGCGAGGGATGCAGTCTGGTTCAAGTTCGCACCCGTGTTGCAAAGCGCCGCGAGGGCCGCCGGGTTCGACGAGAGCTGGAACTTGATGAAGTCACCGTTCGACCAGCCCGCGCCGCTGGCGTCAGGAATCGTGACGGTGACGTTGGGGAGCGCCTGCGAGGCGGTACCCGGGAACACAGTCGC
>CAWGTF010000020.1:0-59580 GCA_963825425.1 uncultured Actinomycetes bacterium
GAGTCCGGGGCCGCCGGGTTGAGGGGTCGCCGCAGATAACTGGACGCCCTATCGACTCGCGTCCGTCGTCGTCGACGGCCCACGATTTCCAGCTTCCTGCGCCGCCCACCCAACAGAACGCGGCGAACGCGCCATCAGGCACGCTGGGGAAAGACGCAGCGAAGGGGCCGACCGAAGTCGACGGCGACAGGACGGGTGGTCCGACCGTCCAGCTCCGGATAATGCCTACGGTCACAGGCGTCGCGCCGCCGACGTCGGCACCGAACACGCGTTCACCAAGCGCAGCTGCGCGGGGTTGGGGGCCGACGAACCGTTCGACGACGGCGCCGTGGTGTCGGTAGGGAGGTGGCGACGGTGTCGTTCGTTACACCAGGTGAGGGCTCGGACGACGAGGAGACTTCCGTGCCCGACGCGCATCCGGTCGCGCCAACGACCGAAGCCGCGATCAGGCCCACGCGCAACTTGGTGTTCGGCATCGTGCGGGCCTCTCCGTCAGCGGTTCGACGCGTCCCGCGTCGAGCGGGTTCCCACTGCTGTTCATAGCGGCGACCGCATGCGCGTCATCGCGGCAAAGTGGTACGCTCCGCTGAACGGGGGCCGGCAGCTGAAGACCAGTGGGGATCGGGGTGCGTCGAAAGCACATGCGGTCGCGGGTATTCGGAATCGGCGCTTTGACGGTGGGTGGTGGCGGGGGTGTTGTGTGCTACGTCGGCCCTAACCGGGTCTCCTCCCAGCCGGCGTAGCCGGATCGGCGACACCCGCCGAACAGAGCGTGTCGTCACCAGCGGCCTCGCCTGATGCCGAGGATCGACGACGGTTCCCAAGCGGTGACGGTGCCACGGCGCTCGCGGCGACCGGGACCCCGCCGCCGCTCGGGCAGGCCGCCACGGCGGTGATCGGCGCCGGCCGAGTGCGATGTGCGACCCCGCGTTGGACATCGGCGAGCACCGGGCCGGTCATCGTGCAGGAGGGGTTGCGGGCGGTCGTGCGCTCGTCGTGGTGGAGCGCCGTTACGCCGGACTGAGGTCCTGGGACGTCGAGTTGGCCGAGGTCACCGTCTCCGGTCTTGGCCCGTTCGTCTTCGGACTTGCTCGTCCCCGCGCCGCCGCCCACGGGGCCGGCTTGCCCGCGAACATCGAGCTCGAGCCGTGGACTGTTCTGGTCGCGACGACAGTGAGCTGACCCCGCCTGGCACCGCCGCGGGTATCTACAGTCGGCCGGACGGCCGAGCCTGACGATGTTCCACGCCTGGATTTTCGGGTCGTCGATGCCGTCCGCGTCCAACAGATCGCCAGTGACACGGTGTCGGCGACCAGTCGATGTCCCTTGCGATGGCCAGACATCGCGTCGCCGTGGGCGACGATTCACCCTCGATCAGGTGTTCGCCGTGGACGACGGCAGCGATCGCGGCGGCCTGGGTCAGGGATCGTCGGCGCTGGCGTGCGCCTACCGGCTCGGCCGCTGGTCGATGGCGTACGCGACGGCTCGTGCTTGCCGGGGACCGCTGCGCGACCTCACGAACGCCGCAAGCGTGGCCGGCTTCGTTCCACCGAACAGCTTCTACCAATGCCCAAGTGACGCGTCGACATTCGCCACCCTCACCTTCCATGGAGGCGACGACCCCGGTGGCGTCGGCTACGTCGAACTCGATAGCTGCACTCGCGCGGTCGCGACCAATGGTGGGTTCGGGATCGCAACGGACGCGCTCGTCCAGCAGATCAACACGCTCCTACAAGACACACAATCCTCCGCGCCACCAACGTGAGTTGCGGCACGACACCGAGGCGGACAACCGCACAACCGTCAATGCGGCAAAAGCGGATGATTCTGAAGCGCGGCGACGGTGTCTAGTCCCACCACAATGCCCAGGTGCTGGGGCCGCCTAGCAGCGCTGCGGCGATGGCTTCGTGGTCCACGCCCAGGCCGATCAGTTCGTAGCAATAGCGGACGAACACTCTCGCGAGCCGTACCGCTTCTGTTGGGTCATCGACCTTGTGTGTCATGGCGAGGCACACGGCGGCGTGGTTGATCGCGACGGGTTCGGCACCTGCGCCTTCGGCGAAGCAGCGCAAGAACACCGGCTTGTTCGACAGGGGGTGGACATTGGTTCCAGTTGCCGAAGCCGACGCGGACAACTGACTCCCACGGAGCGTCGCAGGGAACGAGCAAGACATGGCCGTAGGACGGATCAAGCTCCACGACCATACCCTCGCCGGCGACCATGCTGATCCCACCGGAGCGGGGCCGGATCGACTGGGGAGTCTTCATCAGTTCGATAGCGGCAGGACTGTCGACCTGTCTGGTCTTCACCCCTTCCGGCAGCAAGGTCAGCGGGTCAACGCCCTGTGACGCGTCGATCGCCGCCTGCCCGACCGGGATGTCGTCGTCAGGGTCAATGGCTTCCCGGATCGACTCAGCCGTCTCGCCGTGTTCGTCGATGATGAGCGGCCAGATCTTCGTGTCGGCAAAGTGTCGGCGGAGCGTGGCGGCCAGCGCGAGCGTCTCGCCCTCGTCGACGACGATTTCGCGCACCGGGAAGCCATCGGACCAGTCCGTCACGATTGGCAGCGCAAGGTAGCTGGTCGCGTACGGCTGAAGGATTTCGTCGATGGAGGGCACGGTCCAGACTCCTCTGTTCGCCATGTGTTGAGGCCCGGTGCCCGACACTGGTGATTCGGCAGGCCGTAGACAACCCTGAACAGCCGTCGGCAGGATCGCCTGCACGGCATCGCGGCAGATCCGGTTGATTGGCGAACGCAAGTTGCCGGTGTCGATAGATTGCGAGGATGGACCGCGACCCGTTTGCGGACGCCCTCCGCGATGGCTATCACTCCCGCCGGTTTGTGCTCGGCCTGCTGGTGAGCGCTGTCTTGGTCGTTGGAGGTACCGCCTGGCTTCTCTTGGGCCTGAGCCGTCCCGTCGGGGCGGTCGCGGTCGCAGCTGGCGGGTTGGCGATGCTCCGTTTGCTTGTCGATCGATGGGCGGTGGATCACGGGCGCCCAACGTTGCGTGATTGGCGCCCGAGGCGGCGCGTGTACCTCGTCCCGGCCGGTCTACTTGTCATCGGCGTGCTGCTCGCTGCGCTCGTTCCTGGCCACACCAATCCGCTCATCGGAGTGGGCCTCATGTTGCTGAGTGTGTCGGTCCCTATGGCGATTGCGATCGCTGTCAGACGTTCGATGACCAACATTGATCTATAGCCGCTACCACGCGGCCGCGCGTCCATCTCGCGCTCATCGGCACGACCGAACGCGCGTCATCGCGGCCATGAAAGAGTGCTTCACACGGGGCGGCTTTGACGGCATCCGTCATGTCGAGTGCATCGACCGGGCGCGAACGCTCCAGTCGCGACTTCGAACCATGGGACACTGTCGACGTGCCGCATCCCCCCTTCATTCGTGAATCCGACGGAACAATTGGGCAGGGCAAGGTCGTCGTGGCGGGCCAGGACTGGCAGCGGGAGATGAGCGGCGAGGACTTGACCTTCATCCGAATTGATCACCAGACGAGACTGCAGTTTGGCGACGTCGAGATGGTGATCGAGTCACCCTTCGTGTTGACCGTCGACGGTACCGATTACCCGCTGGACCCTGAAGATCGCGGCGGCTTGGGCGTACTGCTGCGCGTCTACCCCGACTCGCTGACGTCGGGCCGCGTGGACCCGGACGGCACGCTCCGCTTGGAATTCGCATCGGGCGCTTCGATTGCCGTCCCTTCGGACCCGCAGTACGAAGCGTGGAGCATCGTCGGGCCCGGCAACGCGCTCGTCGTCTGCATCCCCGGAACCTCGGGAGAGCTTGCGGTCTGGAGCTAGAAACCCTGTCGGGTCACTCCAGTTTCGAGGCCCCATCCCACCGGGACAGTACAACCGTGTCAGCGGCAAACTCGGATGTTCGTTGACTGCACCAGACGTATGCGGGAGGGCTGCGTCGTCTACGCGGTCGCAGTAGGGCTCGGTCCTTGAGTTGATTGCTGGTAGTCCTGCGCTTCCTTGCAGATGTCGTAGCTGTTCGAGCGATCGAGCTGGTCGCCCATGGTGGGGAAGTACCAGGTGGCTCGCAGATACGCGCGGTGCCCCAAGCAGGTCCCAAGGTCCCACGCGACGATCGTTGCCGGCTCAAACTCTCCCGTCACCGCAGTCGCGGTCGGGCTGATGTAGTAGCTCGTCCCGTGCCCGACTGCTTCGGAACCACCCCACGACTGCCACGTGACGTTGCTGATGCGTCCGGTCGGATCGCCGCCGTTGAACACTTCACCGGGGCGCGACGTTCCCCATCCCGATTGATAAGGCCCCCACACAACGCCGAGCAACGGAACCGGCCTTGTCGAATGCGCGCAGCCAGTCATACCGGCGACGGCGGCAATCACCGCTATCAGCCGGAGTGCGTACTGCCGCAATGCGATTCCTCTCAGATACTGGACCTTCCGCTGCCGAGCCCCATGCGCCAGTAGGCACCGCTAAGAATCATCATCCACGCTCGCCTCCCACGTACGCGGACACGACTAGCGGAACAACCGTGTCCGCGGCAGGACGGCGCATTCGCCACGGTCGACGAGGTAGAGAATGGCGAGGTGATCGACTTCGCCGATGACGAGCAGGTGTCGCGCCGCCAATCTCTGGCAGACGAGTTCTACGACGCGTTGGGCCTGATTGACGACGAGAACCGACCATTCTTTGTCTCAGATGAGGCGGCGTTGTACGACGTACAGATGGAAGACGATCACTTCGTCGTCGTGGCCGTCCAGCGGCATTACGGGATCACCCTGCGGGTTCCCGAGGACTTCAAGCGTCCGTTCTGGGAGTTGCTCGATGATCTACGTGAGCGCCGAACGGGCAACGGGCCCTCGTCAACCGACTCATGACTCCCGACTAGAGCAAGTCCGACGCCCTGAAATCCGAACTACCGGATCTCGGCAAGTCCGCACGTGCGTCATCGCGGCAATAGCGGATGTTGCGATACTGCTTCTGTGAGCATCGATGTGGTTCTTCGAGTAGGCGGCGACCCTGTCGTCGGCCTGCCTGACCCGACCGGGGGCACGTTCGATGCTGCGGGCGACTTCGATCGGCTTCTACCGCTGGCCCCGGATGCCTTTCCGGTACTGAGCCGGATCGATCCTGAGGGAGTCGCGGAGTTCGGGCCGTCGGAAATGGCGGCGATCGTCGACGAGGCGAATCGTGCCCTCGCGCTGGCCGTTGCAGGCCCAGAGCGCAGAGGTGTCCTCAGCCTTCAGGCCCTAGCAGCTCACGGCACGCGCATTCCTCTCGCCACGCTCCGCATCACGGGCGACTGAGCGGAATCAACGACAATCTTCATCGCGGCGTGATCCGGTATTCGTGTCCCGGAGGTGAGCATGTCTGGCGATGATGTCGAACGCCACGTGCGTGAAGTCGCCGCGGTACTAGGCGTTGCCGATTTCGTCTACAGCCCGACAATCATCAAGAAGGGCAATGCAAGTCGCGAAGTAAGCGACGGTCTACTCATTTGCGATCAGGGCGTCGCGATTCTGCAGGTAAAGGCGCGGGAGCGCGACGCTGCCGATCAAGACCTCGACGCCGCCGCACGCTGGCTCAGGCGCGAGCTTGGCTCGGCCTTACGGCAGGCGCGCGGGACGCTTCGCTCGATTCGATCAGGCGTGGCAAATGGATCACCGGTACGCGCAGTAGCCGTCCGGGCGCTTGAGTTTTCCTCAGATCGCTGGAATGAGTTCGCCGTCGACCTTCACGCTCCGCCCGGCACGCCGACGATCGTCGTACTCGACCATCCCTTGGCCGCCGATATAGACGTCGCCGTGCCGGCCGGCGTGTACGTGACTACGCTCGACGATTGGGACGAGCTCAACCGTACGGTCCGGTCGGTCAACGCTGTCCTTCGATACGTCTCGCGCGTCCTCGCCACGCAGCCAATCGGCGATTTTCGCCTGGGCCGCGAGTCGGACAGGTTCGCCTATGTGGCAGCGGCCGATACCGCATACGCAACGCAGAAGCCGCGCTCGCTGCCGTGGTTCACACTGGATGGCTCGCACGACAGTCCGAGCGTCGAGTTGTACCGAGAACTCCTCGAGCGTGTATGGGGCGGAACGGCGGTCGGTCCCATCCTCACGGCAACCGAATGCCGGTTGATTCTCAACCATCTCGACGACGTCCCCGTTGGTCTGCAAGCGCGGGTCGGTGACTGGATTTGGCGTAAGCGCGTTGCTCTCGACAAGAGCGGCCACAGGCAGTCTGGCGTGGTAGTGCTCGACCGAGGTCTATTCGTGTATGCGTGCGACACCGAGGTGAACGAGCCGGACGGCGATGCGTGGAAGTCTCAACTCATCACACTCGCCGCAGCGCGGATTTCCGCTTGGCACGACCAGCATGGCAAGGAGACGTCGGCCGTATGCGTCGGCGTCCGCGAAGCGAAGCGGGGCGTCGAGTACACGCATGTATATGCGTCGTACGAGCTGTCACTGGCCCTCCCGGCCGACATTCGGCAGGCGGTAGAAGGCGACTACGGAGTACCAGACTTCGGCGATCCTCAGTCCTGATGGTCGACCGTCGCGGAGTCGCGCAGATGTAGACCGCGGGGTGTCTCGGCCGTCGGCGTACCGGGCGCAGGCCGATGGCTCGAGGGTGCGTCCGCAACGCGCGTCATCGCGGCAAATGTGTGCGTTGTTCGGCGCGGGCGGACGGTATTTGTGTCGCCAGTGCTACCACGTCGGTCCTACTGAGCCAACCAGCGTGGGCGCTAGTGCGTCTCTTGATCGGCGGGGGTTCTGCACTGCGAGAGGGGATCCGATGGCCGTGCTGCCGCTGCGGGTCGGGATTGGAGTTACGTTGCTGCTGTTGGTCGGATGTGGCGCCGGCGGCCGTGTACCTGCGGCTTCTGTACCGACCGTGCGTTCGTCGGCCGACGGGGCAGCATCGTCCGCCTCGGCACCCGCGAGGTCGGTGTCGTCCCCACCCTCGTCGGCCATCGCCGCCGGTAAGACGGCAAGTCAAGCGCCGTTCTCTGACGGACTCGCGCCTGTTGACGGCACGCTGCAGCCGGCGCGACCCTGCTACCCGGCCCCGGCGCCCGTCGTCACCATCACAATCAACCCCGACACCCCGCAACCCGACTGTGTCTTCGTCACCAAGACACAGCGACTGCGTGTGGTGAACGCGACGAACGCGTTCGACCAAACAGGCACAGTGGTCACGATCAGCTTCGCGGGCCTACCGCCGCGAACGCTTGGGCTCGGCGATTCCACGAGCTACGACATGCCATTCGGCAATTACCTTGCGCCGGGCCAGCACTACATGCAGTCGTCGGAATACCCCGGCAGCAACATCGTCATCTGGCTGCAATGACACGCATCATCGCGCAGATGTGAGCGTTTGGCTGTCCGCTCGAACTGGGTCGGCGAACCACCAGTGCAACGGCCGTTCTGGTTTGTAAGGTGGAACCTAAGCTCGGTAGCGGCCGTCGTATCGGTGCGCGGAGGGAGCCGAGGATGCGGAACCCGGATCGAGCGGGGACCTTATGTTCGATCTTGGCAGTCGCGATCGCCGTGATCGTGCTGGCGGGATGTGCTGCGACTACCCCTGCCGCGACGGGTTCGTCGCACTCGGTCGGTAGCTCGCTCACGGCGCGTGACACGACGTCGTCCGAAGCTGCCAGTACCGCCTCTAAGGCGACGCTGGAACACATTCCGGGAGCGCTGATTTCCGCCGACGGACTGCACCTAACCAGCACCGGCGAAGGCGGCGGCGAGATCGCGTCTCTTGCCTTATCGGCTCGCGAGACGTCGACCGCGGTGACGTTGTCGCTCGCTGCGACACCGGCAACCTGCCCCTGTCCAGCGAACGCGATCTTCGAACCGGTCAAGGCGACTCTCATGAAACCGCTCGGAACCCGCCACCTCATCGACGCCGCAACCGGGGACACCATCGCTTTCATGTCCGGGACCACGCTCGCCCACGTGGGATGGTTGCCGATCGGCTATACCACTGATCCCGTCGACACACTCGCAGCGACCACCGCAGTCGCCGGCGAGCCGATCGGTTGGACCCGTAGCTACGCCGCGCTGGATCCCGCGAATACCAACGTCCTCGCCGTTACTCAATACGTCGGGGACCACATGGCCGACACCGAACTCGTCCCTGCGTCAGAGCAGCCGGTCGACATCCATGGATACCCCGGCCGGGCCTCCCACGGCGGGGGCGCGGACCAGGGCTACGCCTTCCAAGTCGTCCAGCGCCAAGTGGCCTGGCAGCAGGACGGCTATACGTTCGAGGTTGCCGACGAGTTGACTCGCATATTGCCTGGACAAGCCGTCCTCGGCGACGCCGACGTCTTGCAGATCGCCCGTAGCCTCGTGATGCCGAGCTAAACCCGGGTCGTGACTAGCCACGGTGCAACGGCTCGATAGGCACGCCGCAGCCCGAAATCAACACACTACTTTCGGCAGATGATCGCGTTTCGGGGGCCGTTTCGGTCCCCCGCCGGCGAGCTCCCCGAGCGCGCTGTTGAGATTTTGTCGGTCCACGTGTCCGCTTCGGGCGTCCCAGAAGCGCCTGTAGGTAGTGAGAGCACCTTGCTCTCTCACGAGGAGGCCACCCGCACCGATCGCCAACTTTGCGAGACCAGTCGAAGCTGCTGTTGCTCAGCTGTTGCCCAAGGGCAAGAAATGGCACCCCTAGCGGTGCCGGCAACCGGCGCCACACGGCGCTGACCTGCGGTTATGTGTGTAGCCCCGACGGGATTCGAACCCGCGCTACCGCCTTGAGAGGGCGGCGTCCTAGGCCGCTAGACAACGGGGCCGTGCATGTACTTCTGCCGGGTTGGCTGGGGTACCAGGACTCGAACCTAGACTAGCTGAACCAGAATCAGCCGGGCTGCCAATTACCCCATACCCCATCTGATCGGACAGGCCTTCCCCGATCGCTGGTCGAGTGTATCGGACGCCACAGGGCCGACCCAAAGCGCTCGGGAGCGCTCCTAGCGGGCCTCAGCCGACCGACGCCGCAGCTCGCCGAAGCCGAGCCATGCTGCGTTCGCGGCCGAGCAACTCCATCGACTCGAACAGCGGCGGCGACACCGTGCGCCCGGTGATCGCCACCCGCAACGGCGCATACGCGTTGCGCGGCTTCAGGCCAAGCCCACTGATCAACGCCGACTCGAGTGCGTCCTTGATGCCGTCCGCATGCCAGTGCTCGAGCGGCTCCAGCGACGCCACTGCCGCGTCCAATGCAGGGCCAGCCGCAGCGTTCAAATTCTTCGCCGCCGCCTCGGCGTCCGGCTCGAAAGCATCGTCAGCAACGAACAGGAACCCGAGCATTCCGACGGCCTCCGACAGCACGGTGATGCGTTCCTGCACGAGCGGCGCGCCGCCGGCAAGAAGCCGAAGCTGATCGGACGACGGGGGGTTGGCGATCATGCCGACGTTCTGCAGGAAGGGCAGGATCCGAATAGCGACCTCGTCGGGTGCCAACTCGCGGATCTTCACTCCGTTGATGGCTTCGCACTTCTTCAGATCGAAGCGCGCCGGATTGCGACTCACCCGTTCGAGACTGAACGCGTCGACCATCTCCTGCAGGCTGAACAGTTCGCGGTCTTCGCCCATCGACCATCCGACGAGCGCGAGGTAGTTCAGCAACGCTTCGGGCAGGAATCCACGCTCGCGGTAAAGCATCAGCGACGACTCCGGGTCGCGCTTCGACAGCTTCTTGTTCCCCTCCCCCATGACAAACGGCAAGTGACCGAAGAGGGGCAGCTGCCCGTCAGACACGCCGATGCTCCCCAGCGCTTCGTACAGCGCGATCTGTCGCGGAGTCGACGAGAGCAAATCCTCACCGCGCAGCACATGGGTGATCCGCATGAGCGCGTCATCGACCGGATTGACCAGCGTGTACAGCGGATTGCCGTCGGCCCGCACGAGCACGTAGTCGGGAACGAACTCGGGTTCGAAGGTGACCGGACCGCGAATCAGATCGTCGAAAGTAATCGCGCGATCGGGCATCCGTAGCCGCAGCGCGGGCTTGCGGCCGAGCGCAACGAACGCGTCGACCTGGGCCGGCGAAAGTGTTCGGCAGTGGTTGTCGTACCCCGGCTGCCGGCCACTGAGCTTGTTGCGCGCTTCGACCTCTTCGGTCGTGCAGTAGCACAGGTACGCGTGCGGTCGAGGCTGCCAGCTTCGCCGCGACGTCGGCGTAGATCTCGCCGCGTTCGGACTGCTTGTACGGCGCGTAAGGCCCACCGACGTCGGGGCCCTCGTCCCACGTCAGACCGAGCCAGTTCAGCGCATCGACAACGCCGAGGTACGACGCTTCGGTCGAACGTTCGACGTCGGTGTCCTCGACGCGAAAGACGAACGTGCCACCCTCGTGCCGGGCGTACGCCCAGTTGAACAACGCGGTGCGGATGTTGCCGACGTGAATGTCGCCGGTCGGTGACGGCGCGAAACGCACGCGTACGGTCATGGCAACTCCACCGACCTTGGGCCACCAACGGTTCCGACCACGGTGTTCGTCAACGTGCCGATCCCTTCGATGGTCACTGCAACCTCGTCGCCGGGCACGATCGGACCGACACCGGCCGGCGTCCCAGTGAGAATGACATCACCGGGCAGCAATGTCATCGCGTCGCTGACGAATGCGACGAGCTGCACGACGTCGTGCAGCAGCAACGATGTGCGGGCGTTCTGTTTCACGTCGCCGTTGACGGTCGTCGTGATCGCGAGATCACTCGGGTCGACGTCGGTGTCGATCCACGGGCCGAGCGGGCAGAACGTGTCGAAGCCCTTCGCCCTCGCCCACTGCCCGTCGGACTTCTGCAAGTCGCGTGCAGTCACGTCGTTCGCGCACGTGTAGCCAAGGATCACCTCGGGCACTCGCGCGACAGGCACCTCGCGACACAGCCGGCCGATCACGACCGCAAGCTCACCTTCGAAGTCGACGTGCCGCGACAGTTTCGGGTAGCTGATGGCAGCGCCAGGGCCGATGACCGACGTCGACGGCTTCAGGAACAAGCACCGGCTGATCCGGTGTCTCGCCACCCATTTCGCGCACGTGGTCGGCATAGTTCTTGCCGATCGCGACGACCTTGCTCGGCAGCACGGGCGGCAGCAACCGGACACCGGCCAGCGGCAATCGCAGCCCGCTGAACGTGACCTCACCAAAGGGGTGGCCGTTGATGACGGCGACCTCCTCGGCACCAGGCGAGCCGCCGATCGCACCGAACGCATAGCCTGCGACGTCAGGGTCGCCGTAGGAGAATCTCGCTATTCGCACGACCCGAGGCTATCGGTTGCCCGAACCGGCGGTGGTGGCCGGCGACGGCTCACGACGAGTGCTGGCGCAGCAGACCGTAGGTGTACGCGTCCTCCATCGCCTGCCACGACGCCGCGATGAGGTTCTCGTCGACGCCGATGGTGTCCCACTCGGTCTTGCCGTCGCTGGTCTCGATCAGCACCCGGGTGATCGCGCCGGTGCCATGCGCGCCGTCAAGGATGCGCACCTTGTAGTCGACCAGCTCGAGCTCGGCGAGCTGCGGATAAAGGCGCTCGAGCGCGAGCCGCAGTGCCCGGTCGAGCGCGTTCACCGGACCGTTGCCCTCGCCCGTGGAGACGATGCGCTCGCCCTTCACTTGCACCTTGACGGTTGCTTCGGAGACAACCTGGCCATCGGCGCGCCGCTCGACGATCACCCGCCACGATTCGAGGGTGAAGTAGCTCACCGGCTCGCCGTTGATCTCTGCACGCAGCAGCAGTTCGAACGAGGCGTCGGCCGCCTCGAACATGTATCCCTTGGCCTCCTGCGATTTCACCCGATCGACGACCCGACCGACGACGTCCTTGTTGTTCGACAGGTCGAAGCCGAGTTCCTTGCTCTTCATCTCGACACTCGCGCGGCCGGCCATCTCGGAGACGAGCATGCGCATGTCGTTGCCGACCAGTGCCGGGTCGACGTGCTGGTACAGATCCGATGACACCTTGATGGCCGACGCGTGCAGTCCGCCCTTGTGCGCGAAGGCGGACAGCCCGACGTAGGGCTGGTGAGCCCGCGGCGACTGGTTGGCGATCTCCGCCACCACGTGACTGACGCGACCGAGGTCAACGACGCGATCGTCGGGAAGCACCCGGCGTCCGAGCTTCAGTTCGAGATTTGCTACGACCGTTACGAGGTTCGCGTTGCCGCAACGCTCGCCGTATCCGTTGATGACTCCCTGCACGTGCGTGACGCCAGCCTCGACGGCGGCGAGTGTGTTCGCGACCGCGCAGCCGGTGTCGTCGTGACAGTGGATGCCGATACGCGCGCCGCTGTCTTGCAACACGGCGTGGACGACGTCAGCGAGCTCCGTGGGCAACATCCCGCCGTTCGTGTCGCACAGCACAATCACGTCAGCGCCGGCTTCTGCCGCGACGCGGACAGCCTCGACGGCGTAGGCCGGATTCGCCTTGTAGCCGTCGAAGAAGTGCTCGGCGTCGAGGAAGACTCGGCGTCCCTCGCTGCGCAAGTACTCGACGGTGTCGCGGATCATCGCCAGGTTCTCGTCGAGCGTCGTCTTCAGCGCTTCGAACACGTGCCGGTCGTGACTCTTGGCAACGAGACACACCACGGGCGCCTCGGAGTCTCGAAGCGCCGCGACCTGCGGGTCGTCGGCGGCTTTCACGTGGGCCTTGCGGGTCGCACCGAATGCGCTGAGCGTGGCGTTCTTGAGCTTCAACTCGGTGCGGGCGCGGCGGAAGAACTCGGTGTCCTTCGGCAGTGCGCCCGGCCACCCGCCCTCAATGAAACCGACGCCGAGGTCGTCGAGGTTCTGCGCAATCGCCAGTTTGTCGGCGACCGTGAGGGCCATGCCCTCACCCTGGGCGCCGTCGCGCAGGGTCGTGTCGTAGACGTGAAAGGCATCGGGCTGCGGAGCCATCGGGCACCTCGGTTCTCGGAGTTCCTAGCAGTTCGGCCACACGAAAAAGACCTCCCGCGGATGCGAGAGGTCTGGCGCGGGGGTCAGGACTTGACCGGCGCGCCTACCGAATAATGATCTGGGAGAAGTTCACCCGGCCAGTGTGCCACATGATGTGCGGCGCGGTCACGTGCGAACCGGGTGTCGCCGGGGTCAGCCCGAAGTGGGGCTCGGGCTAGCCGACGGCATGGGTGTCGCGCTGTCGCTCCCGCATACGCTGCCAGGCGGCACTTGGCAGTTGGCCGGTGCGAGGATCCGCGGGTCATCCGGACTCAGCAGCACCAACGAGTCGGCGACCGTGACAAGTGACTGAACACCGTCGCTCGCAGGGCCGGAGAGCGTGATCGCTGCTCCACCCTTGGTCCAGCCGATAGTGGCGTAGCTGTTGTCCTTGTTGAAGACGTATCCGTCGATCCCGTTGACCGTGATCGGCGTCGAGGCAACCGGGCGCGCACTGGCGAAGTCGCCCGCAGTCGAATCGCCACCAACCTTGGTCACCGTCACCTGGATCGCGTTCGTGCCGTCGCCAGGTGCGCCGGACGCCGGGTCGTACTCGACGTACCACGTGACGCTGTCCGCACACTGATTGCGCGAGATGGTGCCCCAGGCGCCGTAGAGCGCGTAGCCAGCGGGCGTCGCGGGCAGCATGTAGGTGAGACCGGCAACCTCGGACGGCGAGGCGGTGACCCAGTAGTTCTCCGGCACGCAGCCTGTGGTTGACGCAACCACCGGCGCGACGGCTGACGCGACCGGCGAGGGCGCCGCAGATGCCACCGCAGAGACGACCGCCGATGCTGTGGGCGACGCGACCGGAGTAGGTGTCAACGAGTCGGAGCCACCGGAACTCGGCAATATCACGCGAGAAGCGTCAGAGTGCGTGCCGACGACGACGGCCGAGACAGCCGCGATCGCTGCAACGGCGGCCGCCGCAGACACGATCGTCACCACCGGACGGGACCGCTTTTCGCTGGCTGCGACGGAAATCTCGTCGAGCCGACCGCCACTGATCGGCGTCCGGTTGGCAATGGTGTGAAGGGCAGCCCGCAAGCGGGCAAGTGCCTCGTCGTCGGGGGTCATGACATCTTCTCCTTGAGCTTGGCGAGCGCACGAGCGGTCGACGACTTGACGGTGCCGGGCCTGCACCCGAGCAACCGCGCCGTCTCCGTTTCGGAAAGGTCGAGGTAGAACCGCAGCACCAGCACCGCGCGTTGGCGGGGCGGCAATTGCCTGACCAGCTGCCACGTCTCGTCGACCTCCGCGGGGTCGACAACCGACTCGGTGACACTGGCGAGGTGCCGGCGTTCGCGAGCCGTGCGGCGATGGACGTTCGTGCTCAGGTTCACGACCGACCGCCGCAAGTAGGCGGCCGGATCACTCACTTGTGACTTGGTGCGAGCGAACCCGATGAAGGCATCGTGGACGACGTCTTCGGCCGCCGTCGCCGAGCCGGTCAGCAGGTGCGCGAGTCGCACCAACCCGGGACGGCAGCGGCGGTACAGCTCGTCGAGGCTGTCGCGGTCCGGCCCGGTGTTGCCGAAGTCCGATCGGCGAGCCGCGGTGCACTCGCGTCCTGCGTCAGGCTGTACATGCCATCAAGACACCCCACCCCGCCGTTCGGTTCCATCGGGCGAGGAGCGAACTCAGCTCGAGCGCAGTCGAGCCGGTGGTGCATCCAGCCATGCGGGTCGGGGGCGGTGCCGTACTGGATGGCGAGCAGCGAATCGCGCAGGTCCTGGGTGACCTTGCCCGGGTGGCCATCGCCCATCGTGAGCTCTCCCCCGCGCCAGACCAAGCGACCGAGCGGCGTCACGACCGCGGCCGTTCCGCAGGCGAAGACCTCGGTGATGCGCCCCGACGTGACGCCCGAGCGCCACTCGTCGATGTCGATCGGCCGTTGCTGCGTCGCGTGCCCGTGCTCCGCGGCGATCGTCAGGATCGCGTCGCGCGTGACGCCCTCGAGGATCGTGCCGGACACCGGCGGCGTCACCAGCGTGCCGTCGTCGAACACGAAGTAGACGTTCATGCCGCCGAGCTCTTCGACCCAGCGCTTCTCGACCGCGTCGAGGAACACGACCTGATCGCAGCCGTTCGCGCCGGCCTCCTGCTGTGCGACGAGGCTGGCCGCATAGTTACCGGCGCACTTCGCCGCGCCGGTGCCGCCGGGTGCCGCGCGGGTGTACTCCTCCGACAACCAGATCGACACCGGATGCAGGCCACCAGCGAAATACGCGCCGGCGGGCGACGCGATGACCAGGAACGTCACGTGATTAGCAGGCCGGACGCCGAGAAAAGCCTCCGTCGCCATCATGAATGGCCTGATGTACAAGCTCTTTTCGTCGTTGGGCGACACCCATGCGCGATCGGCCTCGATCAAGAGGTCGGCGGCCGCGACAAAGTCCTCGACCGGCAGTTCGGGCAACGCAAGCCGTGCGGCCGACTTCTGGAACCGGCGTCCGTTCGCGTCGGGCCGGAACGTCTTGATCGAGCCGTCGGGCTGCACGTAAGCCTTGAAACCCTCGAAGATCGACTGCCCGTAGTGGAAGACGGCGGTCGCCGGGTCGAGCGCGAGCGGACCGTAAGGTCGCAGGCTCGCGTGGTGCCAACCCGCGTCCGGCGTCCACGTGATCGTGACCATGTGGTCGGTGAAGACCCGGCCGAAGCCGGGATTCGCGAGTAGCTCGTCACGTTGAGCGGCCGGCACCGGCTCGGTCGGGTCGGTGCGGGTGAATTCGATAGTCATTGTTCAATCCTCACGGCTGTTGTGGTTGCGACGCTAGCCCACGTCGTCACGTGTGGGCTGAGGTGACCCGCTGGCCTCGTTGATTCGCGAGGGTGGGTCGCAAGACAGGGGCCGGACGCCGGTCAGCTGGCGTTGCCCGGTTCGTTCGACGTCTGACCTGGCTGGGCTTGCGTTGCCCGGCGCTGGGTCAGCCGGCGACGCGGGCGGCCAGTGCGTCGCCGACCTCGTGGGTCGCGCGGCGGACCGGCTTCGGTACTCGGCCGGAGGCCGAGTCAGATGTAGCGGCTCGATCTAGGTCGGCTAGGTCGGCCGCGACGGCGGCTTCGACGGTGGCGGCTGCCTCGGGGAGGCCCGAGGTGGTCGAGCAGCATCGCGACCGACAGCACGGTCGCCGTCGGGTCGGCAATCGCCTTGCCCGCAATGTCGGGCGCGCTGCCGTGCACGGGCTCGAACATGCTCGGCGTCGTGCGGGCCGGGTTGATGTTGCCGCTGGCGGCGAGTCCGATGCCACCGGCGATCGCCGCGCCCAAGTCGGTGAGGATGTCGCCGAACAGGTTGTCGGTCACGATGACGTCGAAGCGCTGCGGATCCGTGACGAAGTAGATGGTTGCGGCATCGACGTGGCAGTAGTCGACGGCAATGTCGGGGAAGTCGGCCGAGACCGCCTTGACCGTGCGGGTCCATAGATCGCCGGAGTGCACGAGCACGTTGTTCTTGTGCACCAGCGTGAGCTTGTGCCGCGGGCGCTTGGCCGCGCGTGCAAACGCGTCGCGCACCACGCGCTCGACACCGTAGGCGGTGTTGACGCTCTCCTCGGTGGCGATCTCGTGTGGCGTGCCCTTGCGCATGAACCCACCGGCGCCGGCGTAGGCGCCCTCGGTGCCTTCGCGGATCACCACGAAATCGATGTCGGCCGGACCGACCCCGGCCAGCGGGCTGGCCACGCCGGGAAACAGCTTCACCGGGCGCAGGTTCACGAAGTGGTCGAGCTCGAACCGCAGCCGCAGCAGCAGGCCGCGCTCGAGCACCCCGCTGGGCACCCCGGGATCGCCGACCGCACCGAGCAGGATCGCGTCGTGGCCGCGCAACTCGTCGAGCACCGAATCGGGCAGCGTCTCACCGGTCGCATGCCAGCGGCGGGCGCCCAGGTCGTACTCGGTGCGCTCGACCTTCACGTCGTAGGCAGGCGTCACCGCGTCGAGAACCTTCAGTCCCTCGTCGATCACCTCGGGGCCGATTCCGTCCCCAGCGATCACGGCGAGACGCACGCTGCGAGCCATGCCCCAAGGGTACCGGCCGTCTCAGAAACAGGGCATCAGATCTCACGATGCGAGACGCGGCGCAGCCGACGTCCGGTCGGATGCCGTTACCCCGCCGCGCCGGCAGAACAGGCCACGCGACGAGCGAAGTTAGGCTGGGCTGGTGGGATCGCGGAATCTGGCCGTGACAGTGTGGTCTGCCGCCGCGGCTGCGCTTGCGACCATCGCCGTCACCGCTTGCAGCTCTCATACGCGCAGTCGAGTGGCTATACCCACGACCGCTTCTGGTGTAACAACGAGTCACGTGGCGGCGTCAGCTGATCCACGCACGGTCGCGACGGTGGGGGCGTTGTTTCCCGCCAGCGTGGCGCCGGCGCACACGTGTACCGCCGGTGTCATTGACAGTCCGTTCGGCAATGTCATTGTCACGGCGGCGCATTGTGTCGTGGGTAGTGGAGCGGGAATGGTCTTCGTTCCAGGTTACGACGATGGCGGCGCCCCCTACGGTTCCTGGACTGTCACAAAGGCCTATGCGGCTGCTGGTTGGATCACCGGTCAGGATCCGGAAATGGACTACGTGTTTCTGCTCGTCTCGCCGTTGAGCACGAATGCCACCGCTGCGCCGCTGCAGTCAGTGACCGGTGGCAACGTGCTGGGGATGGCCCCGCGTCCGGGCCAGCGGGTCACGGTCGCCGGTTATGAGGTCGGCCGCGATGACCAGCCGGTGATCTGCGCCCCGCTTGTATATCTGACCGGTGAGTACCCAAGTTTCGATTGCGCTGGCTATGTGGCAGGTACTAGTGGCGCTCCGTGGATTGTCGGCTACGAATCCTCCACGGGTGCCGGCACGATCACGGCCGTCATCGGTGGGTTGAACCAGGGCGGATGTTCGTCCGGCACCTCCTACAGCGCTCCGTTCACGGCTGCCACCCGACAGCTATTGGCGCGGGCGGGGGCCGGTGGGCCAGCAGACGTCCTTCCTGTCCCGCGGCCGACGACATGTTGACCCCGCGCGGGCGCGCCCCGGTCGCATTGTCGAACCCGGCCCAGGCTCCGCGAGCCTAGGGCGCAAATCCGGCGATGTTCTTGCCGAGCCAGCTCAGAGCTTGTGGGAGTTCGCCGATCCAGACACCGAACCGGTGCCCGGCGTGGCTTAGGACCACCGCCTGGATTGACAGCGGGGGACGCGCCGAGGCGAGCATGCGAGCGCTTGACGGGTAGGACACCGAGTCGGAGTGGGACGTCTCGATCCACAGCGCGACCGGTGGAGGATGCATGACGGCGAGGTTGATGAGGTCGTACCGAAGTCCTTCGGGACTCGTCGCAGTGAAAGGCTTGTAGTTTGCGGAGAACTCGGGTGCGAAGTAGCCGCCCATGATTATCCCCGCCGCGTACTGCTCGGGGTGGAGCATGGTGGCCATCGCGGCACACCACCCGCCAGCGGACAGCCCGATCGTGGCCCAAGATGTCCTGTCGGTACCGACCCGTAGATGCTGTCGCACCCATTGTGGAACGTCTTCGGTGAGCCAGGTCTCGACTTTGGGAGCTGCCCCAGGCCCGTCGACGCATTCGGTGTCGGTGCCGGCCGGAAACTCAGTAAGAGGTGAGATCGTGATCATCGGCCCGGCGGTGTGGGCGGCCACTGCATTGTCCAGTGCAGCCCCGAGGTTCAACGAGTCGTTCCACTGCGAGGGATCTCCGGGGTAGCCGGGAAAGGTCTCCAGCACCGGGTAAGACCGGGTTTGGTTCACCGGATCGGTGTATCCCTCGGGCAGCGTGACCAGAACCTCACCGGTCAGTCCGCTGCCTGGGCCGGTCACCGTGAAACGCAGAACCCGGTCAACGACACCCGCCCCAGGCGGTAACGCCGGCAGCGCCGGAGCTGCGCCCCCGGTCGGCACCGCAGTCGCCGTCGCAGGAGCGAGCGGAACATTGGCAGCCGTGGCCGCCCCACCACCAGCCGTCGCATGGGAGACGACGGTGCCCCCGAAGATCGCGCCATGCAGATCGGTCCAGTCAGCGAAGAATCTAAACTGGTCGTTCAAGCCCACCGCGGCGGTCAAGATGACGATCATGTTGACGCTCACGAGAATCCCGATCCGGCCCAGGATCGCCGGCGGCCGCTGTGCCGAAACCCGCGGCAGCCCGACAACTGCAGCACCGAACGCCAGCACAGCCAACGCGACGACGAACAGCAAGAACCATGGGCCGGTCAGTGACAAGCAGCAACCTCCGACCGTGCAACTCTTACCTTACGTATCGACACCCCCGACTGTGGCCATCCTAGGGACGCCGCCGATCGAAGCAGTCGGTGGAGCCGCAAAGGAGGTCGACGGGTACAGGACTCTGCGGGGTACCGACCGGCGCCGGTGCGCTGGACCACTCCGCCCTCGGCCGTCGCCACCGATCATCGGCTCACCGCCTGACACGCGTCGTCGGATCATCAAGCCCTAGTGCGGTCGCGGTGGCCGGGCTAGCATCCATAGCGTGGCGGATCAAGCAGAGCAGGACACAGTGATGGTGCCGCTGACTCACGGCGAAGCCTCGATCGTGGCCGCGGCACTCAGGCAGTACAGGCCGTACATGCATCCAGACGACCCGGATCGACGCACTGAACTTGCAGAACTGGTCGCAGAAATATCGATTCTGCTAGACCGGCTGAGCCCGCACGTAATAACGCCCCCGCCGGGCCTGCTTGGCGCGTTTCAAGCCAACCCCCCGCGGTAGATACGCCCGATCGGCACGGCGGGCATGCCGGCCGGTCCTGCCGCTAACTCGGGCCAGCTGATGCTGTCCGCCCCGGGCACGGTCAGCGCAGATCAGACTTCGACGAGATCGACCGCACGGCCCGATTCGGCACCGATCTCGTTGATGATCGCCTCGAGGACCGCCACCGGCAGTGCCGAGTCGACCGTCAGCGCAACGAGTGCGTGGCCACCGCGCGTATCGCGAGCCACCTGCATGCCGGCGATGTTGATGCCGTGCTCACCCAAGATGTGACCGAGAACGCCGACGACGCCGGGACGATCCTCGTAGCGGAAGAACGCGAGATGCTCAGACAACGTGAGGTCGACGTCGAAGTCGTCGACCTTCACGAGCTTCTCGACGAACTTCGGCCGCGCGAGGGTGCCTCCGACCGAGAGCTGGTGTCCGTTGGGCAGCGTGCCACGGACGGTGATCAGGTTGCGGAAGTCAGGGCTGTCGTCAGTGGTTACGAGGCTGACCTCGACCCCACGATCCTGCGCGAACAGCGGCGCGTTCACGTAGGTGACCGACTTCTCGACCACGTCGGTGAACACACCCTTCAGTGCCGCGAGTTCGAGCACCTTGACGTCGTAGGCGGCGATCTCGCCACGTACCTCGACCTCGATGCGAGTCGCGATTCCGCCCGCGAGCGCAGTGAAGACGCGGCCGAGCTTCTCTGCCAGCGGCAGGCCAGGACGGACGTCCTCGGCGATCGCGCCACCCTGCACGTTGACCGCGTCGGGAACGAACTCACCAGACAGTGCGAGCTTGACCGACCGCGCTACCGCCGTCCCCGCCTTCTCTTGTGCCTCGTCGGTGCTCGCGCCCAGGTGCGGAGTCACGACGACGTTGTCGAACTCGAACAACGGGCTGGACGTCGTCGGCTCGGTCGCGAAGACGTCGAGACCGACGCCGCCGATGCGGCCTTCCTTCAGCGCGATCGCGAGCGCGTCTTCGTTGATGAGACCGCCACGAGCCGCGTTGACGATGATGACGCCGGGCTTGACCATGGCGAGCTCGCGCTCGCTGATCAGGTCGAGCGTCTCGGGGGTCTTCGGCAGGTGGATCGTGATGATGTCGGCTTCTCGCAGCAGCTCTTCGAGCGTCACGAGCCGGACGCCGTACTGCGCGGCCCGGGCCGGCTGTACGTAGGGGTCGTAGGCGATCAGATGGGTGCCGAACGCGGCCAGTCGCTGGGCGACGAGTTGGCCGATCTTGCCGAGCCCGACAACGCCGACGGTCTTGTCGAGGATCTCGACGCCGGTGAACTTCGAGCGCTTCCACTGCCCCGACTTGAGCGACGCGTTCGCCGATCGGCGTGCGGCGGGCAACCGCGAACAGCAGCGCGATCGCCTGCTCGGCGGCGCTGACGATGTTCGACTGTGGCGCGTTGACCACCATGACGCCGGCGTTGGTCGCGGCCTTCACGTCGACGTTGTCGAGCCCGACGCCGGCCCGCGCGACCACCTTCAGGTTCGGTGCGGCCGCGATGGCCTCGGCGTCGATCTTGGTCGCGCTGCGGATGATGACGGCGTCAGCGCTCGCCAGCGCAGGCAGCAGGGCGGCGCGGTCGGCGCCGTCGACTTCACGGATCTCGAAGTCGCCGCTCAGCAGGTCGATGCCGGCGGGCGAGAGTTCTTCGGTGATCAGGACAATGGGCTTGCTCATGGGTGGGCAATCCTCCGACGTCATGGCTGGGTCGTCGGCGTTGGGCCACCACGCTGTAGCACGCGCCTAATGGGCAGGATTCTAGCGCGCACGTTTCCGGCAGGTTTCACCGCGCCTAGCGCGGCAGCCCAGGCTGGATCGTGGCGGCGGCCCGGCGCGGACCGTGGCGGCGGCCTAGCGTCCAGCCGGGATCGGGGCGCACCATGAGGTCGTGGGATCGAACCGCGTGCGGACGCTGATGGTCTTCGAGACGTTGATGTTCTTCAACGGACTCTTGTGCGCGGCCGTGGGCTGGATCCTCTTGATCTTCATGTCAAAGCCCGCCGGACTCATCGGCGCCCTGATCTTCTGGGCGATCGCGACCCTGCTCTGGGAAGGCAAGCGCTACGTCGACCGGCTGCTGCCGTTCGACGGGACGCATCGCGGTCACAGTCGAGTGCGCCGCAGCTGATCGCGGTCCCGCAGCGCTCGCCCCCTCGCCGTCCGGCCGGTTACTCCGCGTCGGTGATCCAGCTCATCATCGGGCGCAGCGCGCGGCCGGTGACCTCGATCGGGTGATCGACGTGCTCGGCGTAGTACCGCTTGTAGTTCGGCAGCCCCGCGTCGTACTCGGCCATCCACTCGCGGGCGAACTGAGCCGTCCTGAATCTCGCCGAGGATCTTCTTCATCTCGGCCTTCGTGCCGTCGGTCACGATGCGCGGGCCGCGCGTGTAGCCGCCGTACTCGGCGGTTTCCGACACCGACCAGTACATCTTCGAGATGCCGCCCTCGTACATCAGGTCGACGATCAGCTTCACCTCGTGCAGGCACTCGAAGTAGGCGACCTCGGGCTGGTATCCGGCGCCGACGAGCGTCTCGAACCCGGCCTTGATGAGCTCGGACAGCCCGCCGCACAGCACGACCTGCTCACCGAACAGATCGGTCTCGGTCTCTTCCTTGAACGTCGTCTTCAGCGCGCCGGCGCGGGTGCCGCCGATCCCCTTCGCGTATGACTTCACGAGGTCCCACGCATGGCCGGTCGCGTCCTGCTCGACGGCGAGCAGCACCGGCACGCCGCGACCTTCTTCGAACTGCCGCCGCACCAGATGCCCGGGACCCTTCGGCGCCACCATGCAGACATCAATGCCGGACGGCGGGGTGATCAGGCCGTAGCGGATGTTCAGGCCGTGCCCGAAGAACAACGCATCGCCGTCGACAAGGTTGGGCTCGATCGCGTCCTTGTAGAGGTGGCGCTGAACCGGGTCGGGTGCGAGCACCATGATCAGGTCGGCCTCCTCGACAGGCGGCGGCGGGAGTAAGGACGCGCAGGCCCTCCGACTCCGCCTTGCCCCGGCTCTTGGAGCCCTCGAGCAGCCCGACGCGCACGTCAACTCCGGAATCGCGAAGCGACAGTGCGTGCGCGTGCCCCTGGCTGCCGTATCCGAGCACGGCGACGTGGCGGTTCTGGATGATCGACAGGTCGGTGTCGTCGTCGTAGAAGATCTCAACAGGCACGGACGTGCACTCCTTAGCTCGGTTTCTCTGTTAGATGGTGTGACGCTGTTGGGTATTACGCGATCCGGTCGACCGGGCGCAGTGCGCGGTCCGTGATCGACCGCGTACCGCGGCCCATCGCGACCATGCCCGACTGCGCGAGCTCTTTGACGCCGAACGGCTCCAGCACGCGCAGCAATGCGTCGATCTTCTCTTCCCCGCCGGTGGCTTCGATGGTGACGGCGTCTGCGGCGACGTCGATCACCTTGGCCCGGAACAGCTGCACGATCTCGAGCACCTGCGACCGGCTCTGCACGTCGGCCTTCACCTTCACGAGCAGCAACTCGCGCGAGACCGAAGATGCCGGCTCGAGCTCGACAATCTTGAGCACGTTGATCAGCTTGTTGAGCTGTTTGGTGACCTGCTCGAGCGGGTTGTCTTCGACGTTGACCACGATGGTCATCCGCGATACGTCCGCGTACTCGGTCGGTCCGACAGCGAGGGAGTCGATGTTAAAACCGCGCCGCGCGAACAGGCCGGCGATCCTGGCCAGTACGCCGGGTTTGTTCTCGACGAGCACCGAGAGAGTGTGCTTGGACATGACTTAGAGTTCCTCTCCGTCCCAGGCCGGTGCGAGGTCGCGGGCGACCTTGATGTCGTCGTTGCTGGTGCCAGCGGCCACCATCGGCCACACCATGGCGTCCTTGTGCACGCCGAAGTCGATGACCACAGGCGCATCGTTGATGCCCATCGCCTTCTCGATCGTCGCATCGACGTCGTCCGCGCTGTCGCATCGAAGACCGACGCAGCCCATCGCGTCAGCGAGCTTCACGAAGTCCGGAATCCGGCGCGAGTGCAGGTCGGTGTTGGAGTAGCGCGCGTTGTAGAAGAGGGTCTGCCACTGCCGCACCATGCCGAGCGCGCCGTTATTGATGAGCGCGACCTTGATCGGCGCGCCCTCGAGCGCGCAGGTCACCAGCTCCTGGTTCGTCATCTGGAAGCATCCGTCACCGTCGATCGCCCACACCGTCGACTCGGGCCGGCCGAACTTTGCTCCCATCGCAGCGGGCACTGCAAAGCCCATGGTGCCTGCGCCGCCCGAGTTGATCCACGTGTGCGGCAACTCGTGTGGCAGGTAGTGGGCCGCCCACATCTGGTGCTGGCCGACACCCGCGACGTAGACCGCCTCGGGCCCGACGATTTTGCCGAGGCGCTCGATCACATGCTGCGGAGACAAACTTCCGTCGGACGGCGTGTCGTAGCCGAGCGGGTAAACGGTCCGCCATCCGTCGAGCTGGCGCCACCAGGCGGTGAGGTCGGCCTGGTTGCCTGCCTCGAGTTCGAGCTTCACCGCGACGATGAGGTCGGCGATCACCTCGCGCGCATCGCCGACGATCGGGACGTCGGCCGTGCGGTTCTTCGAAATCTCGGCCGGATCGATGTCGGCGTGGATGATCGTTGCGTCCGGAGCAAAGGTCGACAGCTTGCCGGTGACCCGGTCGTCGAAGCGAGCACCTAGGGCGATCAGCAGGTCGGCTTTCTGCAGCGCACCGACCGCGCCGACCGTGCCGTGCATCCCCGGCATTCCCATGTGCTGCGGGTGGTTGTCGGGGAACGCCCCGCGCGCCATCAGCGTGGTAACCACCGGAATCCCGGTGAGCTCGGCGAGCTGCTTCAGCTCCTGCGTCGCGCGCGCGATCTGCACGCCGCCGCCGACGTAGAGCACCGGACGCTTGGCCGACACGATGAGCTTGGCCGCTTCGCGGATCTGCTTGCTGTGCGGTTTGGCGGCCGGACGGTAGCCCGGGAGGTCGACCTTGTCGGGGTAGTCAAAGGTCGTCATCGCCTGGAGCGCGTCCTTAGCCACGTCGACGAGCACCGGACCAGGCCGGCCCGTCGACGCGATGTAGAACGCCTCCGCCACGGTTCGGGCGATGTCGTCGGGGTTCGTGACGAGGAAGTTGTGCTTGGTGATCGGCATCGTGATGCCGCGGATGTCAGCCTCTTGGAACGCGTCAGAACCGATGGCGGACGACGGAACCTGGCCGGTGACCGCGACGATCGGCGTGGAGTCCATGTAGGCGTTCGAGATCGGGGTGACGAGGTTCGTCGCGCCCGGCCCAGAGGTGGCCATGCACACGCCAACCTTGCCGGTGGCCATGGCGTAGCCCTCGGCCGCGTGGCCAGCGCCTTGCTCGTGGCGGACCAGGATGTGCCGCAGCTTGACGGAGTCGAAGAGCGGGTCGTAGAGCGGCAGGATGGCGCCACCCGGGATCCCGAACGCGATTTCGGCGCCGGCACGTTCCAGCGCGAGCACCAGCGCCTTGGCGCCGGTTATCTGCTCACTCATCTCAGTCTCCATCTCAGCGGCTGGTGCTTCCTACGCACTGCGGTCGGGCAACAAAAAACCCCTCGTGCCGTGAAGCACAGAGGGGCAGCGCGCTAGCGGACCGGTAGGTCAGCCTGCGCGCTTACTTACTACAAGAAGGGTCGACACGCGTTCAAGATTGGCTTACCGGCGCAAAGATGTCAAACACGAACCGGCGCCCAACAGCCCGGAAACCCATAAATACAAGGACTTCCTACTACCTAGGGGCACCTGCGAGCGACGTGCGGACGGTCGCGGGCCAACCGCTCGGAGGCGCTGGTGCTCAACGGGCGTTCTTGCAGCCGCTTCTTGCAGCCGCTGAGCACCAGTGATCCCAGACGGCGACTAGCGCGGGACGGCGAGTGGCGCGGGACAGCTCGGTCCACCGCGCCGTGCAGCCCCGCCGTCCCGCCGTCCCCATTCCTCACTGATGCAGGTGCGCTCCTCGCTAAGGCAGCCGAATTGCCGTCGCGAAGGTGCATCTGTGAGGAAGGACGTCCCCGAGCGAACAACACGGAGATCGTGTGCGTTTACTGCCCCAGGAGGGCAGTAAACGCACACGATTTGACGCGGCACGGCACCTCGTACGGCCCTCCTAGCTGCAGACGGCGCTGCTGCCAAGGCCGTCTTCCGCCCGTCGCTCCGCTCCTAGCTGCAGACGGCGCCGTAGGCGGCCGACCCGACCAGCTTGCGGTACTTGGACAGCACGCCGGTCTTGTACTTCGGTGGCATCGGTTCCCAGTCGACCCGCCGCTTCGCCAGCTCCTCGCCGTCCACCAGGAGATCGAGCGTCCGGGTGGCTACGTCGAGCTTGATCAGATCGCCGTCGCGGACGAACGCGATCGGGCCGCCGTCGACCGCCTCAGGTGCGACGTGGGCGATGCACAGCCCGGTGGTCCCGCCGGAGAACCTGCCGTCGGTCAGCAACAACACGTCCTTGCCGAGACCCGCGCCCTTGATCGCCGCCGTGACGGCGAGCATCTCGCGCATGCCCGGCCCACCCTTGGGTCCCTCGTTGCGAATCACCACGACGTCGCCAGCCTTCAGCACCCCGTTCTCGACGGCGTCCATCGCGGCACGTTCGCCGTCGAACACGCGCGCGGTGCCCTCAAACACATCGCGGTCAAGACCCGCGGTCTTCACCACCGCACCTTCAGGTGCTAGCGATCCGCGCAGAATCGTGAGGCCACCCGTGCGGTGTATCGGGTCGCTCATGGCGTGGATGACTTTCCCGTCAGGGTCGGACGGCCGCACCTCGGCCAAGTTCTCGGCCACCGTCTTGCCCGTAACTGTCAGGGCTGATCCGTCGAGCAAGCCCGCGTCGAGCAACGCCTTCATGACGACAGGCACGCCGCCAACGTGGTCGACGTCGCTCATGACGTAACGGCCGAACGGCTTGACGTCGGCCAGGTGCGGAACCCGATCGCCGATACGGTTGAAGTCGTCAAGGTCGAGATCGACAGCTGCTTCGTGAGCGATCGCGAGCAGGTGGAGAACTGCATTCGTCGAGCCGCCGAGCGCCATCACCACGGCGATCGCGTTCTCGAACGCCGGCTTGGTGAGGATCTGCCGAGCAGTAATTCCCTGACGCAGCAGGCCGACAACGGCTTCGCCCGAAGCCCGCGCGAATCCATCGCGCCGACGATCGGGTGCGGGCGGTGCTGCAGAGCCCGGCATCGACATGCCGAGTGCTTCGGCGGCGCAGGCCATCGTGTTCGCCGTGTACATGCCGGCACAAGCACCCTCGACCTGGCAGAACACCCGCTCGATCGCGTCGACTTCGGCGCGAGTAACCAGCCCCCGAGCGCACCCGCCCACCGCCTCGAACGCGTCGATGATCGTGATGTTGTCGCGGTCGCCGATCTTGCCGGCCAGCGTGGTGCCGGCGTACAAGAACACGGCCGCTAGGTCCAATCGGGCAGCTGCCATCATCATGCCGGGCAGCGATTTGTCGCAGCCCGCGAGCAGCACCGACCCGTCGAGCCGCTCCGCCATCATGACGGTCTCGACCGAGTCAGCAATCACCTCGCGCGACACCAGCGAGAAGTGCATGCCCTCGTGGCCCATCGAGATGCCGTCGGACACCGAGATCGTGCCGAACTCGAGTGGGTATCCGCCGGCGGCGTGCACTCCCTCTTTCGCCGACTTCGCCAAGCGGTCGAGTGAGAGGTTGCAGGGGGTGATCTCATTCCACGAGCTGGCGACACCGATTTGCGGCTTGACCCAGTCGTCGTCGCCCATCCCTACCGCGCGCAGCATGCCGCGGGAAGCCGTCGCTTCGATGCCGTCCGTCACGGCGCGGCTGCGTGGCTTGATGTCCGAATCGCGTGTCGTCGTCATGACGCGAAACCTTACGTCACCATGGCGCGCAGTGATCAGCCGCCGAGTGACGGGGGTACCGACAGCTCACCAATCGGATGACCCGCGCCGTTGAGGAGTTGCACCTTGGCAACGACCCCGAGCGCTCCCGATGCATCGTTGTTGGGAGCCGGCGGCGGATTCGGAAGCACGAAGCTGACGAATCCAGTCGAATCGAGGGGGTACGGCCCCGATTCGGCGGCGGCCTGCAGGATCACCATCGCTGAACTTCCCGGGGCGATGACGCCGACCCGCGTCCCGTCAAGCGCGCGATACGCGAACGCAATCGGAACATCAGGCGCGGCCGGATCGACGAGGTACTCAGCATGGTCTCCGGGTGCGGCGCCGCTCCACTCCACGACCAACACGTCGTAGGCCTTCGTCTTCACCCGCAGCACCACGAGCTTCGTGCCCGCGTCATCGGCACCAGCCCACACGACCACCGGGCGGGCCGCAACGACCGGGTTGGATCCCTCCCACACTGCCGCGTCGCGCAGCGCTTCGGTCAGCAACGTCTGGTCAGCATGACCGCGCTCGATGGGCGGCGTCGGCAACGGGCTCGTTGGCGGACCGTTGCTGGTCACCGAACCGGTGAAGTTCGGCCTGAGCTGGATGTCGGGCGCATCCTTGACCGTGAACTTCGCGGACCCAACGCTGACATCGACAACGAAGCTGGACGCCGAGCTGCCCGCCGTCATGTCCTTCACGGCGATCCCGTTCTGGTAGGGCAGCGGCGAGAATCCCAACGTGACGGCCGGCTTGGTGAAATCGAAGTCGGCGATTTGCATGTCCGTCGTATCGGGCGGCGCAATCACGACGAAATACTCGTCCCCGCTTCCGTCGATGAGGCCATCAGCAATGATGCTGTCGGGCAGCATGTTGCCGCCGTAGCTGGTGGCGCCCTCGACCAGGTTGTCAGAGCCACGCGGACCGTAGAACCACGACTGAATGACACCGTTCGGCGAGTTCGATGTCACATAGGCAATTCGCCCCGTCGCGGTGTCAGTGGCGAGCAACACCTGCGTCTGCCCAGTCGCGTCGCCGTGCACCGTTGCGAAGTACGACTTCAGGTTGGCGAGCAGCCTGCTGTCTTTGACTGCGTTTCCTCTCGGCGACCACCCCACCACCAGTACCGGCCCGGTCGGCTGGGCTACCTCCGCAATCGGAGCTTGAGAACCGGCACCGCCCGCCACGGTTGGCGTTCCCCCGGTAGGCGCGATCGTCGGCGAAGCGGTCGCAGAACCGGTCGCAAGCGCTGCGGTTTCCTTCGTCGGCTGCGAGGCCAGCACCGCGACCACGAATCCGATCGCCAGAACGACCAGTACGGCGGCGACCGCTTCGACTGCTCGCCGCCCGAGACGTTGCGCCCGCTCGACAACCGTGGGGTACGGATCGATCACCCGGGCCGGCGCCGATGCGTGTTCCCGCAACGTGTCGGCGAGCAGCTCGGCGAACCTCCGGCCGCGAATCTTGTCGATCGCGGCGGCGACCGTCGGGTCAGCCTCGAGCGTCGTTCGCAGCTCAGCCGTGGCGACCGAGCCGATGACGTCGAGCCTTCGCGCAGAAGCAAACGATTCGGGGACGCCGAGCCCGGCCAGTCTCCGCGACGCGACCGATGGATCCACGAACACGAGCGGAACCCGATGGCGCGGAGTCAGGCACTGCCAGGCCTTCCACACACCCTCATGCAGCACGTCGACATCGACTCCGCCGTCGACCGCACCCGCAAGCGAGTCATCGGTCGCGCTTTCGGCCGGTACAACGGGACGCCGGAACGCCTCGTGATTCACGGTCGCACTCGCCGCACCAGCCCCGGCGAGGACGTACTCGGCGTCCTCCGGCCCTTCCGGTCGCACGCCACGCCGGCGGAACTGTCGCGGATGCGGCAACGCGGAAAGGAGCGCCTCGACAGCAAGTGACTCGGGAGCACCGGTCGCCTCGGCGTCGTGCCACTGCCGCCGCACGCGCGCAAGCGCGTCCGCGCCGAGCGCCGCAGGATCGCCCGATCCGCCGGCCGTCAGCAGGAACGCGAGCCGAGTGAGCGGGTCGGCAAAGCCGACGACGAACTCCCGAAACTCGTTCTCCACCGTTGCCATCGCTACAGCGTCCCGCTACGAGACCAGGATCGGAATGGTTTTGAGAACGTTGCCGCCAGGGGCGAGCAGGTTCACAGCCAGGCCAGGAGACGTCAGCCAGCTCGGGTCCGTAACCGGGAAGCTCGCGAACCCGGTGCGGTCCAAGGCAGCTGAGGCCAGCTGCTTGCCCTGGAAGGACAGCGCGGCTGCGCTGTCGCCCGTCGCGCCAAGAACCGCAACGCGCGGGTCGTCATAGCCGTACTCGAAGGCAAGGGGCGCGTCCGGCACGCTCGGATCGGTGATGGCTTCGGTCATTTGTCGGGGCGCGTCGGTCGGGTCATGCCAGCTGACCAGCAACGAGTCGGACAGCTCGTCCTTCATCCGGACGACGACGATGCGTCTTTGAACCGCGTCGGTCCCGCCCCACAACACCTTGATCTGGATACCGTTCGGCGCGCCGCCCTGCCACGCCAACAGCCCGGTGAAATACACCGCCTGTGCGAGCACCTGCGGATCTGGCTGGCCTCGCTCAGCGTGGAGCGACGAGGCGCCTAGTGGCTCAAACGGTGCGGCCACACCGCCAAACGTCGGGCCGAGCGTCAGGGTTGGCAGGTCCGTGCTCACGATGTCGGTCTTCCCGACCCGTGCGTCGAGGCGCAGCGATGCGACGGAGCCGGTTGGGACCGACTCGACCGCCGCGCCGTCTACGTCACGCAGCGCTGAACGTTTTGCGGGGGCGGCAGAAGTGGCGCGGGTAGTGAGCCCCATCGAGCGGGTGCCCGGCGGAGCCAGCACCACGAGTTGGGTGTGTCCTTGGACGTCAGCGAGTCCGGTCGCGACCAACTCGGTGCGGGCGTCTATTCCCCCGCCGTATTGCACGACGCCCTCGACCAGGTCGTTCGAGCCAACCGGGCCGTAGAACCACGACTCGAGAACTCCGGTCGGCGACTTTGCCGTGACGTAGGCGAGGCGGTAGCTCGACGTGTCAGTCACCAGGAGTACCTGCACCTGCCCCGTGGTTTCCGGGTGGGCACGCAGAAACGCCGCTTTCAGCTTCGAAATCAACGCGCTGTTATGCGCCGCCGTGCCTCGGGTGGGCCACGCAACGACCGGCCCTCTGTCGCTCACCGAATCCGCCAACGCCGATGCAGAGACAAGCGGGACCTTGCCCTTGGTCGGCGCCGACACACGTACCGCAACTGCCCCGGCTGCCACCAAGACGATGACCGACGCAGCAACCGCCACGGCGGCCCGAATCCGGGTCCGAGCGACCCGCTGCCCAACGCGCGGATACGGCTCGATCAGCTTCGGAGTCGTTGCCGCGTGCTCGCGCAACGTGTCGCGCACCAACGCCGCGAAGTCTTCGTCACCCGTTGAGACGACCCAACGATGCGTCAGCACATCGGCCGCCATCGCCTCCCGAAGGCCACGCCAGGCACCGTCGGCGACAACCGACGCGCGTCGCGCCGACCGCGAAGACTGCGCGATGTCGACGAGGGCCAACCGCTGCGCTGCGACCGACATGTCGTCGAGCAGCAACGGCGCCCGTTGGCGTGGGGCCAGTGTCTTCCAGGCCGCCCACGCCGCCGCATGAAGCACGCCCTCGTCGGCCTCGTCGTCCGGCAACTGATCGATCGCGGGGACGTCGAGTGCGACCGGTTGTGCGACGTCGATACGGTCCGTGCGGCGCCCCGCCGAAGCATCGCCCGCAACCGTGCCCCTGCGTCGCAGCCGCGGGAGGGCCAGCGCCAAAGCCTCCACCGCGAGTGGCTCGGGCGCTCCGGTTGCCTCGACGTCGTGCCATCGCCGGCGAACCGAGGCCAGCGCCGACACCGTCATGTCCACGGAGTCCAGCTCGGTACCGGCGCTGAGCAGGAATGCGAGCCGCGCCAGCGGGTCAGCAAAGCCGGCGACGAAGTCGCGGAACCCCTGCGCAGGTCGCGTCACGGCAGCCCGTCAGGCTCCGACGGCGATCGTCGACGCAGGCCCGGCTACGACGTTGTCGACCGGTTCCCCGGCGACGAACTTGGCCACCTGCGTGCGAACCAGGCGCGCGGCCCGCGGCAGGAATGCGGACGAATTGCCGCCGACGTGCGGTGAGATGAGAACGCCGGGCGCGGTCCACAACGGATGATCGCCCGGCAGTGGTTCTGGATCGGTGACGTCGAGGGCGGCGCGAAGCCGGCCGCGCTGCAGCTCGGTCAGCAACGCCTCGGTGTCGACGACGCCGCCCCTCGAAACGTTGACGAGCAGCGCTCCATCCCGCATCGCGGCCAGGAACCGACCGTCGACCAGGTGTCGCGTCGCCGGACTCAGTGGCGTGATGATCACGACCACATCGGCTTGCGGCAGTAGCTCGGTCAACTCGTCGACGCCGTGCACGCCGTCTGGCCTGGCCCGGCTCGCGACGCGGATCACGTCGACCTCGAACGGAAGCAGTCGCCGTTCGATCGCCTCGCCGATCGAGCCGTAGCCCAGGATCAGCACGGTCTTGTCGGCGAGCGCGGGATAGTCCGCGTGCGCCCAGCGGCCCTGCTGCTGCGCGCGCACGAAATCCGGAATCCCGCGCAGCGACGACAGCATCAACGTCAGTGCCAACTCTGCGGTGCTGGCGTCGTGCACGCCGCGGGCGTTGCACAACGTGACGCCGTCCGGCAGGTACGGCAGCACATGCTCGTAGCCCGCGGTCAGCATCTGCATCACCTGGAGCGATTTCATTTCGCGAGCGAGTTCGAGCGCCGGCTCCGAGAACGAGTACGGCGCGACGTAGAAGTCGACTTCGCCAACTGTGGCCGGCGGCGAGCCTTGCCCGGTGTACACGTCGACCGCCAGCTCAGGGCTCAGCCGCTCGACGTCCGCTACCCACTCCGAGTACGGGACCCACACGCGCACGCTCTACCTCCGCCCGGCCGCGGCCGTCGTCACCCCCAGGCGAGGGGACCCACCGCACCCGGTGATTGTCCCTCGACAAGTTGCGTTCGCGTCGGCGCCCGGTTCGGTTCGCAGTGCCATGACCTTGCCCATGACACGTCGCGATCGACGCACTGGTTCGGTCACGGCGTTGAAGCAGCGCCCGCGAGACCGAGTTCGGCCGACACGAGTTGCCGCACATCATGGGCATTTCGCAGGGTGAGTGCCTTTTCGGCGAGCGTGACGCACTGGGTCACATCGAGTGTGCGGACCAATGTCTTGATTGCCGGTATCGCGGCCGGGGCCACGCTCAATTCCCGGACGCCGAGACCGAGCAAGATCGCCACCGAGGCAGGATCGGAGCCGGCCTCACCGCAGACGGCGACCGGCACCCGACCCGTCGCCGCGACACAGGTCAGCGCGATCAACTGCAGGACGCCGGGGTCGAGAGCATCCGAGAGCGCCGCGACCGACGGATTCCCGCGCTCTGCTGCGAGCGTGTACTGGGTGAGGTCGTTGGTGCCGATGCTCACGAAATCCAGGTGCGGCAGGAACGTCTCGATCTTGAGTGCCGCCGCCGGGACCTCGACCATCATCCCGATCCGAAGGTCGTGCGGCAGGCCGTCCGGACCGGCAGCAGTCCGCAGAACGCTGGTCGCATCGAGTAGTTCCTGCACGGTGGAGACCATCGGGAACATGACACTGGTCGGTGTGGCGCGCGCAGTGCGGCAGATGGCCTCGAGTTGCTCGGCGAGCAGGTGGTGCTCCTCCAGGGCGAGCCTGATCCCGCGACGTCCGAGAAACGGGTTGTCCTCCGGCGGCGCGAAGACATAGGGCAACGGCTTGTCGCCCCCTACGTCGAGCGTGCGCAAGGTGATGCGGCGGCCGCCGATAGCGGAGGCGAGCGCGAGGTACTCGGCCTCCTGCTCGTTGACGGACGGCGCGCGGTCGCGGCCGAGGAACAGGAACTCCGTTCGAACGAGGCCGGCGGCGTCAGCGCCGCCCTCGAATGCGGCCCGCGCGTCTCCGACCGAGCCGATGTTGGCCGCGATCTCGACGTGGACGCCGTCGCGGGTCACCGCTGGCTGGTATGCCATCGACAGATCGCGCGTCCGCGCCCGCGCGATCTCGTGGGCCCGCGCACCGAACCGTTCGAGGGTGCCGGCATCGGGATCGATCACGAGCTCGCCCGACGAACCGTCGAGTGCCAGCACGGTGCCGTCGCGGACGGCGAGAACATCGGCTCCGGCACCGACAATCGCCGGAATTCCGCGCGACCTGGCCAGGATGGCCGCGTGCGAACTCGGGGTTCCGTTCGCCAGCACGATCCCGATGACGAGGTCGCGGTCGAGCTGCGCGGCGTCCGCCGGGGTCAGATCTGGGGCGACCAGAATGCCGCGCTCGGTGATTGTCGCCCGCACCGTGCCAGCCATCGCCCGCAGGACGTCGTCGCCGATCGCCCGGACGTCGGCTGCCCGCGCCCGCAGATAGGGGTCGGGCAACGCCGCCCAATCCGCTTCGACGGCAGCGAGAGTTGACCGCCACGCAGTGGTCGCTGTGGCCCCGCCGGCCAGCGCCGCCTTGACGTCGGCGAGCATCGCCGTGTCACCGAGCAACATGAGGTGGGCGTCGAAGATCCCAGCGTCGGCAGCACTGATCTCCCGTGCCGCGAGTCCGCGCAGCCGCTCGACGTCGCGCCGCACGCTCGCGATCGCCTCGACGACCCGACGCCACTGTGCCTCCGGGGTGTGGGCATCGGGATCGCGACTGGCTTCGTTCGCGTCGTCGGCAGGGTCCGGAATTGCGGGTAGTGCGAACATCCGCGCCGGACCGATCGCGATGCCAGGCGATGCCGGTCGCGGTCCCGCCGCCGCGGACTCCGTGACTCCCGCAGCTTGCGCGGACGTCGATTCGTCAGGCTCGTCGAACCGTCGCCGCGCGAGCGCGACCAAGTGCTCGACGGCGTCATGCGCTTGCGGCCCGCTAGCCGATACCTCTACATCGTGGCCGCACAACACGGCGAGGGTGGCGACCCGGCTGAGGCTCGATCCTGGCACCGGACCGGCGCCGGTCGTCGCATTGCGCAGCGTGACGGTCGCGTCGAGGCCTCGCAGCTCGCCGACGAGGCGCGCGGCGGGGCGGGCGTGCAGACCGTGCTTGTTCGTGACCGTGAAGACCGCGGTGACGTCTGCAGTCGCCGGCCCCGTGACGTCATCGGTGTCGTCGGTATCGGCAAGGTGGGCGGCCTTGCCCAGCAACGCGCCGCGCGCCTCGGCCGCCACCTCGAAACGGTCCGCTCCCCCGGCCGCGGCAACTGCTGCGACGACGAGTCCCTCGACGATCGGCGCCGGCGACAGCACGACCCGCTCACGCATGGTCGGGTCCGACAAGAGGTCGAGGGCGAGTTCGGTGCTGAGGACAGCACTTCCGAGATCCATCAGGACGACGACGCCTGCTGCCCCGTCGACCTGCTCGATGGCCTCTTTGATGGCGACCGCGTCGGTGCCGAACGTCGCGTCGTCGAGACCGGCGGCAACTCCGAAGCGGACGGCGCGGCCGTGCAACATCTCCGATGCCAACGCGACTGCTGCCCGCGCCAGTGCCCGGCTGTGGGAGACCACCACGATGCCAACGGTGGCAGCACCGCCGGCCGCGGCAGAACCGGCGACCGTCGACGGGTTGCCGCCGGGGTCGTTGCTCGACACCGCCATCACCCCGTGGACCGCGCGCCAGCGGTGGCGGACAACGCGGATATCAGCAGCGCGGTACTGGTGGCGCCCGGGTCCTGGTGGCCGACACTGCGCTCGCCGAGATAGCTCGCGCGCCCCTTGCGCGCGACCCATGGCGTGGTGGCGTCGCGCCCGGCGTCCGCAGCGGCCTTCGCGCGCAGAAAGTGCTTCCGCCAAAGGCTTCTCATCCGCCAGTGCAGCGTCGAGCGCGTCGATCGACGGTGCCAACGCGTCGTACATGGTCTTGTCGCCCGGCTCGGCCTTGCCGCGCGCGACGACGCCGTCGAGGCCCGCTCGCAACGCGGCTGCGAGTTGCGCCGGCGTGGCCACTTCGCTGTCGCCGAGCGACGCCCCCATGCGCATGAAGAGGGTCCCGTACAGCGGTCCGCTCGCACCGCCAACCGTCGACACCAACGTGATGCCGACCTTGCTCAGCACCGCACCAGGAGTGCCCGGGTGGGTTTCGTCGAGCGCGGCTACGGCGGCCTTGAGTCCTCGATCCATGTTCGCCCCGTGGTCGGCGTCGCCGATCGCGGAATCGAGTTCGGTCAGGTACTCGCGCTGCTCGGCAACGAGTGCGGCGAACTGCCGAACCCACTGATCGAGGACCGCCGTAGCCAGCTGCTCACTCATCGCCTCAGATACCCCATCTCAGAGCCGGCGTCTTGACCGGAGCGTCCCAGAGCGCGAGCAACTCGGCGTCCACCTTGAGCAGTGTCACTGACGTGCCGGCCATCTCGAGCGAGGTGATGTACGGCCCGACCAGCGAACGCGCGATGTTGATGCCGTGCCCGGAGACAATCTTGTTCACCTCGTTGTACATCAAGTACAGCTCGATCAGCGGGGTGCCGCCAAGGCCGTTGACGAACGCGATGATCTCGTCGCCCCTGGAGAACGGCAGGTCCGACAGGATCGGCTCGACGAGCAGCTCGGCAATCTCGCGAGCCGTTGCCAGCGGAAGTCGCTTGCGCCCGGGCTCGCCGTGGATGCCAACCCCCAGCTCCATTTCATCGTCGCCGAGTTCGAAGGTCGGCTTGCCGGCAGCAGGCACGGTGCATGACGTCAACGCGACGCCCATGCTGCGGCCGTTGGCATTCACGGCGCGGGCGATGTCGGCGACCTGGTCGAGTGACCGGTGCTGCTCGGCCGCGGCACCAGCGATCTTCTCGAGCAAGACCGTGACACCGACACCTCGCCGTCCGGCCGTCCACGTGCTGTCCTGCACCGCGACGTCGTCGTCAGTCACGACGGAGACGACGCGGGTGCCCGTCTCTGCGGCCGCCATCTCGGCCGCCATCTCGAAGTTCATGACGTCGCCGGTGTAGTTCTTGACGATGTGCAGGACGCCGGCGCCGCCGTCGACGTGCTTGGTCGCGGCCAGCATCTGGTCGGGTACCGGTGAGGTGAACACTTCGCCCGCACAGGCCGCGTCGAGCATGCCGAGACCGACGAATCCACCGTGCAGCGGCTCGTGACCCGAACCGCCGCCGGAGATGAGTCCGACCTTGCCTTCGTGCGGCCCGTCGCCGCGGTAGATGATCTTGTTCTGGTGGTCGACCTGCAGGTCAGGATGCGCGGCCTCAATTCCGAGCAGCGCCTCTGACACCACATTCGCCGGATCGTTGATGAGCTTCTTCATAGGTGTTCCTTCGCAGTGGAATGTGCGATCAGGGTGAGTGAATCAGTTGGTGCTGTGGGCGTAGGTGGATTCGGCCGGGTCGCCGAGGTCGATGCCGGGACCCGCGACGGAGCGGTCGGCAGGGGTGGTGCTGATGAGGCCGTAGATGACCGCAGCAAGCGCGCCCGCGACGAGTTCGGCAGATCAGGTAAACCGGGAGCTGGTGCCACAGCACGCTGCCACCGGAGAACTGCTGGACGAGCATCGGTCCGATGGTGCGCGCGGGGTTGATGGACGACGATGTGACCGGTCCGACGACCATGATGACCGCGAAGACGACGAAGCCGATGGCGACACCGGCGAAGCCCGCGGCTGCCTTGCGGTGGATGACGCCGAAGACCGTGAAGACGAGGATGAACGTCCCGATGAACTCGGCGAAGAAGGCCTGCGCGACAGGCACGCTGCTGCCGTAGTGGGCGACGCCGAGACCGAGCGTGCTCGCCTTGTGGCCGAGGACGCCGATGATCGCGCCGGCGCCGGCCGTCGCACCGAGGACCTGGGCGCCGATGTAGGCCGGGACCTGGCTCCACGGGAACTTGCCGGACACAGCGAGGCCGACGGTCACGGCCGGGTTGATGTGGTTCCCGCCGATGTGGCCGAACGCGTAGACGGTGGCGATGACGATGAGTGCGAACGCGAACGAGATCATGCCCAGATCCGCGAAGGTGAACGGTGCGGTGCCGTTCACGATCAGGGTTGCCGGGATCGACCCGACGCCGATGAACACCAGGAATGCCGTCCCGATGAACTCGGCCGTGAGCCGCTGGGCCATGGAGGTTTCGTCGAGCATGGTGCCCCTTCCTCTTGCGGATTGGCGTACGGGTTTACCGAATAGCATTCGACAATGTCGAATGTGACAGGGAAGTTACACGCATGGTTCACTCATGGCAAGACCCGTTCGACCACTAGATTTCGGACGGCGAGCAGCGCAGGCGAGGAAGGGGGTTTCGCATGATCCAGTCGGTGGACCGGGCAATCCGGGTGCTGACCGCGCTGCAGGGCGCCCGGCGGATGACGCTTTCTGAGCTCGCGACCCGCCTGGAACTGCCGCCCTCGACCGTGCACGGGATCGTGCGGACGCTAGTGCGACACGGCATGGTCACCCAGGAACGCGGCTCGAGTCGCTACCAGCTCGGGCCTGCCGTCCTGCTGCTCGGCAACGTCTACCTCGACACGCTCGAGTTGCGGTCGAAGGCGATTCCGTGGGCCGAGGACCTTGCCCGCAGAACCGGAGCGGCGGTGCGCACCGGTGTCCTGCTGCTCGACGAGGTGGTCATCATCCACCACGAGCCTCGGCCCGACGGCAGCCGGCAGATGCCCGAGGTCGGCATCGTGATCCCGGCGCACGCGAGCGCTCTTGGCAAGGCAATCCTCGTCTTCGACCAGGAAGCCGCGGACCGCGTGTTAGCGACACCCGTGCTGCGCAGCATGACTGGTGAAACCATCACCTCGCCTCGGGAGCTTCGCGACCAGCTCGCCGAGATCGAAGACACCGGCATCGCTACCGAGCAGGACGAAGCGGTGCTGGGCGAAAGTGCGCTCGCAAGTCCGGTGTTCGATTCATCGGGATCGGTGGTCGGTGCAATCGGCGTGGTGGTGCCGTCGGCGAACTGGCCGATCGACGCATTCGCCCGCGACGCCGTGCGCGACGCCGCGCGCGCTATCTCTCGTGAACTCGGTTCGCCAGCATGGCCCGTGCGACGTTCTAAGTAGCACCCTCAGGCTGTTGAAGCGAACTGCCGGGCGCCACTGGGCGTGAGGAGTCTCACCACGCCAGCGAACATGACAATGGAGAAAAGACACAGCAGCGCGAACCACGATCGCCCATCGTGCAGCCAGGCGTCGCGTGCAAAGGGTGAACCCATTGAGCCTGCCGCCAGCACAGTTGCCGTGTATTGGCAGATGATCCCGACGCACAGCCAAGCCACGAACGCCGCCGCGCGAATCCGACTCCCGCGGCCGCCGCCAAACAACTCGGACGCGCCGATCGAACTTGCTGGGATGAGGAGTGCGATGGAGCAGAGCCAGACCGCAGTCAAGCTCATCTCCATCGTGATCGAAGGCCCGTGGTACCAGCCGCTACGTCGCTGGTGCACCGCCTGATCGAGTGCGTGAGCCTGGAGGGTGAGAACGACGATGCGGTACATGCCGCAAACCAACCCGGCGGCGCTCGAGACTCCGACTAGCACGATCGCAGTGCGTCGCCGGCGAAGCCCTTGTTTCGTCGGCTGCCACCACTGGTGGCCGGGCGGGACCGCCGGCCAGTTGGGATCTGGCTGCCAGCCCAAACTCGGAGCCCATCCGACGGGTGGCGGAGGCCATCCCGATGGCGGCGTCCATGCGAGGCCCGGCTGCGTGTTCGGCACACCCCATGGTGGACCACGGCCCGCGAGATACGCGCCTACTTTGGCAACCGATTCAGCCGTTCGCGCCGAGCTTCTCGAGGACCAGTTCGCGCACCCGCGCGGCGTCCGCTTGGCCTCGGGTCAGCTTCATCACGGCACCCACGAGCGCACCAGCGGCCGCGACCTTGCCGTCACGCACCTTCTGCGCTGCATCCGGATCGGCGGCGATGGCTTCGTCGACTGCCGCACCCAGCGCGCCGTCGTCCGACACCACAGCAAGGCCACGCGCGGCGATCACCTCGTCGGGCGAACCCTCACCGGCGACAACAGCGTCGAGGACTTGCCGCGCCAGCTTGTCGTTGACCTTGCCCTGCGCGATCAGCGCAACGATGCGCGCAACCTGCTCCGGAGTCACCGGCAGCTCGGAAACCTCGACGCTGCGCTCATTCGCCTGCCGGGCAAGCTCACCCATCCACCACTTGTACGCATCACGGGCCGGGACGCCGAGCGCAACCGTGGCCTCGATCGACCCGACGGCGCCCGCGTTCAGGGCCGCCTGCATCTCGAGCACCGAGATCCCCCACTCGTCGCGCAGCCGTCGTCGGCGGTCGAACGGAAGTTCGGGAAGCGTCGCCCGCAGCTCCTCGACCCAGTCCGAGGACGGCGCGATCGGCACGAGGTCCGGTTCCGGGAAATACCGGTAGTCCTCTGCCTCCTCTTTGCTTCGCCCGGACGTCGAAAGGCCGCTGTCTTCGTGGAAGTGGCGAGTCTCTTGCTTGACCCGGCCGCCGCTCGACAGGACGTCCGCCTGCCGCTCGATCTCCGACCGAACGGCACGCTCGACCGACCGCAGCGAGTTGACGTTCTTCGTCTCGCTTCGCGTGCCCCAACCCGATGCACCGATCGCGTTCAGCGACAGGTTGACGTCACAGCGAAGCGACCCTTCTTCCATGCGTACGTCGGAAACGTTCAACGCACGCAAGGTTTCGCGCAACTCAGTCACGTAGGCACGTGCGACCTCGGGTGCCAGCGCACCTGTACCCGGCACCGGCTTTGTGACGATCTCGACGAGCGGAATGCCTGCCCGGTTGTAGTCGACGAGCGAATGCGTCGCACCGTGAATGCGGCCCGTAGAACCGCCGACGTGCAAGGACTTTCCGGTGTCTTCCTCGAGGTGCACTCGCTCGATGCCCACCCGCACGACTTTGCCGTCGACCTCCACATCGAGGTATCCCTCGACGCACAGTGGCTCGTCGTACTGCGAGATCTGAAAGTTCTTCGGCATATCGGGATAGAAGTAGTTCTTGCGAGCGAACCTGCACCACGACGCGATCGTGCAATGCAGCGCAAGGCCGATCCGAATCGTCGACTCGATCGCCACCGCGTTCGTGACTGGCAAGGATCCCGGCAAGCCGAGACACGTCGGGCAGACGTGCGTGTTCGGTGCGGCGCCGAATGTCGTCGAGCACCCACAAAACATCTTGGAGCGGGTGCCCAGCTCAACGTGCGTCTCGAGGCCGAACACCGGCTCGAACTTCGCCAGCGCCTCTTCGTACGCGGTGCTCATAGCGCCGGCGCCTCCTCGAGAAGCAGGTGCCCGCGACGCTCGTTCAACGCGGCCTCGAGTGCGGCACCCACCCGGTAGAGACGATCGTCAGCCATCGCCGGCGCCATGACCTGCAGACCGACCGGCAACCCGTCGTCCGGTGAAAGTCCGCATGGCACGGACATCGACGCGTTGCCCGCGAGGTTCGACGGGATCGTGTCGAGGTCGGCGAGGTACATCTTCAACGGGTCGTCGGTGCGCTCGCCGATGCGGAATGCGGTCGTCGGCGTCGTCGGCGAGATCAGCACGTCGAATTGCTCGAAGGCAGCGGCGAAATCTCGGCTGATCAACGTGCGCACTTTCTGTGCCGAGCCGTAGTACGCGTCGTAGTAGCCGCTCGACAGCGCGTACGTCCCGATCATGATGCGGCGCTTCACCTCGGCGCCGAAACCGGCCGCGCGGGTGAGCGCCATGACCTCCTCGGCACTGCGGGTGCCATCGTCGCCGATGCGCAGGCCGTACCGCATCGCATCGAATCGAGCGAGGTTCGACGAGCACTCGCTCGGTGCGATCAGGTAATACGCCGGCATCGCGTAGTCGAAATGCGGACAGCTGACCTCACCAACCGAAGCACCGAGTTCACCAAGCAGCGCGACAGCTTCAGAGAATCGCCGCCGGACGCCGTTGTCGTAACCCTCGCCGTTCAGCTCACTGACGACGCCGATCCGTAGCCCTCGAACATCCGCGTGCGAAGCGGCCCCGACAACGTCGGGTACAGGCGCATCGATTGACGTGGAGTCCATCGGATCGTGGCCGGCAATCGCCGCATGCAGCAGCGCCGCGTCGTAGACGTTGCGCGCGAACGGTCCGGCTTGGTCGAGGGACGATGAGAACGCGATGAGTCCGTAGCGCGACACTCCGCCGTACGTCGGCTTGACCCCGACGATTCCGGTGACGGCGGCGGGCTGGCGAATCGAGCCACCGGTGTCGGTGCCGATCGCGAGCGGCGCCTCGTACGACGCGACCGCCGCGCTCGAACCGCCCGACGACCCGCCCGGAATCCGATCGAGGTCCCACGGGTTGTGCGTCGGGCCGTACGCGGAGTTCTCCGTCGAGGAGCCCATCGCGAACTCGTCCATGTTCGTCTTGCCGAGAATGACGACGTCGGCTGCACGCAACTTGCGCACGACGGTCGAGTCGTACGGCGGGCGCCAACCTTCGAGGATCTTCGAGCCGCAGGTCGTCGGGACGCCCTGCATGGTGAGGACGTCTTTCAATGCAAGCGGGACGCCGGCCAGCGGCCCTAGTGCGACACCGGCAGCCCGCTTCGCATCGACCGCCGCCGCGGCAGCCAAAGCGCCTGCGCGGTCGACGTGCAGGAACGCGTGCACGCTGCCATCGACCGCGTCGATCCGGTCGAGATGCGCAGTCGTCAACTCGACCGCCGACACCTCGCCCGACGCGACCAACGCCGCAGCCTGGGCAGCACTGAGCCTGGTGAGCTCGGTCACCGGACTACTCCTCGTCCAGCATCCGAGGCACCCGGAAACGCTGGTCCTCCGCCGCGGGCGCGCCGGCGAGTGCAGCTTCGGGCGTGAGGCTCGGCTGCAGTTCGTCGGGGCGGAACACATTGGTCAGCGGTACCGAATGCGACGTGGGCGGCACATCGGCGTCCGCCACTTCACTGACCCGGGCCACCGCATTGATGATGACCTCGAGCTGGCCCGCCATCTGATCGAGCTCGTCGTCGCTCAGCGCGAGGCGGGACAAGCGCGCGAGGTGGGCAACGTCGGCGCGGGTGATCGACGGCATGGGCGTCATCCTAGAGGGCCCGCAACTCGCCACGGCCGAGCAGTGCGCCGGCCAGAGGGCACGAACGGGATTACCCCGCCGACCGAACCCAGACCGCGACGTGACTCGGCTCGACAGATCGGCGGACGACGTCGAGCAGGTCGCGCTGCACGCGCTCGAGGTCGACCTCGTCGCGCAGCCGTCCGGCAAAGGCAGCGATCATCGCGTCGGCGTCGTACCGCGCCCGGTTGAAGCGGCGGTCGACGAGACGCTGCGCGCGCCGACGCAGCGGCGAGAACAAAGCCGCCACCGTCAACGTGGAGGCCGCCACGCCGATCGGTGAGGACAGGGGCAACGCGCGAGTCGCCAGCGTGACCATGCCGATGTAGACGCCCACGAGCAGGCCGGTGACGATGGCGTACGACAGCGTGCGGCTGATCAGTCGGTCGATGTCGTAGAGCCGGTACTTCAGGATCCCGATGCCGATGCCGACCGGCAGCGCGATGATCCCGATGAAGCCCGCCCCGGCGCCGAGGGTGAGAGTGCTGGCGATCGCGACAATACCGATCGTGCCGCCGGCCATCAGCCATTTCAGCTGCTCGCGACGCTCCGCCTTGGCGCGTCGGTAGGCAAAGAATTGGCGGATCACAAACGCCAGCGCAAGCACCCCATACACAGGGAACAGGGCCGCGGCGAGGTTGCGGCCCGCGTTCTGGTTGTACGCGGTCAGTTCTCCGGTGGAGTCAACCTGGATATGTCGGTCGGTGAAAGCGCCCACGTCCGCGATCGCCGTGGAAATCACGATGAGCACGCACACCACGACATAGACCCAAAGCGCCCATCGCCAGCGCCGCGATCCGAGGCGCCCGTCGGGGAACAACATAATCGGCAGCGGCAACAAGACGAGCAACGCGACCCATAGCTGGGTGAGCGCAACCGCGACTCTGCCTAGGGGCAAGTCGGAATGACCCAGGTGGTAAATCAGCACCGAATACATGCCGGCGTCGGCGCTGAGCTCGAAGATCGGGGCCAGCACGAGCATGATCCAGCCGATCGGATTGCGCGGCTGCTTTCGGGCGACGACAAAGCCCACGATGGCGAACGGCAGCATCAGGATGTCCTGGTTCACCAGGCCCTGCTTCGCTACTTCCGACAGCGGAAACCCGATCACCAGCAAGACGAGCGTGACGACGCCAACGACCGTGGCGGTGCCCGGCGAAGCCCATCGGAACCGGGGCACGGCCGGATCGAACGCGGCGTCCGATTCGGTCGTCACTGCTCGCCCGCCTGTTCTGAGTCGAGGTGCTGAGCTGTTGAGGACGAAGCTAACCGCGGATCGTTCCGAGAACGCTACGAAATCACGGCAATGCGTCGAGGTAGCGCTGAGCCAGCCGCTTCGGCGCCCGATCCAGCCAGGCCTCGACGATCAGCTCCTCCAACTCCGCGAGGCCGACCCGGTCGAGCCGGACCAAGATTGCCGGGAAGCCGTCGAAGTGCGGGATCGTGAAGAAGACATCGGGCTCGTCGGCGATCATGGCCTCGCGCGCGCCGAGGTCGGCCACTCGGACACCCAGAATCGCGCCCTCAGGAGCCTGAACGCCTTGCGCCTGGAGAGCCGCGTGATCGTTCTTGTGCAGCGGGCGCTCCCACACGAATCCCTTGTCCTTGACCCGCCAATGCGCGTTTCCCCACGACACGCCCTCGGTCGTCTCAGGCAGTGACAGCGCGATTGCGCGGACGTCATCCCAGCTGGCCATGGTCACGAAGATTAGTACGGACGCCGAGAGGTTTACCTCCCTCGTACATAGCGGCGCATCCTCGCCTGACGTAGGCGACCGACATTGCAGGAGACAACCAAACCAACAGACAGCCAAACCAACAGACAGCCAAGACAACTACTCAGGAGCTCTCCATGAATGTCACCCGCAAGTCACTCATCGCCGGCGTCACCGCGGCGGGCCTGCTCGTCGGGGGTGCAGGGGTGGCTGCGGCCGCGACCGGCAGCTCGTCCTCCTCGACCTCGGGCGCACCCGCCGCCTCGACACTCCTTGCCTCGGTCTCGTCCGGCGACCCCAGTGGCGGGGTCTCGGTGGCGCCGGGTTCGGGCGGAGCTTCGCTGTCCGCGATCCAAGCGCGCGTCGACGCCCGGGTCGCGAAGGTCACCGCGACGCTCACGAAGGTGCAAACGAAGGTCGACGCGAGCACCAAGCTCACCGCCGCGCAGAAGGCGACGATCGACGGCGACATCGGCACCGCGCTCACGGACCTGGCCACCATCAAGACGGACGTCGACAGCGCCACCACGCTGGCCGGCCTGAAGTCGGTGCGGCCTGAGATCAAGGCCCTTCGCGGCGACGTGCGGCAACTGCGCGGCGACATCAAGACCATCCGCCAGGGTGCGACGACGCACAGTTCGACCACCTGAGCACCCCGTTCCGCCACAGCGGGTGCGTCTACTGCCCTCGGGGGGAGGCAACCGCACCCGCTGTGGGCTCGAGGTCGCGCCGGTTAGCTGACCCGACCCACCTCGGCGACTGCACGCGCGGCGTCGGGCCCGTCGTCGAGCAAGATCTGAAAGCCGGACTCATCAAGCACCGGCACGCCGAGACTGAGCGCCTTGTCGTACTTCGAGCCCGGATTGTCGCCAACGACGACGAAGTCGGTCTTCTTCGAGACCGAGCCCGCGACCTTGCCGCCAGCATTCTGGATCGCCTCGGTCGCGGAGTCGCGACTCCAATCCGTCAACGACCCGGTGACGACGACGGTGAGGCCGGCGAGTGGCAGCGGACCCTCGTCGGTGCGGTCATCGAGCATCCGGACGCCCGCCGCCCCCCACTTGCGCACGATGTCGGCGTGCCAATCGACCTCGAACCACTCACCGATCGACTGGGCGATGGTCATGCCGACCCCGTCAGCAGCAGCTAAGTCGGACGCCGACGCTGCCCGAATCGCGTCGATCGAGCCGAACTCGCGGGCCAGCGCCTGTGCTGCGGTCGGGCCGACGTGCCGGATCGACAGCGCCACGAGCACTCGCCACAGTGGCCGGGTCTTTGCGGTTTCGAGGTTCTCGATCAGCTTCTCCGCGTTCGCCTTCAACGCGCCGTCCTGCTTGGTGAAGAACGGGACGCCGGCGAGCTCCGCGCTCCCCAACGAAAAGAGATCACCCTCGTCGAGGATCAGGCCCGACTCGAGCAGCGCGGCCGCAGCCTCGTAGCCGAGTACCTCGATATCGAACGCGCCGCGGCCGGCCAGGTGGAACAGCCGCTCCCGCAGTTGCGCGGGACACGAGCGCTGATTCGGGCAACGCGTATCGGCCTCACCCACAGGTCGAGACAATGGCGTGCCGCATGCCGGGCAAACGGTCGGAAAGACGAACGCCAGTTCGGTGCCGTCGCGCAAGTCGACAACCGGGCCGACAATCTCGGGGATGACGTCGCCGGCCTTGCGCAGCACCACGGTGTCGCCGATCAGGACGCCCTTGCGCTTGATCTCGTCCTCGTTGTGCAGCGTGGCGTTCTCGACGGTCGAGCCGGAGACCTTGACCGGCGCCATGACGCCGAACGGCGTGACCCTGCCGGTCCGGCCGACGTTCACCCGGATGTCGAGCAGCTTCGTGGTGACTTCTTCGGGCGGGTACTTGTAGGCGATCGCCCATCGCGGCGCCCTCGATGTCGTGCCGAGCCGCCGCTGCAACGAGACGTCGTCGACCTTCACGACGACCCCGTCGATCTCGTGTTCGACGTCGTGCCGATGCTCGCCATAGTGCGCGATGAACTCCTCGACCTTGGCGAGGGTAGGCACGACCCGGACGCGATCACTCGTCGGAAGCCCCCACACCGCAAACGCCTCGTACGCCTGCGATTGCCGGATCGGCGCGAAACCGCCAGCAGCACCGACGCCGTGCACGACCATCCGCAGCGGTCGGCTTGCGGTCACCCGCGGGTCCTTTTGCCGTAGCGACCCAGCGGCGGCGTTGCGCGGGTTGGCGAACGGCGCTTTGCCGGCCTCGACCAAACTGGCGTTGAGATCGGCGAATTTCGCGCCTGGGAAGTAGACCTCGCCGCGAACCTCGAGCAGCTCTGGCACCGGCAGGTCGGCGCCGGCCTTGAGAGTGTGCGGGATGTCGGCGATGGTGCGGATGTTCGGAGTGATGTCCTCGCCCGTGTAACCATCGCCGCGAGTGGCGCCGCGGACCAGCACGCCTTTTTCATAGACAAGATCGACCGCGAGCCCGTCGACCTTCAGCTCGCAGAGGTAACTGACGGTCTCGCCAGCATCGCGTTCGGTGCGGGCGGCCCACGCTTCGAGCTCATCGAACGAGAACACGTTGTCGAGGCTGAGCAGCCGCTGCAGGTGCGTGACTGGGGTGAATTGCGTCGAGTAGCTGCCGGCGACCTTCTGGGTCGGTGAATCGGGGGTGCGCAGTTGCGGATACGAATCCTCGATCGCGGTGAGTTCGCGCATCGCAGTGTCGTACTGCGCGTCGGACACGATCGGCGAGTCGAGCACGTAGTACCGATACGCGTGGTCGTCGAGCTCGGCAGCGAGGACGGCGTGGCGTTGCTCGACATCGACGGGCACACCGTCGGATTCCGGCGCAGTCACAGATGGGCGCGTCACGGACGGGCGGCTCACGAGTTCTCCTCAGGTGCCTCGAGCAACACGGTTGCGGCTTCACGGCAGAGGCGGTAGGCGGTGCGTGGCCACGCCGGCGACGAACCGGCGAGCCCGCACGTCGGCGTGACAACAACGTCGCGAGTCAGGTTCTCAGGAGCGAAGCCGAGCCGCGACCACAAGCGTCTCGCGGGAGAAACGATCTCACCTATTCGAGGCACCGGTTCGACGTCGAGCGACGGCACTAGGCCGAGGAACAACGCAACGCCCGACTCGATCGCCTGGCCCAGCTCATCGTCGTCCCGCTCGCTGAGTTGCGTCGCATCGAGGCTTACGGCGCGCATGCCCGCTTCAACGAAGAGGCCAACGGGTGGCGACGCGGCGCAGCAGTGCGCGATGGGTGTTGCACCAACCGCAACCACTGCGTCGATTACCACCTTGAGCCCTTCGATGACGGTCGGTGGTTCGACGATGCGCAGCGTGCCGAAGCCACTCGCTGTCGGCACCCGGCCGAGCAATACGGCTGCAAGCAGCGGCTCATCGAACTGGACGACGATCGCTGCCCCAGGCACCCGATTGGCGACGTCTTTGGCGACGCCCGCGATGCCTTCCGCGAGCGCCGCGGTGATATCGCGGACGGCACCCGCATCGGCCAGCGCCTTGTCGCCGTAGTGCAACTCGAGGGAGGACGCCAGGGTCCACGGCCCGGCGACCTGCAGTTTGAGCGGGCCCGCGTAGCCCTGCGTGTGTTCTTCGAGGACGTCGAGATCGCGCGCGAGCATGCCGCGAGCCCGCCGTTCATCGCCACCTTCATGCGCGGCGAAGCGCCAGCCCGAGGGTTGGACGTCGACGTGCAGACCGACCAGGTGCGCGGCGCCACGGCCGACAAGATCAGCCCCGACGCCCGCCTCAGGCAGCTCGATGAGGTGCGGAAACGCGTCCAGTTCGCCCGTCACGACCCGCATGGCCTCGCCGGGGTCGGCGCCGGGCAATGACCCCACGCCGGTGGCGGATCCAGACGGCCACGGCAGCGGGATCGACACGGAGAGTGAGCCTAGTAACCGCTGCCGACACCGCGCGCTGGGCAGGTCGCCCGGAAACCCTCAGGTCGGACATTTCGGATCGCCTCCCTGGGCTGAATTTGCGCGATATCGTGGAAAGAGACGCCGGCAGAGGTTCTCCCCCGTACCACTGCCGGCGTCCTTTCATGTCCTCCTCATGGCGACAGTGACTAGGCCGACCTAGCCACAGCTGCGCGGGGAGCGGTCAGAATTGCGTGGGCTCAATGGGCGCGGAAGGACCACGCGCTGGGTACGAAAGTCTGCAGGTCGATGTATTGCTGTGCATCACACCTAAAACCCCGCGATAATGGACGAATAGCACCGGTTGAGAACGAGTCAAAAACGACATCGTCACGCCGTAGCTGGGATCGCGACAGGGGGCGTCGGTGCGGGTCGCATTTGTGTGTCGAGACCTCGCACACATCCGATTGACCGGTCCTGGAGCTCGTGCGTTTTCCACTGCCTGCGCACTGAGCGACGCGGGCCACGATGTGCACCTCATCAGCGAAGGCCTCGCTGCCCATCGGGCCCGCTCGCTCGCCGCCGGGCACGGACCGCAGTGGACCCGCGTGCGTGAAAGCCGTCCGACGCACCGCTACTTCACCGATCAACACGCATATGCCGACCGCGTGTACGACACGCTGCGTCGGCTCGCTGCCGATCAACCATTCGACGTGGTCGAGTTCAGCTCCGCTGATGGCGAAGCGCTCACCGCCGTCCGCGCAAAGAGACTTCTCGGCGAGTTCGCGAGCACCGCACTCGTGATCCGGATGGGAGCCGAGTTCGAGCTCGCAGCGAGCACACCGCGCGAGGTGTCGTTGACCTTGGAGACGTCGATCGACTCGTTCGCCCGGGACTACGTCCGCACCCATGCCGACACCCTCTTGACTGACACGCCCCCTGGCGACGGTGCAACGTTTGACGCGCCTTCGATTCTCGCCTGCGCACCGGTGCAGATCGCGCCGTTCGTGCCAGGCCCGCGAGGGATTCCCGCGGTGAGCATCCCGGAGGTAGGAGCGGTGCTGACCATCTGGCACCTCGGTGAGCTGACTCCGGGATCAGGCATCGACACCTTCCTCGAGGCTGCACAGGTCGTGCTAGCGAACGAACCAAAGGCGAAGTTCATCGTGGCCGGCGACGATACGCCGTCCGACCCGTTCGGCCGGTCGTACTGGGAGTCATGTGACCGTCGACTGAGCACAGCGCTGCGCGCAGCGGTCACGTTTGTCGGCCCGCTGATCGATGCGCGCAGCGCCGGGCCGATGGCGGGCAACCAATGCGTAATAGCAAGCGCGACCACCGACGCGGCCAGCGGTGTGATCCTGGCCATGGCGCACAGCTGCGCTGTCGTGGTGCGCGAATCCAGTGCCGCAGCAGCTTTCATCGAGCCCGGTGTCAGCGCCGCCATCGTGCCAGCCGATGATGCGTTTGCCTTGGCAACGACGTTGCTCGACATCATCGCGAAGCCGCAGCTCGCCGCCGCACTCTCGCGCGGTGGCGCGATGCGCGTCGCGACCCACTGCCAGCCGCCGCAGATCGCAGCGGCGATGGCACTTGCCTATGCATCGCATAGGCCGCGGGACTCGCACGTCGAGCTATCACCACCGGCTGCGGATGAGCTCGTTTCCGTCGTCATCCCACTGTTCAACCAGGGGCATTTTCTGCTCGGTGCGATCGAGTCCGTCCGTGCCGCCGGATATCCGCACATCGAGATCGTGGTCGTCGACGACGGCTCGACTGATCAGCGAACCATCGAAATCTTCGACCAGCTGGTCGGCGTCACCAAGGTGCGCCAAGCCAACGCCGGGCTGTCTGCGGCCCGCAACGCTGGAATCGCTGCCGCCGCAGGTCGCTATGTCGTGCCGCTGGATTCCGATGACCTGCTGTCCAAAGGGTTCATCCGTCCGGCGGTCGATGCGTTGAGACGCAATCCGGAGCTCGGGTATGTCGCCGGTTACCTGCGCTATTTCGGGATGCTCGACTACACACACGTGCCGGCGGGGTATGTGCCGCATCTCAGCCTGGTGGTGAACACACACGTGCGGGCGACCGCAGTGTTCAAGCGCGAGGCGTTGACGTCGATCGGCGGCTACGACGTCGAGCTGCCCGCGTTCGAAGACTGGGACTTACACGTGCGACTCGCTCTTGCGGGCTATCCGTCCGACATCCTTCCGCTGGAGGGGCACCTGTATCGCCGGCATGTCGAATCGATGACCTTCAGCAGCAGCAACGCGATTCGCCGCGAGCTACTGCAGCACTTGATGAAGAAGCACCTCGGAAGCATCGACCACGCACACGCGTGCGAACTGCTCATCTTGATGGCGAACCTGTGGAAGACCGGCTACGAGCCGAGTGCCTCAGTACTGCTCCAGCAGGAGAGCCAGCGACCGCTCGTGCCCCGCTGAGTCGCTCATGTTGCCGTCTTGGCAGCGCTGGTCAGTGAGTTGAGAATCGAGTCCAGCCCGCTCGGATCCTTGACCAGCGTCAGCATTCCCGCCCACCAGGCCTGCTGCAATAACGCAGGCATCATGTCCCCGGCACCAAACCGAACGACCTTCGCGGTCGTTACGTCCGCGGCCACTGCTCGCGCGACCGGATCCACGTAGGTGTCGGAAGGAACGCTGCGGTTCACCGAGGTAAAGCCGCCAAGCTTGATCCACGCCTCCTGTGCACGAGCTCCGGCGAGGTAGGTCATGAACGAGCGCGCGGCAGGCGTATCGCGCACCATCACGACAACATCAGCACCGACGGTGATGGCTCCGCTGTATTGCGGGTTGATGGTCGGGAAGGTGAAGAAGTTGTAGTCGTGACCCGCCCTCAGATCCGGGTACTTCGCGGCAATGAAGCCCTGCGCGATCGAGGAGAGGTAGTACATATAGGCGGACGGCGGTTTGGTGTACAACGGGTCCGCGCCGTCGGCGTCACCTGTCGTGAGGATGCCCTGCGTGCCATTCCGTACGTAGCCTTTTGTGTCGACGATCGTGTCGAACATGTTGAACGCCTGTTTGATACATGCATCGGTCCATGGAATCTCGGCGGCGATCCAGTTGTCGTAAACGCCCGGCCCGCAGTTGTTGAGCACGATCTCCGAGATCCAGTCGGTGAGCGGCCAGCCGCTGGCTGGACCGCTCGCAGACACGACTGAGAAGGGTGTGTGGCCATCGGCGGTCATCTTGTCGGCCGACATCGTCATGTCAGCCCAGGTCTTGGGCACGGCGTAGTTGCCGGCCGCGAAGGCACTCGGGTTGTACCAAACCGTCGCCTTGTTCGACACCTTGTAGAAGATTCCGTACAGCCTGCCGTCGTAGCTGCCCAGGTCGGTCCATGCGGGCGCGTAATCCTTGCTGACTTGTGTCATGTCCAAGACGGAGTTGAGCGGTATCAATGTGCCTTTCTTGGCCAGCTGTTGCATCACCGCCAGATTCGGCAAGACAGCGATATCAGGCGGGTTCCCGGCCTGACTGTCGGCAGCCAGCGCATCGGGCAGGTCCTGGGTTCCTTGCCAGTCAACGGTGTCGCCGGTGTCGTTCTCCCAGGCGGACTTGACCGTCACAAAGTTGTCGTATTCCGGGCCGCTCCACAGACCGAGGACGCGTACGTGTGCGCCACTCGGGCTTTGAGGGGCAACGCTGGGGCTTTGAGGAGCACCGTTGGTACCGCCGGTAGTTGCGTTGGTCGGGTCCGCGGTGGCTACCGGCGCTGGGCTTCCCGTGCGGGTGCAGGCAGCAGCGGCGGCGAGCGTCAGGAGACAGACAGCCCGCATCGCCCTCCGGCGAATGATCATCATCGTCCCCACGTTCGCAGGCTGCATCGAAGGCGTCGACACGTTGCACTGTACGGGTGGCTCGGGGCCATTCGACGGGTGACTCAGAGCCGCTGGAACGGGCTGTTAGTCCTGCCGGTTCGGGTCAATTGCAGCTGGTCAGCGTCGCGGCGCTCACCCATCGTGCGAAACGGGTAGCTGCAGAGCTTTCGACTACGGAGGTGGCTGGATGCGCGTTCTTGTCGCTTACGGGTCCAAGCGGGGTGCCACCGCTGGACTCGCGGAAATGATCGCGAGCGAGTTCGACAAGGCCGGACTGCCAGCGGCCGCGAAACCAGCCCGCAAGGTACGCCACCTCGACGATGTGGATGCGGTGGTGATCGCGGGCTCGCTGTATGCGAGCCGATGGCACAAAGATGCCCGTCGGTTCGCCCGACGCCACGCCGAAACGTTGCGGCACCGCCCCGTCTGGTTGGTCAGCAGCGGACCCCTCGACGACTCGGCGACCACCCGCGACATTTCACCCGTACAGCACGTCTGCGCGGCGATGGTCGCAATCGGCGCGCGCGGCCAGGTCACATTCGGTGGTCGCCTCGACGCTGACGCAAGAGGCTTCCCCGCCAGCGCCATAGCAAAGAAGAACGCCGGTGACTGGCGCGACCAGGCGCACGTCCACCGCTGGGTATCTGCGGTTGCCGAGGAACTCGCCCAAGACGGTCCAACTACCCAATCGAACTGACTTGCTCGGCGACCCGCAGTAAAGAACCCCCGGGTGGCGGTTCGGCGCCCGCCACCCGGGGTGGCTTCAGCACTTGGTCAGAACAGGCCAAGCGGCTTCGTGTCGTAGCTGACCAAGAGGTTCTTGGTCTGGCTGTAGTGGTCGAGCATCATGCGGTGGTTCTCCCGGCCAATGCCCGAGATCTTGTACCCGCCGAACGCTGCGCCCGCCGGGTACTGGTGGTAGCAGTTGGTCCAGACGCGCCCAGCCTTGATGCCGCGGCCCATCCGGTACGCGCGGTTGCCGTCGCGAGTCCAAACTCCGGCCCCGAGCCCCATAGAGAGTGTCGTCCGAGGCCAGCTCAGCGACGGGGCCCGCGAATACGCATCGTCCGACGCGAGCGGCCCGTTGAGGTAGCGAGTCGACCGGTACCGTCAGGAGCAGCAGCCCGCGCCGGCACTAGGCGCTGGCCGTGTCCGTACCGAGGAGTTGCCATGAGTGAGCCGGTTCTGCACGAAACGGCACTTCTGCGCCGTATCCGGGAGTCCGTCATCGGCGATGACCAAGTCATGCCAGGGCCTTACGGGCCACGTCGCGTCACCTACGCCGACTACACGGCGTCCGGCCGTGCCCTCAGTTTCATCGAGGACTTCATCCGCGACGAGGTCTTGCCGCGATATGCGAACACCCACACCGAGTCGAGCGGAACCGGCCTGCAGACAACTCGCCTGCGCGAGGACGCCCGCCGGATCATCAGGGATGCGGTGCACGGCGACGACGAGACGGTCGTGATCTTCGCCGGATCGGGCTGCACGGGCGCCATCGACAAGCTCATCGGAATTCTCGGCCTGCGCATCCCCGCCGAACTCGAGGACCGTTACCGCCTCAGCGATGCGATCCCTGCAGCGCAACGACCCGTCGTGTTCATCGGGCCGTTCGAACATCACTCCAACGAGTTGCCGTGGCGCGAATCGATCGCCGACGTCGTCGTCATCCCGCAAGACGCTGACGGGCACATCGACGCGGCGGCCTTGGAAGCGGAACTCGTTCGCTACCACGATCGGTCGGTGAAGATCGGGTCGTTCTCCGCGGCAAGCAACGTGACCGGAATCGTCAGCGATACCGACGCGATCTCGACCCTTCTGCACCAGCACGGCGCGTTGTCGTTCTGGGACTTCGCGGCCGCCGCGCCCTACGTCGACATCAACATGTACGGCGGCGCCGATCCGCTCGCGTACAAGGACGCGATCTTCCTCAGCCCGCACAAGTTCATCGGTGGCCCGAGCACGCCGGGCGTGCTGGTGGTTCGACGCGAGCTGCTGCACAACCGCGTTCCCGACGTCCCTGGCGGTGGCACGGTTGCGTACGTGAATCCCACCGAGCATCGCTACCTCACCGACCCCGCACAACGCGAGGAGGGCGGCACCCCTGCAATCGTTGAATCGATTCGAGCCGGGCTTGTCTTCCAGCTGAAGCAGGCCGTTGGGATCGATGTGATCCGCGCGCACGAGGAGCACTACCTGCGCCGGGCCGTCACGGCGTGGCGAGCCGAGCCGGCGATCGAGATTCTCGGCGACCTCGATGCCGAGCGGTTGTCGATCGTCTCCTTCGTCGTGCGCGCGCCGAGCGGACGTTACCTGCACCACAACTTCGTCGTCGCGCTGCTCAACGACCTCTTCGGAATCCAGTCTCGCGGCGGTTGTTCCTGCGCCGGCCCGTACGGCCATCGGCTGCTCGGTATCGACCTCGATCGATCGCATGAGTTCGAACGCGAGATCGCGGGCGGCTGCGAAGGCATCAAACCCGGCTGGGTGCGGGTCAACTTCAACTACTTCATCTCCGAGGCCGTCTTCACCTACATCGTGGACGCCGTTGCGCTGGTGGCGCGGGACGGCTGGCGGCTCCTCACCGACTACTGTTTCGACCCGGCCACCGGGTTGTGGCGGCACCGGCGCGGATTGGTCGAACCTCCGTTGCGTCTGAGCCAGGTCAACTACGAGGCGGACGGCGGGATGGGCTACCCCCATCACGACGATCGCGCGGCTGAATCAGATCTCGCGAACTACCTCGCCGAGGCGGTCTCGCGGTTCTCCGCCCACGCCGGCGACGACATGTCGGAGTCGAATCTGCCCTCGGGCGCCCTCTCCGAAGACTTCGAGCACCTCAGGTGGTTCGACCTTCCCGCGCAGTGCCTCGCAGTCGGGTAGCACCACGGTGCGGAACCACGAACGTGCATCTCGCGTCTGAGCATCGATGAACCGTCGGACAGCAACCGCGCTCGCCTCCCTCGTCCTGGTGGCCGGCTGTGCTTCCGGCGCGCCGGCGATCAGCGACTCGGATCCCGCGCCGTCGTCGACGTCCGCTCCGTCGTCCGTGCCACCGGTGCCACTTGCGGAAGCCGGGTCGTATCCGCCATGGCTGACCGCCGCGCCCGCGAGCTCGTACCTATCCGAGAGTGCGAGCGCAACCGGTGTCTCGCTGCCTGCTGACGGCGAATACATCTGCGCGCTGAAAGAGCTCGCGATCTGTCGCGACCAGGGCGGCGAGGCCACCGCCATCGGCCTCACAACTGGCGAGGACACCGACCAGACTCCGACAAGCGGCGTGAGCGACTTCGATCCGACGTTCAGTGTGACCGCCGGCACCGTCTACTTCCGGCGGGAGGAACGCACCGCCACCTCACCGATCGAGACGATCCAACGCGCATCGCTGCACGGTGGGCCGCCAACGACGATCGTCACCGCTGCTGGCCAGAACGGCAACGAGAGTACGGGACTCGGTTCGCCACAGATCTCACCCGACGGTCGCTTTCTCGCGTACACCATCACGATCGGACAGATCAATCTTCCGAGTTCAGCAATCCCAGCGCCCACCGAAACTTTCGCACCGCTCGGCACACACGTGATGATCCTCGACGTCGGCAAGGGATCGACCGCACCCGTCGTCGTCCCGTCGACTATTACCGGGGCAGAGCTGCCTGATGCGTTCGACGGCTATCAGCTGGTCGGATGGTCAACCGATGACAAGAGTCTCTACTACTTCGGCGGCCCTTCGCGCACACTGCGAGCGTTGACGTTCGATGCTGCTGAGCAGCCCGTCGCGCTCGAAGGCCGTCTTTCAGCCGGCCGCACCACAAAGCCCTTGCCCAGACAGTCAGGCGGTCAGCGACATGAGCCAGGCCGGCGACGCGTACTTCGCGACCTACTGCCAGCAGACAGCGCTAACGATCGAACGCCTGCACAACGGTCAGGTCTCAACGTACGCATCAGTTCCCGAACTCGTTGGCGGCTGGCTGGTGTCTGACATCCACGTCGACACGACTGGCCGTTTCGTGCAACTCGATGCCGTGCCGCTGGGCACACACTGCCTCGGGGGTTCGGCTTACATCGCATTCCTCGATGGCGCAGTCATCGCGAAGCAGATTCAGACCAACCCTTATGGCTGCCCGCCTCCTACCCGGCCATAGAGGCGCGGACCCGCGACGTCGGGTCTGTCTGCCGCTAGCCTCGCGGGCATGACCTCGAACGTTGCGATGTCGAGCAGGGTGAGACTTGGGCATCGTCCCGCGCTCGATGGCATTCGGGGCGTCGCAGTGGTGCTGGTGCTGGCCCGCCATGTGTGGCCTGAGGGTGGCGCCGGCATGGGCACGTGATGAGGAATCCGCTGAGCGCGAAGAACAGATCGACGCCGACGACGAGTCCCGCCACATTTAGCGGCGGTAACGGCGGTGGTTCATGATTGACGGGAAGAGCAGCGACTCGTGGGGAGTTCGGTTGGTCATGAAGCGCATTGGGTTCTTGTCGTTCGGTCATTGGGCGCCCTCGCCGCACTCGCAGACTCGCTCGGCGTCGGACGCGTTGCTGCAGTCGATTGACCTTGCGGTCGCTGCCGAAGAACTCGGTGCGGACGGGGCTTACTTCCGGGTGCACCATTTCGCCAATCAGCTTTCCTCGCCGTTCCCGCTGCTCGCGGCGGTCGGTGCCAGAACCAGCAGGATCGAGATCGGCACTGCCGTCATCGATATGCGGTACGAGAACCCGCTGTACATGGCCGAGGATGCTGGCGCCGCGGATCTCATCTCGGGCGGGCGACTCCAGCTCGGGATAAGCCGCGGATCACCCGAGCAGGTCATCGATGGCTACCGCTACTTCGGCTACGTCCCTGCCGAGGGCACCGACGCAGCCGACATGGCCCGTGAACACACCCGGGTCTTCCTCGACGTCTTGGGCGGGGAGGGTTTCGCCGAGCCGAATCCGCGGCCGATGTTCCCCAACCCGCCCGGTCTGCTGCGCGTCGAGCCGCACTCTGAGGGTTTGCGCGAGCGGATCTGGTGGGGCGCCGGTACCCGCAAGACCGCCGAGTGGACCGCCGAGCAGGGGATGAACCTGATGAGCTCGACGCTGCTCAGCGAGGACACCGGGGTGCCGTTCCATCAGCTGCAGGCCGAGCAGATCGAACGGTTCCGCAAGGCCTGGGCCGACGCCGGCCACACCCGCGTGCCCCGCGTGTCGGTCAGCCGCAGCATCTTCCCGATCGTCAACGACCTCGACCGCGCGTACTTCGGCCGCGAAGGCAGCTCACAGGACCAGGTCGGCTTCCTCGACGGCGGCAAGGCACGCTTCGGCAAGACGTACGCCGGCGAACCGGACCAGCTGATCGAGCAACTCGCCCAGGACGAGGCGATCGCCGCCGCAGACACGCTGCTGCTGACGATTCCCGAACCAGCTCGGTGTCGACTACTGCGCACACGTCCTCGAGTCGCTCCTGCGCCACGTCGCGCCGGAGCTGGGCTGGCGTTGAGCTCGTACATCGGCGATTGCTATTACCACCGAACGCGCACCGTCGACGTCCAGAGGTCCGCGACTGCCTGTGAGCCGCTGAGTACCACCTGCGAATCGCGGTTCCACAGCCACAGGTAGAGGTCCGAAGAGGATCCGCGGACCTCGGCGCGGTCGACGTCGCCTGCGGCTAGCCCAGCTCGGGCAATGTCATCAATCGCGTCCGCGCCGATCTGTTCGTCGCCGAGACTTACCAACCACGACGGCCCGTCGGTCGCGTCGAGGAGGATCGTCGCTCGCCTGTCGATCGCCATCGACTTGCGTGCGGCGAAACCGCATAGCAACTCGTCGATGCCGTCCTGAGCGAACCCGGGAGCGTAAGTCGACACCTCGCCGCATGCTGCGTCGGCGTCAGCGCGGTGGATCGCGGTCTCGTGCGCCTGCCTGCGTGCCCAGAAGTGGAGGGGTGACGGAGCAGGCAGGAACGTGGCCGCCGCGAGATCGGGCGGGGCGCAACGAAGCGCAGAGACCAGGGCGGCGTGCCCTCCGACGAACCATTCGAGGAGCTCGTCGTCGCGGGGTCCGCGCCCAACGTCTCGACCAGCAGGGGTATCGAGGGCGGTTGCGCCGGTGCGCACTACGTCACCGGCCCATCGGTGGACCCCGCCGATGTGCGTGACCAGGTCCCGTACGTTCCAGTCCGTGCGCGGAACCGGGGTGTCCCAGCCGACTCGGCCTGCTGCGGTCGCCAACCGCACCCCTTCGTCGGCGAGGATGCTCGGATTGAACGTCGGGGGGCTCATCTGGCCACGGCGCCTGGCAGATACGGACCGGTTGCGGGGTCGTCAGCTAGACCCAGGGACGATGCGCAGGTCGCGCACTGCACCACCGTCCAGCACAGCAAGGGCTTCCTGGTAGGCGGCACTGTCGTGCGCGTCCCTCGCCGCCTCGACCGAGGCGAACTCGATCACCACAACGCGGGTCATCTTGCCGCCTTCGTACACCAACTCAGGGAGCCCGCGGGCGACGAAGGTGCCGCCGGCAGCCTCGAGCGCTGGCTTGGCCAACTTCGCGTAGGCCGCGACTTTGGCCTCGTCAAAGACCTCGGGGTAGGTGCTGATCCAGTACGCCGTCATGCATTCATCTTGCCCGATGTGGGCGTCAGGCTTTACCGCAGCCTCGGCTTCGTTCGCCTCGTACGCTGAATCGGGTCGACGAAAGGAGTACAGGACGGATGGCAGTATCGGAGCTTCGTCTAGTCGTCACGACTGACGACTACGACACCGCCTTGAAGTTCTTCCGAGATGTTCTCGGCCTCCCGGTTGCCGCAAACTACGACACTGAAGGCGGTCGTGCGACGCTCTTGGACGCCGGCCGCGCAAGGCTAGAACTCTTCGACGCACGTCAAGCCGCGTACATCGATGATGTCGAAGTCGGACGTCGAGTGGCCGGGCACATCAGAATCGCGTTCGAGGTGGATGACGCCGCTGCGAGTACCGAAGCAGCTGTGAACCAGGGCGCGACCCTCATCGCGGCGCCAACGCGCACACCGTGGGGATCACTGAACGCCAGGCTGGACGCTCCAGCGGACCTGCATCTCACGCTCTTCAGCGAAGAGCCGCCCAACTCCACGGCCTGATCGAGCAACGGTCAGCCGGATGCCGCCGCGGACGGGGCGGCCTTGGTTAGCTCGTCGAGCGGCGGGATCGCACGGATCGCTTTACTTAGCGTTCCTAGCACCGCCACCACGACCGTCGCCCCAGCCAGCACCGCGATGGTCACCCGTGGGGAGACCGACGAAAGGAGCAGGCCAGCGGCGAGCGGGCCGAGCGGTGCTGCGAGCACGCGCAGGGTGCTCGACACCGACATTGCTCGCCCGATCAGCCGGTCGGGGATGAGTGCGTAGGAGTAGGCGGCCACCGCCGAGTCGGAGTTGGGAAACCAGAATGCGTGTGCGGCGAAGGCGGCCGCTAGGACGTAGACATTCGGCCAGAGCATGAACGCGACGTAGCCGAATGCGGGTCGCCGAAT
>CAWGTF010000021.1:0-86858 GCA_963825425.1 uncultured Actinomycetes bacterium
CGCGTTCACGGGTTTACAGCTCGCACGCGAATTGGAAAAGGCGTCTCGTCACTCGCAACCCAAGCATAAGGTCGACTAGATGCCCCACGTCTGACCTCCGCAGTGTCCTACTCTGGTTCACCGGCTTCTCCACCCATATCGGTGGCATAGAACAAGTTGTAATGAATGAAGCTCGTCAGCTCACCGCGCAGGGCATCGACGTGACCATCCTTACGACGAGGTGTGGATCGATCCACCGTCGCGATGACGACGAGGACGTGGCAGGTTTCCGCATCATCCGAGTAGCCGCGTGGAACGGTCTTGAGCGATCACTTGAAATCCCTTTTCCAGTGCCGTCACCAACGAGGCACTCGTTCGCGCCGCCATACTAGCTCGCCGCGCATCGATTGTTCACGTTCATGATGTCTTGTACCTAACCACCTGGACAGCACGTTGTCGTCTAGGCGACCGCTCGTGGTGACGCAGCACGTTCGCAGTCGTAGCCCATCCTCGCAGGTTGGCGGTACTAATCGAGAGGTTCATCTACGCAACGATCGGGCGCCTCGTATTTCGATCCGCAACCCGGGTTCTTGTGCTGAACGCCGCCGTGCGGCAGTTCGTCGTTTCGATGGGGGTTGCCGTCGCGGCTGGCTGATCCCCAACGGCGTCGACACCTCGCTCTTCTATCCAGCTGATCGAGCCCAAAGACTTGCAAATTCACCCCGGCGGCGTCTGGATTCGCTGCGAGCGATGTGATCGCTCTGTTCGTCGGGCGCTTCGTTCCTAAGAAGGGCTTTCATTTGGTGCTGGCTGCGGCGGACCCACGGTATGTAGTGGCGTTCGGCGGAGCCGATGCCGATTGGGTTAGAGCCCAACTCGCACGTCGTGTTCCTTGGAGAACGCACGCAAGCTGATTTCGCCACATCTATCGAGCGTGTGATGTCTTCGTACTACCGTCGACGTCAGAGGGCTTTCCGTTGACGGTGCAGAAGCAATGGCGTCCGGTCTGCCGGTGATTACCTTCGACGATCCGGCTTACGCACCGTACGAGCTCGATAGGGAGTTTGTAGCGCTCGTAGACGTTGATGCGAGCGCGTCGGAGGGCGTTGGCCCGGCTCGCGGGACATGGATAGTACGCCGCCGGATGGGCGAATACTTCCGCGTCGCCTACGCGAGGGATCGCTTTGCCTGGGAAAGGCACGCGGAGCAACTGCTGGAGGTCTACCGTGATGCATCTGGATCCCGAGGGTAACGGCATGACGCCCAAGCGCACCGCATCGCCGCCGCGGGCTCGACTCGGGCGTACGCAATCGTCACGGCTCTCTTGCGCTCGGTCACTTTGTACTCGGGTCTAGGCTGGCTATACATCGCCATGACTTCAGTTGTGCACCCGCTGACGCTGAGCCGTCCATTGACTCATTTTGCGTCGTGGCCCAGTGAGGGCACGTTCGGCGTCATATGTTTTCTGACGTCAAGCGCCTCCTTCATGGCTCTGCGCGTTGTTCGGGGCGAGAGGCGGCGCTCCTCCACGCGCTGGTGATCGTGCGCACTCGCGATGGGGGTGCACGAACTGCGTCCGGCCAATCGTCGTCGACGAGCGATCCGCGCTCTAGGATCGCTGCCCTAGCAGATCTGACTCTGCGTGGGCGGCGTTTCGTCCGGGCTGACGTAGAGTGCTTCGCGAAGTCGCGCAAACCGAGACGGCGCGCGATCCGTAAACGTATCCGCTCTTCAACGGCGAAAAGCGGCTTAACGCGGTCCGAGAAGTCTCCGGCGGCCAGCCGCAGTGTCCGTCGAGCATCGACCGCAGCGATTCGCGCGGGCTCTGTCGCGACTCGCGAGCCCGAAGTCGTCACCCATAAGGTCTGCGGTCGCAGCCTCCGCAACAGCGAGCCCATCCGTTGTAATCGCAGCCAGTGTGCCGCGCCCATCGTGCGGGTTCGGACGCCGCTCGAATACCCAGCCTTCTCGAGCCGATCGATGGAGTTAGTGACGCTGGTCGGGTGAACCATCAGCCGCTCACCGGATACGACCCAACGGGAGAAATCGAAGCAACACGAGTACCTCATAGCGTGCAAACGTGAGCCCATGCGGCTTGAGCAGTTCGTCGTAACGACTAGACAGATGCCTGGGCTCCTTCATGATGGATGTGGCGACCCGCATCGCTGACGCGGAGCCCAGGCTTGCAGGCGCTCGGCCGCCCGCTCGATGGGATCGCACGGCAAGTTCAGGTTCGTTCGCGGGCTCGTCATCGGCGCGGGCTCGTACGCCGTTCTGCGCTACTCGCACAGCGAGAACTCGCTGCGTGCGCTCTTCGAAAAAGACCTGACTGCCGCGAAGCCACTCGCCAACGCCTTCGGCTACAACCTCGACAACTCGTCCGTCGTACGTGAATCCGCAAGCTGCTACTCATCAAGCCCTCGACACTGCACCTGATCGCGAGTGTTGGCGGTCTACGCGGTGATCGAACTCTGCGAGGCAGTCGGACTGTGGCTGCTCAAGCGATGGGGCGAATACTTTGCGGCCGTCGCTACCGGGATCTTCTTGCCCTACGAGATCTACGACATCGTCGACAAGGTGACGCCATCGGGGTCGGCACGTTCATCGTCAACGTTGCGGCCGTCGTCTATCTGTTATGGACCAAGCGGCTCTTTGGCATCCGCGGCGGCTATGCGGCCCATGAGGCTCAGCGGCACGAGGAGTCGTTACTCGAAGTGCAGGAAGCGGCCCGGCCGAGAGCTGAGCCAGCCACGCCGTGGTGAGCTGGCGCTGGAATCGGGCGCAACCGCACATCGCCACAGTCGGTCCCGGCACGGTAGTGCTCGGTGATCCGCCTTTGCGTGCGTACAGCGGCAGCGACCGTCAGAGGTTTCGTCCCAACGAGCGCCAACACCGTACTCGCCCCCTACAGTTCGCGAAACGGTACCGCTCCCAGCAAACCGTGCCAAGGTAGTCATCGGCGTGGCGCGTTGCGGACTTAATCGGTCGAACGGACTACGGCTGCGGGAGGTTCAGGCGGCCGCGAGGCGCGATGTTTGTCGGCGGTACCAGCCAGCGCATGCAACCTCCGCACCAGGGAGTGCATCGCTGCGACAAAGGCGAAGTTCCGACTGGCAGCGGCTCGGGCGTGGGCGGGGACCACGTCGCTCCGGGTCGCGGAGTTCGGCCATCGACCGCCGAGCCAGGGCGATGGCGGTGGCTTGTACCAGTCGTAGGCGCTTTTCAACCAGCACCGCGCTCTTGACCGGAATCGTTGGAATCATCGATCCGGGTGGACGACGTTGCAGCGGTTCCCTTACGCCTCAGCTCGTAGCGTGGGCCGGAGGTAGCCGTCCTGCGCTGCTCCCACGAGCGAGCGGCCACGCCGCCTGATCACACCGCACCTCGGCGCCGGCCGGGCGGGCTCCTTCTCCTGCCATCCCGCTTCGCGAGCGCGTGCCACGGCGGCCAGCTGTGACTTCACACCGAGCTTTCGCAGGATGGCGCGCACATGCGTGCGTGCGGTCGCTTCGCCGACGTGGAGTTCGTGCCCCACTTCGTCCACCCGCCGTCCCCGCACAAGCGCGGCCAGCACCTCGCACTCGCGCCCCGTCAGCGCCTCGAACGGTGCGAGCTGACGATGGCGAGCCGCGCGTTGGCGCCTGCATTCGGTCAGCAGGTCGAGGCGCCGCTGAGCCGGCACGAGTGGCTCACCAACGGCCGCGAGCCGCACTTGGTCGACGAGACGGTCAAGGTCCTCGACCTTCTCGATCAGACCGACCGCTCCTGCCTCGAGGCACTCGCCAAGACGCGCCCGGTCGGTCGAGCCGGTCACCACGACAACCCGCACGCCCGCAGCCGCGAGCGGGGCGATCATCGCCGCGCCATCGCCCGCTTCGCCAAGGTCGAGATCGAGCAACACGACGTCGGGGCGTCGATGCAAGCAGTCATCTACCACATCGTCGGCCCCGCCCCGATCGCGAAGGTCGACCGCATGGACATCCGCTCCCTCTGCGGTGAGAGCCAGCCGGAGGCTGAGCGCGAGCAGCCTGTGGTCTTCGACGATCACGACGCGGTGGCCGACCAACCGCCGCCTTGGAGCTGGCTCTTCGAAAACGTCGGCCGCGGTGGTCATCGGGCACCGCTGAGGTCGAGGCTGGTCCGAGGCCGGGGGAGCACGCTCGGCTCAACCTGGTCGCGGACGGCGAGCGGCAGCGACAGTTCGATGTGCGTGCCGACCGGACTGTCGAGCCGTCGCAGTCGCACGCCTTGTTCGGCGGCGAGCCGCGCACAGATCGCCAACCCGAGACCCGCCAGTGCCTCCAGCGACAGCGCACGACGTCGACACCGTGGCGCCCAGCGCAGAGTACTGCCCGTGGCGGCGTACGACACCATGATCGAGCCGAGCTGACCCCTATTCGTGCCACGCCCAAGCCGACCGACGGGCGTTGTAGGTCGCAATGTGGCCGGTGGGAATCAGCTGACGACCAGAGTCCAGAAGCTTTACGGCAAGGAGAAGTCGCCGGCGTCGACGCGCAGCGTCCGCAGGGCGGCGACCACGTCGGCTCGAGGCGACTCGGCGAGGGAGTCGAGCCCGAAGTCGGCCGCCATCAGATCGGCGGTCGCGGCCTCGACGACGGCGAGGCCGCTCTCGGTGATCGCCGCCAACGTGCCGCGGCCATCGCGCGGGTTTGGGCGCCGCTCGACGAAGCCGGCCTTCTCGAGCCGGTCGATCGAGTTCGTGACGCTGGTCGGGTGCACCATCAGCCGCTCACCGATCCGGCCCAGCGGCAGGGCGCCGTACCGCGAGAAACGCAGCAGCACGAGCACCTCGTAGCGGGCGAACGTGAGCCCGTGCGGCTTGAGCAGCTCGTCGTACCGGCCGAGCAGGATCTGCTGAGCACGCATGATCGAGGTCGCGACCCGCATGGCCGACGCCGAGCCCCAGGTTTCTTCCCAGCGTTCAGCCGCCCGCTCGATCGGATCGAACGGCAGATTCAGCGGCTTTCCCACGGGGGCAACTTACAGCGTAGAGGCACGGCCTCCCCTACGCTTCATGCTCGTGGACTGGAGCCTGCGAACCTGTGGTCGCCGCGGGCACATCACCTATGCCCCGACCGAGCCGGCGCTGCGCGAACGCCTGCATGTCGAGACCCCCGTCGGCGAGGCGTGGCGGTGCCTGCGCTGCGGTGACTTCGTCATCGGCGCTCCACACGGAGACGGTCCGGCGGAGGACGCCCCTCCGGTCTTGCGCGGCCGGGCGTTGCGCGACGCGTTCGTTCTGCGCTTGCTCGCGGCCGAGCGGTTCCTTCGCGGGATCGTCATCGGCGCCGGCTCATACGCCGTCCTGCGCTACTCGCACAGCGAGAACTCGCTGCGCGCACTCTTCGAGAAGGACCTGCCGGCTGCTAAGCCGCTCGCCAACGCCTTCGGCTACAACCTCGACAACTCGTCGGTGGTGCGGGAGATCCGCAAGCTGCTGCTCGTCAAGCCCTCGACACTGCATCTCATCGCGATCCTGCTGGCGGTCTACGCAGGCATCGAGTTGTGCGAAGCGGTCGGCCTCTGGCTACTGAAGCGCTGGGGCGAGTACTTCGCCGCGGTGGCCACTGCCATCTTCTTGCCCTACGAGATCTACGACATCGTCAACAGGGTGACCGCGATCAGGGTCGGCACCTTCATCGTCAACGTGGCGGCCGTGGTCTATCTCGTGTGGACCAAGAGATTGTTCGGCGTCCGCGGCGGCTACGCAGCCTACGAGGCGATGCGCCATGAAGAATCGCTACTCGAAGTCGAAGAGGCGGCCCGCCCCGAGGTTGAAGTTACTTAGTCGACGAGCTGGGCCGATCTCGGCGTCGATTGGGCGGGCTCGTTCTCCTGCCATCCTGCTTCGCGAGCGCGTGCCACGGCGGCGAGCTGTGACCTCACATCGAGCTTTCGCAGGATGCCGCGCACATGCGTGCGTGCGGTCGCTTCGCACACGTTGAGCTCGTGACCCACCTCGTCTACCCGCAGACCTCGCATGAGCGCAGCGAGCACCTCACACTCGCGCGCCGTGAGCGCCTCGAACGGTGCGAGCTGACTGTGGCGAGCCGCGCGTTCGCGCCTGCATTCGTTCATCAGGTCGACGCGGCGCTGAGCGGGCACGAGTGGCTCGCCAACCGCGGCGAGTCGCACTTGGTCGACGAGGCGATCGAGATCCTCGACCTTCTCGATCAGACCGATCGCTCCCGCCTCCAAGCACTCGCCAAGGCGCACCCGGTCGGTCGAGCCGGTGACCACAACAACCCGTACACCCGCTGCCACGAGTGGGGCGATCATCTGCGCGCCGTCGTACGCTTCGCCAAGGTCGAGATCGAGCAACACGACGTCCGGGTGTTGATGCAAGCAGTCAGCTACGACGTCCTCGGCCCTGCTTCGATCGCGAAGGTCGACCGCGTGGACATCGGCTCCCTCTGCGGTGAGCGCTAGCCGGAGGCTGTATGCGAGCAACTTGTGGTCTTCGACGATTGCCACGCGGCAGCCGACCAACCGCCGACTTGGAATAGGCGGCGCGAAAGCGTCGGTCGCGGTGGTCACCGGGCACCACTGAGCTCGAGGCTGGTCCGAGGCTTGGGGAACTCAACCGGGTCTAAATCAACCTGGCTGCGGACAGCGAGTGGCAAAGACAGCTCGACGTGCGTACCAACTGGGTGATCGAGCAGTCGCAGTGTCATCCCCTGTTCGGCGGCGAGGCGCGCACAGATCGCCAGCCCGAGACCCGCAATGCCTCCAGCGACAGTGCGCGACGCGTGGTCGCCGGTCGCCTTCTCGGGAGGGCAATCGGGCCCGCGCGAGATCACTCCGTTCGCGACTTCGTGTCCGTCCAGGAAAAGGTTTACAACCCGACGCCTGATCGCGTCGGGAAGTCCCGGGCCAGAGTCACCGACAACCAACAACACCGTGTCCGCCAGCACCTCAGTGGTGATGGAGATGGCGGCACCGGGCGCATGGCGGCGAGCGTTCGTCAGCAGATTCTGCACGATTGCCGCGACGGCATCCGCGGCACCCTGCACCTCGACGTCGACCAGATCGGCCTGGATCGACGCGCCGCATGCTCGCTGTGCGACAACCACGGGTTCGATCGACTTGCGAAGCGCGAACCGGTCGGCGCGAATCTGCATCGTGCAGACGGCGTGCTGAAGTCGTGCGATCTCAGTGGTCAAGGCCGACTCGAGTTCGAGCTGTTCATGCGTCCCGAGAAAGTCGCGATACCGACTCAGCGTCGCAGATGCACCGTGGATACCGGCAACGAGCGATCGCAGATCGTGCTGCGCCTCGTCGAACGTTCGACGATCCGCTGCCGATCCTCGAACGGCGTCGTCGCGCGCTGCCCGCAATTCGCGCTCGCGCCCGCTGGCATGAGCGCGTGCCCGGGTCAGCGAATGTGTCGCTGCCACGAAAACCAGCAGCCCAGCCCAGCAGAGACACGACCCGGCCACAGGTGAACGCGAACGAGCCAAGCTCATGGCTCGGGTAGAGCGCCCCAACGGTCCGGTCGCCGGTGCCAAGCGCGAAAGCAAAGAAGCCCAACGTCATCCGTTGACGGTCTTCGGGCGTCATGTCGACGCAGCGATGAACGACACTTGCCGCTATACACCACACCGCAACTGCCGCCGCTCCGGCGACCAAGGCCACGGGCCGGGATACCTTGCCCAAGGCATCGCCGCCGAAGACGAACCAGGCGAGCACGACCACCGCGCCGAACAGCACCAAGCCGAGACCGCGGAGCAAGCGCGGGGGTGTGTCGACGTCGGGCCGCCGATAAGCACGATCGACAAGGACGAGCGCGGTCACGGCCGGCACGATCGCTGCGAACGCTGCGACTGAGCGCTGGGTCACACCGTCGGCGGGGCTGGACGACAGTTCCGCCATCGCCCAGCAGGGAACGAGCGCGAGGGCTACGTACACCGGCCACGTGAGACCCGAAAGTGCCCAAACGCCGAGCCAGCTGGCGATCGTGGCGGCTCCGAGCACGCCCGAGCCCATGGCGATCGGCCACCAGTCTCCAAGCCGCACGCCGTGCACGACGAACGCGGTGACTGGGCAGACCCGCCAGAGTCGTGAGGCCGAGAGACCACAGCAGAACCGAGAATCGGGACTGGCCGAATTCACTCGGTCGTCCGCAAAAGATCTGCTCTGTTGCCAGCTCGCCGGTCTGCGCCGCTGAAGCCCGAAGTCACCAGTTCCCCCTCCTGGTCAACGTAGACGCGATCTGGGAACGCGACCATCGCCCTTCTGGGCGGCCACGGCGGCCATCCGGGCCAAGATGTCGCCGTTCGGCCAATAGACGTTCGCGACCGCAGCAACCCTCGCTGCGAGGTCACTGCGTGCAGTCCCGCCTCCACAATTTTGACGATGCGCGGTGCACGCTCCGCGGCCACCCTGACAACTGGACAGCGCGCCACTCAGGGCGTCGTTCCGACAACCTCGTAGGGGGGAACCACAGCATGAACTACAAGAAACTCGCTGCGCTAGGCGCCAGCCTGGCGGTCGCTGGCGGCATGATCGTCAGCGCGAGCGGCGTTACCGGCGCGTATTTCTCGCAGAGCGTGCCCGGCACGATCACGGGTCAGCTCGGCTCGATCACGGTGTCGACAAGCGGCGGAAACGGATCTACCGCGCAAGACTTCTACTGGGCCAACATGCTGCCGGGCGTGCAGAACTCGGCGACCGTCAACTATCAGAACACCAGCGCCAACGCTGAGGACATCTACCTGGTGTTCCAGAACAAGACGGCACTGTCGGCACTGAACAACCTCGGCACTTACGGCGAGGCGCACGTGTCGGCAGCGGGCACTGGCACTGCGAACGCGGAGATCTTCGCGTCAGCGAACCTCAACGACCGCGCATCGACCTGTGGTCCGTTCAGCCCGAGCGGATGCTGGCCGGTTCCGAACGTGATCAAGGTTGCGTCGAGCATCGGCGGCGGAACCACTGGCTCTGTCACGTTCGCGTTCAACTACGCGGGCAAGCTCTCCAGTGGTCAGGGTGGTCAGTTCAACCTGTATCCAGTGGCCGACCAGCAGAACCCAGGGACAGACGCCCTGAACTCGCACGCCGGGCTCCCGTACGAGGTTGTCGCGATCCAGGCCGGCGCACCTGCACCGACCGTCAGTTAGTCAGCGCTACGCGTGGTGGGCCTGGTGCAGCGCGCCAGGCCCACCACCTCAGCATTACCGGGGGGTATTCGTGCACAGGCAAAGCCGCAGGGCGCGCGGGCGAGGGCGACTGTTGATTTCGATCGGCGTGACGACGGTATTCGCCGCACTGTTGCTGGCGCTCGTCATGGCTATGGGGACGAACAAGCGCATCTACGTCGTGCACACCGGATCGATGACTCCCACGATCCCGAGCAAGAGCGCGGTGCTGGTTGACAAGCGCTCCTACCACGTCGGACAGGTCATCTCGTTTCGCGAAAGCGGAGCAGTGGTCACGCATCGTTTCGTCGGCCTGAACCCTGATGGCACCCTCATCACGAAGGGTGACGGGAACACGACCGTTGATCCGTGGAAGACGACACGAGCCGATGTGATCGGTGGAGTCGTTGCGGCGCCCCGCGAGGTCGGCTACTGGCTCGTCTACCTCAGGAACCCGCTCGGCGCTGGATCCGTGCTTTTCACCATCATTTGTATTGCGCTCATCTGGTCCGTCGCCAGTGAGTCGTCGCCGAGCCTCGACACGTCCACAGCTGGCCCGGCCCTTCCTCAGCTTGCGCTCACCGCCGCGCCCACCGGCAGACCTAGATCAGCTAGTCGACAAGTTGTTGTGCGGCTGCGTATGCATCAATCGATCCAGCGGCGACCGCGGCTGCCAACTCTGCAAGTCGCGGATCGTCGGCACGCAAGCCGACCCGAGCTGCCAGCATCGCGAGCGCGATCGACCTGATTTCCTGCGTCGCACGGCGGACCCGCCGCTGCTCACCCTCACCCGACGACACCAGCCACGCGCGGTGCTTGTCGATGGCCTCGACCAATTCGTCGATGCCGCCGGCAACCGTCGCAGTCGCACGCACCACGACCGGTCGCCACTCCCCCGGTCCTCGCTCGCCACCAACGGCGATCATGTTGTGCAACTCGCGCACTGCGGCGTCCGCGCCTTCTCTGTCGCACTTGTTGACCACGAGCAGATCGGCCACCTCGAGCAGTCCGGCCTTCGCTGCCTGAATGCCGTCGCCCATGCCGGGTGCAAGCAGCACCACGGTCGTGTCGGCGGTCGCTGCGATGTCGACCTCCGCTTGTCCGACGCCAACCGTTTCGACCATCACGACGTCGAAGCCGGTCGCCTCGAGAACGCGAACCGCCTGTGGCGTGGCGGCAGCCATGCCGCCGAGCTGCCCGCGCGACGCCATCGACCGGATGAAGACAGCCGAGTCGGTGGCGTGCGTCTGCATGCGAACGCGGTCGCCGAGCAGCGCCCCACCCGTGAAGGGCGAGGTCGGATCGACCGCAAGCACCCCAACTCGTTGCTCGCGTTCACGCCATAGCGCAATCAGCGCGGACGTCGTGGTCGACTTCCCAACACCGGGCGCGCCAGTAAGCCCGATGACGTAGGGCGCTTGAACGGCGGCCCCGAGAAGTGCCGACATCAGGGCTGGCAGTGCGGGGTCGTCGTCCTCGACCATCGAGAGCAACTTTCCCAAAGCACGGGCATCGTGCGCACGTGCCGCCTTGACCAGCCCCTCGACGTCCGACGCCATTGCGTCTAGGAGTTCGCTACGCGCAAAACCAGCGCGTCACCCTGCCCGCCACCGCCGCATAGAGCAGCCACGCCGATGCCGCCACCGCGCCGACGAAGCTCGTAGATCAGGTGCAGGGCGAGGCGTGCCCCTGACATACCGATCGGGTGGCCGAGCGCGATCGCGCCGCCGTTGACGTTGACCACGCTGGCGTCGATGTCGAGTTCGCGCATCGACTGGATCGCCACTGCGGCGAACGCTTCGTTGATCTCGAACAGATCGACTTCCGCCGGCGCCAGCTGCTCGCGTGCGAGCGCGCGCGCGATCGCGTGCGAGGGCTGTGAGTGCAGCGAGTTGTCGGGTCCGGCGACCACCCCGTGCGCACCGATCTCCGCGAGGATCGGCCATCCGCGGCGTCCGGCATTCTCTCTCGAGGTAACCAGAACTGCGCACGCACCGTCGGAGATCTGCGACGCGTTGCCTGCGGTGATCGTGCCGTCCGGCGAGAACGCTGGCCGCAACCGCGCCAGCGACTCAACGGTGGTGTCCTCGCGAACGCCCTCATCCTTGGAGACCATGACCGGTTCGCCGCGGCGCTGCGGCACGGGCACTGCAACGATCTCGTCGTCGAACAGCCCTTCCTTGCTGGCGACCGCTGCGCGTTGATGCGAGCGGGCCGAGAACGCGTCTTGTTCCTCGCGAGTGATGTTGAGGTGCTCGTTGTAACGCTCGGTCGACTCGCCCATCGCCATGTGGTCGAACGGATCGGTCAGACCGTCGTACGCCATCGAGTCGATTATCTCGACAGTGCCGAACTTGAACCCCGTGCGGGATTTCGGCAGCAGGTGCGGCGCGTTCGTCATCGACTCCATGCCACCGGCAACGATCGTCTCGAACTCGCCAGCCCTGATCAGTTGGTCGGCCAGCGCGATCGCGTCGAGCCCGGACAGGCAGACCTTGTTGACCGTCATCGCCGGAACCGTCATCGGGAGGCCAGCGGCCACCGCCGCCTGCCTAGCCGGCAGCTGTCCGGCACCGGCCAGCAGCACCTGGCCCATGATCACGTAGTCGACATCGCTGCCTCGGGCACCCGCCCGCTCAAGCGCGGCGCGAATCGCGATGCCGCCGAGTTGGGCGGCCGACAGGTCGTTAAAGGCACCGAGGAGCTTGCCGATCGGCGTCCGTGCACCCGCGACGATCACCGAACCACTACCAAGCGCCATCGTCGCGCCTCCCTGTTTTCGACCGAGCTGTTCTACCGTGGACCCCCCAGGCTATGCGCTTTTGAACTGATGAGGGGACATCACCGGTGCTGCTGTCGCATATCGACCACGTTGGGATCGCCGTCGTCAATCTCGAGGAGGCGATCGAACGCTACCGCTCAGCGTTTGGCCTGGAGGTCGTCGCAGTCGAGTCCAACGACTTGCAGGGTGTCCGAGAAGCGATGCTGCGTCTAGGGCCTTCCGTACCGGACGCCCAGGGTCCGTCGTCCTACGTGCAACTGCTCGAGCCGCTCGCACCCGACACGCCGGTGGGCAGGTTTCTCGCCCGGCGCGGCGAAGGGTTGCATCACGTCGGATACGCAGTGGACGACGTCCGGCTGGCGATGGATTCGCTTGCCCTACAGGGCGTTCGGCTGCTCGACTCCCAGCCGCGGCACGGGTCGCTTGGCGCGTCGATCGCTTTCGCGCACCCGAAAGACCTCTCCGGGGTGCTGACAGAACTCGTCCAGGCCGCGCCGGGCTGAGAGGATGCGAGCATGACGCTTCTCGCCCTGCTCTCCGCGCCACACTCGGCAGCGCACGTGGTCGCCGCCCTGCCGAAGCCGAAGGCCAAGGTGACGGTGCCGATCATCGTGATCTTCGCGGTCTTGGTGTTCATCGGGATCTCGCGCAAGGTGATCAAGCTGGCTGTCATCGCGGCGATCGTCTGCGTCATCTTCTTGATCTACCAATCCGGCGCCTTCAGCAAGTAACGCGGCGGATCTGGCACAACGTGTGCGTTTACTGCCCTGGGCGGGCAGTGATTCACCACGTTGCGCTGAATCCGCCCGGATGCGCTCTTACGATGGACCCATGACGGCAGACGAGAAGTTCGCAACCACCAATTACGACGCGGCGGTCTCCCCGGCGCTGACCGCGTTCATGCGCGAGGGTTGGGCGCCCGATCCGCAGCCGACGATCGAGCCGTCGGAGGTCGCTCCGTACGCAGCGAAGCGGCGCGCTGCGGTCTCGGCGGCGTTTCCCGGCGAAGTGATCGTGGTCGGCGCCGGCACCCCAAGCCTTCGCAACGGCGACGTCTTCCACCCGTTCCGCGCGAGCAGCGACTTCGTGTGGCTGACCGGTGCGGCTGAGCCGGACGCGGTCCTGGTGATGACACCGGACGCCGAGTCGCCGGGCGGCCACAGCTCGACGCTGTACTTGCGGGTCGCCGCGTCGCGCCACGAAAGCGAGGAGTTCTACCGCGATCGCAACTACGGCGAGCTATGGACCGGGCGCCGTCCCGGCATTGCAGAGACGCAGGCCGCGCTCGGACTGACAACCCGTCCGCTCGGCGAGCTCGACGGCGTCCTCCACGCGCTCTCCACAGCAGGCGCACCCGTTGCCGATCACGCGCTCGTCGCGACCACTCTCTCGGACCTGCGGCTGGTCAAGGACGACTGGGAAATCGCCCAACTGTCCGACGCGGTCGCCGCCAGCGTGCACGGGTTCGAGGACGTCGTGCGCGAACTCGGCAACGCGCGATTGACCAGCGAACGCTGGATCGAAGGTACGTTCGGGCGCCGCGCACGCGTCGAGGGCAACGACGTCGGCTACGGAAGCATCGCGGCGGCCGGCGACCACGCGTGCATCTTGCACTGGACGCGCAACGACGGCCCGGTGCGCGACGGCGATCTGCTACTTCTCGACGCCGGCGTCGAGAACACCGCTTTGTACACGGCCGACGTCACGCGCACGATCCCGATCAACGGCCATTTCAGCGAGCCGCAACGTCGCGTCTATCAGCTGGTATACGAAGCGCAGACGGCGGCGATGAATGCGGTCAGGCCCGGCGCGCATTTCCGTGACTATTTCCGAGCCGCCCACGAGGTTCTGGCGAAAGGCCTTGTGGAGTGGGGAATTCTGCCAGTCAGTGCGCAAGATCTCGACGGACCGGACGCCGATTTGCACCGTCGGTACACGCTGCACGGTATCGGGCACATGCTCGGCCTCGACGTCCACGATTGCGCACAAGCACGGAAGGAGAACTACCACGAGGGCGTGCTGCAAGCGGGATACGTGCTGACCGTCGAACCTGGTCTCTACTTCCAGTCGGATGACCTCACCGTGCCACCGGAACTGCGCGGCATCGGCGTCCGGATAGAGGACGACGTCGTCGTGACGCATGACGGCTGCCGCAATCTCACCGAAGCACTACCTCGCGATCCCGACGCCGTCGAAGCCTGGATGGCGCAGCTCGCCCGCTAAGTCTCGGGAGCAATCCAATCGGGGTAAGCCGATCCTTACTGGCCTTGTGTCTTTCGGTGACCTTTGGTCCCGTCTTGGTGATCTTTGGTCCCTTCCCATCGCGGGGAGACTTGCGGTCGCATGGCCTGGGCTGGCTATGACCTGCGCCTGGATCTGACCGCACACGGCAGAGACCGCAGTGACCCGCGCAACCAAGGGGGTCTCATGACACACGTCCATGACTTCACACCGAAGCATCGACGTCATCAACCCTCCGTAAGCGCGACCGCAAAGTGCTTCGACGCCGTCCGCCGGTCGGGGGCTAGGGGTCCTCTTTGTGGTTGCCGCAGTCGCCTTTGCCACGCTCGTTGCGCTGCCGCGTCCGAGCGTTGCCGCGGATGTGGCGAGCTTCCCCGCCGCGCAGGGCCAGATCGGCAGCCCCGCGACGGTCGTCACCGATCCCACTGCCAACGATGGGCAGGTCGTGCAGTTCACCACGCCGACCCCCGACAGCGCAGGGTTTGTGCACCCTGGAGTTCTCGTCGATCCGTCGCAGCTGAGCTTCGTGCAGAACGAGATCGCCCAGGGCGAAAGTCCGTGGGCGCCCGCGCTCGCGAGTCTGAATCCTTGGTACACGGATCTCAGCTACGTGGTACGCGCGTTCGCCACCGTCGACTGCACCGCGAACGCGACCAGCTGCACGACCGTCGTGGACGACGGGATCGCCGCGTACACCTTCGCGTTGCTCTACTCCTACAGCACGGCACCTGACCGAGCGAAGTACGCCAACGCAGCTATCGCCATCATGAATACCTGGTCGGCGAAACTCACCAAGGCGAACGGTGTCCAGGCGCGACTTGTCCTTGCGTGGTCGGCGGAGGTGTTTCCGCGGGCTGCCGAGATCTTGCGTTACAGCTTCACGCCTGGCCCGGGGGATCAGGTCTTCAATGTGACGGCGTTCGCGAACATGCTGAACAACGTCTACGTGCCCAACATCATCGCTGGTGACCCGATGTCGAACGGCAACTGGGAATTGTCGATGGCGGACGGCCTGGTCAACATCGGCGTCTTCACTGACAACCGCAGTGTCTTCAACTCAGGTGTGGCCATGTGGCGGGCGCGAGTGCCGGCCTACATCTATCTCAGTACCGATAACGGCGCAAACGGTCAGCCGATCGCTCCGCCTGGCGGCCTCTACAGCGATCCTGCCGCTCTCACCTGCTTGTGGCTGGGTCTCGGAACGAACCAGACCACTTGCACGGTGCCGACCGGCTTCACGTACTTCTCCGGCATGACCCAGGAAACCTGCCGTGACATGTCGCATCCGATGATGGGCCTGGGATCCACGGTGAACGCCGCCGAGACTGCCCGCTTGCAGGGCGTTGATCTGTACGGCGAGCAGGAGCAGCGCATCACCGATGCCTACGAGTACGCCGCTGCCTACGACAACCAGTACCTGACCACCGGCGTGTGGCCGACGCTGCCTTGCTACGGGCAACCCGGCTCCCATTCGGGGCAGGTCGGCGACGGTACCGGCGGCACCGGCTACACGTATGGCTGGGAGATCGCCTACAACGAGTACGCAAACCGCCTCGGCGTCGCGATGCCGAACACGGCGGCGATGGTTGCGCGGTTCCGGCCAAGTGGTGGCGTGAACGCCACCGATTGGGAGACGTTGGCCAACGTCGGGCCGTCCGCGTCTGGCGCGTGCCCGGCACCGGACATCCGATCCGGCACCGACACGGTGACGGTGACCGTACCCGCGAACGGGACGTACCGGCTGTGGTCGCGGCTGAATCCGGCACGCTCCGGCGACACGTCCTACGCCGTGCAGGTCGACGGCGGCTGTCCGATCGACATTGGTGGCGCGAGTATGCCCGCGGGCCAATGGACGTGGGCCAACTACAAAGATGGGAATCCGACGTCGACCGTCAGCGTGTCACTGACGGCGGGAACGCACACGCTGGAACTCATCGGCGTCAGTTCGGGACTCGCCGTCGACAGTGTGATGTTGGTCGCCGACCCGACCTGCGTGCCCGTTGCCTACGGCGACAACTGCGGGGCGTCGGGCCATGGATCGATCGACCCGACGCCGCCCACGACCGCAGTGACCGCCCCGAACCAGGGCGCCACCGTGGTCGGAACGGTGCCGCTCGCAGCGACCGCTGCCGACGACGACACCGCGATCGCGCGAGTCGTGTTTCTCGTTGATGGTTCCGCCGTCGGTGTCACCGCCTCGGCTCCCTTCACATTCTCCTGGAACAGCAAGACGGTTCCCGACGGTCCGCATACCGTGCGATCGCGGGCCTACGACACGGCAGGCAACAGCACCGTGTCCGAACCGATCTCGATCACCACCCGGAACGCTGACACCACGCCGCCTTCCGCGCCGAGCGGTCTGATCGCCACCGCGACGAGCGCCAAATCGGTCGGTCTCAAGTGGACCGCGGCGACCGACAACGTTGGCGTCACGAAGTACCTCGTGTACCGGGGCCAAACACAGGTCGGTACCTCGACGTCCACCAGCTACAGCGATACCGGCCTGACACAGCTCACTTCCTACAGCTACACCGTCTACGCCACCGACGCCGCAGGTAACCCCGGACCCGCCAGTAGCGCCAGCACCGCAAAGACTCCCGACGGCACTCCGCCGACTGCACCGGCGAGTCTCACGGCGACGATCACATCACTGAGCCAAGTCAATCTCACGTGGACCGCGGCCACCGACAACGTCGGTGTGACCGGCTATGTCTTGAGCCGCGGCGGGGTTCAAATCAAGCAGCTGACCGGGTTGACGTACAGCGACTCCGGCCTCACACCAGCGACTAGCTACATCTACGCCGTTTACGCGGTCGACGCCGCAGGAAACGTCGGCCCTGGTAAGGCGGTCACGGTTACTATGCCGCTAACGGCAGCCCCGTCCGGCGCGGGCTGGGCAGGCGCGTACTTCGCCAACACCAGCTTGAGCGGTGCGCCGATCGGCCGTCTCGATCCCACGATCAACTTCTCCTGGGGTTCCGGCTCTCCGACCACAGGCATCGGCTCCGACAACTTCAGCGCTGCGCTGGACGGGACAGCTCACGCCGGCGAAGACCGGTACGTACACCTTCTACACGCAAGCCGACGGTGGTGTCCGGCTCTACATCAATGACAAGCTCGTCATCAATCACTGGACGGCAGGCGCGAACAATCAGAGCACCACGTTCGGTTTGACGGCGGGTGTGGCCGCGAACGTTCGGTTGGAGTACTTCGACACCACCGGAACGGCAACCGCACAATTGCTGTGGTCGGGGCCGAGCGTCGCCAAGGCGATCATTCCGTCGAGCGTGATGACATCAGTGTCCGCCGGACTGACGGCAACCTACTTCACTGGCACCAGCCTCACGTCGTCCGCCGTAGTGCGGCTCGACAACACGGTCAACTTCAGTTGGGGAACCGGCTCGCCCGATTCGCGAGTCCCCGTCGACAACTTCTCGGCGCGATGGACCGGCAGTTTCAAGCCCGTCGACACCGCTACCTACACGTTCTACACGGATGTCGCTGGCGGAGTGCGACTGTGGATTAACGGGCAGCAGCTCGTGAACAACTGGACGCTGCACTCGCTGGCGACCAACAGCGGGAAGATCACGCTGACCGGCGGCACGTCGTACGACATCACAATGGAATATCAGGTCGGCACACAGTCCGCGGTGGCCAAGCTGTCCTGGAGCGCCAGCTTCGCCAAGTCCATCGTTCCGCAAAGCGTCCTGCGCGACCGGTCCTCCGCTGTGACGCCGGTTCCGGTGAACCCACCGGGCGCGCCGTCGGGTCTTGTCGCGACTCCAGGTGATGGCCGGGTGAACCTGAGTTGGGTCGCACCGCCACCGGACAGCAGCGCACCGGTCACCGACTACATCGTCCAGTACCGACCAACGGGCACAACTGCGTGGACGCCGGTTGATGAAGGTTCGACCGCGACGACCGCAACGATCACCGGCCTGACGAACAACACGAGCTACGACTTCACGGTGACCGCCGTCAACAGCGTGGGGCAAGGACCGCCAAGTGCGGTCGCGAGCACCACTCCGACGGCCCCGCCGACCGAGCTGCTGTCCGACCCAGGATTCGAGTCTGGCAACGGCGGGTGGGTCGCGTTCAAGATCGGCACCCTGTCGCGGGTGACATCACCCGTGCACGGCGGAAGTGATGCACTGCGGGTCGCCTCGCCGTCCACCTCTGCCAGTCTTGTCGGACTCACGCAGAACGCGGTGATCAGCAACTCGGTGGCCGGTCGTTCGTACACGGCGTCGTGCTACGTGCAACCGACGAGCGGCAGTCTCGAACGTGACGATCCGGTGGCTGGAATACACCCAGGACTTCAGCAGCGTGATCTACCTGCAGAGCAACCTGACGAACGCGCTCCCGCTGGCCAAGTGGACTCTTGTTCAAGTGACCAGCACGGCGGTCAACTCCGGCGAGCGGATGATCCCGCAGCTCTACTCGTCGAACGAGACGAGTACCAACGGGTCGCTGCTGTACGACGACTGTTCTGTGACTGCCGCGTCTGGCACGACGTCGCCGACCGCGCCGTGGGCCCCGACCGCAGTTGTGGCGACGGCCGGCGACGCCAGCGCATCCGTCGCGTTCACTGCTCCGGCGTCGAATGGCGGCGCGGCGATCACGAGCTACACCGTGGCGGCGAGCCCGGGCACGGCGACCGCGACCGGAAGCGCGAGCCCCATCACGGTGTCGGGTCTGACCAACGGCACCGCTACACGTTCACCGTGACTGCGACGAACTTCGGTCGGCCCGGGGCCTGCATCGGTGCCGAGCAACAGCGTGACGCCAGTGCACACCGTGCCACGCAGCTGCTACCTGATCCCGGGTTCGAGTCCGGGAACGGCGGCTGGATCGCGTTCAAGGTCGGCACGCTGACCAGGGTGGCCACGCCGGTTCATGGTGGGGCGTTCGCGCTGCGGGTAGCGGCGACCGGAAGCGCGACCACCCTCGTGGGCCTGACCCAAAACAGCGTCGTCAGCAACTCGGTGGCCGGTCGGTCGTATACCGCCTCGTGCTACGTGCGAGCCCACGTCGTCAGGCAGCCTGAACGCCACGATCAGGCTGCTCGAATACACCCAGGACTTCAGCAGCTACACGCAATTGCAGACCGTGACGGTCAATACCCTGCCGCTGAACACCTGGACGCTTGTTCAGGTCACCGGTGTCGCGCTCCGGGCCGGCGAGCGGATCATCCCGCAGATCTACTCGACCAACGGAGACCACCGCGACCGGCAGCCTGGTCTACGACGACTGCTCGGTGACGCGCAATAGGCACGTGCAACCAGGTGCTGGGGTCGCCCTTCTGCAGCGACTCGCTAGCGCAGCTCGCGTGACGAGCGGCGAGATCTGCTGTTCCAGCACGGGGTATGCCAATGGCGGCGCATGTCGACCGCGAGACTCGGCCACACCACGAGGTGCGGCGTCGTCGGGCGGATCTCCTGATTGCAGCCAGGGCAGCGATACGTCTTCGTCGACGACACGCCGGTCAAGCGGCGCACGATCCACTCGTCGCCGCGTGCGTCGACCTCGACGAACTGGAACCCGCCGTTCAACCCAGTGTCGCCGTCTTCGTCAGGAGCGACATTGGACGCCGATCGGCGGGCCGGCCGGGTACGGCGCGGACTCATGCCAGCACCGTCAAAGCCAAGCGATCGGCTCTCGCGTACACGTTCATCGACGTCCCGCGCAGAAACCCGACCAGCGTCATGCCAACGGACTCCGCGAATTCGGCGGCCAAACTCGACGGCGCGGACACCGCCGCGAGCACCGGAATGCCTGCCACGTAGGCCTTTTGCACCAACTCGAACGACGCACGGCCGCTCACCATCAGCACGGTGCCAGCCAGCGGCAGCCGCCTCTCGCGCAATGCCCAGCCGATCACCTTGTCGACCGCGTTGTGCCGGCCGACGTCTTCACGCAACACCAGCAACTCGGCGTCCGGTGTGAAGAGACCGGCGGCGTGCAAACCTCCGGTGCTGTCGAACACCTTCTGCGCCTCACGCAGCTTGCCCGGCAACGACGAGAGCATCGCCGGAGTAACAGACGTGCGATCGCTCCGCAGATCGAACAACGAACGCACGGTGACGGCGTCGATGCTCGCCTTGCCACAGACTCCGCACGAACTGGTCGCGTAGAAGTTGCGCGCCGCACTCGTGTCGACTGGCGGCGCCTCTTCAGAGAGCAACAGGTCGATCACGTTGTACGTGTTGCGACCAGTCTCGTCCGCACCCGCGCAGTAGCGAAGACCCGCAAGGTGGTCCGGGCTAACCAGCAGACCCTCGGTCCAGGCGAACCCTGCGACGAGATCGAAGTCGTCGCCCGGCGTCCGCATCGTGACCGCCATCGATGTGCCGCCGAGACGGATCTCCAACGGCTCCTCGGCCGCCAGCGTCTCCGTACGTTCGGCCGCGACCCCGTCGTCGACGTGAACTACCTGCCGCCGCTGAGTGACCCGTCCCATACAAGCCAGCGTATCTGCGCCCGACCCACCCGCACGGCCACGCGAAGTTCAGCTAGCCGACGCCTTCGGCGAAGTAGTCGGCGAAGCGCTCGCAGGCGGCAAGCTGCTCGACGGCGGGGTCGGCAACCCCGAAGACGGCGGCTCGGACGAGGGCACGCCCACAACCACCCGCACGACGCGATGGAAGGTCGACGAGACGCCAGCGTTGTTCGTCCACTTCACGTCGAACACGATCTGGTCAGCAGGACCAGTCGCGGTGATCGCCTCCCAAAACGAGGCGCTCTGGCCAGGCTTCAATGTGCCGACAGCACAGACGAGGGTGCCGGCCGTCGGCTTGCAGCTCGTCGTGTATCCGCTGAACTGGAAAGCCGCCAGCTGTCCGGCGTCCTGGGCGTACGCATTCACAACGGTGAAGCTGCCACCGTGCGTGGTGACCGAGCCCTTGTTCGTGACGGTCATCGTCACCTTGGCCTGGTCGCCATCGACGACGGACGCCGGGGTGCTGACCGTCGCGACCAAACCCTTCACCGCCGTGGGCTTGGCCGTCGGCGTCGGGGCAACGACCGGTAGTGACGCGGACGCCGAAGAGATCGGCACCTGCGATGCGAGCGCACTGCTTGCAGCGGGACCCGGGCTGCCACTTGCGACCGGCAGACTCGGGCTAGGTCCGACCGTTGTATCCGAGGCGGGTGTGGTCCAGATGTGTACCCCGACCGCGGCCGCGACCACGAACGCGGCCGCGGTCAGGGCGCTTGTGGTCATCCGTAGCTGCCGGCGCCGGTGCACACCGGCGACAACGGCTTGGAGGCGGTCCGCGCGCGGTTGCGGCGCGCCGCTCGCAAGCCGACGCAGGGCATCGGCGACTAGTGGGTCGCGTTCGTCAGTCATGACCCCTCCGTCCCAGTCGCGAGAGCCGGCTGTGGGTGATGGTCCGGCTCGACAAGTGCGAGCCGCAGGCGCGCGAGCGCGCGAGCGTTCTGGCTCTTCACCGTGCCGACCGAGCACCCGAGCAGGGCGGCCACCTGGACCTCCGACATGTCCTCGTAGTGCCGCAGGACGACGACCTTGCGTTGACCGGGAGTGAGACTGCGCAGCGCGATGGTCAGCCGGTCGCGCTCCGCGAAAGCTTCGGTTCCATCCGCGACACCGTGATCGGTGACGTCACCCGTCAACGATTCGCGGCCGCGATGGCGGCGCCACCACGACGTCCGCGTATTCAGCATCACCCGGTGTACGTAGGCCATCGGGTCGTCCTGCCGAATTGACGCCCATTTCGGCATCGTCTTTTCCAAGGCGGTCTGCACAAGATCCTCAGCGGCGTATCGATCGGCCATGAGCAGCCACCCAAGCCGAAGCAGTGACCGCTCGTTCGCGCGCACGAAGTCGGCGAACTCGGCGTCGATCACCGCCACCGCGTCCCCTTCCGCCGACTCGCTCGGGTAGACGCAACCGGTCGCGGCAAGGTTGTCACAGTGGCCGGGCAGGCCCTACGACGATGCGACGGCGGCCCTACGACGACGCGGCCGCGGCCGGGGACGCCGGGCCGGCTGACGCAGCCGCGGAAGCCGACGCAGCGGCATCAGCGGCCAGGAGACCGCTCAGGTCAGGCGTCGTGTTGCCGCTGCCGTAGATCCGGTTGCACAGGGTCCCGAGGGCTTCCGCCGTCGTTTGGTAGGCGCTTTCGGCGATGTGCGTCGTACCGCCGGCGGCCTCCATCAGCGGGCCTAGGCCCGGCACCTGATCCCCGGAACCGAGCGACACGGAGCAGTACACGTCGCCTTTGAGGGAAACCACCTGGCCGTCGCCCTTGTCGCGGCTGGCCTTGTCACCGATACCGGGCACCGCAACCTGGCCGTCAGTCTCGCCGGCAACCTCTTGCGCGTAGGCCGCCGACGCCTGCGGTCCGGCGACAACGAGGACGTCGACGCTGCCGGCACCGTCCGCTCCGCTGAAGACACACTGCTGGCCCGGACTGTCTTGACCGAGGCTAGCCGCGGTGACGTCGTCCTTCACGATCTTCGGGATCGTCAACGGCTGCGCATCGGCGTCCGTGAGTTGCTTGCAGTTCGCCTTGGCGCTACCGCCAATCGACGCGGACGACGACTGCTGGGCGGCTGCCGGTGCGCTCCCTCCAGCCGCGCTCACTCCCGCGGCGCCCGATGCGGCGTTCGCCCCGGCGGCTTTCGACGAACCGCTGTGGCAACCGGTCAGCAGCAGTACCGCGGCGGCAGCCGCAACGAGAGACACGTAGCTGCGCTGGGCTGGCTTCGGCATGGCAGGCTCCTCGACGTCGTGGCGGCTGGTCCCCATTCCAGAGCGCTCGCGTAACGTCTGAGTAATTTCCCGCAGGGAGGCGCCGCATCGTGAGCGATCTCGACGACTGGCTGAGCGCGGTGTGCGCCGAATTCGGCCTCGATCCCGTGGTGGCTGCGGACGTCATCCTCGACGTCGCACGTGACGTCGCCCATGGCGTCGAGCGACCCGCGGCACCCATGACGACCTTTCTGCTCGGCCGCGCGGTCGAGGCGGGCGCATCGCTCGATGACGCGGCGGCGCGGATCAGCCGCCTGGCGGCGAGTTGGCGGCCGCCCGAGCCGCAGTGAGCTGCTCAGGGGTGTCGCAATCAAGCGCCTCGTCGCCGACTGCCGCGACCTCAACCACCGTCAACCCTTCGGTGAGCGCACGCACCGAGACTCCACGCCACTCGCGCCCGAAGGCGCATCGGCGCAACGCATCGGTGCGATAGGCAGCGAGCAGCAGCTGTCGGCGTCCGGCATCGTCGACCAGCATCGCCGCAGCTGCGTCACCATCGGCCAGTGCAGCGATCAGCTTCGGCACGGCCGTCGCAGCGAATGGCAGATCGGCAGCGAGCACGACGACGATCGGCGCGTCGACGAGCGACAAGCCGTGCACGATCGCGGCGGCCGGGCCGGAGCCTGCCGGTTCCTCGATGGTGAAGGTGACAGCTCGAGCGGTCGGACGTCGAGGGCCGACGACGACGCAACGCTCGGCATCAGCCACCGCAGCGAGCACCCGATCGAGCAACGTCACGCCGCCGACGTCCAGCCCTGCCTTGTCGGTGCCGCGCGGATCGCCCATCCGGATGCCCGCGCCACCGGCCAGCACAAGTGCATCGAATCGAGCGATCATCGCCGACCTCCCGTCAGCTTCCGAAGGCCCGGGACTGACCAATAAGCAGCACACCGCCGAGCATCGCGACCAGAGACAACGACTCGAACGCGAGTGCCAGCCCGGTCGCTGCCAGGTGGTCGCCGAGCAGCACCACCCCGATCACGATGCCAGCGATGGGCTGGGCGGCGGCTGTCGGGGGTAACGCCCAGTCGAGTCGACCGGCGCGAAACGAGGCCTGGGTCAGCAGTACGCCGGCCGTCGCGGATGCAAGCAGCACCCAGGGCCACATCGTGGGCATCACCGCGATCACTTTGTGCTGGTGGGTGAAGACAATTGCGCCGCGAGTTGCGGCGTCCTGCAGCCCGTACATGATCCCCGCGCCCACGGCCAGCAGCGTGCACTCGAGCACCGGTGCGGTGGCTAGGAACTTCCCGCTGCCGGCAACCAACAACGCCAGCACAGCCGCGGCGGCAGTGGCGATCAGAATCGCCTGCCAGCTGGGGTCGGGCTGCTTGGCTTGCCGCGGACTTCCCACCGTAAGGAACACGACGAGCGCGACGATGAGGATCGCCGGCCCTGCCATCTCTTGCCAGCGCGGACGCTGATCCCCCGAGGCGGCTGAAATGCCGAACGCCACCAGCAGCGACGCAACCAGGACCGGCTCGACAGTGCTGACCGGCCCGAACTGCAACGCCACCGAACTCAAGGTCTGCCCGATCGTCATCGCCGCGATGCCCAACCACCACAGCCCGCTGGTGATCAGCCCGATCAGCACCTCCCGCGAGAGCAGCCCTCCTGATTTTGACTGCGTGGCGACCCGCTGCTGCACGACCCAACCGACACCGAGAAAGATCGCCGCCGCGCAGCTGAGCACAAACACCATGTCGGACAGCCTTTCAGGCGAAGGCGGCACTCGTGACGTTAGCGCTTAGGCATGGCCCGCAGGCGCGACAAGCTGACGGTCACCGAACCGAAGACGTGGGTTGCGGGCATCCCTGGCGTGGCGGGCGCGATGTCCGACTCGCTGCAGCAGATGGGCCCATCCCGCACGCTGACCACGTTGCGTGCCCTCAATCAACGGTCGGGTTTCGACTGCCCCGGCTGCGCGTGGCCGGAAGGTCCGGATCACCACATCGTCGAGTTCTGCGAGAACGGCGCCAAGGCCGTTGCCGAAGAAGCTACGGTCCGGCGGATCGGGCCAGACTTCTTCAAGGAACACTCCGTTGACGACCTGCGCGAGCGCGACGGCTATTGGCTCGGGCAGCAGGGTCGACTGACCCACCCGGTCATCAAACGCGAGGGCAGCCGGCACTACGAACGCGATCTCGTGGGACGCCGCGTTCGACCTGATCGCCGCCGAGTTGAAGGCGCTGGCCAGTCCCGATGAAGCGGTGTTCTACACCTCGGGCCGCACGAGCAACGAAGCAGCGTTCGCCTACCAGCTGTTCGTTCGGGAGTTCGGCACCAACAACCTGCCGGACTGCTCCAACATGTGCCACGAATCGAGCGGTTCCGCGCTGTCGGAGACGATCGGCATCGGCAAGGGCAGCGTCACTCTCGACGACCTCGACAAAGCCGAGCTCATCATCATTGCCGGCCAGAACCCAGGCACCAATCATCCACGAATGTTGATCGCACTGGAGAAGGCGAAGGAGAATGGCGCGCGCATCGTCGCCGTCAACCCGCTGCCTGAAGCAGGCCTGCTGCGCTTCAAGAATCCCCAGCGGCCGAAGGGTGTCGTAGGCCACGGCACGGCTTTCGCCGACCAGTTCCTGCAGATCAAGGTCAACGGTGACCTCGCCCTCTTTCAGGCGCTCAACCTGCTCCTGCTCGAAGCCGAAGATCGGCAGCCCGGCCAGGTTCTCGATCACAACTTCATCTCCGAGCACACCGACGGCTTCGACGAGTTCGCCGCGCAGACGCGCAAGCTGAAGTGGGACGACGTCACCGACGCAACGGGGATCGATCGCGCTCAGATCGAAGAACTCGCTGCGCTCGTCATGCGCTCGCGCAGCATCGTCGTCTGCTGGGCCATGGGTCTGACGCAACACAAGAACTCGGTACCGACCATTCGCGAGATCGTGAACTTCCTCCTCCTGCGAGGAAACATTGGCCGGCCGGGCGCCGGCGTGTGCCCGGTGCGCGGTCACAGCAACGTGCAGGGCGACCGCACGATGGGTATTTGGGAGCGACCGAGGCCGGAGTTCCTCGACGCACTCAAGCTCGAGTTCGGCATCGAGCCGCCGCGTGCGCACGGCTTCGACACGGTCAACGCAATCCGCGCGATGCGCGACGGCCGAGCCAAGATCTTCGTCGCGATGGGTGGCAACTTCGCGGCCGCGACGCCAGACACGCAGGCGACGCTTGCCGCGCTGGAGCGCCTACGGCTCACCGTCCATGTCTCAACGAAACTCAATCGCTCACACACTGTGGTCGGCGACATTTCGCTTATCCTGCCGACACTCGGGCGCACTGAACACGACATCCAGGCCGGCGAGGAACAGTTCGTCACCGTCGAAGACTCCATGGGGATGGTGCACGCATCACGCGGCGTGCTCACTCCGGCGTCCCGCTACTTGTTGAGTGAGGTCGCCATCGTCAGCCGGCTGGCCCGTGCCGTGCTCGGTGACGACAGTGCGGTGCCGTGGGCCGAGTTCGAAGCCGACTACGACCGGATCCGCGCCTCGATTGCACGAGTGGTGCCAGGCTTCGACGATTTCAACGTGCGGGTTCGGGCGTCGGGCGGATTCACGTTGCCGCACCCGCCGCGCGATTCGCGCACGTTCACGACGCACAGCGGGCGAGCGAACTTCAGCGTGAACGAGCTGGTCGTGTTGCGGCCCGGCCCGGGCTGCCTCATCTTGCAGACGATCCGCTCACACGACCAGTACAACACCACGATCTACGGCCTCAACGATCGTTACCGCGGCATCCACCACGGTCGACGGGTGGTCTTCGTGAGCCCTGACGACATCGCAACACTCGGTCTAGCCGATGGTGACTTGGTCGATCTGGTCAGCGTCTGGACCGATGGCACGTCGCGTCGCGCACCCGCGTTTCGGGTCGTCTCGTACCCGACCGCGCGCGGATGTGCCGCCGCCTATTTCCCCGAAACGAACGTTTTGGTGCCACTCGACAGCACTGCTGACACCAGCAATACGCCGACGTCCAAATCGATAATCGTACGACTCGAACCGGCGATCACTGGCGGCTTAAAGGAATCCTAAAGTGCGGCGCGCCGGTATCCGAAGAACTACCCATGTCGTCGTCCCGCAGATTCGCCGTGCGCGAAGCGGACTACGACCGTGCCCGGAAAGCCGAGTCGGGCTTCAGCCTGATCGAGCTCCTGGTCGTGATGATCATCATCGGCATCCTCGCTGCCATCGCGATCCCGATCTACCTCAGCCAGAAGCAGAATGCCTATGACACCCAAGCGAAGGCTGACGTGCATGGCGCCGCAATTGCAGAAGAGAGCTACTTCGCCGGTTTCCAAACGTATGACCCCGAACCGCTCTCGCTGACACCGCCCGCGGCGCTGGCCGCCCAGGGCTTCAAAATGTCGAGCAAGACCCACGACGTCATGGTCTACACGTACCCCCCAGGCGCGACGACCGGTGGCTCGACGAGCTTGTTCCAGCCCGGCGGCTATTGCGTGCAAATAACCTCGGGTTCCGGCAAGACCTTCTACTCCGCGAGCTACACGGGCGGGATCACCAAGACTCCCTGCACGTAACGGGATACGCCAGCCCCACGTCGTCCGGCCAATGTTCTTGCCGCTACCGTCCTCGGTGTGCGACTGGTGATTGCGCGATGCAGTGTCGACTACGTCGGCCGTTTGACAGCCCACTTGCCCAGTGCGCAGCGATTGATCCTGGTCAAGGCGGACGGGTCGGTGTCGATTCACGCCGACGATCGGGCGTACAAGCCACTGAACTGGATGAGCCCGCCGTGCACGCTGCAGGAAGCTCCGGGCGTCTGGACCGTGACAAACAAGGCCGGCGAACAACTCGTGCTCACGATCGAGGAGATGCTGCACGACTCCAGTCACGAGCTCGGGGTCGATCCCGGCCTGGTGAAGGACGGCGTCGAGGCCCATCTGCAGGTGCTGCTGGCGGCCCACCCGAGTGCTCTCGGTGAGGGCATGACCCTGGTGCGTCGCGAATATCCGACACCGATCGGCCCGGTCGACCTGCTGTGCCGCGACGCCGCCGGTGTGAGCGTGGCGGTCGAGATCAAGCGCCGCGGCGAGATCGACGGCGTCGAGCAGCTGACTCGCTACCTCGACCTGATGAACCGCGACGCACTGCTCGCGCCGGTGCGCGGCATCTTCGCGGCGCAGGAGATCAAGCCCCAGGCGCGGGTGCTCGCCGTCGACCGCGGCATCGAGTGCGTGACCGTCGACTACGACGCGCTGCGCGGAGCCGACGACCCAACTGCCCGCCTCTTCTAGTTTGCCCGCCCATCGGGATCGACTTCGCATCCCGTGTGGTTGTGAGCTGGCCAAATTCCGCCGAAATCGCGACCATACGGGATGCGAAGTGCGCGCAAAATGCCCCGAGCAGGGCGGACGGCGATCAGCGGGCGTAGGTCGTGGCGCTGCTGGTCCCGGCGGCAACCGCGACGAGCTGGGAACCTGCACCAAGCCGCAGCCGATCGAACACCGCAATCGCCGCGGCCGACTCGGCCGGCAGATGGCGGGTCGACGCCGTACGTCTCGCGCTCGAGGCAGCGGATCGCGGCAGCGACCTCGCCTGGCGTCGCTACGAACCCACCAAGCCGACCAGCCAACTCACCCAGACTTTCGCTGGGTTCGCGCGCGCGCTCGACGCCGTGCAAGGCGATGTCGAGTCGAAGGTAGGCGGCCAGGATCGGACCGTCCCCGCTACGGCCCCGATCGACGCCCGCATACCGACGGCGACGACGCAGCCATCGGCGTCCGATCGCGCTGAGGGCAGTGCCGATGACGACGGCAAACGCGACGGCGAGGATCGCACCCTTTCGACCCCCGGGGACGCGATGCCACAGTCTCTTCATCGACGCACCGACGCGCTGCCGCAGCGAGGGCGCAGCCTTCTGCAGGACTGCGTCGGCCGTCGGATCGCTGTTGACCCATCCCACGCCGGGATAGAACACCTGCACCCACGCGTGCGCATCGCTGTCGCGAAAGACTCGCTGCCCCGCAGAGATATCGGAATCGCCGCCGACATAGCCGGTCACCAATCGTGCCGGGATCCCTTGACTTCGCAGCATGATGACGGCCGCCGTCGCGAACTGCTCACAGAACCCTTGGTGTGAAACGAAGAGGAAGTCGTCAACCGCATCTTCGCCGGATTTGGGTACCGGTGAGTTCAGGTTGTACTTCTCGTTCGTTCGCAGGTATTCCTCGATCGCGTCCACCGCGCCGCGCCGGCTTGACGTAGCGGCCACCAGTGATGCCGCCAATCCGCTCACGCGCGTCGGCAGGTCAGCCGGAACCTCCAGCCATTGCGGATCTGTGACGTCGGCTCCACGCGCAGCTGCGCCCGCTGCATCGTTGGGCAGCGCCGACGTCACCGTGTAGGTCGTCGCATCGAAGGCGGCCGAGTCATAGACGATGTGCGGCGTTCCGTCCGTGTCGTCAATTACGCGGCCAACGCCGAGGTAGCTGGTCGGGCGTCCGGGTGCGAGCACCACGTCGAGCGGCGACCCCGTCGTGAGCACCCGAACGGTGTACGTGCTCAGCACATCGTCGGCTTGCGCGGTCGGGTCGGACGGCGCCGATTGCGTCGCGCCCGCAGACCACTGCGTGAACGGTCCGTGTGCGGTCCATGCGCGTCCGTCGAAGTTACTGAAGATCGCACCCTGCCAGTACGCGGGCGAGTCGGCGGGAGCTTCGAACACCGGCGCGTTGCTCAATGACCCGCGCAACCCGAGGTCGACTGCACCTGCACCCGGATCGCTGCCGGCACGACTCCCCGATGCTCCGCTTGCCGGATCAGAGCCCGGGTCTGAGGCGGCGCCACTGCTGGCGAAGCGCGTGTGTGTGCGCAGGTGCCCGGTGTTCGGCAGGACCAAGAAGACGGCGAGTCCGAGAACCGTAGCGAGCACCACCGGCGTCACGCAGGCCCGCACGATCGAGCCAACACCCGCCGGCCGATGTCACGTCCGCGCCGTCGATGAGAGCACCGCGATGCAGCAACGACGCGGTCACCGCCACCGCCGGCAACGCCACCATCACCGGTATCAGCAAGGTCACGTCGCCAGCGAAGGCCGCGCCGACCGAGAGCATCACCACGACGATGGCGCAGCCAAGCGCGGCTTCCCGACGGGTCTGTACAGCAAGACCATGCGCAACCTGGACGACGAGGAGCAGCGTCGTGAGCGCGGCCGCCTTCGAACTCGGATCGAACGTATTCACCCGTGCCAGCACCATGACCGCGCCAACCATGATGATGACCATGGCGGTCGCCTGCCGGGGCGCCATCGTGAGTCGAAAGCCTCCCGACCGCACCGCCCGGCGCCACTTTCGGCAACGGAAGCCGCACGGTTGCCAGCCCAACCGCGAGGTAGGAGCCGAGTGCGAAGAGCCGCCGAGACTCCGCTGAGCAACGGCATGATCGCGAACTGTGCGGCGGCGCCCGCAATGAGCAAGGCAAGACGGGTAGCGCGGGCATTGACGACGCCGGGGGTAGGCGGTAGTCGGCTCATCGCACGGTGTCCTGATAGTGCACGGGTCCTGATAGTCGGCGACGCGAATGAGGCGGACGCCGGCAACGCTCGCCGCCGACTCGACGTACGACAAGAACGCGTCAGAGAGTCCGTCGCCGGTCGCCAGCACAACGACGCCGCCGACTCCAACTCGGTCGAGCAACGCATCAACCGTTTCAGGTTCGGGCACCGCCGGCAGCAGGCTGGCGAATATCTTGTGAAACCCCGTCGGAGTCAACCGCAGCAGGTCAGGGTCCGCGGCCACGCTCATCAGTTGCTTGCCGTTCGGGATCGCATCATCCGCGCATGAGACGAACACCATGATGCCGTCGTCCAGCCCTTGCCAGGTCGTCGACGCCGCGATCGCCAGCTCGGCTTCGAACCTCGGGTCGGCTCTCGTCCCAGCAATCAGCACGCCGAATGTCTCGACGGTGGGCTCGCCGTACTCGAAGACCGTCAGGCGACCGGTGCGCGCCGTCGAGCGCCAGTGCACGTGACGCACCGCGTCCCCCGGTCGCCACTCACGCACGCCACGCACGTCCAGGCCGGCACCCATCGGACCGGAGCCACCGGCGTCTGCGCTCAGCGCCTGCGCGACATCGATCGGCCATGCTGCGAGCGGGGCCGCGAAGAAACTTCGGGGTGCCGCCAACCGCGTAGGAAGAGGTGAAGAAGCCGAACGGCCCGATCACGTCAACCATCAGGCGGCTCGATAGTGCCGCTCCACGCCGGAGCGGAACCCGAGTCACGGTCAGGACAGCCCTCTCGCCCGGCGGGACGGGGTCGACGTACACAACCGCAGGCGCAACGGGCGGGGGCTTGAGGTTCACGTCGTAGGTAATACGCAACGGCGTGGTGGGCTGTCGGCCCGTGTTGCTGCACGACAACTTCGATGTCGAAGGGAACGCCGACGATTACTTCGGTCGGTGCCCGCATGCTCACCGTCACACCAGGTCTTCGGCGCACGACGGAAAGCAACGAGATGCCGAGCAGGCCGAGCAATGCGCTGCCAACGACTTGCATCCAAATGCTCTGCGTCTGAACGGCCATCCCGAACATCAGACCCGCGCCGACGACAGCAGCCCACCCGTTGGAGGTGATTCGCACCCGCCGGGCACCGGCGGCTGGAACGGCAGACTCAGCCACGGACCGGGACCGGCACCGAGGCCAGCACCTCGGCAACCACCGCACTCCCGGCGCCGAGTGCGTCGAAGCCCGCGGTACGCGATCCTTGCGCACCGACGCCGCGCTGAAGGACGAGTCGATGCCCGAGCACGTACGGCGCGAGCACCTTCACGTCGTCCGGCACGACGAACTCACGGTCGTAGACGAGCGTCCGCGCCTGCGCGCATCGCACCAGCGACAGCGCGGCTCGCGAGCTCGCGCCGATGCGGACCGCCGGGTGACGCCGAGTCGCGCGCACGACATTCAAAGCAAAATCGAGGACGCCGTCGGCCACGTGCGTTCGGCGCACCTCGTTTTGCACCCAGCGCAGGTCGTGCGGTGACACCACGGGCTGCAGGTCGTCGACCGTCGGTCGCAACAACTGCTCACGGACAACTTGGCGCTCGGTCGCGAGGTCGTTCTCGCCCAGCGTGAGGGCGACCGAGAACCGGTCGAGCTGCCCTTCGGGCAACGGGTACGTGCCGTATTGGTCTGTCGGGTTTTGGGTCGCGACGACGAAGAACGGTTCGGGCAATGCATGGCGGACGCCGTCAACGGTCACCGCGCCCTCATCGAGGGCTTCGAGCAATGCCGACTGCGCGCGCGGAGTCGCGCGGTTCAGTTCGTCGACGAGCAGCACGTTGGCAAAGACCGGACCCGGCACGAACACGAAGCCGTGCTTGTCCGGGTCCCAGATCGCCGAGCCAGTGATATCGCCGGGCAACAGGTCGGCAGTGCCCTGGATCCGCCGAAAGCTGCCGCCGACCGAGCGCGCGAAGGCCCGAGCGAGAGTCGTCTTGCCGCTCCCTGGAACGTCCTGGACCAGGACGTGTCCACCGGCAAGAAGGCCGGCTGCGACCAACTCGACAGCAGGACGGCGTCCGTGCACGACTCGCTCGACGTTGCCGATCAGCCGGGCCGCAACCGCGGCCGCGAGCGCGCGCGAGGTCCCGTCGGGCAGGGCAGCCAGCACGGGGCCGCTCGTCATAGGTCCTCCGGGATCATCGAGGCGGTTCCTTGTCTCATCGGCCGACTGGCGCCAGTCATGAAGGATGACTGGGTCAACGGTCCCGATGAGGGTCAGTGAATCCAGTAGAGAAAGGCGACCTGGGTCGACGTGAGCGTGCTGAGCCAAACCGTCGCTTCGTCGAGTGATCCGTTGAAGGGGTAGTTCAGGTTGTCAGCCGCGGTGTTCCCGGGCGCGCCGGCACCGGTCCAGTCGCCGCCCCAGCCGGCCAGGTTGCCACAGCCGACCCGCCAGAAGCTCGCCTTGGTCTCGGTCTCCGATGTCGTGTTCGCGTTTGCCGCGACCAGGTTCCCGTCAATGTAGAGCGACATGCCTGTGGTCGTGCTCATCGTGGCGGTCGCCATGTGCCAGGTTCCGTCGTTGAGACCCGCAGCGGAATGGATCGCGGTCGCCGCACCAGTCCAGACGCCGAACCAGATCTCCCCGTTCGCATCCATGTACATCATCCGGTCGTACTGGCCGCCCGCACCTGAACTGTCGGAGACACCCGTGCGGTTGTTCTCCAGCCCGATCAGCTTGCCGCCAGTCGTCGACGTGGTCTTGAACCAGATCACTTCGCTGTACGTCATCGGGCCCGGTACTGCTATGCCTGTTGTGTTGGTCGTGTAGATGCATGAGGTGTTCGCGGCTCGGGTGGCGGCGTTGGTTGCCTTTACTGCCAGGTTCGGCGACTGATCGGTGAGCGCACCGACCTGACTCTTCGTCCACGTCGAGTTGTAAGTACCAGTGCGACCGTTGCCCGATGTATCCGCGGCGGTCGTTCCCGCGGTGTCGTCGAGCTTCCAGTACAGGTACGGCCCGAGATTGTTCGTCTCCGTCGTGTAGTTGTACGTGGGCACGGTCCAGGTGTCGCCGGTGTTGAATGTGGTCGCCGAAAACGCAGCCTTGGCAGTCGGCACGAGCAGCGCGAGAGACGCAACCGTGGCGTAAACCGTCCGCCTCGCGAGTCTGGTCGCGAAGCGCCGGAACGCGGCGGTCGGAGCGAGACGTCTCGGGCGGTGGACGCGAACATGGCGAGGGCGCGCGACGATCGCTGCACCGAAGTCTGGTGTCTGGATCAACGCTGGGCTTGGGAAGGAACCGACCAGCCGCAGAGCGTGGCTGCGATGGAAGGCGCGAAGTCGATGGCTCGGCTGGCTCGACCGAGCCAGCCTCGCCGCCGTCCGCAGCTGGTCCGTCGCCCTCAGGCGGCGCTTCGACGACGTCCCGGTCGCGCATGACGAGCAACGCGGCGAACCAGATCGAGGCGATAAGTAACGCGAACTTCAGCCACTCGCCCTTTTGCACCCAGATCAGCGGCAGGCCCACATAGCGGACCAGCAACCGGCCGAGACCGACAACCGCTGACACCTTCACGTGAACGCTGTCGACCGACTGGTTGGCGTCGCCCTTGGTGGTGAGCGTTCCGTCCGAGTTGATCGCGACCACGCGGTGCGACTTGATGTCCCCGACCCGGCCGGGGTCAGGGTCGTGGAACACCGTGACCCGCCCGAGCAGCTTCTGCGGATTGTGTTCCGGCGCGGCGAGGATGACGTCGCCGACCTTGATCCGCGGCGCCATCGACGAGGACTCGACGACGTAAGGCCGCCAGCCGAACAGCAACGGCAACAACGTGACGACCAGGCAGCCACCGAGAAACCACAACCAGGTGCGGCCGACGAACCCACCGAACAACGTCACGTTGCTGACCGGACGCGGTTGCGGCCCCGCTTGCGCAGGTACCTCCACCGCAACCTCGGTAGCCACCACACGTCCCTTCAGATGCTCGGCGCGAACAGCCGCGGGCTCCCGGACCCCTTGCGGGGGCCCGGGAGCCGGCGGTCTAGTTCGACGAAATAGTGATCAGTCGCTCCTACTGGAGTTCCCACGTGAACCCGGAGGTGACGGTCTTGCCCATGAGGGCCGAGTCGCCGGGGTTGGTGCCGGTGCTGACGAACGTCCAGGTGACCTTGTAGGCCTCGAGAACGGTGCCTGACGCGACTGCGACCGGGACGCCGGCCGCGTAAGTGGCCGCGAACGTCGACAGCGGCTGGTTCGTCGCGATGGTCGTCAAGCCGGAGGCCGGGAAGCCGACGCAGTTCGCCTGCACGTCGCTCGCCGGCACGCCCGCGGTGACGGTCAGCTGGATCTGCGCGCCCAGCGACGGCGCCGAGTCGACAATGGAGCTCTCGTACATCGCCAGGTTGCCGGCAGCGGTGCCGATGCTCTTCACGGTGAGACAGGTGGTGCCGGTCGCACCGGGCTTCAGGTTGGTGCCGCCGAACGTCGCACTGGTCGCGGCCGAGTAAGCGGCGCCGCCACCGTTGTTGGTCAGCGCCAGCGAACCGGACGACCACGCGTTGTCGGTGTCGACGGTGGTGGCGGAGAAGGCTGCGTAGCTGCCCTGCCACACGAGGAGACCGGCGGCCAAGAGGCCGGCGGCCGGGGCGGTTGCACGGACGACGCGGCGCCGGCGGTCAGACTGCTTGGACATGTATCGCTCCCAGATAGTGGTGGACTTGGCGACTTGTTCGGTGCAAAAGTGCGACGACTTGATGACTTTGGTCACGATCTGGCCGGTCGGTTGATGCCAGTTCTCACGCGGCCCAACGACCTGCTAGCGACTGGGCTATTCGGGTTACGGGCACACGCCTAGAGCACGTGCAATACCGGACGAATCCCCCAAGGAAAAGAGCCCCGCACAATCACTCAGGGCTCCTTTCCGGACAACTAACGTGCTACTGGACTTCCCACGTGAAGCCAGCTGTGACTGTCTTGCCCATCAAAGCCGTGTCTCCGGGATTCGTGCCCGTAGTCACGAATGTCCAGACCACCTTGTACGCCTCGAGGACGGTGCCGGCGGCAACCGGCGTTGTGCCGGTCGCGGTCGCAAAGCTGCTCGGGAACGTCGACAACGGCTGGTTGGTCGCCACGGTTGTCAGGCCGGCCACCGGGAAGCCGGTGCAGTTTGCCTGCACGTCGGTCGCCGGCACGCCTTCGGTCACAGTCAACTGGATCTGCGCGCCCAACGACGGCACCGAGTCTGCGAGCGCGCTGCGATACATGGCCAACGTGCCCGCGGCACTGCCGGTGCTCTTGACGGTCAGACAGGTCGTCCCGGTCGCACCCGGCTTCAGGTTCGTGCCGCCGAACGTGGCAGAGGTCGCCGCGGCGTAGACCGCGGTGCCGCCGTTGTTCGTCAGCACCAAGTTGCCCGCAGCCCAGGTGTTGCCGGTGTCGATCGTGGTAGCGGAGAACGCGGCGTAGCTGCCCTGCCACACGAGCAGGCCAGCGGCGAGCAGACCCGACGGCCGGGGCGATGATGCGGATCCAATGGCGCTTGCGTTCGACGGATACAGGGTGCGACACGGCTGGGCTCCAAGGTCCGGGGGGACGTTGGAGTTCGTGTTCGGCGCGACTTTGTGAATCCTTGACTGTCGGCGAACATTTCTGTCCGACCGAAAGAGGAAAGAGTCGATCGGGCGGCGGTCAAACCGGACGCTGCGCTCACGATGCCCAACTCAGGGCAGGAGAACCCGGTTCAACGATGCGTGCAGGCGGTCGAAGACGTCGATGGCCGCCGCGACCTCCGATGGTCCGGGCGGCACGATCGCGTAGCACTCGCGCTCGAGACAATCCAACGCCGCAGCCAATTCGACGTGCGAACCACCCGCCGTGTTGAGCTGCCGGGCCACCTCGCGCAAGGTCTGTTCCGGCTCGCGCGCCCGCCCACCCAGTGCTGCGTCGAGGCGCAGGTACGCCTGCAGGACAGGGCCGTCGCCGGGTCGCGGCTCTAGGTCGATGGCCGGCCTTGGCGCGCCGATCGGGCGACGCCGGAATGCACCGAGTAGAAACACAGACCCAGCAACGATCGCGGCGAAAACGACGAGCGCAACCAGCCAACCCGTTCGACCACCGGGCATGATCCGCACGGCGGCAGCCAATGGCAGCGGGTGCCTGTCCGCTGTCGCAGTAGCCGGGTGCGCTCTAGAAATAGGGAGTGCTGCCGCGGCGGTCGGATCGCTGTTGACCCAGCCCACGCCTGGGTACCACACCTGCACCCAAGCGTGCGCGTCCGTCCCGCGCATGACGCGCTCCCCGGGCTCGCTGGCGAGGTCGCCCTGGCTGTACCCGGTGACCAGCCGCGCGGGGATGCCCGCGCTGCGCAGCATGACGACTGCGGCGGACGCGAACTGCTCGCAGAATCCGCGATGGGAAACGAAGAGGAAGTCGTCGACGGCGTCGTGCCCACGCGCGGGCACGGGTGACGTCAGGTCGTAGACCTCGTGCGTCTGCACGTAGTCGTCCACTGCGGTCACTGCGTCGTAACGCGTAGCCGCGGACGCCGTCAGTTGCGCGGCGAGGTCGCGCACCCGCGCGGGCAGACGAGGCTCCACCGCCGTCCATTTCGGGTCGTCTGGATCGCCACCCGTCGCGGCGCGCAGCGTCACCGGGTTCGCGGCCGTGCTTACCGAAGAGACCTGGTATGTCCAGGGCGGGCTCGTGCCGACCGCAGCCAAGAGCGCCGTGCCATCGGCTGCGGCGACCATCTCGCCCGGTCCGCTGTACGCAGTCGGCGCGCCCGGAGCCACCACGACATCGAGCCCGCGAGGCGAGAGCACCCGCACGGTGTCGGTGCGCACCGGCTGCGTGAGCGGCACCGGCTGTGTCGCCGCACCTGTCGCCGTCCAACTGCTGCCGTCGAAGGTGTCGAACACCGTGCCTTGCCAGTAGGCCGGCGAGTCGGCAGCGACAGCGAACACCGGCTGATCCGAGAGCGTGCCACGCACCCGCAAGTCCAAGCGTGCGGCGCCCGGATCGAGATCCGCTCGACCGCCAGCGGCCGCATCGCTTCCTGCAGCCGTGAGTGCGACGTGACCGATGGTGGTGCGGGTACCCAGTTGCAAGGAGTTCGGCAGCGCGACAAACGCGATCGCGCCGATCACGATCGCCGTCGTCGCGGGCCCGAACAAGGCGCGCAACACAGGAGCTGTCGACAGCCCGATCGCCGACCGGGTACGCGCGAGAACCGAGCCTCGTTGCAACAGGGCGGCGGCGACCAGCAGCATGACGACGGCCGGCAGTGCGGCCCACGCAGGGCTTGCGTTGTGGGCGAAGAACCCGGCGTCCGCGACCATCACCGCAACGACAAGCAGGCCGACCGTGGCGTCGCGGCGTGACTCGATGGTCTGCACCTGCACGCCCTGCACGGTCAGCAGCAGGACGCCGATCGGTACCGCCATCGGCACGGCACCCGAGAAGGGCAACGAACCAACTACCCCTACGCAGATTTCGGCCAGCGCGACGCACGCGACGATCCGATAGGCGTTGCGTCGCCGCCGACCGGAGCCTGCGCCGAACCGCGCACCGACCGGAGCAACGAACGGGCGGCGCGCCGACTCCGCGCTCAGCACGACCAACGCGACCGCGGCGCCCGGATACACCCACGCGGGCGCGTCCATCCACATGGCCCATTGAGCGAGGAGCCCCGCAGCAAGCAGGGCGCACCGCGCCGCGAGATCGAGACGGCGCAGGACCACGACGCGGTCATGGCCGCGAACGCGTCCGGAGCGGCTCGAAGGAGCGCTCATGCGCGCCCTCGCACAGCAGCTCCACTAGCAACCGAAGCCAGGTCGACGACCGTGACTCCGGCGAGCGCCGCTGCGCGTTGGACCGCCGGGGCCCACGCGCCGGACACCGCTCGTCCCGCAGCTACCAGCACGCTCCCGCCGTCCGCTGCGTAGCGCATTGCCCGGTTCAGCGCTGCGTCGTCGAGCGGCTCGCGAACCTCGGCCCGCGCGAGAAACTCAAGGAGCGACACCTGCGTTCGGACTCGCACGCATCCGCCACCGTCGCCCGCAATGAACACTGGCGCGCCGCGCCGCAGCGCGACCGTGCAGACCGTCGCGGCCTTCGCGATCGCGTCCTCAAGAGCTGGATCCCCGCTGCGTCCAGCGATGAGCAACACCATGGAGCCGGGCGCGACGTGGTCCCGCTCGGCCACGGTCAGTCGCCCGGTTCGAGCAGTGGAGCGCCACTGGACGTGGCGAACCTGATCACCGGAGCGCCACTCCCGCACGCCGCCGACGTCCGACCCCTTTCGTCGGGTCGTAGTGCCGTAGCCACCGGCACCCGCGGGGATCGACTCCGTCGTCGCCAGTGCCGGAAGCACCAAGAGCTCGCGGTCGACGAGTTCCACCGTGGTGCGGGAGAACAACCCGAACGGCGCCGTCGCCTCGATCCGCACTTCATCGGTAGACAGCACCCCACGCGCAGCCGGCGTCCGCGTCATCGCCACGACGACCTCGCCTCGCGCGTCGATTCGACCCACGAAGGTGGCGTGCGCAGCAACCAAGGTGCGACTCGTCGGCCACGAATGCCGGACGACGAGTGCGCCCGCCGTTCGCCTGCTCACGTTTCGCAACGTGATCGCGCTCTCGAACGGCTTGCCGACCGTCACCCGATCCGGCATCCGGGTGGTCACCTTGATGCGCAGCGGACGCGCGACAGCCAGCAACGACGTCACCAGAAGTCCGACGACGACGCAGCCGAGAAGCTGTGGCCATACCGAATTTGTGAGCGCGGCGAGGGCGAACAGCGTCGCGGCACTACTGACGAGCAGCCAGGCGCTTCGCGAGACCGTGATCCGCATCGGACGGGAAGTGCTCACCACGCGAGATCACCCTCGCAACGGAACAGGCACGGTGGCGAGGATGTCGGCAACAACCTGCGCACCCACCCCAACACCCATCCCGTACTGCGAGCTCTGCTCGCCGCTGATGCCATCGGCCAGAACGAGTCGGTGCCCCAGCACGCTCGGCGCCGTGATCTTGAGGTCGTCGGGCACCACGTAGTCGCGACCGGACAGCAGTGCATGTGCCTGCGCGCAGCGCATCAGCGAAAGTCCGGCGCGCGAACTCGCGCCGACCCGCAAGCAGTCGTTCGATCGGGTGGCATCGAGCACCGCGAGTGCAAAATCGAGCACCTGGTCGGCAATATGCGTGCGGCGCACTTCGAGCTGAATCCACCGCAGCTCATCCGCCTCGAGGACGGGTTGAAGTTCATCGACCGTCGCCCGCAGTAACTGCTCCCGCATCACTCGGCGTTCGGTTGCCGCGTCGTTAGCTCCAAGACTTAGCGCGACCGCAAAACGGTCGAGTTGTCCTTCTGGCAAAGGGAAAGTTCCGTACTGGTCGGTCGGATTCTGGGTCGCGACGACGAAGAATGGCGCGGGCAACGAATGCCTGATCCCGTCGACAGTGACGGTCGATTCATCCATCGCCTCGAGCAACGCCGACTGCGCGCGCGGCGTCGCGCGATTCAGCTCGTCGACGAGCAGCACGTTGGTGAAGATCGGACCCGGCACGAACACGAACTCGAGACGAGCGGGATCCCACATCGACGATCCGGTGATGTCACCCGGCAGCAGATCCGCGGTGCCTTGGATGCGCCGAAAGGCGCCGCCAATAGAACGCGCGACGCTGCGGGCGAGCGTGGTCTTTCCGCTGCCCGGCACATCCTGTACGAGCACATGACCGCCGGAGAGTAAGCCAGCTACAACGAGTTCGACAGCCGGACGCCGACCGTGCACGACCTGTTCGATGTTGGCCATCAGCCGGGCGGCGAGCGCCACCGCGTCAGCTCGGGAACCGGCTGCGCCGGGCGAGAGCGCGCCGGGCGACAGGTCGTCAGGCGAGAGCGCGTCGAGCAGCTGGCCGGTCACGGCATCCTCCGGTCGGTCGGGTCAGTCCCGACCCCATCGGCCGCACCTAGTCAGTTATGAGGGAGTTGCGGCGCCGATCGGCAGCGCGTCCAGCGGCACCCGAAATCGTGGGGATTCACGGCCCTCCTGGGGCAGTAAGCACGCACGATTTGCTTTTGCTGGCGAGCTAGGCGCTCGGCCGTGCGGCTGCGCTGACCGCGCCGACTAGCTCGGGGACACCTTCGTCGATCGCGAGCACTCGGCGGAGCCGGGTGACCGCCAGCACCCGCATCATCCGCGGCGGGACCCGGGTCAGCACCAATCGACGTCCGCCCCGCTGGGCTTGACGGTGAATTCCGACGAGCAACCCCAAACCGACGGTGTCGAGCGAGCCCATCTGGTCGAGGTCGACCACCAGATCGTCGGTCCCGGCGACGCTGAGGAGATCGGTCAACTCGGCCCGCACGGTCGCGGCCGTTGAAACGTCCAGGTCACCGCACACGCTGAAAGCTGGCATCGATCCCCCTCGCTTGGTCCCGTCACCTCTTTGACCCCCTTATGACGCGGTCGTGAGGCGACTGGTTGCGTGAGCAGCGTCACAAATCCGACACGATTCACCCAGCCGACACGCCGTGGGAGACCCAACCGTGTTGTGACGGGTGTGACTGGTGAGCCGCACCGCACGCTGAGAATGGCCCGTCCGCCCGGTACCGGCTAGGTCGGCCGACCCTCGTACTCGTAGAAGCCGTGCCCGGTCTTGCGGCCGAGCGTGCCAGCCTCGACCATCCGTTCCAGCAGGGCAGGAGGGGCGAACTTCTCGTCGCCGGTCTCGGCGTAGACAGCGTGCGCCGCGTGCAGGATGACGTCGAGTCCGGTGAGGTCGACAGTCGCGAGCGGGCCCATGACGTGCCCGAATCCGAGCCGGCACGCGGTATCGATGTCGGCCGGCGTCGCCACCCCGCCTTCGACGAGCGCGATCGCCTCGTTGACGAACGCGATCAGCAGCCGGGACGTCACGAAACCGGCAATGTCGCGCTCGACGACGATGCAGGTCTTGCCGACCGCTTCGGCAAAGCTACGTGCGCGGGCGAGGGTGTCGTCGGAGGTCTCGTCACCGCGCACCAGTTCGCACAACGCCATCATCGGGACCGGCGAGAAGAAGTGCGTGCCGACGACGCGATCGGGTCGCCGCGTCGCCGCCGCAATCTTCGTGATCGGAATGGCTGTGGTATTCGTCGCGAGGATCGCGTCGGGGTCTGCGCGCCGGTCGAGTTCGCTGAAGACCTGCTGCTTCACCCCGAGTTGTTCGAACACTGCTTCGACGACGATCTGCGCGCCGGCGATGTCGTCGAGATCCGTCGTGGTCACGATCCGGGCGCGGGCAGCTTCGGCGTCCGCCTCGGTGAGGCTCTGCTTCGCGACGAACCGGAGTTGCGACTCCGCGATCGCCTTCATCGCACGGTCAAGGGATTGCGACGTTGTGTCGTGCAGCACGACGTCATAGCCCGCTTGCGCGGCGACTTGCGCGATTCCCGATCCCATCAAGCCGGCACCGATGACCGCGACCCGACCTGTCATCGCCGACCGGCAATCACTGGTCGAACGCCACGGCTGGGTCAGGCTCGCGAACCACGTCGGCACCCAACGCCTGGAGCTGCGGCACGAAGTCGGCGTAGCCGCGATCGATGTGGTGCAGTTCGCTCACGGTCGTGACGCCGTCGGCGACAAGACCGGCCAGTACCAGTCCAGCGCCGGCCCTGATGTCGGTTGCCTCGACGGGAGCGCCAGAAAGCCTTTCACGGCCGCGAATTACCGCATGGTGGCCGTCGGTGCGAATGTCGGCTCCGAGCCGCACCAACTCCTGGATGAAACGGAAACGTCCCTCGAACACATTCTCGGTGACCATAGCGGCGCCCTCTGCGACTGAGTTCAGCGCGATGATCATGGGCAGGAAGTCGGTCGGGAACCCGGGAAACGGCAACGTCACGACGTCGACCGCCGATGCGCGGCCGTTCATCTCGACATGGAAGCCGTCGTCGAGTTCGCTGACTGCCGCACCGCATCCGACCAGCCGGTCGAGCACGATCTCCAGATGCTCGGGTCTCGCGTTGTGGATCTCGATATCGCCCCGCGTCATCACTGCCGCCATGGCGAAGGTGCCGGCGACGATGCGGTCGGGCACCGTTGCGTGAGTCGTCGGCGACAACGCCGTCACGCCCTGAATCTCGATCGTCGAACTCCCGGCGCCGTCGACCTTCGCGCCCATCCCTTGCAGCATCCGCGCCAAGTCGACGATCTCGGGCTCGCGGGCCGCGTTGTCGATGATGGTGGTGCCGCGGGCGAGCACGCCGGCCATCATCAGGTTCTCGGTGGCACCAACACTGGGGAAGTCGAGCCACACGGGCGCACCCGTCAGGCCGTGTGGTGCGCGAGCGATCAGGTAACCGTGTTCGCTCTCTAGCTCGGCTCCGAGCTTTTGCAGGCCGGCAACGTGCAGGTCAAGACCACGCGACCCGATGTTGTCGCCGCCGGGCAGCGCGACATGCGCCTCACCGCATCGGGCCAGTAGCGGCCCGAGCACCGCGATCGAGGCACGTAGGCGACGCACAAGGTCGTAGTCGGCCTCGTCCCCGATCTGGTCTGGGACGTCGATTACCAGTCGGCCCGGTGTGCTGTCGATGTCACAGCCGAGGCGCCGCAGCAACTCCGCCATGATGTCGACGTCGAGGATGCCTGGGACCTGAGTGATCGTGGTGCGCCCGGGCGCGAGCAGCGCAGCCGCCATCAGCTTCAGCACGCTGTTCTTCGCGCCGGTGACGGTGACCTCACCGGCCAGCCGTGCGCAGCCCGCGACCCTGATCCGCTCCATCGCCGCATGCTAGCCGGAAATTCCGTAGGCTCCGAACATGGCTGTGCACCTGACCCGCATCTACACCAAGACCGGCGACGACGGAACCACCGCGCTCGTCGACGGCTCCCGGACACCGAAGACCGACCAGCGGCTGGCCGCTTTCGGCGACTGTGACGAGGCCAACTCGGCGCTCGGCGTCGCCATTGCGCTCGGCGGCCTGCCGGTCGACGTCCAAACATTCTTGCTGCGCGTACAAAACGACCTGTTCGACGTCGGTGCCGACCTCGCGACGCCGGTCATCGAGAACCCGCGCACGATCCCGTTGCGCATCCTCGAATCCGACATCTCGCGCATCGAACAGGCGATCGATTACTACAACGCCCTGCTGCCCGAACTCGCGAGCTTCGTGCTGCCCGGCGGCAGCGCCGGTGCCGCGTTGCTCCACGTCGTCCGCACGATCGTGCGTCGGGCCGAACGCCAAACCTGGTTGGCGCTCACCCAGCACGGTCCGTCGATGAGCCCGTTGCCGGCGCGCTACCTGAACCGGTTGTCCGACCTGCTCTTCGTCCTCGCGCGTTACGCCAATACAACAGCCGCAGGCGGGGACGGCGACGTGTTGTGGAAACCCGCCGGTAGCCGCTAGTCCGCGGTCGAGCTGACGTCAGCTCGGGTCAGCGGGAGGTGCGCGCGGTCTCGTCATGGCACTGACGCCACGACAAGGACCCGCTGGCACGTGTCGGTGGTCGGATACATTCTTGGTTCCATGACCAACTCGAGCACCTCAGCGGCCTCGTCGTCCGGCTCCTCGTCGTCCGGCTCCTCGTCGTCCGGCTCCTCGTCGTCCGCCGATGACTCCGGCAACGGCGTCGTGCTTGCCGTCCTCGTCATAGGTCAGTTCATGGCGCTGCTCGACGCGACCATCGTGAACGTCGCGATTCCGAGCATTCGCACGAACCTGCACGCGAGCGGCGCGGGGTTGCAGCTCGTCATCGCCGGCTACACGGTGGCTTACGCGATGCTGCTGATCACCGGCGCCCGGCTTGGTTCGCTGATCGGCCACAAGCGGCTGTTCATCACCGGCCTCATCACCTTCACGTCGGCATCGCTGCTGTGTGGCGTCGCTCCGACCACCGGCGCACTCGTGGCATCGCGCGTGCTGCAGGGAATCGGCGCGGCGGCGATGGTGCCGCAGACGTTGAGCATCATCCAGAAGCGGTTCACCGGTGCGAGCCGAACGCGGGCATTCAGTGTCTACGGCGCGGCGCTGTCCATCGGTGGTGTGACCGGCCAGGTGCTCGGCGGCATCCTCGTCGACCTTGACCTCGGCCACAGCGCATGGCGGTCGGTCTTCTTCGTCAACGTCCCGATCGGGGTGCTCGCCGTCCTCCTGGCGAGCCGCAAACTTCCCGCGGACGGCGCGATGGTGGGTCGCGTTCGCGACGGCCTCGATGTCGTCGGGCTGATCTTGGGGTCGGCGGCGGTGCTGTTGCTCGTGCTGCCGTTGGTGCTTGGCCGCCAAGAGGGTTGGCCGACCTGGACCTTCGTCGCGCTGGCCGTGGGCGTCGTTCTGGCAGCGACCTTCGTGTTCGCGGAGCGCCGTGTCGCCGCAGCGGGCGGTCGTCCATTGCTTGACCTCGAGGTCGTTCGCAGCCCGGGCCTGCCAAGCGCGCTCATCGCATTGGCCGCGGGATTGATGGCGTACGGCGCGTTCCTCTTCGTGTTCGCGTACCACCTGCAGGCCGGTCTTGGCGAGAGTCCGATCCGCGCAGGGCTCACGTTCGCACCCGCCGGCGCCGGGTTTGGACTCGTCGGATTCTTCTGGCGACGGCTTCCGACGGCATGGCACCCGAGCCTGCCCGTGGTCGGGTTCTCGGGGGCGGCGGTCGGCTACTTCATCGTCGGATTCGGATTGCGCGACGGCTCATCCGGCGGCGCGTGGCTAGTGCCGTTGATGTTGGTGCTCGGCGCATTCATGGGCGCCGCCTTCAGCCCGCTGCTGGCACACGGCCTCGTGCGCGTGCCTCCCGCCAGGGCGGCCGATGCGAGCGGCTTGCTCACCACCGTGCTGCAGCTCTCGCTGGTGCTCGGCGTCACGGTGTTCGGCGACGTGTTCCTGAGCCTGAGCACACACATCGGCTCGCACGCCTCAGCTGCGGCCTTCGGCACCGTTCTGCTCGCCCTGTGCGCGGTGTCTGTTGCCGGCCTGCTCGGGGCTGTTCCGCTGTCGCGCACCGTGCGTCGGGCGCTGCAACACGCCGAGCAACTGAAGCACGCCGAACAACTGAAGCACGCCGAGCAACTGCGTCCGCTCGAGCAGAGTTAGCCGCGCGGCAGCGCCGCAGCTCGCGCGAGCGCACGCACTTCACGCAGCGCCACGGACAACGTCGCGAGATCGGCTCCGTCACTAGCACTGATGTCGTCAACGAACGCCGTAGCTCGCGCGAGGGCCGCCGCGTTGACCTGTTGCCACGCGGCTATCCGCGCGTCAGCCGACATTGCGGACGGCGTCGAGAGCAACACATCTATCGTCAGTTCTGCGTGCGCCGCCTCAAGGTCGTCGCGCGCAGCGGCCCTTGCCAGCGTGTGCCAACGACTGTCGCGAGGGAGTGCTCCGATGAGTGTTCCGAGCCGCGAAAGCCCGAGCACATCAGCGAGAGCGAAGTGCACGGCGGCGACTTCCTCGACGTCCAGCTTGGTCTGCAACGCGATGTCAACGATGGCCAGCGCTGAGAGCCCTTCCGTCAAGATCACCGCGCGCGACGCGACGTCGTCCGGAACTCCTGCCTCAATCAGGTGGTCGCGCGCCGCGGCGAGGTTCTCGGCGTCAATGCCCCGCACGCTGTCCGACAACCCGTTGAGCACAGTGGAAATGCCCCAACTCAGTTGGTTGACCGCCTCCGGAACGTCGAGCGGCGGTCGGCGATTAGCAAGGAACCAGCGCGTCCCACGATCCAGCAGTTGCCGGGCGCCGAGGAGCAGCCCGGTCTGGACCTCGCTGGCGACCGCGTCGTCCAAAGCTTCGATCTCCCTCCACAGCTCGTCGACGCGAAACGCCCGACGCGTCGCCGTGTGCGCCCGCGTGATGTCCGCCACCGATGCGGCCGTCTCCCCTGCCATCCGGAAGAGGAACGTGCTGCCGGACAGGTTCACCAGCTCGTTGGAGAGCTGGGTCGCGATGATCTCTCGACGCAAGGGATGCTGCGTCATCGTGGCGGCAAAGCGTTGCCGCAGTGCGCTCGGGAAGTAGTCGACCAGAGCCTGCTGCGCAAAGGTCTCGTCAGGCAGGTCAGACGCAACGAGTCCCTGCGTCGCCGTGATCTTCGCGTATGCGAGCAGCAATGCGAGTTCTGGTCGAGCGAGCCCGAGACCGGCTGCTCGCCGCTGCGCGATCGCGTCGGCATCGGGCAGGTGCTCAAGGCCCCTGACCAGATGACCAGCCCTTTCCAGCCAATCGATGTACGCCGCATGGACATGCAACATCGACGGCGCCTGCAGCTGCCCGCACGCCAGCGCCAGGTTCTGTGCGTAGTTGTCACGCAACACCAAGCTGCCAACCTCGTCGGTCATGCTGACGAGCAACGGACCGCGTTCGGCCTCGTCGAGCTCGTCCGCGCGCGCCGCCACATCGAGCAGAATCTTGATATTCACCTCATGGTCGGAGGTGTCGACGCCGGCCGAGTTGTCGATGGCGTCGGTATTGATGTGCCCGCCACCGAGGGCGAACTCGAGCCGCCCAAGCTGCGTGAAGCCCAGATTGCCACCTTCGCCGACGACCCGGCAGCGCAACTCGCGGCCGTCGACCCGGATCGCGTCGTTGGCCCGGTCACCGACGTCCGCGTGGCTTTCCGTCTGCGCCTTCACATAGGTGCCGATTCCGCCGTTCCACAACAGATCGGCCGGCGCTCGCAAGATCGACCGCATCAGGTCGGTAGGAGCCAGTGCCGCAGCCGTGATGCCCAAGGCAGCGGCCATCTCCGGCGACACGGGGATGGACTTCGCGGTGCGCGACCACACCCCTCCCCCAGCGGAAATCAGTTGCGCGTCGTAGTCAGCCCACGAACTTCCGGCAAGACCGAACAGCCGCTGGCGCTCGACGAACGACACAGCCGCATCGGGGAACGGGTCGACAAAGATGTGCCGGTGGTCGAACGCTGCGAGCAACCGGATGTGGGGTGAGAGCAACATGCCGTTACCGAAGACATCCCCGGACATGTCACCGATACCGACGCAGGTGAAGTCGGTGGTCTGGCAGTTGACGCCGAGCTCGCGAAAGTGGCGCTTGACGGACTCCCACGCGCCGCGTGCGGTGATGCCCATGGCCTTGTGGTCGTAGCCGGCAGACCCGCCCGATGCGAATGCGTCGCCGAGCCAAAAGCCGTAGTCGGCCGAGATGCCGTTCGCCAGATCGGAGAACGTGGCGGTGCCCTTGTCTGCTGCCACCACGAGGTAGCTGTCGTCGCCGTCGTGACGAATGGTGTCGGTCGGCGGCACAGTCTGCGGTCCATCCGCGTGGGCAATCAAGTTGTCGGTCAGGTCGAGAAGACCGCTGATCAGCGTGCGGTAACACGCGACGACCTCGGCCTGCTGCGCGAATCGATCGGTCAGGTCGGCGGGCGGTCGCTTGACCACGAAGCCGCCCTTGGAGCCGACCGGCACGATCACGGCGTTCTTCACGGTTTGGGTCTTCGCCAGGCCGAGCACCTCGGTGCGGAAGTCCTCGCGCCGGTCGGAATATCTGATGCCGCCGCGGGCGATCGGACCGAATCGAAGGTGCACGCCCTCGGTGCGCGGCGAGTAGACGAAGATCTCGAACCACGGGCGCGGTTCGGGCAGGTCGGGCACTGCGCGCGAGTCGAGTTTCAACGCGAGGTAGTCCTTGGGAACAGCGCCCGCGGCCTCTTGCCAGTAATTCGTGCGAACCGTCGCGAGGATCAACGCGAGAAAGCTGCGCAGGATGCGATCTTCGTCGAGACTGGCGACCGCATCGAGCTCCCGCTCGAAGTCCTGAACCGTGACCGACATTGTGTCGGTGCGGTCGCCGGCGAATGCCGGATCGAACCTGGCTTCGAACACCGACATGAGCAGCCGGACGACGCGGGTGTTGGCTCGCAGCGCGGACTCGAGATACGCCTGGCTGAAGCGATAGCCGGCCTGGCGCAGATACTTCGCGTACGCCCGGAGCACTGTCACCTGCCGCCAGCTCAGCCCTGCCTCGAGAACGAGCGCTTGGAACCCGTCGACCTCGGCACGGCCATGCCACGCAGCGGTGAGTGCGTCCTGGAAACGCTCGTCCAAAGTCGCCGGCGCATCGTCGTCGCCGACCGGCGCGTGGCGCAGCCCGAAGTCATAGATCCAGGCGACCGTGCCGTCGCGCCGTTCAATCTCGTAGGGGCGCTCGTCGGTGACCTCGACGCCCATCGACTGCAGGATCGGCAGCATGTACGACAGCGATACCGGTGCGCCGCGGCGGAACAGCTTGACAGCGAGATCGCACGCCTCGAGGTCCATCGGTTCGTACAACTCCACGTCGAGGTCGTCCTCATCGCGCAGCGCATCGAGCCTTTGCAGATCATCGACGGCCACCGTCGCAGCGAAGTCCTCCTTGTATGACTCCGGAAAGGCGTCGGCATATCGAGCCGCGACGCTCAAATCGAGTTCGTCGCCGAATCGGGCGGCGAGCGCGTCGGCGAAATCGTCCTCCCACGTGCGCGTGGCGGCGACGAGGCGGCTCTCCAGTACGTCGCGGTCAACGTCGACGGGGCTGTTGCCGTCGACCCGTACGACAAAATGCACGCGCGCGAGCACCGATTCGGCAACCCGGAAGGTGTCGTCGATGCTCAACCCACCCAGTGCCTCGAGCAAGATCGCGCGCATCTTCAGCCGCACCGCAGTGTCGTAGCGTTCGCGCGGCAGGTAGACGAGGCACGAAACGAAACGCCCGTAGACGTCGCGGCGCATGAACAACCGCAATCGCCGCCGTTCCTGCAGATGCAGCACGCCCATCGCTGTGTCGTACAGCTCAGGTACCGAGATTTGGAACATCTCGTCACGCGGGTGGTCCTCGATGATCTGGATGAGGTCCTTGCCGCTGTGACTCCGCGGCGTGAAGCCGGAAAGCTCGAGCACCGCCGACGACTTGCTTCTGAGCAGGGGGATTCGCCACACGCTCTGCGTGTACGCCACAGAGGTGAACAACCCGAGGAACCGACGTTCGCCGATGACGACGCCGGATTTGTCGAACGTCTTGATGCCGATGTAGTCCAGGTAGACCCCACGATGAACGGTCGACCGCGAGTTGGCCTTGGTGATCAGCAAGAGTTGCGGGTCGCGCACCCGGGCGCGCACCTCTGCAGGCAGGTCTGCGAGCGGCCGCGGTCGAAGCTTGTCGGCTCGCAGAATGCCGAGCCCGGTGCCAGACACCGCGGCAAGCGCCTCGACACCGTCGTCATCGACCAACCGGTACTCGCGATAGCCGAGAAAGGTGAAGTGGTCGTCAGCCAGCCACCGCAAGAACTCGACGACCTCTGCAACTCTCCGCCGCAGGTACGGAGATTGGCGGCTCGACATGCAGCTCGTCAGCTGCGCGCAAGGCATACGCGCGCATCTTGGACCAATCCTCGACGGCATCTCGGACGTCCTGCAGTACCCGCACGATGTCACGGCGCAGTGTTTCCTGCGGCGTTCTCGTCAGTTGGTCCGAATACCTCCAGATGCATCCAAGACTCGACGACGCGCGTCCGTTGGTGCGTCGGCGCTGTCGAGCGTGCCGGAGACGGCGAGCAACCGTCCATGGAGGTCGCGACGAACGACGAACTGCGGATGGACGACGAGATGGATCGCGACATTCGTTCGGGCGAGTTCCTGGGTTACCGAATCGACGAGGAACGGCATGTCGTCGGTGACGATCTCGATGATCGCGTGCCGCGGCTGCGTCGGCGACGCGAAGACCCGCACCTTCGGCACGCCCGGCGGCCGGATCGAGGCGAACTCGCGGTGCCCGAACGGCGACCTCACGCTTCTGCGCGAGCCGACAGATCGGCCAGGTCTTCCGCCGCGACGTGCAGGAAGTACCTCGCGACGAACTCGTCGTCCGTCGCGCCGTCAACGCCGTCGGCGCTCACCCGTAATCCTTCGCCGGATCCATGTGCGGGTAGCGCCACGTAGTCGCCGGCACGAAGGTCTCCTTGATGGCCCGCGTGCTGGTCCACCGCAGCAGGTTCTGGGCCGAGCCCGCCTTGTCGTTGGTGCCGCTTGCCCGGCCACCGCCGAACGGCTGCTGGCCAACGACCGCACCGGTCGGCTTGTCGTTCACGTAGAAGTTGCCGGCCGAGAACCGCAGCACCTCTGAGGCGGTGGCGATCGCCGTCCGGTCTTGAGCGATGATCGCGCCGGTCAGCGCGTAGGGCGACGCTTCCGCTGCCTGCGCGACCACGTCGTCGTAGCGCTCGTCGTCGAAGACGTGCACGGCAAGCAGCGGACCGAAGTACTCACGCACGAAGACCTCATCGGCAGGATCGTCGCCCAGCACAACAGTCGGCCGCACGAACCATCCTTCACTGTCGTCGAGCTGACCTCCCGCGACAACCGAAAGGCCCGCTGTAGCGCGCGCGCGTTCGATCGCCTCATGCAAGCGCGCGAACGAGCGGCCGTCGATGACGGCTCCCATGAAGTTCGAGAAATCGCTGACGTCGCCCATCGGCAGCGCCTCTACCTCTGCGAGCAGGCTCCCTTCGAGTCGCCGCCACACCGAACGGGGCACGTAGGCACGTGACGCGGCCGAACACTTCTGTCCCTGGTATTCGAAGGCGCCGCGCACAAGAGCGGTCCGCAACACGTCGACGTCCGCCGATGGATGCGCGATGACGAAATCCTTGCCGCCTGTTTCGCCGACCAGTCGCGGGTAACTGCGGTAGCTCGCAAGGTTGTCACCAACGGTTCGCCACAGCTTCTGGAACACCGGCGTCGACCCGGTGAAGTGGATGCCCGCAAGGTCGCGATGGGGAACCGCCACCTGCGACACCGCAGACCCGTAGCCGGTCACCATCGTGATCACGCCGGGCGGTAGGCCGGCCTCGGCAAGCAACGCCATCACGTAGTGCGACGACAGCTGCGATGTCGGTGCAGGCTTCCAGACGACGACGTTGCCCATGATGGCCGGCGCGGTCGGCAGGTTGCCGGCGATTGAGGTGAAGTTGAACGGGGTGATGGCGAGTACGAATCCTTCGAGCGGCCGGTGGTCGAGCCGGTTCCAGATTCCGGGCGCGGAGATCGGCTGCTCGGCCAAGATGCCGCGCGCGAAGTGCACGTTGAAACGCCAGAAGTCGGCGAGCTCGCAAGCCGCGTCGATGTCGGCCTGGTAGCACGTCTTGCTCTGACCGAGCATCGTTGCGGCGTTGATCGTGTCGCGCCACGGGCCAGCAAGAAGGTCGGCCGCCTTCAAGAAGATGGCGGCGCGATCGTCGAAACTCAGGTTGCGCCACGCCGGAGCGGCCGCCATCGCGGTGTCGATCGCGTCGGAGACGTCGGCCGCGGTTGCTTCGTGCATGCGGCCGAGCACGGTGAACCGGCGGTGTGGTGCGACGACGTCGATGGGCTCGCCCCCAGCCATCGGACGGCGGGTGCCGAGCGCCATCGTCAACTCGAGCGGTTCGCCCGCCAGCTCCTTCAAGCGGAGTTCGAGCCGGGCACGCTCGGCGCTTCCCGGCGCAAAATGCAGCGGCGGTTCATTGGTGGGGCTCGGAACCGTGGTGACGGCATCCATTGCTTCCACTCCTGCGGGTGTGCCTTATGGGCGATGGGGCCGGGTCGCGGGGCCGGGTACGGCCTCGATCCATCCTGGCACGATCCGTACCCGAAGATCGCCCGGCGCAGCCCAATGGCTCAGCGCAGAAGGAAGGCGATCTCCTGCACGGCGTACCACTGCAACTCGTGGTCGTCGAGGCCGTTGATCGCGAACTGCACATCGTCGTCGTCCGACGTCGCCGCCCTCGAGCATGACGACCGCGGCGGCTACGTCGGATGCCGCGCTCGGGTCGTCGACGTGCGCGGAGACGACTTGGTCGAACCGGACCGCGTCGATGACCCGAACCGCGGCCGGATCATCGCCTGGATCGAAGACGACGGCGTCGTCGGCGACGTCGGCAGCCAGCACGACCCGCCGGTCGCCACCGTTTCCCGGGCAGCAAGCCGCAGCGAGGCGAGCGCTGCTCTGGTCAGTGCCGCGTACTCGAGCTCATCGATGTCGCCGTCGCGATACCACTCGCGCAATGCCGGAGTGACCGCGCACGCGCGCGCGCCCGCCGGCGCAACCTCGACCTGCGACGAGATCGGCTCGGAGCCAAGGCCGGCCGCCTTCAGCCCGGGCAAGCGTCGCCGGCAGGTAGATGCGCACGGCGGACATGTTGCCACGGTTCGGGTGACTGCGCGCCCGTCGTGCACAGGCACGTTGGCTAGTTCCGGCCCTGGTTCCGGCCCTGTTCGGCCCTGTCCGGCCCTGGTCCGGCCGGTTCCGGCCGAGGTTCGGGCCGGGCGAATCAGGCCGAGCGCCGCCCTTCACCGCGGGCCCGGTGCCGGCGGCCGGGGCGAGCCGAGCTGACGCCCGCGTATCGGCGAGCAAGCGGCAGCAGTGCGTGGCGCACCTGCGAATCCGGCGCGATCTCACCGAGCGTGTGGCCGCCGGCGATGGCTTTGTCGAGCGACACCCGGTCGTACGGCACAAAGATCACCTCGTCGATTCCGGCGTAGCGAGTCAACGCCTGCGCAATCTCCTGCTCGGGATCGCCGTTGATCGGACCCTTGCGCACGCGGTTCACCACGACCTGCGGACGGCATTGCGGCAACACCTCCGACAGTTCGGCGAGACCGCGGATCAACCGTTGCAGCCCGACCGGATCAGCCGATCCGACGGCAACCACATGGTCGGCATCGGCAAGTGTCGCCAACGTCGACCCGTTGCGACGTGGCGCGGTCGTGTCGTAGCTGAGCTCCTCGTCCTGCTCGAGACCGAACCCACAATCGACGACGGTCAGGGCCGCGAGTTGCCGGGCGATTGCGTAGGCCGCAACCAACCCGCTCGGCCGCAACTCCGGCCAACGCTGCGCACGAGCGATGCCCGTGAGCACCCGAAGCTTCGGACCGACGACACGAGCCAAGCTCGCGAGGGTGCGCAAATCAAGGTTGCCGGCGTTCGCCTGCCGGACGGCGGCGGCGAGCCCCGGTGACTCGTCCAGCAGCCCGAGCACCTGCGCAATCACACCGCCGTAGCAATCGGCGTCCGCTAGTAAAGAGGAGCACCCAAGACGAGCCGCCTCGGTGGCAAGGACGACCGCCACCGTCGTCCGGCCAGGCGCACCTGTCGGCCCCCACACTGCAACGAGCCGGCCGTCAGCGTGATCGATGGATTCGACATCGTCACCTGGCACGAGTGCGAGCGTCGGGACGTCAGGCAGCGCGGCGCGCGGTTCGGCGTAGCCGAGGCGCAACCGATCGAGCCCACCGGTGGCAACTCCGTCGGCGATCGCCGTCGCCACCTCAGCAGAGATCAATGCGGGACCGGCGTCGGCAGCCGAGTACATGGCGGACGCCGAGCTGCCGCAGTCGGCGCTCGGCCTCGTCGCTCTACGCCGGTCGCATCGTCATGAGCAACCAAGCCGATGACCGCAACCCCCGCGGTTGCCAGCCGGGCCAATGCATCGCGGTCGAGTCGGCGCAGGTCGGCCGACAAGATCACCGCGCGAGCGGTACCTGCGGCGGCCGCGGCGAGCAAGTCCGCAAGGTCGACGCAACGACGGATCACGACGACGCCGAAGTCCTGGCGCTCGAAGGCCGACACCAGATCGGCTTCCCACACGGCATCGGTGACGGCGGTCAGAACGGGGACGCTCAAGGGGACGCCGAACCAGCACGGTCGGACGGCGAGGGGCTGGCGGCGTTGACGGGTGACGCGATGGCCGGTGACGCAACGGCCGGTGATGTGACAGCAGTCGGGGACGGCGGACCCACAGTGACACCCGCAGTCACGCGAGCCGTAGCAGCAGCAGGCACCCGTACCAGGTCGACCGAGCCGAGCTGAGCGGCCGCAACCACCGCATCGACAAAGGCCACCGGGACCGACAGGACGACGCCAGAACCGTCGCTGCTCCCAAGAGAGGAGTCAACGATCGTGTCGGCAATGGTGACGTTCGCAAGCACGAGTTGAGGTTTCGCCTGCTCCTGCCCACTGAGCGTCTTCGCTGTGACGTAGAGATCGACCTGCACGCCATGCAGATCGTTGCCTCGAGGCATGTGCAGTCGTGCGACTGGAATCGTGACGAGCCGAACCGCCGGCGATGGCGTCGCCGGGACTGCCGCGAGCGGGATGAGCTGACCACCTGCGAGCGGCGAGACCGTAACGCGCCCAACCGGGCTTGCGCCGGCGGCGGAGATGTAGACGGCACCGTGGTCCTTGAACCGGACGTTGACCTGCACCAAGTCGGCCTTGATCAACGTGGTGCCGGGCGCGATGTCGCGCGACGCCGCCCACATCACGTCGTACCGCTGCGAAGACGCGATGATCTTCGCGCCGACCACGACGGACAGCAGCACGAGAACGACTCCGATGACCAGTCGACCGTCGAGCCAGGACGGCGATTTCAGTCGGGTAGCGGACGGCGCAGGCAGCTCGGACACGTTTCCCCCGTGACAATCAGTGGCCGATAACAGGCCCCAGTCTGCCCCGTCGGCCGACTTTGCGATGACAAACAGAAGTGTTGTGTGGATAACGAAAGCATTCGTGATCAACCGATGGCATACTGACGCCTTACGACGTAGATGGCGGCGTCTGCCCGGTTTTGAGGAGGCTCGATGGAGAAGCGATTTCTGCTCTTGTCAGATGTCGCTGAGGTGCTGAACATCTCCGCTGCGCAGACCTACGCACTGGTGCGATCAGGCGAACTGCCGGCGATCAAGGTCGGGGGCCGCGGCCAGTGGCGGGTAGAAGCGCCCGTGCTCGAGCGCTACATCCAAGACGCCTACACCCGCACCCGCGACTTCGTCAGCAGTCATCCGTTCGGCGGTGGCGAGCCAGACGAGTAGACCGTTCGAAGCTCGTGGGCGATCTCAGGCCTGGGTGGGCACGGCGGCAAGATGAGGTGATGGGTAAATGTCCGAGGTGCAACTCACCGTCTCACGGGTTGGCAGGCCGGTCGAAATGCGCACGCTCTCTCAGCGGCGTTAGCGGACGACGTGTTGGGGTGCACCGTCAGGTACGGCCAGCTGGTGGCGCTAATCTTCGCCGGTGGATCCGCGCCGGGCCGCCCTTGAAGGCCGAGTTGCTTCGCTCGCTGACCGGCTGCGGGTCTCCTCGCGTGCAGACCTCGGCTCCTATCTGAGCGAGCTTGTTCCTGACGGTCCGGCACCTGCCGACGATGACCATCTTCCTGAGCTTCGAATGCGGCTCGCACGCATCGCGGCGGATCCGGCAGTTGACGAGCCGCTCCGGTTGGAGGCGGCATGCCACACCCGAGCGGGGCATGTCCGGTCGACTCTCGCCTGTTGACGTGGGCGGTGGACTGATCTGCGGGTGGGGCGGGCAGCCTAGAGTGTGGGCGTGACCGAAGCCGCGGGTCGGGACTGGGCGGGTTTGTTCTCCGAGGAGTTCGCCGCTCCGGAGTCGGCGGTGCAGGCACGCGTGTGGGCGGCGGTGCTGGGTGCGGAGTATCCGGCCGAGGTCGCGCCCTACAGCTTCACGACGCGTAGTGAGTTGACGCGGATCGCGATGGAGGTGCACGTAGGTCCCGAGGATCTGTTGGTCGACGTCGGATCTGGTCGAGGCGGTCCCGGGCTTTGGGTAGCTACCACAACGGGTGCTCGATACCTCGCGGTGGACATCGCCGTAGCCGGGTTGACGGAGGTGAAGCGACGTGCCGAACACCTGGGGCTTGGCGACCGGGCGGCGACCGCCGAGGGATCGTTTGAATCCTTGCCGATACCCGATGGGCACGCCGCCGCCGTGATGAGTATCGATGCGCTGCTGTTCAGCCCGGACAAGTCAGCGGCGATGCGCGAACTCGCTCGTGTGCTGCGCCCTGGCGGCAGGCTGGTGTTGACGAGCTGGGATTACCATCAACAGCCCGAGGGAAGACCGCCGCAGGTCGCAGACCATCGTGGCCTGCTCGCTGCAGCCGGGTTCGACGTTGTTGCTTACGAGGACACCCCGGATTGGGAAACTCGCCATCGCGAGATTAACCGTCTCCTGGCCGTCTCAGCCGAGGAACTGGCCGAGGAACGCGACACGCCGGTCGAGCAAGTGCGCGCAGAGATCTCCGAAATGGCGGCCACGGTCGACGCGATGACGCGCCGCGTGCTCATAGTCGCCGAACGGTCATAGCCCCACCGGTCTCACCGGCCATGACGTCAGTCGAAAGTCGCGCTGTCGGTGGCATGACAGCGCGTTCAGGTGAACGCGCACCGCGGCCGAGCGGATGGTTAGTCGCTGGTGTTGCCGGCAGCTCGCACTATCAGTCGTGTGACGGCGGCCTGGAGTTCGGGAAGGTCGTTGGCGATGGTGGCGTCGAGGATCGCGTGGGATGTGTCGAAGTAGCGGTGCGCGAGCCGGTCGCGCATCGCAGCGATCTGCGCCCAAGGGATGCCGGGTTCGGTCTCAAGCAGATCGTTCCCGATCCCTTTGACGGCTTCACCGATTTCGATGAGCCGGACCCGGACTGCGTCGAAAACCAAACTGTCCGACAACTCACCGCGTTGCAGGTGCGCCCCGATCGCGGTGATCGCGGCCGCAATGTCAGCTAAGCGTTGCGCGTCGTGGCGGCTCACAACGCAACCAGTTCAGCGAACACGTTGCGCCGCACACCGGGCTTGAGATCAGCAGCCGGCACCAGATCAACCCGCGCCCCAAGGAGTTCTTCGAGTTCTGCCGCGAGACGGCCCAACTTGAACAAGCCCAGGCCGGGCGGCAGTATCACCAGCAGGTCAACGTCGCTGTCGGGGCGGTCCTCACCACGCGCAACGCTGCCGAACACGCCGCTGATGGTTACACCATGGGCAGCGGCGGCCTGCAAGACCGCAACCCGATTGTGGCGAAGTCGCCGACCCAACGGACCGGACAATCCGCTCAGTGGCGCCGCGGATCGCCGGACCCGGATATCCAGCCGAGACCCACTCGCCTCGACCAACGCCGCCAGTGTGGACAACGCCGGCTGGCGACGCCCTGACTCATACACACTGATCACACTTTGGGTGACACCCGCCCGCGCCGCCAACTCGGCCTGCGATAACCCCGCCCGCGCCCGCGCAGTTCGCAGCAGAGCACCCGCTGAAGGCATGCTAGACATGAGATCAATATAGCGGATCGTGCATAGCTAAATCGTCCGACTTTCGGCATGTGATCGCGTTCGAGCAGCGACTGCGGGTCTTGGCCGGCCGGCCCATCGCGCCCGGGTTGGGCCCACGCAACCAGCCTTAAAGCCGTACTCAGGCGCGGGCGAGCACGCCGTAGCCGAAGCCCTCGATGCTGAGCTGGTCGTTGCTGATCGTGACGCCCCTCGACAGGAGGTCCGTCGCGCCGACAATCTCCGGCGCGCTGACAACGGCTGGTTCCTGTCGGGGATTGACGACCACGAGGTGCGTTTCGCCGCGAGTGAAGGTGAACGGATACCCGTCGTTCAGTACGCGGGTCGCGGCCCGGGAGCCGAGCGCGGGTGTGCTCCTGCGCAGCCCGATGAGTCGCCGCACGAGATTGAGCGTTGCGTCCGGCTGGTTCTCTTGGTCGGCGACATGGGGGCGCGCAGGGTCAGGGTCGATAGGCAAGTAGAGCCGAGATGGTTGCGCGGTGGAGAACCCGGCGTTGAGGCCGTCGTCCCATTGCATCGGGGTGCGGCAGCCGGCTCGGTTGTATGCGGGATTGCACACCGCGCCTTCGACGTCGGGCATGCCTGGCAGGTAGCGCATCCCGATCTCGTCGCCGTAGTAGAGGCACGGCACGGATCCCCACGTGAACAAGAAGGTGAGCGCGGCACCGAGCTGCTCCATCGTCCGAGTACCGCACCGGAGCCGATCGAAGTCATGGTCGGCGCTCGACATGATCACCAGCCGCGACGGGTCGGCAGTCTTGACGGCGTCCCAGCCTTCAAGGAACACCTGCGTGCTCCCAAGACCAGCGGCGTCGAAGAAGGGGTGTCGGGGCGGCTGGAACGGCAGGATCCCGGCGGCGTGGTTGTCGAACAGGCTCGCGTGCTCGGCGTCGATGACCAGGAAGAAGTCGGCGTCGAACGCCAGCGGTTGGCCGGTTCGAGGCTCCCGCCCTTCCGGGATGATGACCGCGTCGGGGTACGCCGAGTCGAGCCACCGCCGGATGTCACGCCAGACATCGCAGGTCAATGACCGGGCCTTCAAGCGGTCGTAGCCTTTGACCAACGAGAACGCCATATCGACGCGGAAACCAGCAACCCCACACTCGAGCCAGAACGCCATGATGTCCTTGAGTGCCTGGACATTGCGCCGTGGCCCGGGGTCACTGACGGCGTCGCGCCACGGTTCGGCTTCATCCATTTCGGCCCAGCCGAAGTTCAGCGCCGGTTGTTCGTCGTAGAAGTTCTTCAGGTACCAGCCGCCGCGAGGTCCGGGCGAACGCACCCACGCCGGCGTCCCGGGGATGTCGCCAGACCATCCCGTTGCGGGCGGCTGCTCGCACCAGATGTAGCGGTCGCCGTCGGGGTCGGGGCCGTCGGCGTGCAGTTCATGCTGGAACCAGGGATGCTCGACCGAAGTGTGCCCGGCAACGAGGTCGAGCAGAACTCGCATGCCACGACGCTTCGCCTCTGCAACCAGCTCAACCATGTCGTCGTTGGTGCCGTACCGCGGGGCAATCTGCAAGTAGTCCGACACGTCGTAACCCGCGTCGACGAAGGGCGACGCGAAGCACGGGTTGAACCACACGGTGTCGACGCCGAGCGAGGCGATGTAGTCCAGTCGCCCGATCACGCCACGCAGGTCGCCGATGCCGTCGCCATCGGAGTCGGCGTACGACTGAGGGTAGATCTCGTACAGCACTGCGTCCCGCAGCCAGTCCGCGCTCATGACACGCATTCTTCCCGACGACTCGCGCCCGAGTGTTGTCCCGCCTACACCATCGATCGCGGTTAGGCCCGACGCACGACGACCAGAGACGTCAACGGATACGCACGAACAGCCCGGACGGCGTCGTGCCGGCGCGGTTCGCCAGGCGCATGTTCGGCCATCTCGACGAAGTCCGCCCCGACGCGGTCGAGAGTGCCTGTTGCGGTAGCTCCGTCGACGAGGGTCAGCGTTACCGCTGATCGGTCACGCACGATGCCGCGCAGCGCATAGGCGAGATCCAGCCGGGCGGCTACCTGCCCCTCACCGTGCGGGACCGCCGTCTGTGCCGCCAGGCCACCGATCCACAGCACCGCGTGCGCGGCAACCAGCGCGTCTCGGCCCCCAACCTCGGCCAGCAGCAACCAATCGGGACCGACCGCGCGCAGCTCGCCCTCAATGACGCCAGGGCCGACCAGGCGCAGAGCCAGCCGTTGGCCGATCACCGGCCGCAGCCGGTCGACGAGCCGGAGCAAGGACAATTCGCGCCGACTCCGGTCGGTCACCTCAGCGGCTAGATCGGCCGTCTCGGCCTCACCGAACTGAGCTTCGAGGTCGCTGAATAGCTCATCCCAGCGCATCGCTCACCTCTTCCACCGCAAGCGTACCGAAAATGACCCCACCAACATTGACAGAGGCTAAGCAGACCTGTACGAAGGTAAACCTAGGTAAACGAAAGCAAAGGACCATTCAAATGGGCTACCCACTGCGGCGTGCCGCACTCGCCGTCCGAGCGGGCGTGCTCGTCGCCGCGATCGCCGCGTTGCTCAGCTGGGCCGCCGGCCCGCCGTCCCACCCGTGGCGAGCGCTGGTGATCGGCCATCGACGCGCCCCGGGTGACTCCAGACTTCGATCAGCTAGTCGGCAACTCGGCGGCGCTCGCGGCGTGGGTAGGCCTGGGCTGGTTCGGCGTTGCGGTGCTCCTCGAAGTCGCGAGCGTGTTGCCCGGCGCCGCCGGCCGGGGCTTCGCGGCGGTCGCCGCAAAGACGAGTCCGATGCTGATTCGCCGCATCGTGCAAGCGGCGATCGGCGTCAGCGTCCTCGCTGGCCCACTGACCGCCGGATCGGCGTTCGCGGCCGGACCGTCAACGAACACGTCGACATCGACGCAGTTCGACCGGCCGAACGCCCTCACGCCGGCACCGGCCGACTCGAGCCTCGTGCCGCTCACACTCGACCGGCCCGTGATTGCGTTCGTTGCACCGACTTCCACTGCCGCGCCGACCTTCACCGCACCGCCGACTCTTGCTGCACCGCCGACTCTTGCTGCACCGCCGCCGGCTGCGACGCGAACGCTCACGGGGTCGGCGGCAATCGTCACAGGTGTCACCCATCGCGACTCGGCTCACCGAGACGACCGCGGTACCGACGGTTACGTCGTCCGTCGCGGCGACACGCTATGGGACATCGCCGCGCGACACCTCGGGCCCGGCGCGACCGCGGTCGACATCTCCCGCGCGTGGCCAGCGTGGTACGACGCGAATCGCGGCGTCATCGGCCCTGATCCGGGCGTGATTCGGCCGGGCGAACTGCTCTCTGCCGCCGTCCGCCTCGTCGTCCGCGAGCACCCGATGATCACGACAGCGCAGAACGTCGAGATCGGTGAACCGGCACCACGCAAGCGCTGCGCGACCAGCACGGCAGCCGCGGTTCGACGGCTCCCGACCTGCGATCCGCAGCCCCCGTTCGACGATGAAGTCGCACCGACTGTGCCCGCCGACGCCACGATGCACCCGTCGGCAGGCGACTCAGATCACGGGCAGCGCGCATTGCGGCTGGTGTTCGCACTCCCGAGCGGATTGCCTTCGCGGCCTGAACTCCCCGACTTGCTGCGGAAAGAAGCCGCACCTGAGCTCCGGCTGCTACCAGCCCTGACCGAGCCGGTCGAGAGCAGCGAGCCGGTAGCGATCGAGTCGGCGACCCGGCGTCGAGCGGGCAGACGCGACAGCGTCGAGGAAGAGTTCGGACCGCAGAAGACTGCGAGCACGATGCTGCCCGCGCCGACCCCGTGGGCGGGCCGGTTGGTCCAAGCGGTGATCGAGGTGGTGTCGGGGGTTCGGCCCGCCTCGCAATTGGTTCGATGGACAACGGCCCCCGTGTACGAGGCACTGTGCGGGCGCGTTGCGCGACCGCTCAGCTACCCGGGCGCTGGCAGCCGCAACGGCGTCAACACCCGGCTTGCCGAGGTCGTGCGGTCGGTCCGCGTCAGCGAACCGCGCGATGGCGTTGCTGAGGTGTGCGCGATCGTTCAGCAGGGTCCGCGCTGTCGCGCGATCGCGTTGCGCCTCGAAGGCATCGACGGGCGCTGGCAGTGCACGGCGCTACAAATCGGCTAATCAGACCGCGCTGCGCGGATCTCCGTGACATCGCTTGTAGGTACGCCCCGATCCGCACGGGCACTTCGCATTGCGCGGCGTGCCCTCGTACATCAGGTGCGCCTCGGCGCCTGCAGTCGCAGCAGCCGGACCGCCCGAGACAGGGGGCGCGAGGTTGCCCGCGTCACCGTCGATCGTGGGCGCGGAGTACTGAAGGCGCGTCGGGCGTCGTACTTCCTGCAGGCCCGGAGCAACCAAGTGCGGCATGCCGTGCCCGGCGCCGTCGACCGCTGCGCCCGCGACTTCCTGCGCGACAGTCTTGCGCGCCGCTGCGGGCTGTCGCCGGCACCGCGTCGTCCGAACTCGGTTCGTCGGTGGCGTCAACATCAACAGGCGGCTCGGGCGTAGCGACCTGCACCTCGAGGTTGAACAGGAGCTGGACCGACTCCTCCTTGATGGCGTCCATCATCGTCGTGAACATCGTGAAGCCCTCGCGCTGGTACTCGACCAGCGGATCGCGCTGGCCGTACGACCGCAACTGGATGCCTTCTTGCAGGTAGTCCATCTCGTACAGGTGCTCGCGCCACTTGCGGTCGAGCACCGAGAGCACGACCTTGCGCTCGAGCTCGCGCATGATGGGCTCGCCTTCGGGCAGGGTGCCGAGCCCTTCTTCGCGTCGGTCGTAAGCGGCCTGCGCGTCAGCGATCAGTTCCTCTTCGAGGAACTCCGCACTCAGCCCTTCGCGGCCACCGCCACTGGCTGCTTCGACCTCGTCGATCGTGACGCCGACCGGGTACAGGGTCTTGAGCGCCTTCCACAACTCCTCGAGGTCCCACTCCTCGGCGTAGCCCTCGGCAGTTGCCGCCTCGACGTAGCCGCGAATCACGTCGTCGACCATGTGCCGCACCTGCTCGTGCAGGTCGTCGCCGTGCAGCACCCGGCGTCGCTCGGCGTAGATGACGGTGCGCTGCTTGTTCAGCACCTCGTCGTACTTGAGCACGTTCTTGCGGATCTCGAAGTTCTGCTGCTCGACCTGGGTCTGCGCCGAACGGATCGCGCGGGTGACCATCTTCGATTCGATCGGCACCTCGTCGGGAATGTTCAGCGTGTCCATGATCTTCTCGACCGCGGCACCGTTGAACAGCCGCATCAGGTCGTCGCCAAGTGAGAGGTAGAAGCGCGACTCCCCCGGGTCACCCTGTCGACCGGACCGCCCGCGCAGCTGGTTGTCGATGCGCCGCGAGTCGTGGCGCTCGGTGCCGAGCACGTAAAGCCCACCGAGGTCGACGACCTCCGTGTGCTCGGCCGCGACAGAACCCTTCCACTTCGCGACCGCCTCGGGCCACGCCGCCTCGTACTCTTCTGGCGTCTCGACGGGTGAGAGTCCGTGCTCGGAAAGTTCGAGCTGGGCGAGGAATTCTGGGTTGCCACCGAGCATGATGTCGGTGCCTCGACCGGCCATGTTGGTGGCCACGGTAACGGCGCCCTTGCGGCCCGCCTGCGCGACGATCGCGGCTTCCTTCTCGTGGTACTTCGCGTTCAAGACCTCATGCGGGACGCCGCGACGCAACAACATGCCGGAGAGCAGCTCAGACTTCTCGACGCTAATGGTGCCGACCAGAACTGGCTGACCCTTCTCGTGGCGCTCGGCGATGTCATCGACCACCGACTCGAACTTCGCCTTCTCCGACTTGAAGACCACGTCGCGCTGGTCGATGCGAACCGCGTCGCGGTTCGTCGGGATCGGCACCACGCCGAGCTTGTAGATCTGGTCGAACTCGGCTGCTTCAGTGCTCGCGGTACCCGTCATACCGCCGAGCTTTTCGTACAGCCGGAAGTAGTTCTGCAAAGTGATGGTCGCGAGAGTCTGGTTCTCCTGCTTGATCTCGACGCCCTCTTTGGCCTCGATGGCTTGGTGCATGCCCTCGTTGTAGCGGCGGCCGTAGAGCATGCGACCGGTGAACTCGTCGACGATCAGCACCTCGCCGTCGATCACGACGTAGTCCTTGTCGCGCTTGAACAACTCCTTCGCTTTCAAGGCGTTGTTCAGGTAACCGACCAGCGGCGTGTGGGTCGCCTCGTAGAGGTTCTCGATGCCAAGCCAGTCTTCGACCCGCTGCGACGCCCTGCTCGCTGATGGCGACAGTGCGCTTCTTCTCGTCGGCCTCGTAGTCACCCTCGCCCTCTTCGCCGCGCTTCAATCGAGCGACCAGAGACGCGAAGTCGGTGTACCACTTCAGGTTGAGCTCGACCGGACCGCTGATGATCAGCGGCGTGCGCGCCTCGTCGATCAGGATCGAGTCGACCTCGTCGACCACGGCGAAGTAGTGGCCGCGCTGAACCAGTTCTTCGGCGCTCAGCGCCATGTTGTCGCGCAGGTAGTCGAAGCCGAACTCGTTGTTGGTTCCGTAGGTGATGTCGGCGGCGTAGGCGACCCGCCGCTCGGCCGACGGCATCTGCGACAAGATGACGCCGACGTCGAGGCCGAGGAAGCGGTGCACCCGGCCCATCCACTCGGAGTCACGGCGGGCCAGGTAGTCGTTGACCGTCACGACGTGGACGCCGTTGCCCGACAGCGCGTTCAAGTAGACCGGCAGCGTCGAGACCAGCGTCTTGCCCTCGCCGGTACGCATCTCGGCGATGTTGCCCATGTGCAAGGCGGCACCGCCCATGATCTGGACGTCGAAGTGCCGCTGCCCCAGGGTCCGTCGGGCCGCTTCCCGGACTGTGGCGAACGCCTCCGGCATCAGGTCGTCGAGGCTCTCGCCGCCCGCGTAACGCTCCTTGAACTCATCGGTCTGCGCCCGCAACTCGGCGTCCGACAGGGCTTCGAACTCGGTTTCGACCGAGTTGACCTGATCGGAGACCGCCTTGAGCGTGCGAAGGATCTTGCCCTCGCCGGCGCGCATGAGCTTGTCGAAGATTGCGGGCACGAAGCTTGGCTCCTCGAAACGGTGCCGGGACGATATCGGGACGGCGGGGGCGTGCGGTCCGTCCTTCCGCCATCGTAGGCGAGGCGCAGGCCAGACGGAGGAGGCGTGCCGTCGGAGCGTCGGTACCGCGACCTACGATCCGACCCATGACCGGACCCCAGCAGCGCAATTGACGACCGTGGAGTTGTCGACCGACGAGGCTCGCCGGTTCGCGCTCGCCGCCCAGCACCTCGTCGGTTCCCCTGACCGCAGAGCCGGCGTCGCGGGGATGCTCGGGTCGCTGCGGGCGGTCCAGCTCGACACGATCTCGGTGCTGGCGCGCTCTCACGAACTCGTTGCCTATGCGCGGCTCGGGGCGGTCGGGCGACCCAGAGTCGACGCCGCCTATTGGAGCGGCGACGCCTTCGAGTACTGGGCGCACGCCGCCTGCGTCATGCCGGTGTCGCAGTGGCCGTTGTTCGCGTTTCGTCGACGTCGTTCACCGCGACCGCGCGAAGCACTGGGGCGAACACTCTGCCGCCGCGGCGAAAGCCGTGCTCAAAGAAGTGCGCGCCCAAGGACCGATGACCGCCACCGACCTCGGCGGGGCCAAGAAGAGCCGCGGGGTGGTGGGGCTGGTCGGAGGTGAAGTCGGCCGCCGAGTTCTTGCTCGCGAGCGGGCAACTCACCTGCACCCGTCGCGTCGGCTGGCGACGCGTGTACGACCTGCCCGAGCGGGCGATTCCGGCCGACGTCCTGCACGACGATCTCGTCCGACGACCAGTGCAAGATCGCGCTCATCCGACTGGCAGCGAGCTCCCTTGGCGTCGCCACGGGCTCCGACCTCGCCGACTACTTCCGGTTGAAGAAGCTCGACGTCGCTCGGCTACTCCCAGAGACCGGCCTCGTCCCCGTCAACGTGCGCGGGTGGGCGGCGCCGGCGTGGGCGCCCGCGAGCACCCTTGAGCAAGGCCTTCCGCGGGGACGGCACCGGACGACCATGCTGTCGCCGTTCGATTCCCTCGTCTGGGACCGCGCGCGCACCGCGAGGATCTTCGGCCTCGACCACCGGCTCGAGGCCTACGTGCCGAAGCCGCTACGCCAGCACGGTTACTTCTCGATGCCGGTACTCGCGGGCGGGCAGCTCATCGCGCGGGTTGACCCGGCACGCGTGAACGGCACGTTGATCGCACGGCAGGTGACGGTCATGCCCGAGCACACGACGCCGGCCAGACTGCCGGCGACCGCTGTCGCAATCCAGCAGGCCTTGCGCGAGGCAGCGACGTGGGTCGGCTGCGACAACGTCGCGATCGAGCGGGTCAGCCCCGATGCGGCGGGGCAGCAACTCAGGTGATCTCGAGCAGCTTCTCGCGGACGGCGTAGACAACCGCTTCCATCCGCGAGTGCAGCTGCAACTTCTCCAAGATGTTGCGCACGTGGTTCTTCACGGTGTTCTCGCTGATGAACAGTTGCTTGGCGATGTCGCGGTTGTTCAGGCCCTTCGCCACCAGCCGTAGCACTTCCATCTCACGGTCGGTGAGCTTCGGCGCCGGCACCTGCTGGCGGGAATCGCCCTTCTTGATCATCGAGGCGAACTCGCTCAAGCAGCTTCGACGCCATCGACGGACTGATCAACGATTGCCCGCCATGCACCGCGCGGATCGCCGCAGCGACCTCGTCGATCGAGATCTCCTTGAGCAGGTAGCCCATCGCGCCGGCCTTGATCGCGTCGTAGAGGTCGGCTTCCTCGTCGCTGATCGTGAGCATGATGATCTTGGCCGACGGGACGACGTCCTTGATCGCGGTGCAGGCCTCGATGCCGCTGCGCTTGGGCATCCGCACGTCCATCAACACGATGTCGGGCAACGTCTCCGCCGCCTTCGCCACCGCTTCGGCACCGTCGCTGGCTTCGCCGCACAGCTCGATGTCGGGCTCTTGCGCGAGCACCATCTCAAGGCCGCGCCGAAACAGCGCGTGGTCGTCGACGACCAGCACGCGGATCGGGTCACCGGCCGACAGCTTGTTCGTCATTCCCGTGCTCGACGGCTCCATGCCCAGCGCCCGGCCGTCGCGCGGCGGCAAATCACCGCGGCTGACCAGTGGGCGTACCTCAGCCATGCCGTCGTGCCCGTCGGTCACAGTGCCTCCCCGGTAGCCTGCGCATCGGCGATCTCGCACTTGCAGGCCTCACGGGGCCAGCCCCGTGCTCACATCGTACGGACCCGCGTCGCGGCTCATCTGCGCACCGTCGAATCGGAACCCGTGTCGATCCGAATCACGCCGTAGTCATACCCATGCCTTCGGTAGACGACGCTCGGCAGCGCCGCTCTCTTCGTCGACGAAGAGGAAGAAGGCGTGCCCGACGAGCTCCATTTCATACAGCGCTTGATCGAGGGTCATCGGCGACGCCTTGTGGAGCTTTTCCCGTACCAGCATCGGACCAGCCGCCTGGTCGAGCGAGCCGTCGCCGAACGCGTCAAGATCCTCGCTGGTCGCGTCATCGCTCGCAGTGGCGGTGCCGTCAGCCACCGTTAGGTCAGCCCCATTTGCGCGACGGCCGAGTTCCTTCGTGGCGGTCACTACCGAGACCGGCTTCCGGACGCGCCGATGCACAGAACGACGTTCCGCTGCCTTGCGCAGTCGCGACTCGAGCTTGGCCCAGGCTAGATCGAAGGCCTCAAGCATCTCGTGCGCAGAAGCCTCTGCGCGGATGACCGGACCGGGTGAGACGCAGGTCAGCTCGACCCGCTCGCAGATCTCCGACATTCTCGGGTTGCGCTCACGGGAGACCTCGACGTCGACTCGCTGGGCTTTGGGCGCCAGCTTCGCGCACCTTGGCCAGCTTCTCCTCGGCGTGCGCGCGCAGCAGCGCCGGGACGTCGATGCGCCGGCCGGTGACCACGATGTCCACCGCTGGTCCTCCCTCTGTACTAATGGTCCGGTCCCCGTCGATACGTGTGATCCGGTCCCGTCGACGATCGCTTATGGTCCCGATCGGATGGCTCTCGCCGGGTTCCTTCCCCATATCTGGGGTGTGACGCCCGCCCGGCCGACCTGGTCTTCGACCCCACATTCGCCTGCAGAGGTGCTCGCGGCGCGCAGTTGCGCATCGGTGCCACTACTGACCTTCTCTCGGTCGGCAGCCATGTGGACCGCCGGCGAGGCAGGACTTACTTCTAAGCCGCACCGTGATCGGACGACGACAAGTCGCCTTACGTGGACCGTTTTGCCTGCGACTGGCATCGGCTAATCGGCAGAAGTACCCACCGACGCAACCACGGACCCGGGCGGACGCCACCTCTTCAACCTAGCCCGCGAGGGCTACGGCCGCAGCCCGCCAGGGCGGCGCCGGACAGATCAGCGGACGCGGCCGGGTGCCTCCGGAGGGTGGCGGCGACGCAGGCGACACCGATCACAAGTGCACCTGCGTGCAGTCAGCGCCCGAGCCGCCTCGACCGCGGTGGCACCGGTCGTCACGATGTCGTCGACGATCACCACCCGGCGTCCCTGCACCAGCGCAGGCCGCCGCACGACCAATGCGCCGCCGAGATTGGCGCGGCGGGCACCGACGTCGAGTCCCGACTGGTCGGCAACCGCTCGGCTCTGCCGCAAGAGCGAGCGAACCTCGACCTCCAGCCCGTGGCCCGCAAGTAGCGGGCTGCGGTGGCCGCCATCGCGCCGACCGGATCGTGGCCCCGGGCCCGTCGAGTGGCGATGGCTGAGGGAACGGGGACCAGCACGACCGACGAATCGTCGCTAGCCACTGCCGCGAACACGCTGACGGCGAGGCTGCCGCCCAACTCGCGGCGCAGGCAGAGCCGGCCGCGCTCCTTGTAGTCGAGCAGCGCAGCCCGGATCACGCCGTCGTACGCGCCGGCAGCAAAGGACGGGACGACGCTGCGGGTTCCGGGGACCGCGATTTCCCAGGTCACTGGAACCGATTGTCGAACCGCGGCGACACACTGCGGGCACAGCCCGCGCAGCCGGAATTCGGCTCCATCGCAGCGGCCGCATCCCGCGCAGCGCGACGGCAACAAGAGTTCGAGCACCGACCCGACGACCTTCACGAGCGCAAGCCTGGCGGTCACGGGATCCCCGTACGGGCGTCGACGGACGGATCTGTGCGGTCAGCCCCCGCCGTCCACAGCTCTGCGTTGAAGATTGCTCAGCCGGGGTAGTGCGGCGCCGATCCGTTGCCGACGAACTGCCACTGCCCGTCGCTGTAACTGCTCGATCTGGTCGAGGGACGTCGCGACGACCAGCGGTTGGCCCGGCGCGGCGGCGATCGACACCGCATTGGTCAGTACGGTCCCTTGCGTCAGCGACGGCGCCCAGCCGTCGACGTCAACGCTCCAGAGCTGACTGGTGGTGCCTGGCTCGTTGGTGTTGGGCACCGTGTCGAGGATGTCGAGCTTCGTCGACGACGCCCACACGAAGTCGGTGACAGAGGTCAGGCTCGGCGCGACCGGATAGAAGTTCACGATCGACGTGCCGTCCTTCGAGACCGCTCCAACCAGCACCTGGCTGACGTTCGTCGAGACGGCAAGCACCGCGATTCTGGTTCCGTCGCGAGAGACCTTCAGTTCCTCGATCACCTTGTTCGCGAGGATGGGCGGGACGGCGACCGACCCGGTCAGCGTGGCCTTGCCGGACGGCGCGATACGCACCTGCGGCGCGCTGGAACTCTGCTGCTGCTGAACGGTCCAGAGGTTGCCGAGTGAGTCCCACGACGGCGTCGTGAAGTTGCTACCCGTCAGCAGCTTCTTGGGCGCGAGCAACGGCCCGGCGTACAGCGCCTGCGTGCCGTTGTCGCCTTGGACGACACCGGCGATCAACTGGTCCGCCGCATCGGCGCCGGTCCGCGGTGCGACTGCGGGCGCGAGCAGCGGTGTGAGGTCGAGCTCGCCGGTGTCACCCGGGACGAGCCGACCTAAGTGGTCGCGGGTCAGATGACTGCTGTCGCTGTAGTAGAAGTTGACGTTGAGCGCGTCGGGATCGAACGACGGCCAGTCGGCGGCGGTCTGCAAGCTGCTGGCTGTTGATCAGCGGTTGGCCGCCGGACAGGATCTTCAGCTCGCCGAAGTTCTGTGTCGGGGTCGTCGGGTTCGACAGCGTGTAGGCGACCTGGGCCGCGATCGCATTGCGCTGCGCCGCCGAAAGCGTCGCGGCACCGCGCGGGAGGTCGACGGTCGTGACGCCGTTGATCTGGGTAGGGCCAGGCGCCGTGCCGCCGAGCAGTGCAGTGGTCACCGCCGGCTTCAGCCACGCCGGCGGCCCGTTCAGCAAGGTCGTGAGCAGTTCCTGCGCCAGCTGGTCGCGGTTGACTGGCAGGAACACCTGAACGGGAACGAGCATCTGCTCGTCCGGACGCAGGAAGTAGACGTAGCCCTCCTGGTAGGAGCTTTGGATCTGCGCCACCGTGAGCACGAGGTTGGGCGGCGCGTTAGTGATGCGCCACTGGTCGTCTTCCTTCGGGTCCTTCGTCAGTTGGTAGTCGTACTCGATCGGAGGACCCGACGGCGACGGCTGATACGTACCGTCGGCCGCAAGCTGGCCGATCTGATTGTCGACGACCTTCACGGTGACGGTGTTCGGGCCGGTCTGCACATCGGTGAGCGGCGCGCCCGAGTCGGCGACGACCACCGCGCCACTGGGCTGCCAGAGTCGCGCCGTCGACGAGGTACGCCTTCGCGACGCCGAGAGCCTCGGTCGTATCGGAGTTCGCGAAGCGAAAGCCGGTCACGATGCTGTCGGGCTGCGAACCTGGAACCAGGTCCGCGCGGGTTCACGTGGATGTTCGGTGCGGCGCCCGCTGCCGGCTGCTGGCCGGCGTGCACTGGGCCGCTGTCGGGAACAGCGGTACACGCAGCAAGCGCGAGAGCAGCGAGCGCCGACAGGCCGGCGACGACCACCCGAGTAGAGCGGCCAGCGGGCTCAGCCACGTCGACCGCGCAACGTCAAGATGCTGCCCGGGTGGTGTGCCGCGGGCTTGCGCTTCGGTTGTCCCGTCAGTCGGCGGTGCCTCGTCGCTGGTCGCGTCAGGCGGCTCGATCGGGATCGGTGAGCCGGTCACGATCGATCCGGCCAGGCGGGGCAACGTGAGCACGAACTGCGAACCCTTTCCGCGTTCTCCCCAGGCCTGCAGCCGGCCGCCGTGCAGCCGGGCGTCCTCCGACGCGATGGCAAGACCGAGGCCGGTACCACCTGTCGTGCGGGCCCGCGCCGGGTCGGCGCGCCAGAACCGGTTGAACACCAGCGACGATTCGCCCGGCCGCAGGCCGATGCCGTGATCGCGGACCGCGATCGCCACGACCGCGTCGTCGGCCACGACATACACGTCGATCGGATTGCCCTCACCGTGCTCGGCGGCGTTGACCAGCAGGTTGCGCAGGATTCGTTCGACCCGACGGCCGTCGGCCTCGCAGATGCACGGTTCGTCCGGCATGTGCACGGTCACGACGCTGCCACGCCGGACGGCGAGCGGCTCCGTCGCGTCGACGACTCTCCGCACGAGATCGCGGACGTCGAGGGCATCGGCCTCGAGGGACGCGGCGCCGGCATCGTGGCGGCTGATCTCGAGCAGGTCGCCGAGCAAGGATTCGAAGCGATCGAGTTGGGTCTGCAGCAGTTCGGCGGATCGCGCACTCGCTGGGTCGAAGTCGGCACGCGCGTCGTGCAAGACGTCGGCCGCCATGCGCACCGTGGTCAGCGGCGTCCGCAGTTCGTGCGAGACGTCGGACACGAACCGGCGCTGGATGCGCGAGAGTTCTTCGAGTCGTCGGATCTGGCGTTGCAGGCTGTCGGCCATCTTGTTGAACGAGGCGGCCAGCCGAGCCAGGTCATCTTCGCCCTTGGGCTGCATTCGTTCTTGCAATCGTCCGTCGGCAAGTCGTTCGGCGATGCGCGCCGCCATCCGAACCGGCGTCACGACCTGGCGGGTCACCAGCCAGGCGATGCCGGCGAGCAGCACGACGAGCGCGATGCCACTGAACAAGCAGCGTGCGCCATACCAGCGCCAGAGTCTGCTGCGGCTGTTGGAGGGAGAACAGATAGTAGAACTGGTAGGTGTTGAAGCTGTTTTCCGGCACCTGCATCGAGCTGCCGATGACGAGCCCCGGGTACGACGAGAAGGTGTGCGGGCCGCCCGGCGAGCGAGCACCGTCGTCGTACACCAGCCGGGTGTACGTGTAGTAGTACTGCGACTGCACCGTTCAACGCTCTGATTAGCCTCGTTCGGCACGCTGCTCGCGAGCAGGCCGGGGTTCAGCGCAGGTTGGGTACACGATTGCGTGCCGGTAACGAGTTCGTAGCCGACCACCTCGTAGCCGCCTTCGGCACCACCCTGTACCGGGCTCAGCGCCTGTACGACTTCCTGAAGCAGCGCTTGGACGTCGAGGGATCCGGCTTCCTTGGACAGCAGCGTCCGGGCGTTGGTGACGCCGAGCTGCTCCTCAGCGACCGACGACCGCAGTTTGGCCTGGATCAGGCCCTCCTTGACCTGCTGCAGCACCACGAAGCCGAGAAAGGCGACGACGATCGCCGACACGACCAGCGTGCTGCTGACGACCCGAACCTGAATCGACCGTCGCCAGCGGCGGGTGACTCGCCGCAGCACCCGCCCTACTCTTCGGCGAACGCGGCTGGCGAGGCTGCGGAGACGACCGCGACCGGACAGCGTCAACCGCCTCGATGCCTGAGGGTGCTCGGTGCTCACGCCGGGCCAGCCTTGTAGCCGACACCCCGAACGGTCACCACGATCTCGGGACGTTCGGGATCGAGCTCGACCTTCGACCGCAACCGCTGCACATGCACGTTGACCAACCTGGTGTCGGCCGCGTGCCGGTAGCCCCACACCTGCTCGAGCAGCACCTCGCGGGAAAAGACGTTACGAGGCTTCTTCGCAAGCGCGACGAGCAGATCAAACTCGAGCGGCGTCAACGGAATCTGCCCGCCACTGCGGCTCACCGCGTGACCGGCGACATCGATCGACAGGTCGCCGATCGTGATGGTCTCGGCAGCTGGCTCGTCAGTACGGCGCAACCTCGCCCGTAGCCGCGCAACCAGTTCCTTGGGCTTGAACGGCTTGACCACGTAGTCGTCGGCGCCGGATTCAAGGCCCACGACGACGTCGACGGTGTCGCTCTTTGCGGTCAGCATGACGATCGGGACGCCGGACTCTGCTCGAATCTGGCGGCATACGTCGATGCCGTCGGTACCGGGCAACATCAGGTCGAGGAGTACCAGGTCGGGCTTCGTCTCGCGGAAGGCCGCCAGCGCCTTGTCGCCGTCGAACACGAAGAAGGGTTCGATCCCCTCGCCGCGCAACACGATGCCGAGCATTTCGGCCAGTGCCGTGTCGTCGTCGACGACCAGCACCCTGCCCTTCATCGTGTCGCCTGCAGCACGGCACCCGTGGACGTCAGTTCCTGCACTCCACTCATGGCTCTCATGGTGCCACCGACACTCATGGCTCTCATCGTGCCATCTACGCTCATGCGACTCATCGTCCCACCGAAAAGCGATTCGTGCCGCCAGCAGGTTGGCTGAACTCCGGTACAGGGCAGACTCCTGAAAGCCACGACTGGTTGTCTGCAGGTGCGGGGCAAATGCCCCGCCCCGGGGCAGCGCCGATGCCAAACGGCGCTTTAGGTTGCCAGGGCGTGACACGATAACTGGCTGAGAGGCGGATGTCCGAGCGTCGCGACTACGGGAGAGCGCATGGACGAAACGCCCGGCTGGGTCGACCCCACGCCGCCGGCGGACGGAGCGGACCCGGCAGACCGCCGGTCGATCCTGCGCCCGCGGCACCGCCGCCAGCATGGCAGTACTTCACCTCGCCCACGCCGGCCGGAAGTGCTCCACCACCGCCTGCGGCGTCGTCGTGGGGCTGGCAACCACCGCCCTCACCCACGCCGGACCATCGCCTCGGGGAGTACGGCCCGCCGTCCGGGCAATACGGACAGCAGGGGCCGCCGCAGTACGTGCCCAACCCGCAATTCGGGCCACCGCCATACGTGCCGAACCCGCAATTCGGTGCGCCCACCGCAGTACGTGCCCAACCCCCAATTCGGGCCACCGCCGCAGTACGGGCCTCCTGGTCAGTACGTGCCGCCGCCGCAGTACGGCCAATACGGGCAGTACCCGCAGTACGGCAGTACGGCAGCCCGCAATACGGCAACCCGCAATACGGCCAGTGGGGCGGCTACCAGCAGGAGTACAAGCCTGGCATCGTGCCGCTGCGGCCGCTGTCGGTCGGCGAGGTGCTTGATGGCAGCTTCTCGACGATCCGCAAGTATCCGAGAATCGTGTTCGGCTTCGCCGCCGTGCTGTCGGTCATCGCCGAGCTGATCCGTCTCGGCGTCGGCCTCGCGCTGAACAATGTGCCCGCCACGTTCGGCTCAACGTCGTTCAGCACGACCTCCACCAACAACGGCACCGACAATCTGAACTCTGTCGGCGCCGGACTGACCGGATCGTTGGTTTCGCTGGTGGTCAATGCGCTCTGCGTTGCGCTGCTCGCCGGTGTCGTGACGGGCGTCGTCGGAAAGGCCGTGATCGGCCAGCAGGCCGACGGAGGCGAGATCATCAGATCGGTCCGCAAACGCTGGTTCGGGCTGTTGGTGGTATCGATCCTCGCCGAGATCCTGCCGTGGACCCCGCTTGTCCTGATCGTCCTCGGCTTGCTGCTCGGCCTTGTCAGTCCAGGCTTGGGCGTCGCGGGCGCGGTGCTCGGTGGCATCGCCGGAGTCGTGCTCTGCGGGCTGTTGTGGGGCCGACTTGCGGTCGCCGTCCCGATCTTCATCTTGGAGCGCCGCGGGCCAGCTGCGTCGATCGCGAGATCGTGGCGGCTGGTGAGAGGCGCCTTCTGGCGGACCTGGGGACTTGCGGGCGTTGGTGACACTCATCGTCTCGATCGCGAGCAGCATCTTGTCGGTGCCGCTGATCGCCGTGATGCTGCCATCAGCCTTGAAAGGCCACGCGCCGTCAACCGTCTCGTTGGTACTGCTCGTCATCCTCAGCGCGATCGTCTGGATGGTCACCCAACCGCTGATCGCGGCGTCGCTGACGCTGATCTACATCGATCGCCGGATGCGCGCCGAGGGCCTCGACCTGCAACTGACCCAGGCCGCGCGGGCCGCCGCGACGCCCTCGTCGACGCCTGGCTTCCCTGGTGCTGCGCACGCAGGTTTCCCGGCTTAGGCGTGGTGGGCGGGAGCGTGAGCCCGACCATGTGGGGCTGGCTTGCGGCCGGGCCGCCAGACCCAGTGACGCGCGACGGCGCACAAGCCGCCGCCCGTGCGGAGCTGGCGAAACGCGCCTACCACAAGAACGATCCGTCGCTGGTTGACCGAGCCTTCGAGTGGCTACTGAAGAGGCTGCTGAAGCTGCTCGCCGCAAGCACCCGCCACGCGCCCGGCCATGCGCTTGGCCTGTTGCTCATCATCGTGATCCTGACCGCTGTCGTCGTGCTGATCATCGTGCGCGTCGGTGGGCTACGTCGTACCGCAAGCACATCGGATCAGGCGATCTTCGGAAGTGGGCAGACAACCGCAGACGACCATCGCCGAGCCGCGGCACAGTTCGCGGCCGACGGGCTTTGGGCCGAGGCGATCCGTGAGCGGCTGCGGGCGGTCGCGCGCGAGCTCGAACATCGCGGCGTGCTGGATCCGCGACCTGGGCGAACTGCGGACGAGCTGAGTCGCGAAGCCGGGTTGCAGCTGCCCGCGCTTGCCGATGACCTGCACACTGCGACGTCCACCTTCGACGAAGTCTGGTACGGAGGTCGGACGGCGAGTGCCGCCGACGAAGAGTTGCTCCGCAGGCTCGACGCTCGCGTCGCCGGGTCGCATCGCGGCCTGGTGGGCAGCGCATGACCGTCATCGACGAGTTGAAGGTGTCGGGCGGCGCTCCGATCCGCAGCGGCCACAGCACGGATCCCACCGTCCGCCAGCGTTGGCGGCGATCACGTGTACTAGTCGGCGCCGGGATCGTGGTCGTGCTCGGCGCGATCGTTGTCGCACTGGGTTCGGGGACGGGCGGCGGCGCACTCGACCCGCGCTCCTACACGCCGTCCGGCAGTCATGCACTTTCGGTGTTGCTCGGGCATCGCGGCGTGCGCGTTATCACGATGACCAGCGTCGGACCAAGCGAGCAGTTCGAGACGAGTGGCACCACATTGGTCGTCGTCTCACCGCAGTTCCTGAGCAGCGATGAGCTCAGCACGATTGCGTCGACACCCGTCGATCTCGTCATCGTCGGCGCAGGGCTCGATGAGACCCAAGCACTCGGCCTGCCACTCGCGGTCCAGCCCGGCGATGGAAGCAGTCTTCGACTGCCGGCCTGCACATTGCCAGCCGCGACTGTTGCGGGGTCGGCACAACTGCCGGGCGACGGCTACACCGTTCCGAGTGGCGGCCAGGGTTGCTATCCCGACGGCGACGGCTTCGCGCTGGTGACGTTCGACAAATCGGGCCATCGCGTGACGTTGCTCTCCGACGGCACGCCGCTGATGAACTCGGCACTCGCCAAGGACGGCAACGCAGCACTCGCGCTCGGGCTGCTCGACACCCACCCGAACGTCGTCTGGCTGGTGCCCGCTATCGCACCGGTGTCGAGTGGCCCGCATCGCAGTGTGTCCTCGCTGCTGCCGAGCCGGTTGAAGTTGGCGTTCCTGCAACTGGTGATCGCGGTCATCGTCATCGCGATCTGGCGCGGCCGACGGCTCGGTCGGCTGGTGCCAGAAGACCTGCCCGTCGTCGTCCGGCAGTCGGAGACCGTACGCGGCCGCTCTCGTCTGTACCGGCGATCGCACTCGCTCGACACCGCGGCCGATGCGCTGCGCGAAGGAACCCGGGATCGCCTCGCGCACCGGCTCGGCCTCGGTCCTCGACCTCAACCGGCGGCTCTCGTGCAGGCTGTCGCGGCCCGGGCAACGCAACCCGCCGCGCAGATCGAGGCGCTCCTATACGGTTCGACACCGGCCGATGACCTCACACTGGTCACGCTGGCGCAAGCACTGACCGCCCTCGAGCAGGAGGTACTCCGAACGTGACGTCGACCAGTTCCATCGAGCAGTCGCGAGACTCGTTCGCCGCGGTACGGGCGGAGGTCGCGAAAGCCGTCGTCGGACAGGACGCGGTCGTCAGCGGTCTCGTCATCGCGTTGCTTGCGGACGGCCACGTGCTGCTCGAAGGAGTGCCGGGGGTGGCGAAGACGTTGCTCGTGCGGTCACTCGCGGCAGCGCTGTCACTCGACACCAAGCGGGTGCAGTTCACTCCCGACCTGATGCCGGGTGACGTCACAGGCTCGCTCATCTACGACGCGCGCACGGCGGAGTTCGAGTTCCGGAAAGGGCCGGTGTTCACGAACCTGCTGCTTGCAGACGAGATCAACCGGACACCGCCCAAGACGCAGGCCGCGTTGCTCGAAGCGATGGAGGAGAGGCAGGTGTCGGTCGACGGCGTACCGCGGCCGCTGCCCGACCCGTTCATGGTGATCGCGACGCAGAATCCGGTGGAGTACGAAGGCACCTACCCGTTACCTGAGGCACAGCTAGACCGGTTCCTCGTGAAGCTCAACGTTCCGTTGCCCGGTCGTGACGACGAGTTCGGGATGCTGCGAAGGCACGCCGAGGGATTCGATCCACGCGACCTTGCGGGAGCGGGGCTGCGTGCAGTCGCTGGCCCGGCTGAGTTGGCGGCGGGCCGGGCCGCGGCCGCACGGGTGTCGGTCGCTCCGGAGGTGTTGAGCTACATCGTTGATCTGTGCCGCGCAACCCGAAGTTCGCCATCCGTCTCACTTGGCGCGTCGCCTCGTGGAGCAACGGCCTTGCTGCGGACGTCGCGTGCGTGGGCGTGGTTGTCCGGCCGCGACTTCGTGACGCCCGATGACGTGAAGGCCTTGGCGCGGCCGACGTTGCGGCATCGGCTGGCGCTGCGCCCGGAAGCCGAACTCGAGGGTGCAACGACCGACGCGGTGCTCGAAGGCGTGCTCGCCACGGTCCCCGTTCCCAGGTGAGCGTTCAGTGGCGCTGACGCGGCGCGCGGCGATCGTTGCGCTGGCCGGCGTGCTGGTGGTGTTCGTCTATCCGTTGCACGGCTACATGGTGCTGATTGTCGAAGGTGCACTGGTTCTTGGCATCGTCGCCGACCTGGCGTTGGCGGGTAGCGTTCGCGCCCTCCGGGTGTCCCGATATGGAGACACTGCGCGCCGCCTCGACGAGGTGTCGGAGGTTGGCGTGCTCATCGTCAATCCAGGCGGACGCCGAGTGCGTGGCGTCTTGCGTGATGCTTGGCCACCGAGTGCGCAAGCGGCACCAGCTCGCCGGCTGATCGACGTCCCGGCTGGTGAACGGCGTCGCTTCGCGACGGCGATCCGGCCGCGACGCCGCACCGAACTCGAGGCAGGCCGCGTCACCGTGCGCAGCTTCGGTCCGCTCGGCCTCGCCGCGCGGCAAGGCAGTCACGATGTGCCGTGGAGGCTGCGGGTGTTACCCGCATTCCCGAGCCGGCGATACCTGCCGGAAAAGCTTGCCAAGCTGCGGATTCTGGACGGCCGCACAGCTGCGCGGGTGCGCGGGCAGGGCACCGAGTTCGACTCGTTGCGCGACTACGTCGAGGGCGACGACGCTCGGTCAATCGACTGGCGCGCGACGGCTCGGCGGTCGGCGGTCGTCGTCCGCACTTGGCGGCCGGAACGTGACCGTCGGATCGTGCTCGTCCTCGACACTGGCCGCACGTCCGCGGCTCGAATCGGCTCGGCACCGCGACTCGATGCCGCACTCGACGCGGCGTTGCTGCTCGGCACGCTGGCGTCGCGCGCAGGCGACCGGGTCGACCTGATCGCGGTGGACAACCAGCCGCGGCTGCTTTCCAGCCGTTCGCGTACCCACGGCGATCCGCTTTCGGGCCTGCTCGAAGCGATGGCCGGGCTGCATCCTCGGCTGGTCGAAACAGATGGACGCCGGTTGGTGGCCGAAGTGTTGCGACGGGTCAAGCAGCGGGCGCTCATCGTGCTGTTCACGACATTGGACGAAGCAGCGATCACCGAGGGACTGCTGCCAGTGTTGCCGTCGCTGACTCGCAAGCACGTCGTCATGGTGGCGTCGGTGACCGACCCGCAGGTGCTCGCGATGGTGGGCGTGCACGACGACTCGCGCACGGTCTACGACGCGGCGGCGGCCGAGCGGACGACGGCTGCGCACCGCCGGGTCACCGCGCTGCTGCGTCGGCTCGATGTCGAGGTCGTCGATGCGGGTCCGGCGGAGTTCGCCAGCAAGGTCTCCGATGCGTACCTCGCATTGAAGGCGGCCGGCCGGTTGTAGGTCTCCGGAGCGCTGGTGCTCAACGGCCGTTCTTGCGACCGTTGCGCACCATTGCTCACCCGTTAAGCGGCGGCTTCGACCGTGTCGGCGCCTAGCGCCTCGTCGAGGTCGCCGGTCTCCCCCGCGTGCACCGCGCGCGAGCCGAACACGATGACATACGTAAGGAACGCGACTTCGACGATCACGCCGATCGAAATCCGCGCCCATGTCGGCAGTGGCGACGGCGTCACGAACGCTTCGATCGCTCCAGACACCATCAGCATCGCGATCATGCCGAGCGCGATCGAGAACGTCGCTCGACCTTCCTCGGCCAAGGCATCAGCTCGTGACCGCGGACCCGGATCGATCAGCGTCCAACCCAGCCGAAGCCCCGTGCCAGCCCCAATGAAGACCGCGGTCAGTTCGAGGAATCCGTGCGGCAGGATCAGCGCGAAGAACTCGGGCAGTTTGCCGTTCGCCGCCATGATGCCGCCGATCGCGCCGACGTTCAGGCAGTTGCCCCACAGCAGGTAGAGCGTCGGGATGCCGAGAAAGATGCCCAGCGCAAGAGCGCCGGCAGCGATGACAGCGTTGTGGGTCCACACGTTGGCGGCGAAGTCCGATGCCGGATGCGCTGAGTAGTAGTTCTTGAAGTCATGCGAGACAAGCTGGCGGACGTCGGCCGGTGACGCGATCGTGTCGATGACCTTGGGATGGGTGGCGATCCAGACCCCGATCGCCGTCATGACGGCTAGTGATGCCAACGCGGTCGAGACCCACCACCGCGCCGTCCGGTACAGCACCGCAGGCAACGTGACGACGAAGAACCGGGAGAAGTCGCGCCAAGCGGGGTCGTGTGCGCCGGTGATCGCGCCGCGGGCACGTGCAGTCAGCACCGAGAGCCGCGAGATGAGGTGCGCATCGGGTGACCGCGACTGGATGACCGACAGGTGGGTCGCGGTGCGCTGATACAACGCGATCAGCTCATCGACGTCCGCGCCACTCAGCCTTGACGGCCGCTCGGCACGCTGCACGAGCGTTTCCAGGCGCGCCCACTCCGCCTGATGTGCTGCAACGAATACATCGATGTCCACTAGAGGGCAGACTAAGGCACTATGACGGCTGGTGTGGTGACGGGCGAGGCGGTAGCGCTCGACGTCCGCTTGGCGCATTGGCCGTCACGGCTGCTCGCGAAGCTGATCGATCTCATCCTGCAGTTCATCCTGTTCTTCCTGCTGGTGCTCATCGTGGGCCAGCTGGTGTCCGGCTCCGACACCGACGCCGGTGCCGCGATCGTGCTGTGTGTCATCGTCTTCACGTTCGTCGGTTACAACGTGCTCCTTGAGACAGTGTGGCGCGGGCGGACGCCTGGCAAGGCCGCGTTGGGCTTGCGCGTTGTGCGGGACGACGGGGGGCCGGTGCGGTTTCGGCACGCGCTGGTGCGGGGCATCATGTTCCCACTCGAGAGCTGGGGACCCGCGTTGTTCGCCAGCATCTTCAGCAGGCGAGGTAAGCGCTTCGGCGACATGCTCGCCGGCACCATCGTTGTGCAGGAACGAGTGCCTGGCGCGACGGCGATCCCCGTGCAAATGCCGGCGCCGCTTGCGTGGTGGGCGGCGACCCTCGACCTGTCGCGACTCGACGACAACCTCGCGATGGCGTGCAGGCAATTCCTCGCACGGCAAAACGAACTCAGCCCAGCGTCGCGCGACGCGATGGGTGGCGAGCTCGTGGCCGCAGTGTTGGCTCGCGTGACACCCGCGCCGCCGCCGGGTACGCCGGGCTGGGCATATTTGTCCGCGGTGCTCGCCGAACGACGCCGTCGCGAGGAACAGCGCATGTACGCAGCAGCGCCCGTCGCACCGCAGTACGGAGGTGCGCAGCAAGGAGCCGCGACGCCGTACGGAACCGCGCCACAGTACGGTGGCGCGTCGCAGTCCCAGCCGTCTCGTACACAACCATCGGCGCCGAGTTATGCACCGGCGCCCGTCGAACCTGCACCGCCGCAGCCGGCGGAACCTCCGCCACCGGGGCCGTTCGCGCCACCGCAGTGAGCGCGCGCAAATCGCTTTGATCTGTTTTCCACACCGACGCATTCGCACCCGAAAATGTCAGAGGCCGCAGATAGTTTTGTGTGATGGAAGACCTGCTCGGCATCGCGAAGGTTGCACCTGGTGCAGAGCTCGCGGCGCGTCTTGCAGCGATCGACCCAGCGGAACTCAACGACGACTATGACGTGTTGGAAATCGTCGCGGCCTGTGATCGGCTGAAGTCGTGGGCGGATGCATTGCAGCTCGCGGCGGTCGCGGAGTTTGCTCGTCGGCCGATGTCGTTTGAGCAGAACGCGGATGTGGCGCGCGCCAAGTACGGCCCGTTGGGGTCGGTGCGGCGTGACAATCCCGACGATGAGATCGCCGCCCGGTTGTCGATCTCCTCCGGATCGGCCGGTTTTCGGGTCGGGCTCGCTATCGAGTTGGCCGGCGGACTGACCGCGACTGCTGCGGCTTTGGCCGCCGGCGAGATCGATCTGCAGAAGGCACGTTCGATTGCCGATGGGTGTCACTTCCTCGACCCCGCGACCGCCGTTGAGGTCGAGAGCATCGTGTTGGCCCGCGCCGGGGACCAGACCAACGCCCAGGTCAAGAAGGCGGTCCGCAAAGCGGCGATCGCGGCGGACCCGGTCGCCGCACAGAACCGCCATGTGAGAGCAAAGAACGAGCGCGGGGTGTGGCTGACCCCACTCGACGACGGCATGGCGGAGGTGCGTGCGGTAATGGCGGCCGCTGACGGGCTCAAGATCTACAACGTGCTCACCGCCGCCGCACTCTCAGCGAAGCTCGCCGGTGGGGAACGCCGCACTTCCGCCCAGTTGCGCGCCGATTTCCTGCTCGCCCCCTTTGATGAGGCGATCGCGACCGGCGAACTGGCCGGCGTGGTGCCCACCAAGCTGGTGTTCGGCTCGCGTGGGTGCGGGGAGGCGAACGTCACGGTGCCGGCCTCGGTGATTCTGGGCGTGTCCAACGTCCCCGGCGAGCTGACCGGCTACGGCGCCATTACTGCGGAAGTGTCCAGGGAGTTGGCACGCGACCGGCTGATGCGCCGGCTCGTGACCAACCCCGTCGACGGGAGTTTCCTAGCCGCCGACACCGCGACCTACCGGCCCAGTGCGGTGCTGAGGCGCCACATTCAGCTGCGCGACGGTACCTGCCGGTTCAAAACCTGCGACCGGCCCTCGCTCGTGTGCGACCTCGACCACTCCAAACGGCACCCCGATGGCCGGACGTGCGAAGGCAACATGGGCCCGTTCTGCGAACGACATCACATCTTCAAACACGCTCTCGACGGCGCGCTCGCACATTTGAAACAACCCAACCCAGGCACCTTCGTGTGGACTATGCCCACCGGCCACGTCTATACCACCACTCCGCCCGCGATCGGCCCACCAGTAAAAGACGAGCGGCTCGCGACACCACCGCCGGACGACGACGAACCGCCGTTCTAGCAGCGCCATCTGAGCCTGTTTTGAGCTGGGCCCGTTTGAGCTGGGCTCGCACGCGAGTCAACGAGTCGTAGGTTGTGCTACCCGCGCAAGGCGCGGATATAGCGATCTGTCATTCGGGCTTGGGCGTACCGAGCCATCGGACCAGCCAGCCGGGTGAACCAACGCGCCGACTGCGAGAACGCCACGATCTGCACTCGCACTTGGTCGTCATCGAGCAACTCGATGACGAACGACTCCTCACCACGTTCGGGATGTCCCGGCAGCGTGCCGTACGCGAACCCGATCCGCCGCTCCTCGGCGATCTCGTAGACGACGCGGCATGGGATGGCGAGCCCGCGTCCAGCTACCCCGACCCGCATGAGTACTACGACGTCGCGCGCGGCACGAGGTGCAGACGGGATGACTTTGAGGCCACCTCGCGAGTGCATCTGCCAAGTCATCAGCACGTCGGCTGCGTCGGTAAAGGTCCGAAAGCCCTGACCGATGATTTCCGAGCGCCGCACGTGGTGGTACCCCGCGGGCAGAGCACCCGCAGTCGCACCAACCTCGGAGTAGGTCAACGGCGCATTGCCGAGGCGTTCGAGCCGAGCCTGATCCCGTGTCAAGGTCAAGTCGCGAAGGCCTGGGTGATGTCTCGACCGCAGACCTCGCAGCTGGCATTGGTGGTGGGCAATCCGGCCGCGTCGCAGGACTTGTTGTCGCACGCGCCCGTGACACCAACCGATCGCGGCGTTGAACGCACATGGGTGGGGATGTCGACGAGCAACTCTCCACAGACCGAACACTTCGTGAGGCTCGTGCGAAGGCCCGCGGCATCGCAGCGCAGATTGGTGCACCGACGGTTGCCGCTCCCCATCCCGAGTGCCGGCTCGAGCTTCCCATCAGAACCTGGCGGAACGAGCCGGCGGCTGGGCAGGGACGCATCGGTAACGGGTTCGACAAGCATGGCCACGATCAGCGCCGGGAGGAAGAACGCCAGAGCGAACAACCAGTATCCCCAAAAATCGCGTCCCTTGTTATCCGCAATGAAGGCGGGAATGAATGCGGCGACGACCAACACGAGAATCACACCAACCACTGTCCCTGTCATCACACCCCCTTTGGAGACGATCGCTGCGTGGCAGTTGGATGGGACCCTCAGTGGTTTCGACCCGAAGATATCTCCCGCTGTGTCAGATCGGCACTGATGCGAGATCGGCGAGCAGGATCTCGCGGTCGTCGTCCTCGGTGACCTCGTTCACGGCCTCGAGTCCCCGTTGCTGCCACCGCTGGGCTTCATCGGAGTCGCCAGCGACCGCGTGTGCGCGAGCAAGTGCCTCGTAGCAGAACGCGAGATCGAAGTCCCCGATGCCGTTCGCCTCGCACATCGCCAGCGCACGTTGCGCATGGAACAGCGCCGGTTCGGCTCGACCAAGCGTTGCATACACCCGCGAGCACTGCCACTCGCCCCGAACAGCATTCTCTACAGTGCCCACGCGACCCCAGTGATAGCGAGATGCGTGCGCCATGTGAACCATCAGCAGGTCGTCGTCCGCGGTGCGGCTCGGCTTCTCCAGTAGCGTCCACACACCGTTGAAGAGCGATGCCGCCAAGCTGGTCTCAGGCTCGACATCGAGCGTCACAGGCTCCTGGTCCATAGCAGGGGTGGCTCCCTTCCAGAGGTCACGAGTCGGTTGCTGGTGCGGGCGTCGGCGGTGCTGGCGTGAGCAATTCGCACCTTCGCGCGCCAACCCTGCGGCGCTCCCCCGGTAGCAGCACGACGCTTCCGAATGAAGTGCTCGCGGAACACCACCGAGCCGCCAGCGAAGAGCACGAACAGCACTACCGTCGTGACAATCGAACTCCCGTTGCCCGCGTGTTGCCGGCGGTGGTTGAGCAACAGGAAGTCAACAACACCAAAACTCGCGAGCGCGAAGAGCGCCGCCCACACTCCGCGATGCCATTGCCGCACCGCCCAACCAGGCAGGAACTCGAGCGGAACCAATCCGATGACGGTCCCGACGAGACCACCGACGAACATCGAACCAAGGAAGTCGTCGGCGATCACGAGTCCGGCAAACGCACCGGGCTTCTCCGCGATTCGATCGATCGGAACCCAGGCGAACCAAGCCACGATTGCCACGGTCAACGTGGTCAACGTCGACAACGCGACGACATGGCCTTTCTGCTTCTTCGCGAGCGTCCTCGTGAAGGCGACGCCTGCAACGACGCCGTAAAGGTAGCCGGGCTGGAAGTTGGCGACCCTCGAGACAAGCACGCAGCCCGCCGCGATCAGCAGGCCACCGGGCAGCGCCTCCAAATGGTACGGCGCACGTCCGGTGCCGGCGCGGTGATACAACGCGGTCACCAATGCCGGCAACAGCGTGCCGAGCAGCACGGTCGCGATGATCGCGATGTAGCTCTCGGCGGTGCGTGCGTTCGCGCCGAAACGCGGGTCAAGCAACGCGCCGAACAATGCGCCGACGAGCACGACGGCCACGAAGCGCAAGCGCTCCCGTGCTCGACTCGTCTCATGCGCAGGCGTGTCTGACTCGGCCAACCCCTCGGCGTCCGGCTTCGTCGTGACGCCCTTGCGTTTGCGCCGGAATCGGTGTGGCAGTGCGAGCCACCACGCGCGTACGGCGTCGTAGTTCTCGTGCAGCGTCAGGTTGAACAGATGCGCGGGAAAAGTGAGGAAGAACGTCCCGCCTACCGCAACAAGTGCGCTGACGAGAACGGTCGTCGCCGAAGAGAAGACATCGCTCGGCCGCGGGATGGACCCAGCGATCGACGAGACTCGCCCACCGGCCGTGCCAGGGACCGCGAGAGGGACCAGCCGCCCGACCGCGATCCCATGCGGCTGACTGCCGACCTTCACGGTGGCCAATACGGCCCCGGTCGAGGTGGAGATGTCGGAGATCGAGTCCGAGTCAAAGTTCGTCGCATATACATGAGCGCTGTCCGCACTAACCGCAACCTCGTCAGCGGCCTGGCCCACTTGCACGGTGCGCACGACGCTCAGCGTTGTGGCGTCCACTACCGAAACCGTCCCGGCACCGCTGTTGGCAACATAGATCGCCGACCCGTCCGGCGCAGCGCGAACACCCTGCGGGCCGCCGCCGACGCTGACCGTGTGCGTCACCTGGTTCGTCTGAGCATCGATCACCGAGAGTGAGTCCGACCTGATGCTGGTCGCGTATACGGTCCGCCCGTCCGGACTCGCCGCCACGCCCTCGCTGCCATTGAATCCGGTGATGACCTTCGTGAGCGAACGCGTACGAGTGTCAATCACAGAGACCGTGCTCGCCGCGTTGTCTGATCCGTCGACGTTTGCGGTGTAGATCGTGTCGCCAGACGGACTCATCGCCATGCCGTACGGGTTCACGCCTCCGACCGAGATCTTCGTGACCACCGTGTCTGTGCTGGTGTCGATGACCGCGACCACGTTGTCGACATAGACGTCGACATAGAGGAATCGGCCGTATTACTCAGCAGCAAATCGCAAGGGCGGACGCCGACCACGACAGTCGCGCGCACCTTGCGAGCCCGCAGGTCGACCACGCTGACGTCATTCGATTGGGAGTTCGAGACGTACGCCGTCGAGCCGTCGGTGCTGACCGCGACCGCCCACGGTTTGTCACCGACCGCAATTGTCGCGACCACCGTGTCGGTGGCCGCGTCGATCACGGAGAGCGAGCCGTCGTTCGAGTTCGTGACGTAGACCGCACTCGAGGACGCGGGGGCCACGAGAGCTGACGCCCCCAGAGCCGAAGCCGGTCCCCACGCCGCGGCCAGGGCCACCAGGCCGCCCGCCAACGCGAGTCGGGCGCCGGCGGCCGACAGCTTCATCCGCACATCTTCACGGCGGCCGAGGCGCTCGACAAGATCAGTTCAGGCACCAACCCGCAAAGCTGGTAGACAACTACCGGCCTAGAGACCGGCAACTGTCTACCAAGCTTCGAGTGCCGACCGGACGAGTCCCACTGCTGCAGAACTCAGTAGCGGTAGGAGTCAGCCTTGTACGGGCCCTCGATCGGGACGCCGAGGTACCCCGCCTGCGCCGGCGTGAGCTCGGTCAGCCGCACCCCAAGAGCCGACAGGTGCAGCCGGGCGACCGCCTCATCGAGGTGCTTGGGCAGCACGTACACGCCGACCGGGTACTGCGCGGTCTTCGTGTAGAGCTCGATTTGCGCGAGCACCTGGTTCGTGAACGAGTTGCTCATGACGAAGCTCGGGTGCCCGGTGGCGTTGCCGAGGTTCAGCAGCCGACCTTCGGAGAGCACGATGATTCCGTGCCCGTCGCCGAACATCCACTCGTCCACCTGCGGCTTGATGTTGACGCGCGTCACGTCGGGCAGCTTCGCGAGCCCGGCCATGTCGATCTCGTTGTCGAAGTGACCGATGTTGCCGACGATCGCCTGGTGCTTCATGCGCGACATCTGGTCGGCGGTGATGACGTTGAGGCAGCCGGTCGCGGTGACGAAGATGTCGTGCTGTTCCACACCGACGTCGTCAGCTAGGGCGACTGCAACTGTTGATCGCGGCCTGCAATGCGCAGATCGGGTCGACCTCGGTGATG
>CAWGTF010000022.1:0-45423 GCA_963825425.1 uncultured Actinomycetes bacterium
CGCAAGTAGTCGGTTGCGCACCTTCGGTTGTCGATGGCGGCACGGAACTTCTGCCTAATGAGGTGGTCGAGTTCGGTGGCGGGGAAGCCAGATCGCGGTATGTGGATCACGATCGTTCCCAGTGGCTCCGACTGATAGCGAACGAGTACCCATGCACAGCGAGCATCACCGATGCGAAGCGGCGCTAGGGACGGGGCACCGACCGCGATGTCGATATCAAGCACCAGGCACGGCGCCGAAACCTCAGAAATCTGAAGGAAGGTTGGTCCACGTTGCTCTACAGCACTGCTCATGACTGGCCCGTCCCGTACGGATGAAACAAGAAGATCGTCGTCGAGTCATTCTTGAGATACACGCTCCACTGTGGCGATTGGGAGATCGCGGTCTCGAGGCTCTGCAAGGCCCCAGCGGGAGCGAGGTTGTATGCCTTCGCAGCGGCGAAGCCAGTCGCCGCAAACGCTAGGTACACATCGGTTCGTCCACCGTTCGAAAACTCAAGTGCAAAGTCACTTAAGGTGGGCAGCGTCTGCGACCCTAGTGGACGGTAGTTAGCAAACTGTGGGTAGTTCAGCAGGTTCGGGTCAACTTCATCTTTGAGGGTCAGATATAAGTCGTAGCGGCCGCTCACGCGTCCAGGGAAGTCCGGGGCCGAGATTATTAGGGCCGACCCTGGCGTTGCGTGCGTGTAGAAATAGTCGGCTGCGCTTACTTCGCTCGGCGGAACTCTATAAATCTCATCATTGCCAAAATAGGCCGGCAAGATAAGGACCGAAAGCGTTACAAGAACCACTCCCAATGCGAATGTCCGCCGATGATGCGCCGTCCGTAGTTCCGTGCCAAAGGCAGACGCTACGAGTAGCGCCATCCAAGGGACGGTGAAGAAGTAGACCCTGTACTCGGCCTCGCCTCCGTAGTTGGTCAAAAAGAAGGTGATAACCGGCGATAATGCCAGAATCAGAAGGACCATCGTCGGCCGGCGCTCGCGGATCCGGCGAAAGACACCTATTGCGGCGCAGAGCCAAATCAGTAATGTGATTGCATCTGCCGCATACGCAGTCACCCGTACTCCAAGATCATAGGGTCGGTGCACCCCGGTCGCGCCGGTCTGTGTGTTGGAGAAGAAGTTGCCAAGAGAGTTCAGGATTCCGTAGGTCTTATTGATGTACGCGAATCGGTGGGACTAGGTAGCCGACCGCTATTGCCCAAAGAGCGGGCGCCAACCATCTTGGCCGTAGGCGCCCGCAGACAGTCAGGAACGCTAAGTTGGAGTGCGACAACATACGGGCTTAACTGATGGACAAATACGAGCACTCCATATATCCCAAGAACGACGACGAGGGCCAGACCTCGGGGAGGAGCGTGGGGGACAGATGCGGGATTTGCTGTTTGGCGCTCGGCGCTCGCGCGGACGCGAGGACGAACTCGTACAACTATAGATTCGGACCGCGCACGAATCCACTCAAGCCAACTAGGAGAACTCTCACTTCCAAACCAGCAGAGTGCTAGGGCGATAACCGTGAGGCTGAGTGCGTATGCGAATGCCTGCGGGTGAGAGTTGAAATTGGGTCTACCCAGCTGGCGAGTACGAAGACGAACAGCCCGATCCAGCGCTCGCGCGCAGTCATTTGCAGCTGCCGTGCTGCCGTGTAGACGGCTAAGCACGATATGAGCAGGACTACGGTTTCGGACCAGGCCGCGAATCGAATCGGGCTGGCAGCACCCGCAACCCGATCGAACCATGCGACGAGGGCGAAGAAGCCGGGCCAGTTCGGTACTATGTCGATGCCCTGATTGACCGCGCCGTGCAGGTTGATGTACTGGACCACGCCAATGTGCTTGCTACAGCCAGGGGTACCGAGGAACTGGATAGACCAACGCCGGCGTCCCAGCAATCATCAGCACCAGCGTGGCTAGGTGTACTGCAAGCCTCGCACTTGGGAGTTGCCGCCTACTCAAGAGCCAGATGGTGGAAGCGATGAGTAGCCCAAAGCCGACGTAGAAGACGATCGGCAAAGCTGGAAGCAGGCCCCACCTGTCAATCCGGCTGAGTTGTGTGTCGGCGATACCCAAGCCGAAGAGCAAGATCCCAACAACTGGCAGTACGTCCGTCCGAGATGGGCGAATCCCGTTCATGAATGCCGCGGATCCGCCTTGAACTGCTGCATCTGCGGCTCTGGTACCGCGCCGGCCGCGGCGCGCAGCTCTGAAGGCGTCGCGGAAACCCACATATCGAACGCCGTCTGCTACGTGGCGCCCCCTGCTCAGGCGCGATTCGCTGTACAGCCGCCGACGCTTCCAGAGGCCAACGAGGATCGACGCACAGCTGCCAGCCGCCTCAAGATAGAAAACCGCGAGCGGGCCCCAGATGTGAAGCCAGAGGGTCGTCGTAGCCAGCAATGCAGTCAGAGCGATGCTGCCGACGACGGTTACTAGAGTCAGCAACACTCCATTGAGCCGCGTGGAATGCGTGACTAGAGAGCGCCCCGGGACGTAAGACATGAATCCGAGAAGGAGCGCTTCCTTGATCGGGACCGGTGCATGGAGGAGCGCGCGGCAACGAGTACGCAGGCTACGGCGAGCGCGGCGTAGTCGAGGGTGTCGGCGGCCCAGATCCGCTCGCTGCGCGCTAGCAGGAGCGCGTCTTCCGACGGTCTTTCGCTATCCGCAACGAGAATGCTCATCGAGTCGCGTCACCTAATACAGCTTCGTTGGCGAAAACGCTTCGAACAGCCGGCAAGGCGACGGACGCAGCGATGCACTGACCGACGAGCCATGCCCAACCGACGCCCGACAAGCCAGCCATGCGAATGAATGGCGCGATCAATGCCAGTGCGGTTACGGCAGCGACGGCCTGGTAGCGCACAACGCGATGCGCGCGGCCGCGAACTCTCTCGATGTTCATTGCGATCGCAACGGCAGTCTGTGGGATCGTGGCTAGGAGGAGCAAACGCAGGACACCCTCGGAGTCGGCCGCGTAGCCAACGCCGAAGAGGCGCAGGCCAAATGGCGCAGCGATCATGGCGGCTAACACGCCGGGAACGATAAGTATGACGCTACGAGCGATCGTTCGGCGGGCGAGCTCGGCTAGCGCCGATTCATCGTGAGAAGCCTCTACCAACAGCGACGTCGTGAACGACTGCGCGAATGTGGCAACCGCGGTCGCGATCACGAATGCAATGTAGAAGTACGCAGTCACTGCGCGACCAAGCATTGAAAGAACGATTAGTGGCAAGAGATCCGCGGTTCCTTGGCCGAGTAGAGCAGCGAACCAGTCGTTGGCGAGATACCTCAAAAGCTTCCCGCGGCCGCCTTCGACGGGCAGTGCTACTTGCTGGCCAGTCGGTGTCGCAGGTTCCCTCAGTACCCTTCGAAATAGCAGCGCATTGACGGGAAGGACGAGCATGACGGTTGCGATCAGCCAGGAGGCAAAGAGCCCGTGACCTCCCGCGCTGCCCACGAGAGCGACCATGAGACCGATCTTGATCAAACCAAAAGCCGCATTCTCGATCGGGACTATCGCGGCCCATCGGGTAGCTATGAGCACTGCATCCTGTACCGCGAAGATATTGAAGGCGACGAGTCCTACTACAAGGGTCAGAACTAGTCCGTCGCTCTGAATCAGGAAGCGTAGGTTGCCGACGAGATGCGGCACCACCAGAGCGAACGTAGTAGCAGCAGCGGCCCCCGTCACACCCGTTGCGAGGTAGCACAGGCCGACTGCGCGCGCGCGATGATTGCGGACCTGTGGCAGGAGTCGGGGTAGCGCTGTGCTGAAGTTCAACTCCGTTAGGCTGAGATAGCAGCAGCATCGATGAGAGCAGAGCTGAGTCCGTGCCCACCTGGCGTGTCGAGTAGCGGGATTGGTCAGCAGGACCAGAAGCACGAAATCCAAGAGCCGAGGTCACGACGGTGTTCGCGGCCAGCGCCATGGATGTATCGGCCAATCGATCACCCGCCGTTCGCCTCCAAGCTTGACTCAGCGGGCTGAACACGTGCCGAGTAGCCTCAGACTGAGCGACGATTTCGGCGATCTCCGCGTTCGGGGTCGTCATGGATGCAGCCAGCCGCTGAGATAAGCAAGGGGTCCGTAGGCAATGCCTGCAAGCTCCGCGGCCGTCAAGGCCTTTGGGAAGTTGGCAGACTTGCCAGCGTTCTTCGGGGACCTGGGATTCAGCAGGTAGTCGAGACCAGCTGGCAGACGCGAGACCATCTCGAATCGCTCGTCGGGCCGAAGCATACGCTTCGTTAGCACTGCACCTAGGCCAACCCCGTAGTCGAAAACCTGACGACGGAGATGTTCGATATTGCGTCGGTGCTCGTGGCGTACTAGCGCGGCCGGCTCGTAGACGAGTTGGTAGCCGCCGCGTATGCAGTTCAGGTACACGTCGAGATCCTCGCCACCGCGAGTCCGGGTTCCAGTCCCGAGGCGGACGTCGTATCCGCCGATCTCCTCAAGTAACGAGCGGCGCCAAGCCGCGTTCGCACCAGAGCCGTACATACCGAAGATGTAGGGGTAGAGAGGATGCGACAGTCGATTCTCTTGGAGGTCCCATCGTCGGCGCCGAAAGCCCTTGCTAAAACCCCCGAACTCTTCGATCAGGATCTGCGCCCGGGTCTGGAGTTGCGAGGGAAGGATCAGGCCGGTTACGCACGCGACCTTCGGCTGGTCGAACGCGGCGACCAGGAACCCGAGCCAGTCCGGGGTCGAGAACGACATCCTCGTCGGTCAGGGCCCACAATTTCCGTGTCTGCTTCCTGGACGCCCCGATTCCTAACGGAGGCAAGACCAGGCTGTGCCTCCGTCACGTAATACAGGCGGTCGTCGTTCGGGAAGGCGTAGGGCATCAGCGGCCGCGGCAGCGTCGTCGCGCCCGGCCGGTTGTCCACCACCAGGACCTGCATGTTGTCGTAGGTCTGCTTGAGCGCAGAGCGGACGGTACGGAGGAGAACTGGCATCGACCGCCCGCATGTGGCGATGCAGATGGTGGCTGTCGGTCGCGAGTTCCCAAGACGAACCCGCCAGGAGCATGCGGCCAAGTTACTATCCGGAAGTCCTGTGACGCTCAGCGTCGTGGGAGCAGGTTGCGCATCGTCGATGAGGTGGGTGGTGATGGCGTGCCTGAGTTCGGCCCAGATACGCTCAGCGAGCACGCTGCCGCGGATTGCGTCGATGGAAGGGTCAGCATCCGACGCTTGAAGCAGCACAATGCCGATCGGATGCCCGTGGAGGCGAGCGAGGACCTGGACCGCCGTGGATGCATCGGCGTTAGGTTGCGACCGCACCGCGACGTCGGGGATCGGCGCGGCCAGTTCCACATCGACGATCATGATTGGCCCGCGTGCATTCGCGAGACCGCCCGCGTCCACAAACCACCCACGCGGGATAGTACTGTCGGCCGCAGTGCCACTTGTCGTTGTGTTCCGAACGGGTCGAGGGTGCATGTCACCAAAACTGGGCATTCGTTGCGCCTTCACTGTGCCCGACGTGCGTCGCCTGCGAGCGTGTCGACGAGGAGGTAGTCGCCCGCGAACAGCAAATCCACGAACTCCCGGACCGCGCCGGAGCCCCCGCTGCTTCGCAGCACAAGATCTGCTACGGCTTTGATCTCGAAGACGGCATTGTCGGGCGCCACGGCATATCCGGCGAGCGCCATGCACTCAGCGTCGTTCACGTCGTTCCCGAGATAGACGCAGTGCCCAGGGTCGATGCCCCGGACAGCCAACCACTTTGTCAGCACGGGTGCCTTGTCAACAACTCCAGAGATACACTCGACTTGGAGTTTGTCGCATCGGCGATGAACGACCGGACTTTCTTCTGTGGCAGCACGAGTAGAGCGACGTTGGACTCCTCGCGGAGCCGGCGGATTCCGTGCCCGTCGCCTCGGTCGACAAATACGCCCTCCTCGCCGTTGGACGAAACGAATGCGCGGTTGTCTGTCATCACTCCGTCGAAGTCGAAGACGATTGCCTGGACCGGTGTCGGGATGTCCCGGCGCATCTCGCCTGCCCAACGCAGCCAGCCAATGGTTGGCAAGGCGCAGGTCGAACGGCTCATCTATTTCCAGCGTCCTACTCGAGTCGACGATGGCGAGCGTCGTCTTTCCGAAGAAGCGGTTGTGGGCGAGGAGGAAGCCAGCAGTTCGGAAGCCATAGACGGCGCCGGTCTCTACGTATTGCGGGGCAAGTTGTTGACGGGGGAGACGTGCCACACCATCGTGGTTGACCGCAACGGCCTCGCTCGACGAGCCCTCGCGCCAGAGAAATGCGTGCGTCGGTGAGACTGTGAAGCACGAGTCGGCACCGTTCCGCTCGATCGTGCGGACCACGAGGTCCAAGTCCGAAGGCTCGACGAATGGCGAAGTGCACTGAACGAGCAATGTGACTTCGGGAGGTGCACCGCCCTCGGCAGCGAGGGTAGTGATCGCGTGGTGAACCGCGCTCTCCGACGACGCTGAGGCGGTAGCCAAATCAGGCGGCCTCCGAACTACCCTGGCGCCCTCCCTGACGGCGCAACTGCCGCGATCTCCTCGTCGTCAGTTGACACGACGACGGAGTCGACGCTGTTCGCCGTGTGGGCGGCTCGGATGGCCCGCGCGAGCAATGGAACGCCACCTACGGTGGCGAGGTTCTTCCGCGGGATCCCGGTCGACCCGCCTCGGGCCAGGATGACAGCTAGAGCGGTGAGCGGGCGGGAGCTACTCATGGCCGGCAACCGTGGTGGGCACGTTTCTACCTCGGATCCTCCGATCGCCCCAGATCGAGACAAGCTTCGAGAAGAGGCCGGAGCGTCCTCCCAAGTAGCCGAGGGTCGTCGACGTGAGACCCGCGACGGGATCATTGCGGCTGCGCCAGCGCCGCTTACGGTGCCGGCGACGGATTGCCGCAAATTGCGGGCAACCCCGAGTGGCAGAACCTTCAGTGCGTAGTCGCGCTCCGTCGCTAGCGTTGGACCCGGCCCAGAGTGTCGGCTGACGGCGGCTTTTGATAGGCCTTCGGCGAAGCATCGGACCAAGAAGTTCCGAGCCGTTACTCGGTTAGCAGGAACGTCGTGGCGAACCCTGGCAGTGGGAACATGCAGGAGCTGATAACCGGGGAAATGCCTCCCTACGCGGATGCAAAGCTCTGTTCTCCTCGCATCCCAGTGGCACGACCCCGATTCGTCCGATGTCGGTGAGGAAGAGGCCGGCCTCGGTGAAGGCCTGCTTCCTCAGCGACATGCCGTTGGCTATGAAGTTGCGTACCGGCGCAAGCGTCTCGGGCTGCCGCGATAGCTGCATCCGACGACCCAACCGAACTCGTCGGGAAACCAGCGTGGCTTGCGCGCAGACCACGCAGGATCGATCCGCGATCCAGTGCCGATGACCGTCGGATCCTTGTACGGAGCGAGGAGCTCCAGAAGCCAGTCGCGTTCCGCAACTGCGTCGTCATCGAGGTACGCGATGACGTCGGAGCGTGAATAGTGGACGCCGGAGTTGCGGGCACCTGCAATTCCTCGTAACTCCGCAGTATTCTTGACTACCTCGGCGGTCGGAAACGCACGCGAGGTCCGCTGCAGCAGTTGCTCGTTGTGATCGATGACGATGACCAGCTGATCACACGGATGCAGGTGCCGTCGCGGACCGACTGCACCGCGGCGGCGAGGGTGGCCCAGCGCTCCTCGGTGTAAGCGCAGATGACAACACTTACAGTCGGCAGATGCGCCGTCATTGCGGCCGACCTGAGCGGGATACGCGGCGCATGAGGCGCCATCCTGGTCGCGCCATGCAGCGGGCTCGCTGAACCGTCCTAGGTCGGCGTTCATGTCGGATCAAGTCTCCAGAAGGTCATCGCCAGTGGTTTCGGGGCCGACGATGATGCGTCGGATGCGGAAGATCCGGTCGACTTTCGGCGAATGCCCAAGTGTCCGCTGCAAGTTGTCGCCAACTTCAAGCGCTAGGGCGTATCCAGCTTTCCTAGCCGACGCTCGCACTGAGCGATCGTGATAACCGAACGGGTATGCCAAGGACTTCACAGGCACCCCGAGGCGATCTTCGAGAGTGGCTCGACCCGTCGCAAGTTCCGAGTGCAAATCTCTCGGTCCCACAATGTCGAACGCGAGGTGCCGATGGCCGTGTGCCCCGACCTCGACGCCACCAGCCACGACGTCATCGAGTTCGGCCCACGTCATGAGCTCCCGGTGCTCCTCTCCGAGCTCCGACAACCACATCGCCGTCCGTCCGACGTAGGCCGTCGGAACGAAAGCCGTCGCCGTCATCCCGTAACGAGCAAGGGCGGGCATGACTGTGCGGGCAAAGCTCCGGTAGCCGTCGTCAAACGTCAGGTAGACCACCGGCCGGTCATCTGGTTGAACGGCCGCAGTGGTCGGGACGAGGGCCGAGGCTGGAGCCGTCTGGTATCCCGCCGAGTCGAGGGCGCTCATGTGCTCGTCGAACAGCCCCGGTGGGACGACATAGCGCCGAAAGCCTTTGTGCGCCGGGCCGTCGGCGATGTCGTGGTAAAGCAAGACTGGGACTGGCTCGCTAGATTGTCGGCCCGAGCCCGCGACTATGCCGATGGACCCAATCTGTGAGGGACCCATCAAGTGACCTTGCGCAATTTGGCGCGGATGGGGACTTCGCTCTCGTAAACCCGCTTTACACCGTCTCCGAGCGCAGCCTCGACGGTCCGTATATCGCGGACGAGGCGATGGAATCCGCCGGGCTCGACGCTTGCGGCGTGATCCGTTCCCCACATCGCACGATCGAGTGTGATGTGGCGTTCGACGAAGGCGGCGCCCATGGCCACGGCCGCAACGGTCGTTTGCAGTCCGGTCTCGTGGCCGCTGTATCCGACAGGAACACCGAACAGTTGCTGGAGCTGTGGGATCATCCGGAGATTCAGTTCTTTGGGCGGGCACGGATACGTCGAAGTCGCGTGAGCAAGCATTAGCGGAACGTCCACCAACAAATCGACCGCGTGTCGAATCTCGTCAAGTGTGGACATTCCCGTTGACATGATCACCGGTCGTCCAGTCGCGGCAATCGTGGTCACCAGCGCGTCGTCCGTGATGGACGCTGAGGCGATCTTGTGGCAGGCAGGCGAGAACTGCTCAAGGAACTCAACAGAAGGGACGTCCCACGGTGACGCAAACCAGTCGAGTTCGAGCATCTGCGCGTTCTTCTCGATCGCGCGATACTCCTCCTCCCAAAACTCTGTGCGCTCCTTGTATTCGAGGTACGTCATCATTCCCCACGGTGTCTCGCGCATGACGTGCTGCTGCTGCGCCGGCACACACAAGGCTGGTGTGCGCTTCTGGAACTTCACTGCGTCGCAGCCAGCGACCTTGGCCGCATGCATAAGGTCGATTGCAGTCGCGAGTTCCCCATTGTGATTGATGCCGATCTCCGCGATCACGTACACAGGGTGTCCTGCACCGATTTCGCGAGACCCGACCTTGACGGAGGTGGTCATGGGACTAGATCCCCTTCTGGGAGGACAACTCGTGACGGGCTCACGCCAGGCAGGGTGATGTGGGAGGCCACGCCATGCGGAAGAACAATTTGCTGGGGGACCTGTGCGGATGAAGCCGGTTGCGCCCGTGATGCTTTGCTCCTCCACTCACGTCGTTCGGTTTGTATGGTCCGTAACACGCGAAATCCGTCTGTGAACGCGTTGAGGTTGCTGGCCCCGTGCAACCGATCCCGCTCGAAGCTTGGAACCTCAGCGATTATGAGACCAGCGTTGGCGACTCGGATGTTGATGAGAGTCTCGACCTCGAAGCCATCGCCCCAGCGCCGCTCGTTGACCGTATCTCCGGGGAACAACGAAATCGCCGGCAAGCAGTGACGCCAGAACGCGTTGTATCCGTAGCAGAGGTCGGTAAACGACGTGCTGAACATGACATTGACAAGGCCGTTCAGGAACCGGTTCCCAAGGCGCCGAAATCGGGTGATGTCGCTGCTCCCACCGCCTCGAGCGAACCGCGTACCTTTTGCGAAATCTGCGCCTGATCGAAGAGTTGCGACGAACCGAGGTACTTCGGCTGGGTCGGTAGAACCATCAGCGTCGATCATTACGATGATGTTGCCTGTGGCGGCTGCGAATCCGCACGCCAGCGCGTTGCCCTTGCCCAAACGCGTTTGTGAGACGACGCGCACGGTGGGCAACAGACTCTTTGCTACTGCGACTGTATCGTCCGCGGACGCGCCATCAACGAAACTTTACTTCATGCAGGCCGTGGGGAAAAGCCGCGAACACGTGAGGAAGGTTCTTCGCTTCATTTAGGGCTGGCATTACAATCGAAACGTCGGATAGGTCCACGAGTTCATCGAAGCAAGCTGTCACTTCTCCCCCTTCTCGAGCACGGGAGGGCCTGAGGCTCCGTCATCGTCGTATCCAGGCTCGGCGACCAAATGCCGCCCTGGCGCGCACCAACGCTTGCCCCCTCGCGGCCGCTAGGTAGCCGCCGCGCACGCCGATGCATCGTTGACCGACGGAACACATCGTACGGGCTCTGGAGCTGGTGCAACCAAAGGAAACCGAAAGTTCACGGGTTGTAACTTGGAGGTCATCTCACAAGCGATGCAGTCACGCCCTGTGGGTTGAACGTGAGCGAATAGCGACTAGGATTCTGCAAGACCGGATTAAAGAGATCGCAAAGGCGGCGCACTCGAGCGCTTCGAGGGGAGCCCAGCGGACTCAAGGTGTGACCGCGAAACCACCGTCCCAATGTCCCCCTTTGAGAACCTGGCGCGACGATCGAAACGAACACGGGACACCGTCGCACGTAGGACGTCCGAGTGGGGACGACCTGACTGACATTGGGACGCCAGCGCACGTGCGCCATAGACTCGCGCGGTGGTCCGACACCCTGCCGATACGGTCGGAGAAATCGGCTTTGGGCGACCTGACGAGAACGCGCGTCGGCGGTGGCGGCGTGTGTTCGCTGTTCTCGGCTGGATCGGCTCTGCGCTCCTCGCGACACTCGGTTTGCTTCTGCTCGCACATGCGGATCGGGTGCGGTCGCATTGTCTATGCCGCCGCAGGTGCGCCATGGTTGTGGGCGGCGGCGTGCATCTCTGCAATCGGTGCGTTGGTTGCGCGCCTGTGGAAGCTGTCCTGCGTTTACGGGTCTCGCTGCATCGGGATTCATTTGGCTTGGCCCGCAGCTATTTCCGGTGGATACCGCGGCCGCCCCCTCGGATGCCGCCGCCGCCTTGCGGATTTTTGACGCAAATGTGGAATACAGCAACGTCGAACTTGGTGGAATAGCTGGCGAAATCCAGCGCGCTCATCCGGATGTTGTGACGCTCGAGGAGCTGACGAACGCCAACGTGTCGTCGCTCGCTGCGACGGGCGCATTGGCGAGGCATCCCTGGAAATTGTCGTGCCTACTGGTGGGTCGGACGGTATCGGAGTGTGGTCGGACATCCCTCTAAGCGGGGCGCGGGTGTGGCTTGCGGCCTCCCACCCAGAAATCAGTGGGTGGCTGACCATGTCGAACGGCGCTCGGGTAGGCCTGTTCGTGGTGCACACCGTAGCGCCACGCAACGGGTCTACAACGGAGTGGAAACAGGAACTCTCTGCCGTTCGTGTCGCCGTACGACATGCAGCGGCGCCAATGGTCGTTGTGGGCGACCTCAACGCGACAAGCAACATGTACGAGTTCCGACGGATACTACGTGTCGGTCTAAGCGATACCGCCGTCAAGCAGGGGAAGGGTTGGGAGATGACGTGGTCGCGTCAGAGTCATGTTCTCCCGCCGCTGGTCCGAATAGAACCACGTCCTCTACTCGCGCGGCATAACGTCGACCGGCTACCGCACGGGCGGCGGCAGCGGCAGCGACCACCGACCGATCATTGCTGACCTCGCAGCGAATCCGCCGGAGTGACGTTGGTCGCACTGTCCTTGCGTGGTTCACGCGACTCTTAAGTCGGACGTCCTACTATCGTGGAGGAGGGACGGCGCCGGAGGCGAGCATGGACGCTTCGCAGACACCTCAGCGGTTCACGCTGGGTGGCTTACCGCTCGAGCCTGCGTACGGGCCACCTGACGGCGCCGACGATCCGCGGGTTGCCGGATCGGCCGGCCGGGCGAGTACCCGTTCACCCGCGGCCTGTACGCGCAGCGGCTATCGCGGCCGGCCGTGGACGATCCGTCAGTTCGCCGGCTTCGGCAACGCGACGCAGACCAACGAGCGGTACCGCATGATCCTGGACGCCGGCGGTGGCGGTCTGTCGGTCGCGTTCGACATGCCGACCCTGATGGGCCGCGATTCCGACGATCCGCAGGCTCGCGGCGAGGTCGGCCATTGCGGTGTCGCCATCGACTCGGCGTCCGACATGGAACTGCTGTTCAAGGGCATTCCGCTCGGCGACGTCACGACGTCGATGACGATCAGCGGGCCCGCCGTCCCGATCTTCTGCATGTATGTCGCGGCGGCCGAACGCCAAGGCGTCGCGCACGGCAAGCTGAACGGCACTCTTCAGACCGACATCTTCAAGGAGTACATGGCGCAGAAGGAGTGGCTGTTCACGCCGCAGCCGCATCTTCGTCTCATCGGCGACCTGATGGAGTTCTGCGCGCACGAGATGCCCGACTACAAGCCGCTGTCGGTGTCGGGCTACCACATCAGAGAAGCCGGTTCGACGGCTGTGCAAGAGCTCGCTTACACGCTCGCGAATGGCTTCGCGTACGTCGAGCTCGGCCTGTCGCGACACATCGACGTCGACACCTTCGCGCCGCAGTTGTCGTTCTTTTTCGATGCCCACATCGACTTCTTCGAAGAAATCGCGAAGTTCCGGGCGGCCCGGCGGATCTGGGCGCACTGGATGCGCGATGTCTACGGAGCAAAGACGCAGCGGGCGCAGTGGTTGCGGTTCCACACCCAGACGGCTGGTGTCTCGCTGACGGCGCAGCAACCTGACAACAACGTCGTGCGGACGGCGGTCGAGGCGCTCGCGGCGATCCTCGGCGGCACCAACTCGTTGCACACCAACGCGCTCGACGAAGTGCTGGCATTGCCAAGCGAGCGCGCCGCGTCGATCGCACTGCGGACGCAACAGGTGCTGCTCGAGGAGACCGGGCTGACGAACGTCGTCGACCCGCTCGGCGGCTCGTGGTTCGTCGAGGCGCTGACCGATCAGATCGAGGCCGAGGCGGAGAAGATCTTCACGCAGATCAGCGCGCTGGGCGGCGACGGCAGCATGACGGCCGGCATCTTGCGCGGGATCGAGGACGGCTGGTTCACCGGGCCACATCGCGGAGGCCGCGTATCAGCAGCAGCAGGCGTTCGAGTCGGGCGAGCGCCGCATCGTCGGCGTCAATTCCTACACCGACGACTTCGAACCACCGCTGGAGATCATGCGGGTGTCCCACGAGGTCGAGACGCAGCAGTGCGCGGCGCTCGCCTCCCGTCGAGCCAGCCGCGACCAGGCGAAGGTCGACAACGCGCTGCGTCGAGGTGCTCCGACGTTGCTCGCGGCGACGGCAACATGGTGCCGCCGCTTGCTCGACGCGGCCCGGGCAGAGGCCACGCTCGGTGAGATCTGCGGTCTGCTCGTCTCCGAGTGGGGCCGCTACACCGAACCACCCGGGATTTAGAGCGCCGGGGCAGGTCGCGAGGGCTCGCTTGGTCGGGGATGATGGACGCATGAACTACTCGCCCAGATTTGCCGGCGCAGTGTCGCTCGACTCACTTGGCCCGCCGTCCGCAGGCCGCGCCCTCACCGCCGTCCACCGCCTCGACCGCGCCTGCGAACGGCGGCGCGCCCGTCGCCGTCATCGACGTGACTGAGGCGTCCTTCCAGGTCGACATCATCGACCGGTCGATGACGGTTCCGGTGGTCATCGACTTCTGGGCCGAGTGGTGCGGACCGTGCAAGCAGCTCAGCCCGATCCTCGAACGGCTAGCCGCTGAAGGCGGCGGCGCGTGGGTGCTGGCCAAGATCGACGTCGACTCCAACCAGCAACTCGCCGCTGCGGCGGGCGTGCAGGGCATCCCGGCGGTCAAGGCGGTGTGGCAGGGCGGCATCGTCGGTGAGTTCACCGGAGCCGTGCCCGAGCCGCAGGTGCGCGGCTGGATCGGTGAGTTGCTCAAGGCGACCGGGACGGCGAGTGGCGCGGGTGTCGGCGATGGCGCCGAGTCTGTCCGAACCGCCGCTCGGCCCGGAGTTCGTCGAGGCCGCCGCCGCCTTCGAGCGTGGCGACTACGACGCTGCCGAGAAGGCCTACCTGGCGATCCTCGCGAATACACCGGCCGATCAGTTGGCCGCGGGCGCGCTCGCGGGTGTGCGACTGTTCAAGCGCGCCGAGCACCTCGACGCGCAAGCTGTGCGGGCCGCCGCGGAGGCGGCACCCGACGACATCGACGCTCAGCTCGCCGCGGCCGACGTCGACATGCTCGAGGGCCTCGTCGACCGGGCGTTCAAGCGGTTGGTCGACCTTGTCGCTCGCACCTCGGGTGCCGACCGCGATCGCGCGCGCGTGCATCTGCTCGGACTCTTCGACGCGGCCGGCCCCGACGACCCGTCGATTCCGGCCGCAAGGTCGGCACTCAGTCGCGCGCTGTTCTAGCGAACGGCCGAGCGAAGCGTCAGCGACGAAGATGCAGAACGGGTGACCGGCCGGATCTGCGAATACGAACAACGGCTCGTCAGCGTCTGCCGTCCTGTCGAGCAGCACTTGTGCGCCGAGTGATTCCGCGCGCTGACGCTGTCGGTGCAACTCGGCGGCGCTACTCACCGTGAAGTCGACGTGCAACTGCATCGGGACGTCGGGCTTGGGCCACGTCGAGCGAGGTAGTTCATCGACCTGTTGGAAAGCGAGCTTGCGGACGCCTTCGGAGTCGACGAGGACGAGCCAATCTGCCGCGTCAGCTTCGCCGTCCGCCGGTGGTTCGTCGCCTGTTCGGTATGACAGGCCGAGCAGTTGCCGGTAGAACTCTGCGAGTTCTCGGGGGCGGGTCGTGTCGAGAACCGTGTGCAGCAGTTGGGGGTACTCGGCCATAGCTCACCCTAAAGCGCTGCTCACCGCGGCGGCCTGTGGACGAACCGAGCGGTTCGGCGTCCAATCTTGGTATCCTTACCTTCAGGCCGAAGTAAGGAGTCGCGATGGACGCTGCAGCGCGAGTGACCTCAAAGGGTCAGGTCACCGTCCCGAAGGCCGTCCGCGACGCGCTCGGTATAGAGACGGGCGACGAAGTGGTCTTTCGGGTCGAAGGAAGTCGGGCAGTGCTCGCCAAGACACCGAACTTTCTGAGCCTGGCCGGGTCCGTCAAGGTGCCGGCGGCGAAGCGTAATGCGGCATGGGACGACGTACTGCGGGCAGCGCACGCAAGCCGCGCCCAGCATCGCGGATGAGCGCGTTTATCGACACCAACGTGTTGGTCCGACACCTCACCGGAGATCCTCCGGCTATGGCCGCGAGGGCGACTGCATATCTTGAGAACGAGTCGCAGTTGCTACTAACTGATCTGATTGTCGCCGAGACCGTCTACGTCCTCGAGTCGTTCTACGACGTGCCTCGAACGCAGGTTGCTGGGGCGATGCGTTCGCTCGTCGGGCTTCCTTCCGTCGTCACCATTGACCCGGCATTGCTGCTGCGGACACTCGAGATCTACGAGACGGATGCCGTCGGTTTCGCCGACTCCTACTTGGTCGCGTGCGCCGAGAGCACGGGTGTGAACCGAGTGGCCTCGTTCGATCGCTCGATAGACCGCGTCGGCACCATCGAGCGGGTCGAGCCGGGCAAGTAAGGTCCGGAGTCGTCTATGGTCGTGATGTGCGCATACTCGTGACCGGAGCGGCTGGGTTCATCGGGTCCAACCTGGTCGACCGGCTGCTGGACGACGACCACGAGGTCGTCGGCATCGACAACCTGTCGCGCGGCACGAGGGCGAACCTGCCTGACTCCGAGCTCAAGGCCGGCGGCGTGTTCTCGTTCATCGAGGCGGACGTGACTGACCCACGGTTTGTCGAGACAGTCACCGACGACATCGAGGTCATCTGTCACCTCGCGGCACAGATCGACGTCCGATTGAGTGTTCAAGACCCGATCGAGGATGCGCGGCTGAACGTGCTCGGCACGATCAACGTGCTCGAGGCGGCCCGCCAGGCCGGTGTGCGGAAGGTTGTGTTCACGTCGATCGGGTGGGTCGATCTACGGCGAGCCGAAGCGGATGCCCGTCGACGAGACGACGCCGGTCAACCCGCTGTCTCCCTACGCGGCGTCGAAGGTGTGCGGCGAGACCTATCTCGGGATGTACCACGCGCTGTACGGGCTCGAGACGACCGCTCTCGCGCTGTCGAACGTGTACGGCCCTCGCCAGGATCCGTACGGCGAGGCTGGCGTCGTCGCAGTATTCGGCAACGCACTGCTACGGGGTCGGCAAGCAACCATCTTCGGTGACGGTTCGGCCGTTCGCGACTACGTGTTCGTCGATGACGTCACTGATGCGTTCGCTCGCGCTATCGGCGATGTCGGCGATGGTCGCCGCTTCCACATCGGCACCGGGGTTGGCACGTCGGTGCGTGACCTGCACACCGCCATCGCGACGGCTGCAGGTGCGGCGGACAACCCGATATTCGGCACCGCCCGACTGGGTGAGTTGCAGGCGATCGTGCTCAACGTGAATGCAGCGCGGGACCGTCTCGGCTGGATGCCGCAAACAGCACTGGCGGATGGCCTCGCGAAGACGCTCGACTGGATCCGTTCGCAACCCGACGTGCTCGCCTAGGCTGGGCGGATGTTCATCACCAACCACGTGCTGTCGGGAGCGTTGATCGGACTGGCCGCCCCTCGGCGTCCGGCCTCAGTGGCTCTTGGTTGCTGCGGGCAGCCACTTCGTCCTCGACTCGGTGCCGCACTGGGGAATTCACGACGACGACGCGACGTTTCGCAAGGTTGCGATCGTCGACGGGTTGGTCGGGCTGGCGACGATGCGAGCCGTCATGGGCGCGGTGCCTCGCGGCACTCGGGTGGCGGTGCTCGCCGGCATGCTCGGCGCGGCGTTCCCCGATGCGGACAAGCCTGCGCTGATGTTCTTCGGCCGCTCACCGTTTCCGGCCGGCGTCGACCGTTTCCACCAGCGGATCCAACGGGAGTCTGCGCACGGAATTCGCACCGAGATCCGAGCCGCGTTGGCGATGGTTCTCGCCGTGCGGATTCTCAGCTGGCTGCGCGCGTTCGCTGGCGATCGCGCGGCGGCCGCCGCCCCACAAAACTGACGTTTACCGCCCTCGGAGGGTAGTAAACGTCCGCGCTGTGGGAGGGGGACGGCGGGCGGGCGGTTCTCCACAGGGCGGGCGGGCGTCCACAGACTGGCTCTATCTCCGCTGCGGACGGCGCGCCCGCGCCACGGTGGCTCGATGGAGTTTCTGCTCGTGGCCATTGCCATCGCCCAGTGTGGTGTGTTCAGTCGCGCCCAAGCACTGGCGGCTGGGTACACCGACAAGCGCATTCGACACCTAGTGATGATCGGCACCTGGCTGCGATGTCACCCTGGGATCTATTGCCTCGCCGGAGTTGCACCTTCGCTCGACATGAGCGCGTGGATCGCGGTCCTGGCTGCAGGCCAAGACGCAGTTCTGAGCCATCGCTTCGCTGGCAAGGTCCACAGTCTTGAAGGAACGCCGCCGCCTGTCCGCTTCGACGTATCGGTATCCGGAGGCTCGTCGTCCGCGGAACGTGCCAAGGGCGACAATCCATCGCACCGAACTCTCACCCGACGACATCGCCATCTGCCGAGGCTTCCCGGTTACGTCGATCGCGCGAACAGTTGTCGATCTCGCTCGAACCTTGCCGCTCGAGATCGGATCGAGAGTGATCGCCGATGCGCTGCGAACCGGGCGCGTGTCGGCCGCTGCCGTAGAGCACACGATCGGCCGGCTCGGTCGGTGCGTCGGCATCGAACGAGCGCGTCATGCACTCGCGAGTGCGGATCCGAAACTCGAGTCCGTGCTGGAACGGGAGCTCCTTGCGCTGCTGCGCAGGGCGGGGCTGAATCCTGTTGCCCAGTACGTCGTTATGGCCGGCGGAAGGTTCATTGCACGCGTCGACTTCGCACTGCCAGGCATCCGATTGGCCATCGAGGCTGACGGATACGAGACTCATGCGCGGCATCTCGGCTTCGAACGCGACCGCGAAACAGCCGCCCTGCTGCAGCTCGCAGGCTGGAGCGAGCTCTCGTTCACAGCGACCCAGATTCGGCAACGTCCCGACTGGGTCATCGCCACCGTGTTGCAGCGAGTGCGGCAGCTGACCGCCGCTCCCGGCTAGCTCCGGCCCCTCCCGCCAGAGCGGACGTTTACCTACCGCGGGGGGAGGCAAAAGTCCGCGCTGTCGGGACGAGGGGCTCGCCTCAAGGCCGGCTAGCGCAGAAGCACCGGCTCGGTAAACGAATCCAGGGGCAGCTCGCCGTCGACGCTTGCGCGTACGTCGACCTCGAGCAACTCGACGTCGCCCTCGATCGTCGTGAGGAACGCGGTGTCGGCTGTGTCTCGGCCGGTGGCGATCCGGATCAAGCTATGGCGCGGCGCCAGGTAGGTCGCGTCGACCACGTTCCACCGGCCCTCAACGAACACCTCGGCCACAGCGTGAAAATCCATCGGCCACAAGCCCGGCGCGTAGACCGACGCGCATCGCGCCGGCATGTCCAACGCGCGAGCCATCGCAATGACGAGGTGTGCGTAGTCGCGGCACACGCCTTGGCCAGCGAGCAGCGTTTCGACGGCCGTATCCAACGGGCCACTCGAGCCCGAGACATACGCGAGCCGACGGGCGACCCACACGACGAGGCCGTCGAGCTGGTCACGCCCGCGGGCCAGATGTCCGAGCTCCGCGCTGGCGAATCCGGCGAGTCGATCGGAGGGGCAAAAACGGCTCGGCCGCCGGTATTCCAGCAGCTCAGCCTCGTCACTGGACCGCTGCCCGGACGCCTGCGGGTGGATGGCGCTGACATGAGCCGCGTAGTGCACCTCGATCCGCCCGACCGGCACATCGATCTTGTGCAGAAACGCACTGTGCGCACTCGGCACGCGTCGCGCGATCAGATCGCGCGCATCGCCGTTGTACGTCGCACTGAACTGCTCGGAGTCGAGAACTCCGGCACTTGTTGCCGGCGCGATGCTGAGCACGATCGTCGACGGCTCGCTGACATCGAGCACCAGGTCGCAGCCGACAGTAGTGCCGATGGCGGTCAACTCAGCCTGGTCACTTCGACGGTGACGCCAAGCCGGCTAGCCGCCCGACCTTGGTAAACACCTTTGAGCGGCGCGACGTCGCCGTAGTCGCGGCCTCGAGCCACCACAACATGTTGGACGCCGATGGGCTGGTCATTGGTGACATCGTGGCCCACCCAGTCGCCGTCCCACCACTCGACCCAGGCGTGGCTTTGACCTTTCACGGTCTCCCCGATCACCGCGTCGCGCTTGGGGTGCACGTAACCCGAGACGTAGCGGGCCGGAATGCCGAAGCGCCGCAGCAGGCCGGCAGAAAGGTGCGCGATGTCTTGGCAAACCCCTTGGCGGCGGTGCCATGCCTCGCGCGCGCTGGTCTGCACGCCGGTGGAGCCAGGCATGTATTCGACCGCGTCGTGTATCCAGGACGAGATGCGCAGCGCAGTCTCGTTAGGTGACATGTCGTGCACCTGCTCATGCACTTCGGCGACGAGTTCGTCGTCGACGGCGGTGCGGGTGGTTTGGGCGAGGTACTCGGCGAATCGGTCGGTGGTCGTGGGGTGCTGCAGCGCGAGCCAGCTGATCGATGGCTCGGGGCGCGGTGCGTGTTTTGTGGTCTCGACCGTGCTCGTGGCGGTGACAACGAGTTCGGAGTGCTCATCGTCGAGGTCGAAGGCCGACACCTGGGTCGCCCAGTAGTCGTGATAGCGGTAGATCGGTGCGGCCGGCTCGATCTCGATACGTGACTCGAGCGTCGTCTGCGTGAGCAGTGTCGGTGGTGTCAACCGCGCTTCGTTGTACGACGCGTGCGCCACGCTGTCGTAGGCGAAGCGAGTCGTGTGCACGATCTTCAGCCGCCAGCTCATCTCACACCAACTCCTGAGCCCATGCCAGCGGCGTTGCATACGTGAAGTACCGGCGGGATACCGCCTGGCTCGCACCTGCACAGGCTTCTTGGACCGGAACGAGGTGCACGCTCAGGTCGCGGACGAGCTCTGTCACGTCGACGTACTCCAGCGCCGTGCGGGCTTGCCCGACGACGCGGCGCGCCGGATCCGCAGACTGGTTGCGCGCGAGCTGCGGGTTCAGCGACGCGAGGCATTGCTCCGCGGTCGTCAGCGAGTGCAGCACCGAGCGGGGGAACGACCGGTCGAGTGCAAGAAATTGGACGGCGCGACTGCGGTCGACCATGCCGCCGTGCGTGTGCAGGAACGCTTCGTACCCGCCGCAGGCCGACAGGACGGTGACCCACGTGACCGGCTGATCGGCCGTCAACAACTGAACCGACAGCAGCCGCGCTGTCATGTCGGCGCGCTCGAGACTTCGCCCCAGCACCAGGAATTGCCAGCCGTCGTCGTGCGACAGGGTTGACTCGGCCAGGCCGGAGAACATCGCGGTGCGTTCGCGGACGTAGTCGAGGTAGGTGTTCGGTCCGAGCCGTGCGGCGGCACGCCGGCGTTCGGGCATCGTGCGCCAAGTGACGTTCAGGCATTCCCACATCTCGCTGGAGATGGCCTCGCGCGCGCCACGGGCGTTCTCGCGCGCGGCGGCGACCGCGCCGGCGATTGCGGACGCCGTCTTGTCGTCGAACGCCACCTTGCGCATGATCTCGCCGGTGTTCTGCACGACGTCGCGCGGAGCTGGGACGCCGAGAATTGCCAGCAAGGAGCGGCATTCGGCGTCCTCGTCGGTCCAGGGGTCTTCCAGCACCCGGCGCAGGAATGCGTCGAGAAGCCGTGCGGTGTCGTCCGCCCGCTCGACGTAGCGACCGATCCAGAAGAGCGACTCGGCGATCCGGCTCAGCATCGGCGTGTCATCACTGCTGTGCCATCTGAACGGTGGGTCCGGCGTCGCGCGCGCCCGTGAACGGGACGTCGGAGGCTCGCGCCGGCAACGCGGCGAGGTCGGTCGCGCGTTGCGCGGGCACTCGCTGCGCTTCGTCAGCCAGCACCCAAGTGTCCTTAGAACCGCCGCCCTGACTCGAATTCACGACCAGTGCGCCCTCAGGGAGCGCGACCCTGGTGAGGCCGCCGGGCAGCACCCACACGTCCTCGCCGTCGTTGACCGCAAATGGGCGCAGGTCGATGTGCCGGGGCACCAGTCGATCACCGATCAGGGTCGGCGCGGTCGACAGCGCCACCGGTCGTTGTGCGATCCACCCACGCGGGTTGTTCGCAACGACGTCGTGCAGTTCGGCGAGCGTCTCTTCGCTCGCCTGTGGCCCGATCACGATGCCCTTGCCGCCTGAGCCGTCGACCGGCTTGATGACGAGTTCGTGCAGTCTGCCGAGGACGTCGTGCAGGATCTCGGGGTCCTCGAGGCGATACGTCTCGACGTTGTCGAGCACCGGCGCTTCGTTCAGGTAGTAGCGCACCAGGTCGGGCACGTAGGTGTAGAGCAGCTTGTCGTCGGCCACGCCGTTACCCACGGCGTTGGCGATCGTGACGTTCCCGGCGCGGGCTGCATTGATCAGGCCGGGGCAGCCCATCTGGGAATCGCTGCGAAAGTGCAGCGGGTCAAGGAAGTCGTCGTCTACGCGGCGGTAGAGAACGTGCACCGGACGCTCGCCATCCGTCGTCCGCATTCGCAGTTTGTTGTTTCGACAGACTAGGTCGCGGCCCTCGAGCAGCTCGACACCCATGAGTCGGGCGAGCAGCGCATGTTCGAAGTAGGCGGCGTTGTAGATGCCCGGGGTCAGCACCGCGACGGTCGGTTCACTGACCCCAGCAGGTGCTGCAGCGCGCAACGCTGTGAGCAGCCGAGCCGGATATTCGTGCACCGGATGCACCCGGTGCTCACCGAAGACGGCAGGGATCGACTGCGTCATCGCGCGCCGATTCTCGATGACGTAGCTGACACCGGACGGCACCCGAACGTTGTCCTCGAGTACCCGGAACGCGCCCGCCTCGTCGCGCACAAGATCGATACCAGCAACATGCACGCGGACGCCGTTGGGCGGGTTGAATCCGTGGACTGCACGGTGCATGTGGATCGAAGACGTGACCAGGGACCGCGGCACCACGCCGTCGGCGAACACCCGTCCGGGTCCGTAGACGTCGGCGAGGAAGGCCTCGAGGGTGCGGACCCGCTGGGCGACGCCGCGGGTGACGGCGTCCCATTCCGACGCCATGATCACCCGCGGAACGAGGTCGAGGGGGAACGGCCGCTCCTCGCCACCCATGGCGAAGGTCACGCCGCGATCGGTGAACATCCGCGACAACTGCTCGGCGCGGAAGTTCAGGTCGTCGGATTCCAGCGGCTGGAGAGCGGCGAACAGTACCTCGTAGGCGGGGCGCGGCACGCCGGGCAGCTCGAACATCTCGTCCCAGGCCTGTGCCAGGACGTAGTCGTCGAAGATGTCTGCCATCCCCAGATACTAGGAATATCTCGTGTCGCGCGCGTTACAGACACGGGTCGGGAGCGCTACCGGCCCACCCAGCCGGTCAGCCCCGGACCGGAAGCGACCTAGGCCGAGCCGGCGCGCACGGAGGCTCGCACGGTGTTACGGCCGGACGCCTTGGCTTCGTAAAGGCCCAGGTCGGCGCGGTCCACCAGCGTGTCGATCGTGTCGTCGTCGTACTCCGCGATCCCGACGCTGGTGTGGATCGCCACGAGGCCACCGTCTTCGCCGACCTCGATCGGGGTGCCGGCGACGAGGTTGCAGAGCCGCTCGGCGACCACCATGCCATGCGCCATGTCGGTGTCAGGCAGCACGGCGAGGAACTCCTCGCCGCCCCACCGCGCGAGCAGGTCGCCCTGGCGCAATGAGGTGTTCAGGCGGTGTGCCACGTGGCGCAGCGCGAAGTCTCCGGCCCGGTGCCCGAAGGTGTCGTTGAGATCCTTGAAGTGGTCGATGTCGATCATCAGCACGCACACCGGGAAATTCTGACCTCGCGCTTCGGCGAGCAGATCCTCTAGTTCTTCGGTGATGTGGAGCCGGTTGGAGAGGCCGGTGAGCTTGTCAGTCCTGGCGAGGATCGCGAGCCTCGTGTTCAGGTCAGCGAGGTGGCGGCGACCGACGAGCAGCCGGATCGTGAGCCATGCCGCGATCAAGATCAGGAGTGAGAGACCGCCGAGAATCAGCCACGGGAGCCAGAGCGCGCTGCCGTTGACGGTCGCGTAGACAGCGCTGGTCGGTGCCGCGATGACGTACGACCAGGGCGTCCCGGGGATCGCCGCCTTGACGTAGGAGTACGACGTCGACCCGAACGAGTAAGTGCCGGTCGCGGTCTTGGTCTCCGCCGCGCCCAGCGCGGGGTTGAGCTGCGTCAGAGTTTGCACCGTAGCTGGCTGGGTGTTGTTCGCCGCGAACACGACGCCGGCGCTGTCCGTGAGGTAGAGCTGTGCGTCATTGAGGGTCGTCGAGTCATTCAAGAACGCGGCCAAGGGAGTGCTGCTGATCATGTACGCGCCGCTGAACACGCGGCGTCCCGACGCGGTGTCGAAGGGTATGGCGAAACCCACCATGGGCGGCGTAGCCGAACTGGTCACTTCGACGTCGGACACCACGACGTTCCCCGCCATTGCGCGCCGGAGCGGCTCGAATAGTGATCCGTACTCCTGGCCGATCAGCGCGGGAGTGGCGGGCCAGACGGCAATCGCTCGCCCGGCGCTATCCAGGAGGACACCGTCCTGGAACCCGAACGATGCGACATTCGCGTTGAAGGCCGCTGTTGGGTCAGTTCCCCCGAGCGTGCTGACCGCAATCAACTGCTCGCGGGCGGTGAGTTCGGTCGCGTAGGTGCCGATGAATTTCGCGGCCAACACGGCGCGCGACGCAGAACCGGGCGCCGATATCTCGGCGCGCGGACGCCTGCGAGGAGTGCAGGGCCAGTGCGGCGCCGCCGATCAGGGCTACCGAGATCAGGGCAACGATGAGGCGGGCAAACCACCAGCCACCCACGAGCCGACGCATGACTGACACGGCTACCGCACCTCCTACTAGGAGTTTCGGCAGTACAGCGACCGACCTGACTATTTCGGGGCGTTATCCCCGAAGCCAGATGGTGGCCAGCGGTGGGACTCGAACGATCGCGGACGCCGGCAGGCCGTGCCACGGGTCGTCGATGGCTCCGACGGCGCCCAGGTTGCCCACCCCGCTGCCCCCGTAGATCTCGGCGTCCGTGTTCAGGACCTCGTCCCAGCGCCCGGTGTGCGGCAAGCCGAGCCGGTAGCCCTCGTGCGGGATAGCCGAGAAGTTGGCGACGCAGGCGAGCGTGGAGCCGTCGGCAGGCTGTTCGCAGGAACGAAAACGTGTTGTTGTTCGCATCGTTGGCGTCGATCCAGCGGAAAGCCTCGGGGTCGGCATCGGTGGCCCACAATGCGGAGGTGGCCCGGTAGGTGGTGTTGAGGTCGCGGACCAGTCGTTGCACCGTGTTGTGCTCGGCGTACTCGAGCAGCCACCAGTCGAGCGAATGTTCCTCCGACCACTCGTTGTCCTGCGCGATCTCGCAACCCATGAACAGCAGCTGCTTGCCAGGGTGCGCCCACATGTAGGCGAGGAACGCGCGCAGGTTGGCGACCTGCTGCCAGCGATCACCGGGCATCTTGTGCAGGAGCGAACCCTTGCCGTGCACGACCTCATCGTGCGAGATCGGCAACACGAAGTTCTCCGAGTACGCGTACATCATCGAGAAGGTCATCTCGTGATGGTGGTAGCCGCGGTAGATGGGCGGATGGCTCATGTACTGCAACGAGTCGTGCATCCAGCCCATGTTCCACTTGAAGCCAAAGCCGAGGCCGCCGACGTAGGTCGGCTTGGATACGGCTGGCCACGCCGTCGACTCTTCGGCGATCGTGACGACGCCGGGCGCCCGCCGGTAGATCGTCGCGTTCATCTCCTGCAGGAACGAGACAGCTTCGAGATTCTCCCGCCCGCCGTAGACATTGGGCCGCCACTGGCCGGCCTTGCGCGAGTAGTCGAGGTACAACATCGAGGCGACAGCATCGACGCGAAGGCCGTCGATGTGCATCTGCTCAGCCCAATAAATTGCGTTGGAGACAAGGAAGTTGCGCACTTCTCGGCGTCCGAAGTTGAATACCAGCGTGCCCCAGTCAGGATGCTCGCCGAGCTGCGGATCGGAGTGCTCGTACAGGTGCGTGCCATCGAACTGAGCCAGCGCCCAGGCATCCTTGGGGAAGTGGGCTGGTACCCAGTCGATGATGACGCCGATGCCGGCCTGGTGCAGGCTGTCGATGAGGAACCGGAAGTCGTCGGGACTGCCGAAGCGCGAAGTCGGCGCAAAGTATGACGAGACCTGATAGCCCCATGATCCGCCGAACGGGTGCTCAGCGACCGGGAGGAACTCGACGTGGGTGAACCCGAGGTCCATCACATAGGCGACGAGTTCGTCGGCGAGCTGACGGTAGCCGAGGCCTTGCTTCCACGAGCCGAGGTGCACCTCGTAGATGCTCATCGGCTCGCGCAGTGCGTCAGCGAGGGCTCGCTTCGCCAGCCAATCGGCGTCCTGCCATTCGTGTTTTGAGGTGAAGACGACCGAAGCCTGCGCCGGCGGATGCTCGGTGGCAAACGCCATCGGGTCGGCCTTCTCGCGCCAGTGGCCATCGGACCCGAGCACGTTCAGCTTGTAGCGATCGCCAGACGCGACGCCGGGGATGAACAGCTCCCAGACGCCGCTGGAACCTAGCGAGCGCATCGGGTTGGCCTGGGAGTCCCAGAAGTTGAAGTCGCCGGCGACCCGCATCGCGCGCGCGTTCGGCGCCCAGACGGCAAACGACGTTCCGTTGACGACGCCGCTCGGTGTCTCGTAGTGGTGCTCGTGGGCACCGAGCACCTCCCATAGTTGCTCGTGCCGACCCTCACCGATCAGGTGCAGGTCGATGTCGCCGAGCGTCGGCAGGAAGCGGTACGGCTCGTCGACGATGTGCGTGATGCCGTCGTCGTACACGACCTCGACGCGGTAGTCGGGAACCGCCGAACTCTTCCACGTGCGCTCCACACGCCGCCTCGCTCGTGCGCCAGCGGAATGCGCAGCAGATCGACCAGCACGGTGACCTCACGCGCGTTGGGCCGCAAGCTGCGGAAGGTCACGACGCCGTCGCCCAGGTGCGCGCCGAGAATGCCGTGCGGATTGTGATGCGCTCCGGAGACCAGGCGGTCGATCTCGTCGGGTGGGGCCGTCACCGGCGCCGGCGGCGGGTGGGCGGGCGGTGTCGTCTCGGCTGGCTTCGTCTCGGTTGGTTTGGTCACGGCGGCGACCTTTCTTTCCGGGACGACGGTCGCTGCGGCGGTGCGGTGGCGCCGCGACGCAGCGCAGGGGTGGTGGAGCGGCTGGCGCGGGTGCGGGCGGCCGGTGTTGCCTTCTACGCGGCCTCTCCGCGAGTCTGGGCGGGCAGGCTCGGGATCGGCGGCTGCGGACTGGGGGCCGGAGCCTCGCCGTCGCTGCCTTCGGCGGGACGCGGCCCGCTCGTCACGCCGCCACCAACCGCTCGATCGAACCGAGCGGGATCCGTACCCAGCTGGGACGGTTACGAGCCTCGTATGCCACCTCGTACACCGCCTTGTCGAGTTCGAATGCGCGCAGCAACACGTCGTCCTCCCTCGGATCTCGGCCGGCACTCTTGGCGTAGCCGGTGCAAAACGCGTCCCTGTTGCGCTCTGCCCACTCGGCAGCGCGATATTCGAGCTGCGCGGCCGCGGGCTGGTCGGCGAGCAGGTAACGCGAGGCGTAGTCGAACGACCGCAACATGCCGGCGACGTCACGCAACGGGCTCGACAGCGCGGTCCGTGCCGCGATCGGCGCACCGGGCTCGCCTTCGAAGTCGAGCAGCACCCAGCCGTTGTCGGTTCGCATGACCTGCCCGAGGTGGAAGTCGCCGTGCACGCGTTGCAGCGGCACCGGTTCGTGGCTGTGTGCGAGAGCGTCGAAGACCGCGGAGATTGCCACGGCGTGATCAGCGAGCTCCGGGACGGCGATCCGTGCCGCGTCGAGTCGGTTTCGCATCGACTGGGCCAGTGTTTCGAGGGCGTGCTGGTCGGCGATGCCGGTCGGCAGTGCTTGGGCCATCGCCGAGTGCACGTCGGCGGTCGCCATGCCGAGTCGCTCCGACTCGGCGGCGAAGTCGCCGCCGACTTCGCCCGCGTGCAGGTCACCCTCGGCGAACAGATCGCGCACGCTGGTCAGCGCCAGTGCCCAGCCGTCGGAGCCGGACCGCAGGAATTCCTGGAGCAGGCCGAGGGTGCTGGCGGTGCCGTCGACGTCGCTCTCGATCCAGCCCTGCAGGGCGGGGACGTGCAGGTTGCCCATCTCGGTGAGCGCCCGCGTCACCTCGAGGTCGGGATTGAGGCCAGGAACCACGATGCGGAAGAGCTTCATGATGGTCTGCTCGCCGAAGACGACCGAGGTGTTCGACTGCTCGCCGCCGAGCGCCAGGCTCGACGGCGTCCGGATCGATCTTCGCGCCCGGCTCAAGGGCGAACACGATGTCGCCTCGGGTTTCTTCGTCCGCGACCCAGCCGAGCATCATGTGCATCAGATCGTGGTCCTGGCTGGCCTCGTACACCCAACCCAGCTCATCGACGTGGCCGACGACGGCGTGTTCGAGCTCCTTCGGCAGCTGGCGCGCACGCCGAGAATGAGCTGGTAGGTGGTGGTGAGGGTGTCGGCGCTCGGCTCGAGTCCGGGCAGCGGATCGACGGCCGGCTTCTGTTCGACCTGCACAAACAGGTGCAAAAGCGACGGGTCGCCGGCAAGCAGTACCCGCTCGGTCTGTGACGTGCACCGCTTTCGCGCCGCGATCCTTGCCGGCGAACCAGCGCTGCTTCGGCAGCCAGTCGCGCAGGAAGTCCTCGAGCTGCGGTCCGGTTTGTGCTCATTTAGGCATCCTCCGCGCGCTTGGCCGGCAGCGTGAACCAGTAGAAGCCGTGGCCCGGCAGGGTCAGCAGGTACGGCAGTTCGCCGACCTTCGGGAAGTGCATACCCCCGAGCATCTCCACCGGAACCACGCCCGCGTACCGGCGTAGGTCGAGTTCGACCGGCTGCGGGAAGCGCGACAGGTTGTTCACGCACAGCACCCGGTCGTCGCCGAACTCACGGACGAACGCCAGGACGCTCGGATTCGACGCGCCCAACTCGGCGAAGTTGCCCGCGCCGAAGGTCGGATGCCGCTTGCGGGTGTCGATCATGCGCCGCGTCCAGTGCAGGAGGGACGACGAGGTGCGCATCTGCGCTTCGACGTTGAGGCCCTGGTAGCCGTAGATCGGGTCCATGATCACCGGCAGGTACAGCCGACCCGGATCGCAGTTGGAGAAGCCGGCGTTGCGGTCGGGCGTCCACTGCATCGGCGTCCGGACGCCGTCGCGGTCACCGAGCCAGATGTTGTCGCCCATGCCGATCTCGTCGCCGTAGTAGAGCACCGGTGAGCCCGGCAGCGAGAGCAACAGGGCGGTGAATAGCTCCATCTGGTCGCGCGAGTTCTCCAGCAGCGGAGCCAGTCGCCGTCGGATGCCGATGTTGGCCTTCATCCGCGGATCTTGCGCGTACTCGGTGTACATGTAGTCGCGCTCTTCGTCGGTGACCATCTCGAGCGTCAACTCGTCGTGGTTGCGCAAGAAGATGCCCCACTGGCAGCCGTCGGGGATCGCCGGCGTTTGGGACAAGATCTCCGAGATCGGGTAGCGCTGCTCGCGCCGCACGGACATGAAGATGCGCGGCATCAGCGGGAAGTGGAACGCCATGTGGCATTCGTCGCTCTCGCCGAAGTACTGGACGACGTCGGCGGGCCACTGGTTCGCCTCGGCCAGCAGCACGCGATCGGGGAAGTCGCGCGTCGATCTCCTTGCGGACCCGCTTGAGGTACTCGTGCGTGCGCGGCAGGTTCTCGCAGTTGGTGCCTTCTTCTTCGAACAGATACGGGACGGCGTCCAGCCGGAAGCCGTCGATGCCGAGCTCGAGCCAGAACCGCAGCGTGCCGATCATCGCGTCCTGGACGGCCGGGTTCTCGAAGTTCAGGTCGGGCTGGTGGCCGAAGAAGCGGTGCCAGTAGTACTCGCCGCGCACCGGGTCGAAGGTCCAGTTCGACTTCTCGGTGTCGACGAAGATGATCCGCGCGTCGCGATACCTGGTGTCGGTGTTGGACCACACGTAGTAGTCGCCGTAGGGACCGGTCGGGTCGGAGCGCGAGGCCTGGAACCACGGGTGCTGGTCGCTGGTGTGGTTCATGACGAGGTCGGCGATGACCCGCATGCCGCGCTTGTGGGCTTCTTCGACGAGTTGCACGAAGTCGCCGAGGTCACCGAACTCGGGCAGGATCGTGAAGTAGTCGGAGATGTCGTACCCGCCGTCGCGCAGCGGTGACTGGAAGATCGGCAGCAGCCAGATGCAGTCGATGCCGAGCCAGCTGCAGGTAGTCGAGCTTCGACACCAGGCCCTTCAGGTCGCCGGTGCCGTCGCCGTTGCTGTCGGCGAAGCCGCGGACCAGCACCTCGTAGAAGACCGCGCGCTTGTACCAGTGCGGATCGACGGAGTGCTCCGACGAATCGCTCACGGGGTCTGCCATCTGTCAACGCCGCCTAGTCAGCGAAAGCGACGAAAATGTGCGCTGGTTCGACGTGTGGATCAAGCCGCACGTAGTTGTACTGCCCGAACGTATAGCGCGCACCACTGAGCAGGTCGGCGACGTCGAACTGGGCTCCCCAGTCGACGCCGAGCGCCGGCATGTCGAGCGCGATGGTTGCCTCACTGACGTTGAACGGGTTCAGGTTGACCACGACCAGGATCGTGTCGGTCGCGTCGTCGGTGACGACCTGCTTGGAGTAGGTGAGGATCTGTGGGTTGTCTGCGCCGTGCAGGTGCAGGTTGCGCAGCCGTTGCAGGGCCACGTGCTCGCGGCGGATCCGGTTGAGCGTCGTGAGGTAACCGGCGAGACTCCGACCGGCTGCCTCAGCGGCCGCGTAGTCGCGAGGGCGGTACTGGTACTTCTCGGAGTCGAGATACTCCTCGCTGCCGGGCCGAAGCGGCATGTTCTCGAACAACTCGTAGCCGGAGTAGACGCCCCACGTCGGCGAGCCGGTCGCCGCGAGCACGGCACGAATCTTGAACGCGGGCGGCCCGCCCTGTTGCAGGAAGGCATGCAGGATGTCTGGGGTGTTGACGAAGAAGTTCGGACGCAGGACGTCTGAGGTCTCGTGCGAGAGCTCCATGAGATAGCTCTCGAGTTCGGTCCTCGTGTTGCGCCAGGTGAAGTACGTGTACGACTGATGGAAGCCCGACCTTCGCGAGCGCCTGCATCATCGGTGGCCGCGTGAAGGCCTCGGCCAGGAACAAGACGTCTGGGTCGGTCGACCGAATGTCGGCCAGCAGTTGCTCCCAGAACCGAACCGGCTTGGTGTGCGGGTTGTCGACCCGGAAGATCCGAACCCCGTGGCTCATCCACAAGCGCACGACCCGCAGCGATCTCGGCGTAGAGGCCGTCGTAGTCGTTGTCGAAGTTCAGCGGGTAGATGTCCTGGTACTTCTTCGGCGGGTTCTCCGCGTAGGCGATGCTGCCGTCGGCACGAGTGGTGAACCACTCCGGATGCTCAGTCACCCACGGATGGTCGGGCGAGCACTGCAGCGCCAGGTCGAGCGCGATCTCGAGGCCGTTGCTCGTTCGTCGCCGCCACGAACGCGTCGAAGTCGTCCATCGTGCCGAGGTCGGGGTGGATCGCGTCGTGCCCGCCCTCGCTCGACCCGATGGCCCACGGGACGCCGGGATCGCCCGGCCCTGGGGTCAGCGTGTTGTTCGGACCTTTGCGAAACGTCGTACCGATCGGATGCACCGGCGGGATGTAGACAACGTCAAAGCCCATCGCGGCGATCGCCGGCAGCCGCTTCGCCGCGGTCGCAAACGTGCCCGACCGCGGCGGGTCGAGTGTCGCGCCTTCGGAGCGCGGGAAGAACTCGTACCAGGAGCCGAACAGCGCGCGCTCGCGATCGACCCACAACGGGTACGACGGTGACACGGTCAGCATGCGTGCGCAATGGGTGGCGGGCCAGAAGGGCGAGGACGCCGCGGGCCAGCGCCGCCGACAGTCGCTCGACCGGATCGCCGGGTGAGCGCAACGTCTCGGCGACGCTGAGCGAGTCGACTCGGCGTCGCCCGTATCTCCGTCGCGGCTGCCGTCGCCGTCCCGCCGGACAGGTTCGCGGCGGCCTGCTCGTGCAGGCGCGCGCCCTCCTCGAGCATCAGCTCGACGTCTTGGCCCTCGGGGATCTTGATGCGCGCGTCGTGCCGCCACGATTCGAGCGGATCGCCCCACGCCTCGATCTGGAACGTCCACGCACCCGTCGTGTCCGCCGTGACGACTGCTTCGTAGCGGTCGGTGCCCGGGTGCGACGAGTCGCATCGGAGTCCACGGCCCGGTGCGGCCGGTTGAATCGCGCAGCACGACATTGACGCCGAGTCGCGTCGTGGCCTTCGCGAAAGACGGTCGCGGCGATGGTCAGTTGTTCGCCGACCACCGACTTGGCCGGGTAACGACCGCAGTCAATGACGGGCATCACGTTCTCGATCGGAATGCGCCCGCTCGGCGGCGTCCCGACCTTGGCTGTTTCGGTTGCAGTTGCTCTTGTTGCGGTTGCAGACTCGGCGGGAGCAGAGCGGGCCGTCCGTGTTGCGGGGGCAGCCGCTTTCGAGCGGGCCGGACGGGTGGCCGGCGTTTTCGCAGGCGTGGCGCGGCGCTTGTTTGTGCTCATTACCCCGAACGTATCGGGCGGCGGGTCGCGCCGCGAGAGCCCGGGTGATCTTCGTCGGGAACCGGCCAGCGAAAGGCCAGCGCAGCCGAAATTGCAAGCGCTCCCATTGTCGACGTCGGGCGTGGATGTGACAGCAGTGCCGATGGACCTTGGTGGAACCGAACATCCGCTTCGGTATGGTCGTGCCGTGAGAGCGATCAGACGATTCACTGTCCGTACGGTTCTGCCGCCGCGGTTGGCGGCACTTGGCGACCTCGTCACTGAACCTTCGTTGGTCATGGCATGCGGAGACACTCGACCTTCTCGAGTCGATCGACCCGCAGACCTGGCGCGCGGTCGACGGGGATCCCGGGCGGTTGCTCGGGCTCGTTCCGCATTCGCGCTTCACCGAGTTGTCGACCGACGAGCAGTTCCTCGGCCGGCTCGACGAAGCGGCCGAGAACCTGCGCCAGTATCTGAATCAGGATCGCTGGTTCCAGACATTGGGCGACGAGGCTCCGAAGGCGATCGCCTACTTCTCACCCGAGTACGGCATCACGGCGGTGTTGCCGCAATACTCCGGCGGGCTCGGGATTTTGGCGGGCGACCACCTGAAGACGGCGAGTGACCTCGGCGTCCCGGTCATCGGTGTCGGGTTGCTCTACCGTCGCGGTTACTTCAACCAGTCCTTGTCTCGCGACGGTTGGCAGCAAGAGCGCTACCCACCGGTCGACCCGCACGGCTTGCCGCTGACGCTGTTGACCGAGGCCGACGGCTCGCCCGTGACGGTCCCGGTGCGGTTGCCCGGCCGAGACCTGCAGGCCCAAGTCTGGCTGTGCCAGGTCGGCCGCATCCCGTTGCTGCTGTTGGACTCCGACGTCGAGGGCAATGCGCCAGCTGAGCGCGACGTCACGGACCGCCTTTACGGCGGCGGCACCGATCACCGCTTCCGCCAGGAATTGCTGCTCGGTGTCGGTGGGATCAGGGCGGTGCGTGCCTTCTGCCGGCTGACCGGACACGCCAAGCCCGAGGTCTACCACATGAACGAGGGGCACGCCGGCTTCCTTGCGCTGGAACGGATTCGCGAGCTGGTGACCGCCTCGTCGCTGTCGTTCGACGAAGCGCTCGAGGTCGTTCGGGCGTCGACGCTGTTCACCACGCATACGCCGGTGCCCGCCGGCATCGACCGGTTCCCGCGCGATCTGGTCGAACACCACTTCGGTCCTCCCGACAACGCGCTCGGACTGCCGATCGACCGAGTGCTTCGCCTCGGCTCCGAGAGCTTCCCGGGCGGTGACGCGAGCGTCTTCAACATGGCATTGATGGGTCTTCGCGTTGCGCAGCGTGCCAATGGCGTTTCGTTGTTGCACGGCCAGGTCAGCCGGGAGATGTTCGCTGGGCTGTGGCCGAAGTTCGACTCGGCCGATGTCCCGATCACCTCGGTGACCAACGGCGTCCACGCGCCCACGTGGGTTTCGCGTGAGGTGCAGCAGATGGTCGAGCGTGACCTCGGCGTCGATTTGCAAGCCGACGGCGAGGCGTGGGCGGGTGCCGATCGCCTCGACGACCGCCAGCTATGGGAAGTGCGGCGAGCACTGCGGAGCCGGTTGGTCGACGAGACGCGGGTACGGCTGCGAGCGTCGTGGCTGCAGCGTGGTGCGATGGCGTCCGAGCTTGGCTGGATCGGCGAACGTCCTCGACCCCGACATCTTGACGATCGGGTTCGCCCGGCGGGTGCCGTCGTACAAGCGGCTGACGTTGATGCTGCAAGACCGTGAGCGATTCACCGAGATGCTGCTCGACAAGGACCGCCCAGTGCAGTTCGTCATCGCCGGCAAGGCACACCCGGCCGACGACGGTGGCAAGCGGTTGATCCAGGAAGTCGTGCGGTTTGCCGATTCCACGAACGTGCGCCATCGGGTGGTTTTTCTGCCCGACTACGACATGGCGTTGGCTCGAGTACTGTGCGCGGGCGCGGACGTCTGGCTGAACAACCCGCTGCGGCCGCTCGAGGCGTGCGGGACGTCGGGCATGAAGGCCGCACTGAACGGCGTCCTGAACCTGTCGATTCGCGATGGCTGGTGGGACGAGTGGTCGGACGGCTCCAACGGGTGGGACATTCCGTCCGCTGCCGAGCTCTCAGAGGAGCACCGCGACGAACTCGAGGCGGCCGCGTTCTACGACATCGTGTCGACACAGATGGTGCCGCGGTTCTACGACCACGACCACAACGGACTGCCGAGTCGGTGGCTTGAGATGGTCCGTCACACGCTGTCGTCGCTTGGCCCGAAGGTGGTTGCCACCCGGATGCTGCGCGACTACGTGAACGACCTGTACACCCCGGCCGCGCAGTCCTCGCGCGCAATGGAAGACACCAAGTTCGGCGGCGCGAAGCACCTCGCGGCCTGGAAGAAGCGGGTCGCTGCGGCCTGGCCTGGGGTGCGTGTCGAGCACGTCGAAGCGCGCGGAGTCTCCGATGCGCTCGAGTACGGCACGGTCGTCTCGCTGCGCGCGGTGGTCGCGCTGGGAGATCTCGCCGCAGACGACGTCGACGTGCAGGTCGCCTACGGCCGGGTCGACGAGAACGACCAAATCACCGGCCCGACGTACTCGTCGCTGCGCCTTTCTGACAAGCGCGACGACGGCAGCTGGGTTTACGAAGGTGAGATGACGCTCGACCGCACGGGACCGTTCGGGTACAGCGTCCGAGTCCTTCCAACCGACGCGTTGTTGGCCTCGCCGGGAGAACTGGGACTGATCGCGGTCCCGTCAACCGGCGAAGGAATGGTCACCGGCGACCTCCGCTAGATCGCGGGTCGAATGGCCCGCAGCACGATGAACGCAACGCCGGGGACGTCGAGGGTGCTGCCCGCCGCGAGGGTCGAGGTGGTCGCCTGGTCGGTGTTGTCGAGCACGACCTCGTAGCCTGTCGCCCACGGGGCGCCGGGAAGTATGAAGGTCGATGGATCGAGACCGCCGTGCATGACGATCAGGAACGAGTCGTCGACGATGGGCTCGCCGTGCGGGTCGACGTCGTGGATGTCGGCACCGGACAGGTACATCCCGATCGTGCGCGCGTGGAGGTCGATCCAGTCGGAGGGCGTCATCTCCACGCCGCCTCCGGTGAACCAGGCGACGTCGGTCGTGCCGGTGTCGTGCGTCGCCGTGCCCGTGAAGAACGAGCTTCGGCGGAACACCGGATGTTCGCGGCGCAGGGCAATCGCGGCCTTCGTGAACGCGAGCAGCGAGTCGTCGCGGTCACTCCAGTCGACCCACGCGAGCGCATTGTCTTGGCAGTAGGCGTTGTTGTTGCCGCGCTGAGTACGGCCAAACTCGTCGCCGTGCCCGAGCATTGGGACGCCGGCCGAGAGCAGGAGCGTGCCGAGCATCGCGCGCGTGACAGCCGCGCGAATTTGCGTGACGAGCGGGTTCGTCGGTCTCGCCCTCGAACCCGCAATTCCAGTTGTGATTGTCGCTGGCGCCGTCACGATTGTTCTCACCGTTCGCGAGGTTGACCTTGTCGTTGTAGGTGACCAGGTCGTGCAGCGTGAAGCCGTCGTGACAGGTGACGAAGTTCAGAGATGCGTCGGGTCGCCTGCCGCTGCGCTGGTAGAGGTCGGAGGATCCCGACAACCGGTAGCCGAGTTCGCGCGTATCGGTTGCACCGCAGAGCCAGAAGTCACGGATCGTGTTGCGGAAGCGATCGTTCCATTCCGTCCACGGTGCAGGGAAGTTCCCGATCTGGTAGCCATCTGGGCCGACATCCCATGGCTCGGCAATCAGCTTGACCTGCGATAGCACCGGATCCTGGTTGATCGCCTCGAGAAACGATGACTGTGTGTCGAATGCGTCGCTCGATCGGGCGAGCGTCGGCGCGAGATCGAAGCGGAACCCGTCGACGTGCATCTCCGTCGCCCAGTAGCGCAGCGAGTCCGTGACGAGCTGCAGCATGTGCGGGGTGCGCAGATCGAGGGTGTTGCCGCACCCCGTGTAGTTCACGTACTGCCCGCCGGGTCCGAGCCGGTAGTACGACGCGTTGTCGATTCCGCGCAGCGACAGAGTCGGACCGAAGTCGTCGCCCTCGGCGCTGTGGTTGTAAACGACGTCGAGAACGACCTCGATCCCGCTATTGTGCAGCGCCTTCACCATGGCCTTGAACTCGCGAACCTGTTCGCCACGACTGCCGGACGACGAGTAGCCAGCGTGCGGTGCGAAGAAGCCGAGCGTGTTGTAGCCCCAGTAGTTCGACAAACCGCGGCGAAGCAGGGCCGGCTCGCTGACGAATTGGTGCACGGGCAGGAGTTCGATGGTGGTGACGCCGAGCTGCTTCAGGTAGTCGATCGTGGCTGGGTGCGCGAGCCCGGCATAGGTGCCGCGCAATTCCTGCGGCACGTCAGGGTGTTGCATGGTGAAGCCGCGGACGTGCACCTCGTAAATGACCGTGTCAGGCCAGCTAACGGCCGGTGAGCGATCGTCCGCCCAGTCGAACTCGTCGTGCACCACGACTGACTTGGGCACGAACGCCGCCGAGTCGCGCGGGTCCTTCTCGAACACCGCGTCGTCGGCTTCGAAGGCTCCGTCGAACGCGCGGGCGTACGGGTCGGCCAGCAACTTGCTGGTGTTGAAGTGCGCCCCGTTAGTCGGGATCGAAGTTGCCATCGACGCGGTATCCGTAGCGGGTCCCCGCACCGACCCCGGGAACGTAACCGTGCCAGACGTGGAAAGTCGACTCGCGCAGCGGGACGCGTGTCTCGATACCCAAGTCGTCGAACAGGCACAGGTCGACCGCAGTGGCGTTCGCGGAGAAGAGCGCGAAGTTGGTGCCACCGTCATCGACGGTGGCACCAAGGGGCTGCCAATGACCGGGCCAGATGTCCACCGGCTTATTGTGTCTGGTCGCGCATCATCGAGATCGCCGAGGCGATGATCCACACGTCGCCGATCGTGAGTCCGACGCGCTGCAGCAGGCCATGCACCTGGTCGGGTCCGACCACGCTCGCCACGAGAGCGGCCGCGCACGGTGAGACCGGTTGCAATCGACGTCCGGGTAAGTGCCTTGTGACCGCCACGGCGCAGCACCACGCCCGCCGCGATCGGTGTCGCCGCAAGAGATGCGTACGCGAGGCCGGCGAAGACGCCGTGGATGTCGCCGGACGTCGGCGTGCCGAGAGAGAAGGCCGCCACGCCGAGCGTGGCGAGGCCGTTGGCCGCGGCGAACTTCCAGGCGTGTCCGGGCATCGCAGTGGCGGAGCGCGACCGCATAGGTGGGCAGGGCAGCGCTGAAGACCAGGAACCCTGCAGTCATCGCGGGCCGGGTCGGCGCGTGCATCCGCGCGAGCTCGCTGATCGCGTCACTGACGGGGGAGTAGTTCTTTGCTCTGGCGCCGAGGATCGCCCAGTCGCTGATGAAGACGCATGGTCCGATGACGCCGGCCGCCGCGAGCAGGCGTTCGCGAATGGCCACACCGTCATTGTGCCCGGTGCTGTTTTGCCCGGGCCGGTCGCTCCCGTTGAAGTAGCCTGGCGCGATGGATGATTCGCCTGCGCCACAGACTCAGTTCGTGCGTCTCGAGGTCGACGCGGGCGTCGGCACGATTCGCCTCGATCGGCCGCCGGTCAACGCTATGAACGCGGTGATGCAGGACCAGCTTCATGCGGTCGCCCTCGAAGCCGCTGCACGTGACGACGTCCGCGCAGTGGTGATCTATGGCGGCACTCGATCGTTCGCCGCCGGCGCTGACGTGAAAGAGATGGCCGCGATGACGCACGCCGACATGGTCGCGCGGTCGGTGCCGCTGCAGGCGGCGTTCACCGCGGTTGCGCAGATCCCCAAACCGGTCGTCGCCGCGATCACCGGCTACGCGCTCGGCGGCGGCTGTGAGTTGGCGCTCGCCGCCGATGTGCGCTTTTGTGCGGACGGCGCGAAGCTGGGGCAGCCGGAAATCTTGCTCGGTGTCATTCCTGGGGCGGGCGGTACGCAGCGGCTGGCGCGACTTGTCGGCCCGGCGCGCGCGAAGGATTTGGTCTTCACCGGCCGCATGGTCGACTCCGACGAGGCCTTGCGAATCGGCCTGGTCGACAAGGTGACGCCGGCCGCGGAGGTCTACGCCGCGGCGGTTGAGTGGGCCGGGCAGTTTGCCGCCGGGCCGGCGGTCGCTCTGCGGGCCGCGAAGGACGTCATCGACCGCGGGCTCGCGACGGACCTGGCTACTGGGCTCGCGGCCGAACGCGAAGCCTTCGCCGCGCTGTTCGGCACGCAGGATCGCACGATCGGGATGGCATCTTTCGTGGAGTCCGGACCAGGCAAGGCTGACTTTCAGGGGCGTTAGGTTCTGGGCGCCGCCGACGCGGCTAGAGGCGCACGCCGAGCGCCGTGTGCACCGACCTGATGGCGCTGGAACCCTCACCGACCGCTGCGGCCACCCGTTTCATCGAGCCTGACCGCGCATCTCCGGCTGCGAAAACCGCGGGCATGCTCGTCTCGAACGGCAGTGGTCGGCGTCCCATGTGCGCCCAGATCTCGCCGAGATCCTCGTCACTCAACTGCGTATCGGTGCGGATGAAGCCGTCTTCGTCGAGGGCGACCCGGGTCAACCACTCGGTCGCCGGCACCGCGCCGATGAAGCAGAACAGGCCACTGCACGCAGCATCGTGCTGCTCGCCGGTCGCGCGATTGGTGAGTGTGACGCGACGCAGCGCGGTGTCGCCGTGCAACGCGGTGACCTCCGTGTCGGTGTGGATCGTGACCTGCGGAGTGGCGAGCAATCGGTCGGCGAGGTAGGCCGACATGCCGGCGAATAGGTCGTGGCCGCGCACGACAAGGTTGACTGCGCTGCTGCGCGACGCGAGATACAGCGCGGCCTGGCCGGCGGAGTTCGCCCCGCCGACGACAGCAACTGGTTGGTTGCCGCAGACGCGCGCCTCGATTTCCGTTGCTGCGTAGTAGATTCCGGCACCGTCGAAGTCTGACCACCGCTCGAGGGGCAACGACCGGTAGCGGGCACCGGTGGCGATGACGACTGCTCGTGTGACGATGTCGGTGCCGTCTTCGAGGACGACGCGAAGCTGGCCTCCCGTGCAATCCAGCGAAGCGGCCCGGCAGGGACTCGAAAGCTCGGCACCGAACTTGAGCGCTTGAATGGATGCGCGGCCGGTGAGTTCGGCGCCTGCCAACCCGGACGGAAAGCCGAGGTAGTTCTCGATTCGCGAGCTGGCAGCCGCCTGGCCACCCGCTGCAACCGCGTCGATCAGTATCGTCGCGAGTCCTTCCGACGCGCCGTACATGGCGGCCGCAAGGCCCGCCGGTCCGCCACCGACCACGGCGACATCGATGGCTCTGTCGGCGGCACGGTGATACGAGAGGCCCAAGTGCTCGGCGAGCTCGCCGGGAGTGGTGCGGCGCAGCGTGCGGCTCGGCGTGAGGACTGCGGGCAGGTCGGCGACGGCCAAACCAGCCGCTGACATGACGGCTTTGCCTTCGACGGTTTCGGCGTCGAACCACAGGTGGGGGAGTACTTGCCGGGCGGCGTAGGTGCGCAGCGCGAGCGCGGTCGATGACAAGCTGCTCCCGACAATTTCGATGTTGCGCGCAGCGGGGCTGTCGCGCAGGAATCTGCGGCGGGCGAGGAACGCCTTCAGCAAGAGATCCGACAGTTCCGGATCCTCGGACATCAACCGGCGAAACGAGTCCGGCCCGATGCGGTACACGGTTCCGGCCTCCGCGACGCGTGCTGTGAGATACACCCGCTGCCCGGTCAGCAGGTTGAGCTCACCGAGAAAGGCACCCGCGCGATGCTGCACGACGACCTCTTCGGGCTTGTCGACGGTGGCCGTGCTAACGATGTCGATGGCGCCTTCGTCAATGAGTATCAAGTCGTAAGTAACGTCACCAGGCTGGAAGAGCAGGTCTCCGACACTCACGGCTTGACGTTCCCCGAACGCGCGCATCCGAACGCATTGGGCTTCCGTGAGGCGCGGGAAAGCTTGCGCGAGATCGGCGTCGCTTACGGACCCGGTCGTGCCGACTGACGTCGGCAGGTTCGACGTGACAGATTCGGTCACGAGTAGCTCCTCCGCGTTCTTGGCTCTCAGAACACCCTAACCAGAGTGGCGCGCAGGGGTGAACCACCTACGCGGGCTCACGCCCGAGCCAACAGCGAATCAAGGGCTTCGCGGAGATCCGGGTGCTCGAACCGGTAGCCAACGGAGAGGAGTTTCGCTGGCGCAGCGCGGCGACCGGTCAGCGCGAGCGCCGGGTCGGTGCGCAACGCGACGGCTCCTACCCTGACCAGCCAGGCCGGCGTGGGCAGAGCGGGTGGCCGGTGCACGGCGGCTCGCAACACGCGCATCAGGTCAGCGTTCCGCACTGGCTGCGGGCTCGTTGCATGGACGACGCCACTGAGCGCAGGGTCGGCGATCACGAGATCGGTGATCGTGAGGAAGTCGTCGATGTGAAGCCAGGAGACCCACTGCCGGCCGTCGTCGATGCGACCGCCGAGCCCAAGCCGCGCGATCGTCGTCAGCCGATCGAGTGCTGGCGTGTTTCGGTCTAGCACCACGCTGGTCCGCATGATCACTTGCCGCTCGCAGCGCACTCCGCTGGCCGCCGCTTCCCACGCAGTTGCAACCGCGCACATCTGCGGCGGGTAGGTGCCGACGGGACTGTCCTCGTCAAGCACGACATCGCCGGTATCGCCGTAGATCGCGGTCGTACTCAGCTGCAACCAGAGTCGAGGCGGTATGTCGACTTGCTGGGCGGCTGCGGCCAGAGCGCGGGTGGGTTCGACCCGGCTGCGGGTCAAAAGTGCGATGTTGGACGCCGAGGGGCGGCGGTCGACCAGCTCGCCCGCCAGATTGATGAGCGCCGCATCATTGAGCTCGTTGGCCCACGCGCCGACCATCTTCCCGTCCCACAGGACCTGCCGATATGGCAGGTTCCCGCGCCGCGTGCGGGTCAACACGACGACGTCGTCGCCGCGAGCGGTTGCAGCTGAGGCCAAACGGCGACCCAGGGACCCTGACCCACCGGCCAGCACAATCTTCACTGGACGCCACCGCGCCGAGTGCCCCATCGGATGCCGCACGGTGGGGTGATCACACGCCATCGTCGCATTGGCGTCGACTTGCCCTGGAGTGCGGTTCCGCGCTCTTGTGCGGTTTCGTCGGCTTTGCCGTCCCGGCAGGAACTCTTTTCGGCACGCTTTGCTCTGCTCCTGTAGCGCAGCAGAGCAGCTCTGCTCCTGTAGCGCAGCAGAGCAGCTCTGCTCCTGTAGCGCAGCAGAGCAGTCTGCTCCTGTAGCGCAGCAGAGCAGCTCTGCTCCTGTAGCGCAGCAGAGCAAAGCGCGCCGAGGAGTTGTCCCTCCGGTCGCCTAATGTGATCGCCGTGATCGTCCATCAGCTGTCGCGCACGGACGCACGGCGGATCGCCGTCCGGGCGCAGCTTCTTGACGCGAACCGGCCGGCCGATCTGCTCGACACGGTGCGGCGCCTAACTCTGCTGCAGGACGATCGGACGGCCGCCGTTGCTCCCAGTGCCGAGCTTGTCGTATGGAGTCGCTTGGGATCGTCGTGTCCTCGAACTGCGGTCGCCGACGCCGTTGATGAGCAATCGCTGATCGACCTACACGGCATGCTCCGCCCGGCCGGGGACATCGCGCTCTACCGCAGCGAGATGGCGGAGTGGCCCGGCGCCGACGCCGGCACGATCCCCGACTGGCGCCAGAGCCGTGCGGCGTGGGTGCGAGCCAACGACGCCTTTCGGCGCGACCTGGTCGACGAGCTCCGGCGCGACGGTCCGCTGACGTGGCGCGAGTTGCCCGATACGTGCAAGGTCTCGTGGCGGTCGACTGGTTGGAACAACAACCGCAACGTCGCGATGATGCTCGAGATGTCGGTGTTGCGCGGCGAAGTTGCCGTAGCGGGCCGCCGCGGGCGCGACAGGTTGTGGGACCTCGCGTCCCGCGTCTATCCCGACGATGATGTCGTCCCTACCGCGCAGGCGCGCCAAGAACGTAACGAGCGGCGGCTACGAGCCATGGGCATCTCGCGCGCCCGCGGACCAGAATGCCAGGTGGAACCGTACGGGGTTGAAGAGGTCGGTGAGCCGGCCGTCATCGAGGGGGTAAAGGGTGAATGGCGCGTCGATCCGAGCTACCTCGACGGAACATTCAGCGGGCGGGCGGCCGTCATCTCCCCAATTGACCGGCTCGTCTACGACCGCCAGCGGATGACCGAGATCTTCGAGTTCGACTACAACCTCGAGATGTACAAGCCGGCGGCGAAGCGGAGATGGGGCTACTGGGCGATGCCGATCCTGTACGGGGATCGGCTGGTCGGAAAGGTTGACGCCACAACCGACCGAGCAGAGCGCGTACTGCGCGTCGACGCCATCCACCAGGATTTGCCGTTCACGAAGACGATGACGGGAAAGGTGAACGACGAGCTCGCCGATCTTGCGCAGTGGCTGGACGTCGACCTGCTGCTGCCGGCGTGAGCGACTAGCCGCGCTCGACCGCCGTCCCCAACAGACCCAGCGGTGGCGCACCGAGGTCGAGCATCGCCTTGTGGAATCGGCTGTGTGAGTAGCCGGCACCCCAAGCCTGCCGTGCCTTCGCCTGTGTTTCGTGGATAACGAGCTTTCCCCAGGTGTAGCGGCCATACGTCGGGTCGAAGGTGGCGCGGTTCGCTTCGGCTCGTGCAGCACGCCCTGACAAGAAGGCGTCGGACTCGAACCTGCGCGCTGCGTCGTCCACCGTCATTGCACCGGTATGGACGCCGATCGCGGCCGCGAGACGCGTCACTCGCACGAGACCTTCGATCGCTACCCCGGCGGCGAAGCGCGGGTCACCCTCCCGGAAACCCAGATCGAGGCTGAGTTCCTCGATGTAGTGCGCCCATCCTTCGACGAACGCTGGCGACATCAGGATGCGGCGAACAGGCGTGGCGGCGCGGCGCAATGCACGACCGTGCGCGAAGTGGCCCGGCGATACCTCGTGCAACGTGATGGCCGGCAGTGTCGCGTGGCTGAAGACCTGCAGCCAGTCTTCGATGTCGTGCGGCGACCACTTCGGGTCGGGCGGTGTGACCCAGTAGAACGACGGCGCGTCGGTCTCGCCTGGGGCAGCCCAGGCCATCATCGCCATCGCCCACCGCCGCGACTCGGGTGCTGTCGCGACGATGCACTCACCGTCGGTGTACGGCACAAGGTCATGTTGGCGGGTGAACGCGAGCACTTCGTTGACCTGCGCCTGCGCTTGCGTTAGCACGCCATCGGCGTCCGGATGATCCGCGACGAGGGCGGCCACCGCTTCAGCAAGAGTCGCGTCACGATCGACCCGCGCGCACGCATCTCGCAGCATGGCCGTCAGCCGGTCGCGCTCACTGTCCGCGATTTCGGCGAGCCGACCGATGTCGACGGTCGTTGCTTCGAAGGAACCCATCAACGATGCCAAGCCGCGAGCACCCAACGACGCGTCGGGGGAGCCGTGCTCTGCTGCATCCTGCAGATGACGCATCAATCTGGCGTGCGCAGCGAACGCGGCCGATGCTTGCGGGTCAGCCGGGTCGACGGCGGAGACGAGTCCGGTGAATGCACCAAGGAGCGCCGTCGCGACTGGCGCGGGGACCGCGTCGAGTGCCTCGATCGTCATGTCGACCGCGTCTGGCCACTGGGCGAGGTGTGCGCGCTTGGCAGCCGCTCGGTCACTGGCCGGCGCGTACTCGCGGTCGTAACAGGAGAGGTCGAAGTTCGGTAGGTGCGTCGAGGGGTTGGACCGATGTACCTCGAGTTCGCCGAACGCGAGCCGGGCGTTGTCTTCGAAAGCCTGGAGGTGGGCTTCGTCGTGCGGGTCGTCGAGCGGTGGTCCGCCGAGCCGTGCAAGACCAGCTCGGACGCCGCCCGGTGACAAGTCTTGAATCAGGCCGTCGTACTCGTGCAAGCCAGAGCCTTCGCGAAGGTCCCCGACGAACAGGTCGCACACGGAGCGGAGTCGCTGGTCCATGGGGCCACGTTAGCGCTGCCAGGTAGAGTCGGCCGACAGGAGGCGCGAACCGTGAGTGCGTTAAGGATTGTGGTCTGCGTCAAGCAGGTTCCCGACACGTGGTCGGAGAAGCGGCTCGACCCGGCAGACCAGACGCTTGACCGCGCGGCCGCCGATGGCGTCATCGATGAACTCGATACCTACGCCGTCGAAGAGGCACTGCGCATCAAAGAAGCAAACGACGGCAGCGCTGTCGTTGTCCTGACGATGGGTCCGGCCGGTGCTGCTGACACGGTCCGAAAGGCACTCTCGATGGGAGCCGACGAGGCCGTGCACGTTGTCGATGACGCGCTGCACGGCTCCGACGCGCTGTCCACCTCACTCGTCCTGGCGAAGGCGATCGAGCGCACCGGCTTCGACCTGGTCGTCCTTGGTTCTGAGTCGACGGATGCCCGCATGGGCGTGATGGCGGCGATGCTGGCCGAGCGCCTCGGCGTCCCGCAGGCAACCCTTGCCAGCAAGGTCGAGATCGACGCGTCGAGCGACCCCGCAACCGTGCGGATAGATCGGCAGACGGACGCCGGGCAGGCTGTCGTCTCGGCGCAACTGCCGGCCGTTATCAGTGTCCTCGAAAAGATCAACGAACCGAGATATCCATCGTTCAAGGGGATTATGGCTGCGAAGACGAAGCCGACCGCTACGTGGTCGCTCGCGGATCTTGGCATCGACGCATCATCGGTCGGCTTGGCCGCGGCGGCTACGACGGTTGTCGATGCAACCCAACGTCCGCCGCGCGGTGAACACACCATCGTCAAGGACGACGGTGACGGGGGTTCTCGGATCGCGGACTTCCTCGTCTCGCGCAGGCTTCTCTAACGACGGGATTCGTCATGGCGGACGTGCTTGTACTGGTCGACCACGTCGACGGTGTCGTCGGTAAGCCGACGCTCGAACTGCTCACGCTGGCCGCGCGGATCGGCACGCCGGTCGCTGTGGTACTTGGGGATGGCAGCCGCGGTTGCGCGAGAAGCTCGGCGAGTACGGCGCGACTGCGATACTCACCACGGACGACGATCAGCTGACCTCGGTCGTCGTCGCGCCGGTCGTCTCGTTGCTCGAATCGCTCGTCGCGTCGCGGTCACCAGCCGCAGTACTCATAGCGTCGACGACGGAAGGCAAGGAGATCGCCGGCCGCCTCGCCGTCCGTCTTGATGCCGGTGTTCTCACCGACGCCGTCGACGTGGTGCTGGACGGTGGCGCGGTGGTGGTCGAGCAATCGGTCTTCGGCGGGGCGACCGTCGTGCACGCGCGGGCGACGCGCGGTGTGCCAATCGTGACCGTCCGGCCGAACAGCGTGACCCCTGTTGCGGCGCCGGCAACTCCTGACGTGTCAGCGGTAACGGTTCCTGCCGCGGAAGGTCGGCACGCGGTTGTCGAATCGCGATCGGCCGCTGCATCGGGTGGTCGGCCGGGCCTGTCGGAGGCCAGCGTTGTCGTCGCGGGCGGCCGCGGGGTTGGAGCGGCGGAGAAGTTCACGATCATCGAGGAACTTGCCGATGCATTGTCGGCAGCAGTCGGCGCATCACGCGCGGCAACCGATGCGGGGTGGTATCCGC